>NZ_CP044222.1:2752821-3441026 GCF_008727795.1 Nitrincola iocasae | reverse complement strand
CCGGCTTAAACATAACCTGCGTGCCAAAGCCGTGCTCTGCCCGGGTCTGAAAGTCAGCTTTACCGATATGAGCAGCGGCAAGAAAGAGCAGGAAGTCTGGCTCTATGAAGCCGGTCTGGAATCCTATCTTAAAGGTACCACCCAGGTATGGGAAACCCTGCCGGAAGAACCGTTTACCGGTAGTCTGACCGGTGAAGAAGACGCCGTAGACTGGGCGTTACAATGGCTGGTGGATGGTGGAGAAATCACCGCTGAAAGCTATGTTAACCTGATTCCAACAGCTCAGGGCGGCACCCACGTCAATGGTCTGCGTACCGGTCTGCTGGAAGCGATGCGCGAGTTCTGTGAGATCCGTAACCTGTTGCCACGTGGTGTTAAACTGGCCCCCGACGATATCTGGGACAAGTGCTGCTACATTCTGTCAGCAAAAATGCGTGATGCGCAGTTTTCCGGACAAACCAAAGAGCGACTATCCTCACGCGGGATAGCCGCTTTTATCTCCGGAGCCGTGAAAGATGCCTTCTCGCTCTGGTTGAACAAGCATGTGGAAGAGGGCGAGAAGATTGCTGAGCTGGTAATCAATAACGCCCAGAAGCGCATGCGTAGCAATAAAAAGGTAGTGCGTAAAAAAATCACCCAAGGGCCAGCGCTGCCAGGCAAACTGGCCGACTGTTCCGGTGCCGATACCGATCGTTCCGAGCTGTTTCTGGTCGAAGGGGACTCCGCTGGCGGCTCTGCCAAGCAGGCACGCAACCGCGAGTTTCAGGCAATCATGCCGTTGCGTGGCAAGATCCTTAATACCTGGGAAGTGGATTCCTCTGAAGTACTCGCCTCGCAGGAAATTCATGATATCTCAGTCGCCATCGGCGTGGACCCTGGTTCAGACAAGCTGGATGGACTGCGCTATAACAAAATCTGCATCCTTGCCGATGCCGACTCCGACGGTCTGCATATCGCTACACTGCTGTGCGCGCTGTTTGTACAGCATTTCCGTCCATTGGTTGAGGCAGGCCATGTTTATGTAGCCATGCCGCCCCTCTATCGCATCGATGTAGCCAAAGAGGTGTTCTACGCCCTGGATGAAGAAGAGCGTGATGCGATCATCGACCGGATTCGGGCCGAGCGTCGTAATGCCAAAATCGGCGTGCAGCGTTTCAAAGGGCTAGGTGAGATGAACCCACTGCAACTGCGTGAAACCACTATGTCACCGGATACCCGTCGACTGGTGCAACTGACGCTGGAAGCCGCCGACGGCACCCTGGAGTTGATGGACATGCTGCTGGCGAAAAAACGCTCCGGTGATCGCAAGATTTGGTTGGAGAGTAAGGGGAATTTGGCTGAGGTGGTAGTTTAGCCTCAGGAAACTGTTCAGCTAAGGCTCATCCGCTAGATGTTCTTATAGACACTGGTCTGTCTGTAAATAAAGGAATACAGGGTGAGAAGAGTACTTCGGCTAATGGGTTTATTGACTGTGCTGCTCGGGCTGAGTGCCTGTGCGGCACTGTCCGGTAGTTATGAAAAACCACAGGTTAATATCACCTCCTTCACACTTGCGCCCAATAGGGTTGGCATGGCGCCACGCTTTGATATAGGTATACAGATCATTAATCCCAATCGTTCCGCGTTACCCTTTCGCGGCATGACCTATGCAGTTGAGATAGAGGGCTACCAGATTCTCAGTGGCGCAACGCCGGATATTCCGACAGTACCGGCCTATGGGCAGGCCGATTTCGTCATACAAGCCAGTCCCGATCTGTTTGGTAGTGCTCGACTGTTAGGTGACCTGTTCAGTAACAATCAACGTAGTTCTTTGGAGTATGGTTTCAGCGCCCGGCTGGATGCCGGACGCCTGCTGCCGATGATCAACATTGAGGAGAGTGGACAACTGCGGTTGACGCCTTGACTCTCAGCTGCTTCCAGCACGTTCAATTTTTTCACCACCGCGTTGGATGTCTTTGCCCAGCCCTTCAACGGTATTGCAGCCGCTTAGGGTCAGGCTGCCAAGCAGCAGTATTAATGTCAGCAGCATCAGGGAGGTTTTTTGGATCATGACTGTTTTCCTGTAGGTAGTTTGAAGCCAACGCTCTGAATTTAACCGCTTTAATAATATCATGCTTGTGAATAAATCGGGTATGGCTTCATTTTAGCATGGCGCAAGAGGTCAGAATGCAGCAGAAAACACTATTGCTAGTGGGCTTGGGTGACCTGGGTGGGCGTATTGCTTACTTGGCTGTTCAGCAGGGGCTAGAGGTGCAAGGCATGCGTCGCGGCACTGATACGCCGCCAGGTGTGACGTTGATCCAGCATGATGCGGCGAGTCCCTGGCCGGATCTGCCCTGTGCACCGGATGATGTGGTGCTTTGTCTGTCACCCTCTGGTTCGGGTGTGGCAGCCTATCAGCAAGCCTATCTCGAGGTGGCGCAGCAGGCGGCTAAGGCACTCAGAGATCAAGCGCCTGCAGCGCATGTCTGGTTGATTTCCTCAACCGGTGTTTACGGCCAGTCAGGGGGGGAGTGGGTGGATGAACAGGCTGAGCGCTGTCCCTCGCGTGACACGGCGCGGGTGTTGCTGGAAACCGAAGACTACTGGTTGGCACAACCCCAGCCTGTAACACTGCTGCGGCCCTCCGGCCTCTATGGCCCTGGACGTTACTACCTGCAGCAACAGGCCCGCCAGGGTGTACTGCCCCCGTCAGAGCCACCGATCTACACCAATCGTATCCATATAGATGATGCCGCGCGTGCGGTCATGCATCTGATCAATTGTCGCCAGCAAGGCAAGGCGCTTGCCTCAGCCTATAATCTAACCGATACCTGTCCCGCCAGCTTGCATGAAGTGCTCAGTTGGTTGCAGCAGCAACTGGGCGTGGAGGCAAGGTCGACTGTCCCGATTCACCGCGATAGCAAGCGGATCTGTCATCAACGCCTTAAAGCCAGTGGTTTTGTCTGGCACTATCCGGATTATCGCGCAGGCTATTCGGCGCTTTTAAGTCAGCAAGCCTGATTTAAATCCAGACGTTGCCACTGTACGACCAAGGATAGATTGCGGTCGAGTGATAACTGCCATAATATTAACTTAATCTAATTTAAAGATGAGGAATGTATTGTGCGTAAATTGATTTTGGCTGCTGTTCTCTCTTGCCTGCTGGCTTCGCCGGTCTGGGCGATGGGATTAACCCCGGAAGAAACCTATGCCCTGAAGCAGGAGCAAGGCGATCAGATGCTGTTTATTGATGTCCGCGATCCCGTAGAGGTGATGTTTATTGGCTCAACCGATGTCGTGGATGCCAATATTCCGTTTATGCAGGTTGATCGTTATGACTGGGATGAGGAGAACAACCGCTTTCGCATGTCAGTGAACCCAAACTTTGCCGCTGAAGTTGAAGCCCTGCTGGAAGCACGCGGGTTGGATAAAACGGCGCAGGTGATCACTATGTGCCGTTCAGGCAGTGAGCGTGGCGAGCCCAGTGCCCGTTATTTGCAAGAGCAAGGCTTTAGCAATGCAGGCTTTGTGATCAATGGTTTTCAGGGCGGTTCGGCAAAAGAAGGTCCTCAATCGGGTATGCGTGTCGTTAATGGCTGGCAGAATTCTGGACTACCTTGGGGCAGCCGTATGAATGCCGAAAAAATTTATCGTAGTCAGCGTTAATCCTTTAGCCGATATTGATTTGGGCTTATCCCTTGCAGGTTAGAAAACACCTTTGAAAATCGGGATGCACTGCTAAATCCACACTGCTCAGCAATGATGGAGATAGGAAGATCAGTGTTTTTCAGAAGACTGGAGGCGTGTTCTATCCTGCATTTTAATACATAGCTATGAGGCGTGATTCGGAAGGTCTCCTTGAATGCCCTGGCGAAATGATACTTGCTCAAGCAGGCCAAGTCTGCGAGCTCTGCCAGTGCAAGTTCGTTACCAATATTATCATGTATATAGTCAATCAGGTCGTGCTTGCGTTTCAAGCTCAACATCGGCAATCGATTTATAGCTTCAGTATTGAATTTACAATAACGTTTTAGAATGTATGCAGAGAAGGTTTCGATTAATTGCTCTATATACAAGTGCGATGAATTACAGGGATTTTTTAATTCACTCTTAAGTTCACCGGCTAATCCAGCCATAAATGAATCCTGAATATTCATTCTATGATCTAATGCTATGGATGAAGTGTTAATAGAAAAGACATCCAGGGCATTAGCGTGTAATTTTTTTGGCGTTATATGGATTCGAAAAATCGATGGGGTATTAGTAGCATGTGTAGTAACTGAGCGCCAGTTGATACTGTTTTCATTGGCGGGCGCGATATACCAATCATTGGTTCGCTTGGTGTATTTTCTCCATAAGCCGTGATTATACTGATATTCACCTTGTTCTTCTGCAGATTCATATAATACAAACTGATGTTCTGTGGTAGCGGGCCGGTCACTCTCAATAGGCTGATTAGATTGTGTATGCCAACCAATAAAACAACCGTCCAGACACAAACCACTGGAGCTTAGCAGTAGTTCTCCTGGAATATGGCGGGTGTATCCGCATCCTTGTACTAATTCGGTGCTGGTTGAAACCATTACCTTGCCTTAATAGGTCGCTTAATAGCAAATTAGCATAAATAGGATGTAGCATAAACACAAGCTGGCCAGCTAACCTAATCAACAAAAAGTAATGATAAGAATCAGCGTTTATATACGGTTAGGCTAATTAAAAAAGCTGTGAGGCACAAAGCGGCTGCTGCAATTAATAAGGTGCTAAAAGAGCCAATATCATACATCAGCCCGAAGGTGATACCGGCTACCATCGTGCCGCCATAGGCCACGGCACTGTATATCCCCATCAACCGCACTCTCTGGTTCTGATCAAGCTGGGTTAGAATGGATACCAGGCAGGTAAGTCCGAGTTGATTGACAAAACCCCAGATGAGGCACCCGGCAAGTAATAACCAGTAATTCGTTGCCAGAACAACAAAAGACAGGTAAACCAGTGCCAGGCTGAAAAGGGTGGGTTTAATGAGTTTTTGCGGCGTGTGTTCATCCAGTCGCTTCCCAGTCAGTCCTGCCACTCCGAAGCCTATGCCATAAACCAGTACCGTTAGGCCAGAAAAAGAGGTGGAGTAGTGTAACGTCAATTGAACATGGCTTCCCAAAAAGGTGAAAACGCCATAGAAGCTGACCATGTAAAGGAAACAGATCAGATAGGTCGGTAGGGAGGCGGGTATCTTGAATGCAGAGCGTAATGACGTTGGTTCTGTTCTGTTGCCAGTCTCAGCGTTGGGTAACCACAAAAAACCCAGGGTGGCTGCCAGACTCAAGCTACTGACTAAGAAATAAGCATAACGCCATGATAGCAAGTCGGCGATGAATGCACTCAATGGCACCCCTGCGACCATGGCTAAAGACCAACCCGTTATGACCTTTCCTAAGGTAGCAGACTCTTTTCCTTTAGGTGCGACTACCGCTGTCATAGAGTAGAGCGTCGGTAACAGTATTCCTGCACCTAATCCAGCAACGGCCTGACTCGCTAATAGCATTTGCCAGTTCCCTGCCAGACCCGTAGATAAAATGCCTAGGGTGAGTACTGCTCCAGATACCATGAGAGCTGTCTTATACCCAAATCTTTGCACATACCCAGTAAGAAATAGTCCGGTTAAGGCCAGTGCACCTCCATAGGCAGCTACAGCCCGTGCAGTTTGACCAACGCTTGAGCTTAGGCTGGAGCTGATGTCGTGCATCACCGGGCTCATTAGAAAAGCATTAGAACCAACCACGCTTACGCCCAGTAATAGCACAAGGGTCTGGATAACGAATTGATGATTAGCCTTATGTGAAGACTCCAAGCTGGTCATGACTTATCTCCTACTGGCTAACCCGAAGACTATTGAATCTATGCATCTTCGTTGTTCAGTAACGGGTTTTCATCCTCTGCATTGACTCCAATAATTTATATCAATCAGCTACAAGATAGCTGTCAGATCTTGCTGTGTTCTTGTCAGAGCTTGCGCAATTTGCGGTGTTTTTATTTTTACCGGTTTGCCGGTGTGGATGCCTCCGGAGGTTCACTGACAGCCGCCCGGCGGAGACTCAACCACTGATGTACAAACGCCAGTCCCAGCAAACACAGTCCCAGTCCCATGAACGAAGCAACGCGCAGCAGGCCGATTAGGTCGGACATGTCGATCAGGAAAATTTTGGCGATAGTGATCAGTAACAGCAGCATGCCTGCCTGATACAGGTGTATCCATTGGCGTAGTGAGCCTATCAGAATGGCGCTGGCCGCCATGAGTAACCAGACCAGTGAATAGCTGTAAAGCTCGCCACTTTGCATCGGTAGATCAGTAGACAAGCTGCCTTGCCAGAGATGACGGACCTCCAGGGTGATAAAAATCCAGCTGCCGATGCCAGCGAGCCCCCAGAAGCCGGTGCGGTATTCCTGTAGATACCAGCGAGCCGCCAGTACAAAGATCAGTATTGGAGCGCCATAGGCTAGCAGCAGACCGTTAAATATAGGTGTGCTGCTCAAATCGATTCGTGGGTTGAACGCTGGGTTGAGCGAAGTGAGGAGCACCAGGTAGTTGAGTACGGCGGCTAACAGCAGCAGACGCGAAGCGAACAGGCAGAGCGCGTGGGTATTCTCGGCCAGCGCACTGCGGTAATAATACACCAGTCCGATTGATCCCCAGATCAGGGTGTTGAAAGCCGCTTCGGTGAAACTGTAGTGGTGTATAAAGAGTGCGCCATCATGCAGCCAGTAGCGCAGCAGCATCGCCAGGAACAACACCAGCAGGTGCAGACTGGCACCTTCCAGCCAGCGCGATAGTCGCTCTTGATGGTTGATTCGGCTGGCAACCAGTACCAGCACCAGGCAGCCGCCATAACTGAGCAGGGAGGTGTCATATTGCTGCAGCACCCAGGGTTGCAGTGTCAGGCGGGCCAGGATCAACATGATTAAGGCTTTCATCACCCAACTGAGCAAAGCATCAGGCTGCTGTTGTTGCAGCCAGGCCAGTGACACCACCTGCGCTGCCAGTGCCAGCGTCAGGGTAGCCGGTTCCAGCAGGATGACTGCGGCGAGGGAATAGCCCAGATGACCGGCGAAAATCAGCCAACTGCGGCTGCGATCCTGTTTTGCCCGCTGCTGTGCACGGCCAATATAGGCGAGGCCACACAAGAGTGATGCGGCGCTCCAGAACCAGTCTTGTAACAGGTTACCGGCTAGTTGCCAGGCCAGTGCCAGCGCAATCAGCGGCGTGAGTACGCCTAACGACAGCACCAATGCCGGGTAGCGGCAGTGGCTGCGCAGTTGCCAGAAGGCCTGTGCTCCATAGGCCAGTGTCCAGAGTAGCAGTAGCTGCAATAACTGCAGTTGTTGTTGTGGCAACAGCGGTCTGAATACCAACCCGAATTGCCAGTCGGTATGCAAGTGGGCGACAACCAGGCTGGAGAATAACAGTAGGGCACTGCACCAAGGCAGGAGCTTCAGGCTTTCATTGAAGCGGCTGGCGAACAGCAGTAACAGCAGCAGCGGTGTCCAGTACCATAGCGCCGAATGCCAATCAGGGCGCAGGGCAATACTGATCGTTTGTGCCAGAATGATCAATATTAAGCTGATGAACAGGTGTTGCTGTGAGGTGCTATCAAAACGCAAGAAAGCTTTGATTGAGCGGCGACGGGGTTGATCCGCAATGGGCTGCGTCAGGCGGAAGTTGAGCGTAGGAATACTAAGAAACAGATAGGCACTCAGGGTCAGGTAGAGCCCCGTCCATTCCAGTGAACGGCCGCTGAGTTGCACTAACCACCACCAGCTTAGTGTACCCGCCAGGGTGAGTACAAATAGCCAGTTTCTCTGTACATAGCGCTGTAGAAACAGTGACGATCCGGTAATAATCAACACATAGATCAGCACAGGTAACAGATCACTACCGCTGCCGCCCAGCATCAGGGGAACCAGATAGGCACCGGTGATGCCGATCAGTGCCAGCACCGGACCATGCCATACAGCCAGTAGCATACTGCCCAGAGAGACCAAAGCCAGCAGGGCAAATACCAGCATCGGTGGCCAGAGGTGATAGAGGTGCAGTGCCGATAGAATGACGCTGTAGAGCACTATGCTGGCTCCCCCTGCCAGTGCGGCAACAGCGGTATAAGCGGTGTGGGTTTTACGTCTGAGCCATTCGGCGGCAACCAGTAATCCCAGCCCCAGCAGAATGCCGAGCAGAATCCTTGCTTGTGGCCCTAGCAAGCCTTGCTCCATTGAATAACGGGCAAGGAAAATGCCGGATAAGCCGACGCATAACCCGCCCAGCCAGACCATCCAGTTGGCTTTGAGCGAAGACTGGCCTGCCGGGGTTGCGTCTTCTGCCGGTTTAACCTGTGTTTGTGGCTTGGGATTCGCAGGGCTAGTGCCCCAAGGATCTGTTGTTGGTGTTTCAGACTCTACGGATTCAGCGGATCGGGTTTCAGGGGCTGCTGTATCGAAGTCAGCATCCGGTTCAGTAGCTGTTGCAGGGGGTTCAGGGCTGGCGATCTGGCTTGCCGCCATCTTGGCGCTAAGCTGAGTGGCTAGATCCGCTTGTGTGTCAGTCTGGCTGGTCTGTGGTCTGGCCGGTTGCTGAACGTGGCTGGTATGTTCAGGTGGACGCTGGTGTTGCAGTTCTGCTAGCGTTCGCTGGAGTTTTTTCAGGGTGAAGAAATTAGTCCAACTCAACACTATGCTGGAGAGCATTAATAGAAAGAACACCACTGCCATGACCAACCATGTATCATACATAGCTCAACCGCTTCCCTAAGGTTTATCAAAGACCTAACTCTAGAATGCTTGCCGCTTAACTGCAACTCTGATTACACAGCTGGTTGCTCAGGATCATGTTTTACTTAGATGTCTCATGGCTGCATCAAGGCCTTCCAGCGTCATCGGAAACATGCGCTGTTGCACCAGTTGCTGCACCATGCCAATCGACTGAGTGTAGGGCCAGTAGCCTTGGGGCACGGGGTTGAGCCAGACCAGGGATGGCCAGGTATCAGTCACGCGCTGCATCCAGGTTTTTCCCGCTTCGGTATTCATATGCTCAACACTGCCACCAGGGACAGCGATCTCATAGGGTGACATGGAGGCATCACCAACGAAAATAACCTTGTAGTCCTGAGCATATTTATGCAGCAGATCCAGTGTGGCGGTGCGCTCATTGAAGCGTCTCCGGTTATCTTTCCACACGGATTCGTACAGGCAGTTATGGAAATAGAAGTGTTCCAGGTGTTTAAACTCGCTACGACAGGCACTGAACAGCGCTTCGATCAGGGCGATATGATCATCCATGGAGCCGCCGATATCGAGTAACAGCAGGACTTTCACCGCATTGTGTTTTTGCCGCACCATTTTCAGATCCAGATGCCCGGCATTTCTGGCGGTGGCGCGAATAGTGCCGTCAAGGTCCAGCTCTTCTTCAGCTCCGGTGCGGGCAAATTTACGCAGGCGTTTCAGTGCCACCTGAATATTGCGGTTTTCCAGATTCTGCTGGTCATCCAGATTGCGAAACTCACGCTTTTCCCAGACCTTAACTCCACGACGGTGGGTCGATTTACCCCCGATACGAATGCCTTCCGGGTTGTAACCCCCATGACCAAAGGGTGAGGTGCCGCCGGTGCCGACCCATTTATTACCCCCGGCATGCCGTCCCTGCTGTTCTTCCAGGCGTTGTTTCAGGGTCTCCAGTAGTTTGTCCAGGCTGCCAAGGCTTTGCAGCTCAGCCTTGTCGGCTTCGCTCAGATGACGCTCGAAGGTCTGACGCAGCCAGTCATCCGGGATCAGTTGCTCCACTGTGGTCTCTAACTCGCCGATGCCCTTGAAGTAACTGGAGAAGGCCAGATCAAAGCGATCATAGTACTTTTCATCCTTGACCAGGCAGGTGCGTGCCAGCAGATAAAAACCATCCAGGTCGGCAAAGGCCAGATCGGCCTCCAGGGCACGGATAAGGTCCAATAACTCTCTGGGAGTCGCAGGAATTTTAGCTGCGCGTACCGCTTGGAAAAAATCGATCAGCATGGTGTTTCCTTGGGCTGATCAGCGCTGCTGGCGCCGAATCATAAAGGCCAGGCGCTCTAGCAGTCCGGCATCCTGTTCGTTTTTGATCAAGGCTCCGCAAAGCGGTGGAACCGCTGATGCGCTATCCTGTTCCAGTAATACCTCGCGTGCCAGGTTGTCGGCCATGAGTAGCTTGAGCCAGTCAACCAGTTCGGAGGTGCTGGGTTTTTTCTTTAATCCGCTAATATCCCGCAGGTCATAAAAGACTTCCAGGGCTTTCTCTACCAGCTGTTTCTGAATGGAAGGGAAGTGCACCTCAATAATCTGGCGCATGGTGTCCTGGTCAGGAAAGCGAATATAGTGAAAAAAGCAGCGCCGCAGAAACGCATCCGGTAGCTCTTTTTCGTTATTTGAGGTGATGATCACCAACGGACGATGAGTGGCTTTAATCTGCTGCTGGGTTTCATAGACATAGAACTCCATGCGATCGAGTTCCAGCAGCAGGTCATTGGGAAATTCAATATCGGCCTTGTCCACCTCATCAATCAGCAGAACGGCAGGCTGGTCGCAGGTAAAGGCCTCCCAGAGTTTGCCCGGGACTATGTAGTTGCTGATGTCATGCACCTTGTCGTGGCCCAGCTGCGAATCACGCAGACGAGATACCGCATCATACTCATACAACCCCTGTTGTGCCTTGGTGGTGGATTTAACATGCCAGGTAAACAGTGGCATATCCAGCGCCGCTGCCACTTCTTCAGCCAGCAGGGTTTTGCCTGTACCCGGCTCACCCTTGATCAGCAGGGGCCGCTGTAGCGTAAGCGCGGCATTCACCGCTATCTGCAGTTCGTTTGTCGCGACGTAGCGTTCGGTGCCTTTGAATTGCATCTTGTCTCTTCCATTCAGATCCATCAACTCGAACAGCCAGTGTACTGTGTGTCTGCTTGTGGCTCAAACACTCTTCGCTGCGGCTAAATGGCAGAGTTGATGGCCATGATCTACAGTTAAGGTGATTAATAAAAACCTTATAAAAAGGATTGCTAAATTTAAGGAGATACAGAGATGGCGATGATGATGAAAGCGGCTGTGTTCGTTGAACCCGGCCGCATTGAAATAGATGATAAACCGGTACCGGAGATAGGCCCGAATGATGCGCTGATCCGGGTGACCACAACGACTATTTGCGGTACGGATATACATATTCTTAAAGGCGAATATCCGGTTGCCAAGGGCCTGACTATCGGGCACGAACCGGTGGGGGTAATAGAAAAGCTGGGTGCTAATGTACAGGGGTATCAGGAAGGGCAGCGGGTGATAGCGGGCGCTATCTGTCCGAGCTTTACCTCCTATGCCTGTCAGGATGGTTGTTCGTCACAGGATGGCGGCAGTCATGCCCATGGATACAAACCCCTGGGCGGCTGGCGCTTTGGTAATACCATTGACGGGGCGCAAGCCGAGTACCTGTTAGTGCCAGATGCTCAGGCTAATCTGTCACCTGTGCCGGATGGGCTGACCGATGAACAGGTGCTGATGTGCCCGGATATCATGTCAACTGGCTTTGCCGGAGCTGAAGCGGCCAACATACGTATTGGTGACACTGTAGCGATATTCGCCCAGGGACCTATCGGCTTGTGTGCCACCGCTGGTGCAAAACTGCGTGGAGCCAGTCGTATTATTGTTGTCGATGGCATCGATGAGCGTCTGAAAATAGCCCGGCAGATGGGTGCTGATATTACCCTGGATTTTCGGAAAGTGGATGTGGTGTCTGAAATCCTTAAGCTGACCCATGGTCGTGGTGTCGATGCTTCCATTGAAGCGCTGGGGTTGCAGTCAACCTTCGAAGCGGCTTTGCGGGTGCTGAAGCCGGGCGGCACGCTGTCCAGCCTGGGTGTGTACTCTAGTGATCTGTCGATTCCACTGGATGCCTTTTGTGCCGGGCTGGGTGATCACAAGATCATCACGTCCCTCTGCCCGGGTGGTAAGGAGCGCATGCGCCGCCTGATGGATGTGATTGCATCCGGGCGTGTGGATCTGGGGCCGATGGTGACCCATCGCTATAAGCTGGAAAATATCACTGAAGCCTATGAGCTGTTTTCACACCAGCGCGATGGGGTGTTGAAAGTGGCGATTCAGGCTAGTTGAGGCCAGTTTAAGATAAAGTGGCAGGCCAGATTCCGGTCTGCCTTCTAGCCCTGTGTCACCGCCATAATCAGCGTTGCCACGACTATCACAACACCGAATAACCAGGCGATCTGGCTTTTTGCCAGTTGCTCAGGTAACGGCAGGTTGTAGAGGGTTTTCAGTGATTCCACACCAGGTAGCCAAGTGGGTAGCACTGGCACTTGATTTAGTTGCTTAAGCTTCTGCCATAGCGCCGCTATTCCACGCTCCAGTACTACCACCAAATCACCCTGTGGCAATCGCCAGGCGGGTCCATTGCGGCTGATCAGCCAGCCAATAGCCAGTGTAATTGCTGGTACCCAGAGCAGACCCACATAGGCATCAGGTTGTTGGTAAAGTGGTGTTATATGGAGCGGGCCAGCCAGCAGTTGCGGTGCCAGTGCGCTGGCTATTAAAGTGGCGGCAAAGCCCAGTTGCATGCGCTTGTCAGCATATTCTGGCTGGTGACTTCGCTGTTGCCAGAGAAGCCATAAAAAACGCAGCATCAACCCGGTTGTAGCCACGGCACTGAGGGTCAGGCCAGGGATCAACCAGCCGGGTAGCCCGTCTTGATGTAGCTGCGCTTTCAGCAGTAACTTGGCCTGAGCACCACTGGCAAATAGCCCAACCAGTGACAGCGCAGGCAGCAGCATTCCCAGTCCCAGCAGAAACACAGGGATGCCTTGGTATGCATCCTTAAAGCTGACCGATAAAAATAAAGCACCTTTGGTCAAGGCATGGTGCAGGGCATAGAACGCCAGTACCGGCAGCAGCATGGTTGTCAGGTCAGGGAGAATAAACAGGCAACCCAAAGACAGCGTCATGATGCCCATCTGACTGATGCTGGAGTAGGCCAATACCGCTTTGGGTGAAGCTTGCATCACCCCAATCAAGCCCGCACCAAAGGCAGCCAGCAAACCGACAAAAATCAGTATTAACCCCCAGATGGGTTCTTGCATATAGCCCAGTGGCAACAAACTGATCCAGGCAAATAGGCCGGCTTTAATCATAGCACCGCTCAGTATTGCACTGGCGGGCGTGGGGGCAACCGGATGGGCCAACGGCAGCCAGAAATGCAGTAATGGCAGGCCCGCTTTGACCCCGAATCCACTGAACAGACAGAACACAATCAGCCCGGCATCAGGCGATTCAGCAATCGCAGCCGCTATATCCTGAGATAGCAGTGAGCTATGTTCGGTTGCCGCACTGCCGAGGAATAAGCCCACCAGAAGCAGCATTTCTCCCATGAGTGCCATAATCAGATAGATTCTGCCTGCACGCATGGCGGCCTTGTCTTGCTGATGAATTACCAGTCCATAGGCGGCGAAAGTCATTAGTGCAAAAAAGCTATAAAAACTGATGATATCCGCGCTGATTAACAAGCCAAGATTGCCGGTTAATGTCAGCAACCAGAGTAGCCAGAAACGCCCGGCGGCTGGATCTTTACGCAGATAGCCTAAACCATAGAGTGCACTGAACAGCCACAGCAGGCTGGTAAAAGTTAAGAAGGTTTTGCTGATAGGCAGCGTTTGCCAAACGCTGCCGAGTAACAGCGCTGACAGATTCAGTTGCTCTACTGGCATAAAACTCAGCAGCAGCGCGGGCAAGGGCGCTATCAGTGCGGCATAACCAAGCCATGATTGTAGCCTTGGCAAACAGCAGACCAGCGCCAGTAAAAGTGGTAACAGGGGGGTAAACAAGAGCAGCCACTGGGTCAGCGTCATGGCAGATACTCCCGCAGTGTGATCAGTTCAGCCCAGCTCAGCGGGCTGATAGATGAGCCGGCAAACAATCCTGCGGCCAGGCTTAGCCCGGCTGTAACCAGTGTTGGAATCAGTAGCCAGGGTGTAGTGTCGCGCCAGCCGACGATTATTTCATCGGGCCAGTTGCCCTGCTGTGGGTTGAACCAGATACGTTTAAGTACCGGCAGAAAATAGGCGGCATTGAGTAAGCTGCTGCCCACCAGCACATAAACAACCCAATCCAGGCCAGCATCTAACGCCCCGGTTCCTAAGTACCATTTGCTGACAAAGCCTGCAACGGGGGGGATACCGATCATACCCAGCGCACCGATGGTAAAGGCTGCACTGGTCATGGGCATACGCTGCCCGACACCATCCAACTGATGAATTTTATGGATTCCCAGCGTTTCGGCATAGTTCCCGGCACAGAAAAACAGGGTCACCTTCATCAGCCCTTGATGTAGCAGATGTACCAGCCCGCCAATACTACCGAGCGGGCCGAATAAGCTGATACCCAGTATGATGTAAGCCACCTGGCTGACGGTGGAATAGGCCAGGCGTTTTTTGAGATCACTCTGTTGCAGTGCCCTTAGGGAGCCATAAATAATGGTGAAGGCGGCTAATAGTGTCAGTGGCCAGAGCAAACCCTGCTGCCAGGCCAGCTCAATACCGTAAATATCATAGACAACCCGAATAATGCCAAAAGCCCCAGCTTTGACCACGGCGACAGCATGCAGCAGAGCGCTGACAGGTGCCGGGGCCACCATGGCGACAGGAAGCCAGCCATGGAATGGAAACAGCGCCGCTTTTACACCCAGGCCGATGATTAACAGGGCGAAAATCAGAGTCATCCAACCTGGCCAGGAGCCTATCAGTGCGGCTGTTATTTCAGTCTCACCAAAAGGAATATCGCCACCGAGGGCGTAGAGACCCACGATACCGGTCAGCAGTACAACACCACCGCTTAGCGTATAAATCAGATAAGTACGCCCGGCGGCTAATGCCGCTGTTGTGCCGCGATGTACCACCAGCGGGTAGGTGGACAGCGTCAGGAGCTCATAAAAAATCAGGAAGGTGAACAGATTGCCTGCCAGTGAAATACCCATGGTACTGGCAACACAGAGGCTGAAAAAGCCGAAAAAGCGGCTGCGATTCGGGGAGTTTTCCAGATAGCCTATGGCATAGATGGTGGTAAACAACCAGAGTACCGAAGATAACCCGGCAAACAGCATCGCCAAGGCATCTGCGCGCAATACCATGGACAGTCCGGGCAGCACCTCCAGACTGATCTCTGGCGTGTGCTGCTGCAATACAAAGTAAATTAGCAGCGCGATTAAGGCCAATTTTAATATGGCTGCTGCCAGGTTAAGAGCGCTGCGTGTTTTATGCTGCTGCTCTGGCAGAATGAAAATGACCATAGCTACTATAAATGAGGTCATCAGCGCGGCGAGTGGGAGAACGTTAATCCAGTTCATGGCAGCGAGTCCCTGAGAGGTCCAGGCAAGCTGATCAGTTCAAGTGGCAGCATGGCCATAAAGCCCAGCAGTATACTGCTGGCGGATAAACACAGTGCGATCAGTTCAAGTGATAAGGCGGGTTTGGCGAAGGTGTCGCCCTCACCTGTTTCCCGGTAGGTATAAGCAAACACACGAAAAATATACGCCGCAGAGAGTAAGCTGCCGAGTAACATCACTAGCGTCCACCACCATTGCTGTGAAATCAGGCTGCTTTGCAGTAACAGCCATTTGCCACTGAAGCCACCACTGGGAGGCAGACCCATGATGCTGACACCAGCCAGACCAAAGGCAAAAATATTCATTGGTCGATAACGACTCATTCCTGCCAAGGCGGTAAGTTCGGGTTTACCGGTACAAAGAATCAGATTGCCAGCTGCCAGAAACATCCCTGCTTTGGCCAATGCATGGGCGAGCAGCATGAGTATGCCACCCTGGTAAGCCATGATTGTGGCTTCCGGGTACTCAGCCGTCAGTAAGGGAAACATCAGCAGCATATAGCCTACCTGGACCAGGGTGGAGTAGGCTATGACCATCTTCAGTTGTTGTTGATGCATCGCCATCCATCCCCCCCATAAAATAGCCCCACTACCGAACACCCCCAGCAATTGCGACAGGGCGGGTGTCTGGCGGTAAATATCCAGCTCTATCCAGAAGCGCAACAGGATATACAAAGAGGCCTTGATGACCAGTGCGGACAGGAGGGCGCTGACGGGTGTCAGCGCACCGCCATGTGCCGGAGGTAACCAGGTATGCAGTGGAAATACTGCTGTCTTAAGCATTAGCCCTGCCAGGATTAATGCTATGGCAACTTGTGATGTCGCGCCCGCCTGCCAATGGGAGGCCAATCCATCCAGTGCCAGCGTACCGTGAGCGCCATACAGCAGGGCGACACCCAATAGATAGCCCATGGACCCCAGTAGCGCTGCATACAGATAGCGGATTGCTGCTTCCAGGGATTTTTCATCGGCGGCAAAGGCTACCAATCCGACGGCTGATAAGGTCAGTAACTCCAGACAGACATATAAGTTGAAACTATCGGCAGCCAGCCAGATGCCATTCAGTGAGGCGCAAAGAAACCAGAACAAAGGCCAAAAACCATCGAGCTTCTCGCGCGTCAGGTATTGTTGAGCGTAAAGAGCACAGACGGTGCTTACCAGGGTGCTCATCAGTACAAACAGCGTGGCCAGACCATCGGCTCGCAGGGCAATGCCCAGTGGGGCTTGCCAGTCTCCCAGAGCATAGGTTACCGGTCCGGTATTTTGTACCAGCAGTAACAGTGAGAAGGACGCGATCAGTTGCGCCGAAATACCCAGCAGTGACGCGACTGATCGCAGTCGTCCAGGTAACAGCATCGTCAGCACCGCACCGGATAGCGGTATAATCAGTAACCAGGGTATCGGGGAGGATATCAGGCTCATAGTCTGTCATCCTCGGGCAACTGTGTGGTGTTCTTGAGTTGAAACCAGCGCCGGATTAATAACAGTGCTAAGGCGGTTGCTGCTACAGCGACAACAATACCGGTCAGCACCAGTGCCTGCGGTATCGGATCAGCCTCACCACGTCCCTGCTGAGCAAAGCCCACCAGTACGAGGAAAGTGCCACTGCCTAACAGATTGAAAGCGATCAGACGTCGTAGCAAGTGGCGGTGATAGATAAAGCCGAACAGGCCCAATCCACACAGGCCAATACCCCCTAGTGTAAAAATCAGATCACTGCTCATGCGTCGAGTCCTTATCGGCTGACTTTGCTGCTGCATTAGTTACGCTAAACAGGCTCAAAAGAATCAAACCAATAGACAGGGTAAGGGCTAACTCGATGACCAGAATAAATAGTCCGGCAGTTGACTCCGGGTAGGTCAGAAAGGGCCGGTCAGCAAGCATGACGCTGGTGCCAAGTGTCAGAAAGACACAGAAACCCAGTACTATTCCAAATTTCATTACTCGGTGGCTGAGATGTGCTGACAGGCGAATGCCAGAGAGGTGCAACAGGATAAATGCAGCGGCCAAAACCGCTCCAGCTTGAAAGGCACCTCCGGGTCGGTCAGCACCGGCCCAAAGCAGGTAGGCCGAGGTGATCAGCATGGCCGGAATGAGCAGGGCTAAATTGGCATGCAGTAGTGGGTTGGGTAACCCTGGTAGACTGTCAGGCTCCGGATGGCGTGATTTCAATGTCATTCCGACCAGTATTGCCAGAACCAGTACAGCGACCTCTAACAGGGTATCGTAACTGCGAAAGTTGAGCAGCACCGCTGTGATCGGGTGTTCTACACCACTGTCTGGCATGGCCTGGGCTACCTGCTGATGCAGCGCAACTTGCATGTCAGGTTGCTGCAAGACCGCCCACAAAAGTACCCCTACCAATGACAACGCTGCACTGATGGCCAACCAGAATCTAGGGTGATTTAAGTGGATGTGACCTGGCTGAAGGTTGCCTGTTTTTTTCAGGTGCCCAAGGGTGTCGAGCAACAGTACGCCAGTGATGCCAGCACCGATAGCCGCTTCCGCAAGAGCAATATCAGCGGCATCGAGTCTGATCCAGGCCAGTGACAAGAGAATGCCAAGTAAAATGAAAAACACTACGGCACGAAAAATATTTTGGCTCATCAAGCTGATCAGCGCCACGGACCAGAGACCCAACACCAGCGCCCAGTCGATCAGCTCATTCATCGGCACTGTCCTGGCTGGTTTGTTCCTGTCTGGTGTGCTTGTCATCCGGCCCCGGCTGTCGTGTGGGCATGCCCTGAGCATGTGCCTCCCAAGCGACCAGGTGACCGCTAAGGGCGCTGGCCAGCATGACCAGCAGCCAGATCAACAGCAGTTTGAGGGTCAGGGACACTGAAAAATTGCTCGGGATCAGCCCCAGTATGATTAACCCCAGCCCGAGATTATCGGCTTTGGTCAGTGCGTGAATGCGGGTATAGGTATCGGGGAAGCGCACCAGTCCGATGGAGCCGACAATAAACATCAGACTACCGCTGATCAATAACACCGCTTGTAGCAGTGTTGTCGCGCTCATTCTGACTTCTCCTGGGGAGCTGAAGCTTTCCAGACTCGGCTGACAAAGGCCACCGTGGCCAGCATGGCCAGCAGTGCCAGAATCAAAGCGGTATCCCGTGCTGCATTCAGTTGCTGAAGTTCAGCCAGTACCAGCAAGACTGCAACCCCGGTGGTGCCGAACAGCTGTGCAGCCAGTAATCGGTCGGCCAGCTTCGGTCCACGGAGAACCCTTAGGGCGCCAATCAGTAAAGAAGTCAGCAGTAAAGTAAGCGTAATCAGATAAATACTGGTCATCCAACCTCCCGGGCAGGTAGCAAGCGAATTATGTGGCTTTCAAGCTTGCGTAAACTTTTACGGGTGGTGTCCGCTGAATCCAGAGAGTGAATCAGCAGCCCATCAGCGCCTGAACGCACACCGAGCGAGCCGGGCATCAGGCTTAAGCTGCTTATGAATAACCAGCGAGGTAAGCCTTCCAGTGAGGTTTCAAAGGAGAGCATGGTGGAGGCTAAGGGCAGTCGGGGTGAAAGAATGCGTCTGGCGATGTCTAATCCGGCAATCAACGAGGTGCTGAAATAATACAC
Organism: Nitrincola iocasae; assembly: GCF_008727795.1. Taxonomy (NCBI): domain Bacteria; kingdom Pseudomonadati; phylum Pseudomonadota; class Gammaproteobacteria; order Oceanospirillales; family Oceanospirillaceae; genus Nitrincola; species Nitrincola iocasae. The sequence continues at coordinate 3,422,025 of NZ_CP044222.1, read as the reverse complement.
CAGGAAACCGGGCAGTGCCGGTAGACAGAGTCTGTGAATACCCGGTGTACTCAGGCTAAAGCTGACATAGACGCCTAGAAGGATGGCTGGTAGTCCGATAATCCAACTGCCTGAATCACCCCCTGTCAGGGTCCACCAGAAGCCTGCCGCCAGTAACAGGCGCCAGAGGAGTGCCATGGGGTCGCTAATGACGCTGCTTATCACCTTTGTCATAGATGGTTTATCCTGGCCATTTTACTGAAATGCGGCACAATGATCCTGCTCAGGCATCGCTGGGGTGAAGAGTAACAAATCTGCGCTCTGTCCCTCAGCCGCGTAGTCCGGATAGGTTTCTTCTAAATAGTAAGTCGGATCGGTTTGCTCGCTTAACGCTACCATAATCAAACTGGTTGAAGAGAGCGTCTCCGGCAACCAGCGCGCAACGCCCGTGTCGTTACGGGTATGCTGGGCTCCTGCAATCAATACATTGATCTTGTCGACTTGAGTGGTGGCTTGCATACGGCGGGCCATCTGCTGATCCCGGGCCAGCTGTACCTGTAGCATCTGTATCAGGCTGGTGCGTGGTAACTGTGCACAATGGCTGGTGTAGATTAGCTCCATCATATAACGGGTATGCGCTGTATCCAGGTAACCTTCAGGCGCTCCCAACTGATAGGCCTGCATTTGCGCTGCACGTGGCAGGTCTGCGGCAACTACCTGTTTGGCCTGATTCAGCGCAAATTGCAACTGCGGCGCATAGCGCTCCCAGGGCCAGCCTGCTGACCAGTCTAGTGCCTCGGCTGTGACACTATCACCACGACCTGACCACTCATCAATCTGTGCTTGTTGATCAGAATTGGCCATCTCAAACGCTACGCTACCGAGACGGTTTTGTTGAGCCAGCCGGGTTAAAATCTGCAGTTGTAGTTGATGATGATCGGGATGGTCATGCTGTTCTCCCAGCAGTAGCCAACTACCGACTGGCAGACTGCTCAGGAGGTTATCCAGATCAATAAATGCCCGTGGCTCGCTATGCCAGAGTTTTCCCACTAACGGGTTGTTGACCTGCTCTGGTGCCAGCCAGCGAGTATCAGCCAGGGCGGCAGTGGAAAACAGCAGAGCCAGCCCGAGTAACAGTCTGTGACCGAGTCTGTGCATTAGAGTTTTCCTTTGGGCTTAACGTCCAGATAGTCGCGCTGAATCACGGTTTCCAGTGCATTCACGGCCATTACCAACTCATCGAAGGTTTCTCTGCATTGCTTGAGTTGTTTGATCTGATCGCTGGACGGTACCGAATCATGAGACAGTTTGGCAATTTCCAGTAGCTCGGCGATATAGGAACCCCGGGTGTGTGCCACCATGGACAAGAGCGGTTTCAGGTCCTCAAGACTGAGTTCCGGGATCATCGGGTTGATGATTTCGCGGTTAATTTCACGGCGAAATTTTTCCAGTTCCAGCATCAGGCGGTTGTTTGTGACAGTCATCGGACTTTCCTCTAGGGTAGTGATAGCCTTATTATGGTAACAGGGTTGCAATTGTGAAGCCTGTTTGTTGATATTTACGGAAAAAAACCGACTCTGACCGGAAATCTAATGCCAATAGAAACCACATTTAACGGTGAAACCGAAAGTTTACCCCTACGCACTTTCAGTGAGAAAGCCTACCTGGATTATTCCATGTATGTCATTCTGGACCGTGCTCTGCCGCACATAGGTGATGGCATGAAGCCAGTGCAGCGCCGCATTATTTATGCGATGTCGGAACTGGGGTTGAAAGCGACGGCCAAACACAAAAAATCGGCGCGTACCGTCGGTGATGTGTTAGGTAAGTTCCACCCACATGGCGACTCTGCCTGTTATGAAGCGATGGTGTTGATGGCGCAGCCATTCAGCTACCGTTACCCGTTGGTGGATGGGCAGGGCAACTGGGGGTCGCCGGATGATCCCAAGTCGTTTGCCGCCATGCGTTACACCGAATCACGCCTTTCCCCCTATGCTGAAGTGCTGCTGAAAGAGCTGGGTCAGGGTACAGTAACCTGGCAGCCTAACTTTGATGGCACGCTGGATGAGCCTGAATTCCTCCCGGCCCGATTGCCAAATGTGTTATTAAACGGCGGCACGGGTATCGCTGTGGGTATGGCAACTGATATTCCGCCGCATAATCTGCGCGAAGTGGCGGCGGCTTGTGTGTACCTGCTGGATCACCCGCAAGCGAGCGTTGAGCAGCTCTGTGATATTATCCCGGGTCCGGATATGCCCACTGAGGCCGAAATTGTCACCCCTAAGGCTGACCTGGAAAAGCTTTACTGCACCGGACGTGGCTCATTAAAAATGCGTGCTGTGTATATCCGCGAAGACGGCGATATTGTCATTACTGCACTGCCTTACCAAGTCTCGGGTAATAAAGTGCTGGAGCAGATCGCCGCACAGATGCAGCAGAAAAAACTGCCGATGGTCAGTGATCTGCGTGATGAGTCTGATCACGAAAACCCCACCCGTCTGGTCATCGTGCCACGCTCCAACCGTATCGATGCCGAACAGCTCATGGCGCATCTGTTTGCCTCTACTGATCTGGAGCGCAGCTACCGCGTCAATATGAATATGATCGGTATTGATGGGCGTCCTCAGGTGAAGGATCTGCGCCAGATACTCACCGAATGGCTCAGTTGGCGCACCGAAGTGGTACGTCGCCGACTGACGCATCGCTTGCAGAAGGTTATGGATCGTCTGCATATTCTTGAAGGCTTGATGATCGCCTACCTCAATATTGATGAAGTGATCCGGATTATTCGTGAAGAAGATAATCCCAAGCAGGAGATGATTGCACGCTTTGGTATCACGGCGATTCAGGCCGATGCCATTCTGGATCTGAAGCTGCGCCATTTGGCCAAGCTTGAAGAGTTTAAAATCCGTACCGAGCAGAATGAGCTGGATGAGGAGCGCAAATATCTGGAAGAGACGCTGGGGTCAGCCGACCTGATGCGCAAATTGATTCGCCAGGAAATCGAAGAAACAGCCGAAGAGTTTGGAGATGCACGTCGTTCACCACTGGTACAGCGTGAAGAAGCTCAGGCATTCAGTGAAAAAGATCTGTTGTCGGCTGATCCGGTCACAGTAGTGCTGTCAAAGCAGGGCTGGATCAGGGCAGCCAGAGGGCATGATATCGATGCGGCCGGTTTAAGCTACAAATCGGGTGATGCCTTTAAGCTGGCGTGTCCCGGACGTATGAATCAGCCGACCATCCTGCTGGATTCCACTGGACGCAGTTATACCCTGGATACGCATACTCTGCCTTCTGCCAGGGGACAAGGTGAGCCGGTGACCGGAAAACTGTCGCTGCCAAAAGGCGCCAGTATTGATGGCATGATCTGTGCGGCTGAACGTGAGCGTGTATTGCTGGCATCTGATGCGGGTTATGGTTTTATTACCTCTATAGCCGATTTGAGCAGTAAAACTAAAAATGGTAAAGCCGCGTTGAGTCTGCCGAAAAATGCCCAGGTACTCAGTCCGGTGAGAGTCAGTGACCTGCAGCAGGATTTGCTTGCGGCAGTGACCAGTGACGGGCGGATGTTAGTGTTCCCCGTCAGTGAGCTACCGGAGCTAAGTAAAGGCAAGGGTAATAAAATCCTGAATATTCCTTCCGCACGTGCTGCGGCTCAAGAAGAGCTGCTGGTTGCGATAACGCTGTTGTCGCCGGGCGATTTGTTACAGGTTAATTCGGGGCGTCAACACCTGAAACTGAAAGCCGCTGATCTGGAACATTACCGGGGTGAGCGTGGGCGTCGCGGCAACAAGCTGCCGCGTGGATACCAGCGTGTGGATGGTTTAGAGGTGATCAAAGCGGCTGGGGAGGATACCCCCAGCAGCTGACAGGTTGCTAACTATTAGCTAAGAAGGTTCACGCTGGCTGAGTTTAATCATCAGGTGGCGTGACTGCTTTTCCAATAAATCCTGATAGGATTTACTGATCTGCAACACCAGTACCTTGTCTTCATCTTCCCGGCGAATGCTGGCACCATCCAACAGGGTGCGCTTCAGATCCGGTGCTTCGGTGAGTGCGGTATGGCTAATCAGCTCGTTGCTCTGGGTAGTGCGGGTGAGGAAACGTGCCTCTTCCAGTAGTCGCTCCAGCTTTTCTGCCTTACCTCGCACCAACGCCATGTGCAGGTTCATCACGGGGCGGAACTGGCGGATGCGTGACTGATTGTACTGTTTGTATAAATGCGTGAACAGCATGGCCGCACACATGGCATTCACGCCGTGGGTGTCATCGGCCTGGGGCTGATCAAAAATCATCTGTAGATCAGCATTGCTCGCTTTAACCACCCGTCCGTTATAGATGACAGCCACTGAGTTGGCCAGCATACGGTAAGTTTTCAGCAGCGATTGATGCTCTTCCTCCTCGACCAGTTCAGAATGTGCACTGGTGGCATCGATCAGCAGCAGATAGCCAGCCTCTTCGGCCGGCAACATCAGCTCCAGATCCTGCTCAAAAGCATAGAGGTTTAACTGTTCTTCATCCTCATCCAGCGCGCTGAGTAAGGGGTTGTTACGCAGACGAGACGTTTCTTCAACCGGGGGTGCAGATTTCTGCTCTTCCAATTCAACGTAAGCGTCATCATCCTGGCTATCCGGGTCACGCATATGCCCGGCTGTGGCTGGTGTGAATCGGGGAATGGGGCCACGTTCGCGCTCAGGTTTCAGTAGCGACACCAGTTCCTGATCATTCAGTTCCTCGTCACGGGCACTAAAGCTGATGAAGGTATGGTCTGCCGGGTCGGGTTTGTCGCGCTCAGCAACAAAACGATCGGGTGTTGCCGGTTTATCTGCTGGGTGCTCAAGTGTGGGGGGGGGCTTTATCTTCACCGGTTCAGGTGGCAATACCGGGGACAGTTCCAGATCGTCGATATCATCCGGATCAAGAATCGGCAGGCTGTCCGAGCCGTTATCTTCTTGACTAATTTCCTGCATCACCTGGTCAAATTGGCGCTCGGTGGGGGTGTCCTGATGCTCGATATCTGCGGTTGCTACCCTGACAGGACGCAGGCTCAGCCAGATGCCCATAAGCATAAGCAGCAGCGTAGCCATGGCAGCCAAGAGAATCATTAACTGCTGACGCTTTAGCACGGCCAATAAGGAATCTGGGTCGGCCCAGACAGTCAGTTCACCAAGTGATTCCTCGTTACGTATCAGCGGCACGTTCAATGAACGGCCTTGATGCTCTCCACTGATGCCAAGCACATTGCCTTGGTTGTCAGTCAGGCGCATACCCCGGATCATGGGTTGATTGGCCAGTTCATTGAGCAGATAGTTTAGGCTGATTCTGTCTTCGCTCATGACCAGGGGTTTGAGCAGCAACGCAGCGCTTTCTGCCAAGGCGCCACTGCTGAGCAGGGCTTCTTCTTCGGCAATCCGCTGGTTGTCCATCTGGATCAATACCAGGGTGGTGATCAGACCCAGAGTAAATGCCAGAATGGCGGCCAGTATAGCGCGCATTGGGCGTGGAGCCTTGTCGGTGTTGGGTGGCACTGTTTGCATAACAGGGTGGCTTCCGGAAAGACCTTAGAACAAGCGTTGAATGATACCAGTTCGTGGCCAGTAGTCACACAGAGGAATGGATACTTTGACGATTGACTTAAATGCGAATGACCCCCGCTCCCTGGCAGGCTATAATGGTTGTTTTTACGCGTTACGGATAGTCTGGATGAATACACAAGAGTATATGATTGCGTTGGGCCAGCAAGCTCGGCAGGCCGCCAGCCAAATGGCCAGTGCAGACACAGGGCAGAAAAACCGGGCATTGCTTGCCATGGCAGCCGCTCTGGATGCCGCTCGACCTAGGTTAGAGCAGGCCAATGCTGAGGATATGCAAGCCGGGCGTGCTAAAGGCCTTGATGCAGCCATGCTTGATCGTCTGGAGCTGACTTCGGCGCGTATCGATAATATGATCGAAGGGCTGCATCAGGTGGCGGCGTTAGCCGATCCAATCGGTGGTATTACCGGTATGAACTACCGGCCGTCAGGCATTCAGGTGGGTAAAATGCGGGTGCCCTTGGGTGTGATCGGGATTATTTATGAGTCTCGGCCTAACGTCACTGCGGAAGCCGCCAGTCTGTGCATCAAATCGGGTAATGCGACGATTCTGCGTGGTGGCTCGGAGGCGCTGAAGTCCAATCAGGCAATTGCTGAGTGCATTATCAGTGGCTTGCGTGAGGCGGGTTTACCGGAAACGGCGGTGCAGGTTGTCGCTACCACTGATCGGGAGGCCGTGGGCCAGTTGATCAGTATGCCTGACTATGTCGATGTAATTGTTCCGCGCGGAGGCAAGGGATTGATTGAGCGCATCGCTAAGGATGCTCGCGTGCCGGTAATCAAACATCTGGATGGCGTCTGTCATGTCTATATCGATAGGGCCGCTGACAAGGTCAAAGCGATCAATATCGCCTTGAATGCCAAAACCCACCGTTACGGCACCTGCAATACCATGGAAACCCTGTTGGTGCATAACGAACAGGCTTCTGCTGTATTGCCGGATCTGGCTGAGCGTTATCAAGCTTCTGGGGTGGAGTTGCGCGGCTGTCCTGAAACGTTAAAATTACTGCCACTGATTAAAGCGGCAGACGAGAGTGATTGGTCAACAGAGTATCTGGCCCCGGTGCTGGCCATAAAAGTTGTTAGCAGTCTTGAGCAGGCCATCCAGCATATTAATCAGTATGGTTCACACCATACCGATGCGATCGTTACGGAAAGCTATACCGACGCCCGGGTGTTTCTGCGGGCCGTGGATTCCAGTTCAGTGATAGTGAATGCCTCCACCCGTTTTGCTGATGGTTTTGAATATGGTCTGGGTGCGGAAATCGGTATTTCTACGGACAAAATTCATGCCCGTGGTCCGGTTGGATTGGAGGGGCTGACATCTGAGAAGTACGTCGTTCTGGGAGATGGGCATGTCCGGCAGTAATCAATGCAGATAAATGAGCCCTTTGTGTTTATGGGGGGCACCTTTGATCCTGTCCACCATGGCCATCTAAGAACTGCACTGGAAATTCAGCAGTGGTTGCAGCTTAGTCAGGTCACGATGATCCCGTCAGGCGCGCCAGTTCATCGTCAGCATCCTGGCTGTTCAGCCGAACATCGGCTGACCATGGTCAGGCTGGCGGTGGCTGACGCCGCGAGTTTGTGTGTCGATGCACGTGAGGTTAATTCATCGAAGCCTTCCTATTCTGCTCTGACACTGGCGTCATTACGAGATGAGCTGGGGCCGGAGCGGCCGATTTGCATGGTCATGGGTATGGATGCCTATTTAACTCTGCCACAATGGAAAGACTGGCATACTTTTTTATCACTCTGTCATATCATTGCGGTCGCGCGTCCCGGTTATCGGTATCAGCCAGTCGCGCAGATGGATGAGTTTACCCGGCAGCATGCGATCAAATCATCGCATCTGCTAACAGAAAAGCCCTGCGGTGGTGTTCTAATTCACGAACTGACGCCCTTGGGAATCTCAGCAACACAGATACGTGAACTGATCAGTCAAGGGCAATCGCCGCGCTATTTGATGCCTGATCAGGTATGGGAATACATTAAACAACATCAGCTTTACGGCTATAAACGAGGTAAATAGATTAGTGATGCAAACTGAGCAACTGATCAAAAAAGTGCAGGCAATTTTAGACGATATGAAAGCCAGGGACCTGGTTGTCCTGGATGTAACCGGCAAATCCAGCGTGACAGATTTCATGCTGATTGCCAGTGGTACATCCCGTCGTCATGTGGTTTCCATGGCCAGTGAAGTTATGGAAAAGGTCAAAGCAGAAGGTGTGCAGCCCATCGGTTCGGAAGGGCAGGAAAGTGGCGACTGGATTCTGGTGGACCTGGGTGATCTGGTGGTCCATCTGATGATGCCAGATGCGCGCAGCTTCTATGATCTGGAACGCCTGTGGCGGCACTCCCCGGAAGATGCTGAAGCCATTTCCTGATTATGCGGATACGTTTACTGGCTGTGGGTCAGAAAATGCCGGGCTGGGTCGAAGCTGGCTATCAGGAATACAGCAAACGCCTGCCAGCTGACTTTCAGCTGGAACTGGTGGAGCTGCCTCCTGGCTACAGAGGGAAGGGCGCTGATCCGGCACGTGCAATGCGTGCCGAAGGTGATGCTATGCTGGCGGCTTTAGGCAAAAATGAACAGGTTATCGCCTTGGATGTCCAAGGCAAACACTGGTCGACAGAAAACCTTGCCAGCCATGCCGAAAACTGGCGCATGCAGGGGCGTAATGTCAGTCTGTTGGTGGGGGGGCCGGATGGTCTGGACCCACGTTGTCTGCAAGTGGCTGATCAGAAGTGGTCATTGTCAGCCTTGACGCTGCCTCACCCATTGGTGCGAGTACTGCTTGCTGAACAACTCTATCGTGCTTGGACCCTGCTTCAGGGTCATCCCTACCATAAATAACAGGTTATTATGCAGCAGGCGGAAACACTCAAGGATTACAGTCGAGAGGCGCGAACTTTCAAGCGTCGGGCGCTGTTGGCATTTGTCATCGTTACCCTGGTGTTTATGGTGCTGGTGGGTCGTGCCTACTTTCTGCAAGTGATGGAGTATGATCGCTACTCCGCAATTTCTGATCGTAATCGCATACAGTTACAGCCTGTGGCCCCGCGACGGGGGCTGATTTACGACCGTCAGGGTATCCTGCTGGCTGATAATCAGCCGACCTTCAGTGTGACGCTATTGCGTGAAGAAATTCGTGACATGGATGAGACGCTGGCGGCATTGGCCGAACTGATTGACGTCAGTGAGCGTGATGTGGAGCGCTTTCGCCAGCGTCTGCAGCAGCGTCGTCGTCCCTATGAGTCAGTACCCTTGCGCTTTCGTTTAACCGAAGATGAAATTGCAAGAATATCAGTCAACTATCATAAATTACCCGGTGTGCAGGTCGAAGCTGATCTGATTCGTTATTACCCTTATGGCGAGTCCCTGGCCCATGTTTTGGGTTATGTGGGGCGGATTAACGAACGTGATCTGCAAACTCTGGATCCAGTCCAGTATGCCGGTACTAATTACCTGGGAAAACTCGGTATTGAGCGTTTTTATGAGCCGATATTGCATGGTGAAGTCGGATCGCGGAAAGTTGAAACCAATGCCCGTGGTCGTGTATTGCGTGTTCTGGAACAGAATGATCCAGCGCCCGGAGCTGACATCAAGTTGAGTCTTGATCTGCGGCTGCAGCAGTTTACAGAAAAGCTCTTGGAAGGAAAGCGAGCTTCTGTCGTCGCTCTGGATCCGAAAACCGGTGGAATCCTGACGCTGGTCAGTACACCCGCCTATGACCCTAATCTGTTCGTAATGGGCATTTCCAATACGGATTACAATGCGTTGCGCGATGATGTCGATCTGCCCTTGTTCAATCGGGCGGTGCGTGGTGGCTATCCACCTGGCTCAACGATTAAACCTATTATGGCGATGGCAGCAATAGATTCTGAAACGGTTCAGCCTGATTATACCATCTGGGATCCTGGCTATTATCAGATCACCCCTGGTGGTCGGCGTTATCGTGACTGGCGCCGTGGAGGGCACGGGCGGGTGAATATGAATCTCGCTATAGCTCAGTCGGTAGATACCTGGTTTTATGATGTCGGCCACCGTATGGGAAATGAGTTGATGGCGCGTTATCTACGTATGTTTGGCTTTGGCGAGGTTGCCACCCTGGATACACCCGAAGCGATACGCGGTGTTCTGCCCTCGGCTGATTGGAAGCGCGGGAACCTCGGAGAGCCATGGTATCCCGGTGATTCGGTGAATATGAGTATTGGTCAGGGTTTTTTTGTTGCAACCCCCTTACAGCTGGCTGTAGCCGCTAATGTACTGGCTAACCGGGGTAAATGGATGCAGCCCCGCTTGCTGATGGGGGTAGTTGAAGAAACTGATGAAGGTGAGTCGCTGACCCTGCCGGATATGGTCAAAGAGCATCCTGTACCGGATGATGTAGCCATTAAACATCCTGAGTATTGGGATTCAGTTATTCAGGGCATGGTTGATGTTATGCATGGACCAACAGGAACGGCAAGGCGTGTTGGTCAGGGATTGGAATACAAAATGGCAGGTAAGAGCGGTACTGCACAAGTGGTCGCCATACCGGATGACGGGCGGTATAAGCCAGAGGAATTGAGTGAACGCCATCATGATCATGCGCTGTTTATTGCCTTTGCGCCGGCTGATGATCCACAAATTGCCATTGCCGTGGTGGTAGAAAACGCTGGGGGCGGCTCCAGTGTGGCTGCGCCTATAGCGCGTCAAGTGATGGACGCCTGGTTGCTGGATCGCTATGAACTGGAGGCTGAGGATGAGTAGTCGCGATTTCCAGAGGACCATGCCAGGAGCAAGTAATCACTTTCAGCGAACGCCGGGATGGTGGAGTTATACTCACCTGGATGCCTGGTTGCTCTTGCTGTTGCTAATTCTATGTGGCTTTGGCCTGTTCGTACTCTACAGTGCATCGAGTCAGGATATGGAGTATGTGCAGCGCCAGGCAGTCCGTATGGCTGCTGGTTTCACCCTGTTGGGTTTTTTGGCACAAGTTCGGCCTCGCTCTTTTATGCTGTTGGCTCCCTGGCTTTATCTTATTGGTGTGGCCTTGTTGATTGCAGTGATGTTGTTTGGTGTGTCGGCTAAGGGTGCACAGCGCTGGATCGCCCTGCCCGGATTTCGTTTTCAGCCTTCTGAGCTGATGAAGCTGGTGCTACCGATGGCGATGGCTGCTTTTCTGGTGCGTGATCATTTACCCCCGACATTAAAGCGTCTGGTCGTTGCTGTAATTATTATGGCCATACCTACGGTGCTGATCATGAAGCAGCCTGATTTGGGTACCAGCTTGCTGATTGCCAGTTCGGGAATCTTTGTTATTTTGCTATCCGGTATTTATTGGCGTTATGTGTTAGTGGCTCTGGGTCTGATGGCTGCCGCTTTGCCAGTCTTTTGGAACATCATGAAACCCTATCAGCAACAGCGCGTGATGACATTTTTGAATCCGGAAAGTGACCCGCTGGGATCAGGCTGGAACATTATCCAATCAAAAACGGCGATAGGTTCTGGTGGCATCTCTGGTAAGGGGTGGTTAGAGGGTACGCAGTCACAGCTGAATTTTTTGCCTGAATCCCATACTGATTTTATTATTGCCGTAATTGGTGAAGAGCTGGGGCTGTACGGTATTGCTCTGCTGACACTGCTTTATTTGCTGATTATAGCGCGCGGTATGATTATAGCGGCGCGGGCGGCTGACAGTTATTCCAGGCTGCTGGCTGGAGGCGTGACCTTGACCTTTTTTGTCTATGTGACAGTCAATATTGGTATGGTTAGCGGCTTGTTGCCGGTTGTCGGAGTACCCTTGCCGATGATTAGCTATGGGGGAACATCGATTGTGACACTGATGGCTGGTTTTGGCATTCTGATGTCAGTCAGTGCACATTCAGGGGTGCAAAGGCATTGATGCTGGAGAGTAAAATGATCAGGCAAAGTGTAAAACCGGGACTGGCAAGTGCTGATAGGGGTTGCAGATGCGTGCAGGGCTTATAAGTTTATTGCTTGTTGTGATGCTGGCGGGGTGTTCGTCACGACCGAGTCCACAGGCACCCGTTACTCATCCGACAGACCCCTCAGGTCGTTACAGCATGACCCATGACAAGGCACCGGCGACCCCGCCTGATGTTAGTAAAGTGCCAGATGCTGTGCCTCGTTACGAGCCCTTGAGTCGTGGTGGAAACCGCAGCCCTTATGAAGTGTTTGGTAAAACCTATACGGTGATGCCAAGTGCAGAGGGGTATCGGGAAAGTGGTATCGCCTCCTGGTATGGCATGAAGTTTCATGGCCACCTGACCTCCAATGGTGAGGTGTATGATATGTATGAAATGACAGCCGCCCATAAGAGCCTGCCAATTCCTTCATTCGTTCGGGTTACAAATCTGGATAACGGAAAAAGTGTTATTGTCAGAGTGAATGACCGAGGGCCATTTCATCAGGATCGGCTGATCGATCTATCCTATGCGGCGGCTTATCGTCTGGATATCCTGCAGCGAGGCACAGGGCGGGTTAAGGTTGAGGCTATCACGCCGCGTCCTTCAGGGCAGATGCAGGCTCCGACGTTGGCAGCAGGCCCTGTAGCACCCGCTGTATCAACTTCGCTGAAAGCCTCACATGATCGGCGCTATTTGCAGATAGGTGCATTTGCCAGTGAGGAATCAGCTCGTAGGGCACAGCAGCAGGTCATGCCCTTTGCGGCGGGTTTTGCGGTCGGAATTTACACCGCCAACCCCTCTGGTTCGCCGATTTATCGTGTTAAGATAGGGCCGCTGAATGTGGGTGAGCCGCTGGACAATCTGATTGCCAGTCTGGCGGGTGCGGGTTTTCATTCTCCCCATCTGGTTGCAGAACCTTAATACTGACAATGTGTTGAACCATGCTTTTTTTCGGAAGTCTATTTGCTGACCTTCGATGAGTTAACCGAAACGGATGCCAAAACCGATGAATACAAGATTTTTGAGTCGTACGCTGCTTGCCCTGTTGTTCAGTCTGCTGGCTTTTGCCCAGGTGCAGGCATCGATGATTCCAGCCCCCCCGCAGGTTGCAGCGCGTTCTTATGTGGTGATGGATGCGGCTACTGGCCAGATTATTCTGTCTAAAGATGAACATGAGCGCTACCCGCCAGCGAGCCTGGTAAAGATCATGACCAGCTATATTGCGGAGTTGGAACTGATCAATGGCAATCTGTCTGAAGATGAAATGGTCAATGTCAGTGAAAAAGCCTGGCGTACTGGCGGCTCTCGTATGTTTATTCAGGAAGGCACGCAGGTTAAATTAATTGATCTGTTGCGGGGTATTATCATCTCTTCTGGTAACGATGCGTCTGTCGCTATGGCTGAACATATTGCCGGTAGTGAAAGAGCGTTCGCTGATCTGATGAACCAGCATGCCCGCCGCCTGGGTATGACCAACACCAACTATGAAAATGCCACAGGCCTGCCATCGGATAACCAGTATGCTTCTGCTTACGATCTGGCGATACTGGCGCGTGCACTGATCACAGATTCTAAACAATATTATCCGATTTATGCCGAAAAACACTTTGAGTTTAATGATATACGTCAGCCCAATCGTAACCGCTTGTTGTGGCGTGATGATACGGTAGACGGTATCAAAACCGGACACACCGATGAAGCCGGCTACTGCCTGGTGTCTTCAGCCGTTCGTGATGGTATGCGCCTGATCAGCGTGGTGATGGGCTCTGCCAGCGAAGAGACGCGGGCGCAGGAAACCCAGCAGCTACTGGCCTATACTTACCGTTTCTACGAAAGTACTGAGCTTTATGCCGCCGGTCAGTCGATCAGCGATCAGCGAGTCTGGGGCGGCGAAGTCGATAACCTGAGCATGGGTGTACTCGAAAACCTTTCGCTGACTCTGCCGCGTGGGCAGCAGGATCGTCTGGAAGTGCTGCTGGATCTGCCACGCAATATCCAGGCACCTGTTGCTGTGGGCGATGCTATCGGCTCGGTGGTAGTATCACTGGATGGCGAAGTGATTTCAGAGACCCCTTTGGTGGCGCTGCATGCGGTTGAGCCTGGCAGTTTTTTCAAGCGGCTGTGGCACAGTATTTTGCAGTTCTTTATGAATCTGATCAACTAGAGCTGAGGTGGCTGAGGCTATGACTGATTCACCCGAAGCACCTAAAATCGAATTTCCCTGTGCGGACTATCCGATCAAAGTAGTGGGCAATAATGACAATGACTTTTATGGTTTTGTGGTCGAGACAGTGAAAGGTTTTGATCCTGGCCTGGACCTGGAAAAGGTCAGTGTTCAGGATAGTCGCAACGGTCGGTTTCGTTCAGTGCGTTTGAAAATCAAGGCCACCGGAGAGGAGCAGTTGCAAGACTTGTTTGCAGCATTGAAAGCTTCTGGTCGTGTACATATGGTACTTTGATCCGTGCCTGATCTAATCGTGCGAACACTCGGGCTGCAGCCTTATGAGCCGGTGTGGCAGCAGATGCAGCAGTTTACGGCTCAGCGTCAGGCGGAAACGCCAGATGAAATCTGGTTGTTACAGCACCACCCGGTATTTACCCAAGGGCAGGCCGGTAAAGCCGAGCATCTGCTCAATCCCGGCCCTATACCGGTGGTTAAAACAGACCGTGGCGGTCAGGTGACCTACCACGGTCCGGGGCAATTGATCGCTTACCTGCTGCTGGATTTGCGCCGCAAAAAACTGGGTGTCCGGGACGTGGTTACCCTGATGGAAGAGGCCGTCATTGCGCTGCTGGCAGATCATGGGCAAGTCGCCGTTGCACGTGCCGATGCTCCAGGTGTGTATGTTGATGATTGTAAAATTGCGTCACTGGGCTTGCGGGTTCGGCGCGGTTGCTCTTTTCATGGTCTGGCATTGAATGTCGATATGGACCTGCAACCCTTTGCCAGAATCAACCCGTGTGGCTACGCCGGTATGCAGATGACCCAGTTGCGAGATCTCTGTCCGGACACTGATATTGACAGTGCGGCTAAAAACCTACTAAATTACTTGGTTAAACGGCTCGACTACCCGCAGGTTGAGTTGGCTAATCATCTGGAAAGCTGAATACTATTATGTCTGATACTCCTGCAAAACTTGTCCGCGTCGAGCAAGGCGTCAAGCTCCGTGGTGCTGAAAAAATGGCTCGTATTCCGATTAAGGTCATTCCGACCGAAAAAGATGAGATGCCACGTAAACCGGATTGGCTTCGCGTCAGAATGGGCTCCAATGCTGAAGTGAAGCGGATCAAAGCCAAGTTGCGCAAGCACAAGCTGGCATCGGTATGTGAAGAGGCCAGTTGCCCTAATCTGGGCGAGTGTTTCAGTCACGGTACCGCCACCTTCATGATTATGGGTGATATCTGCACCCGACGTTGTCCCTTCTGTGATGTCGCACACGGTCGCCCTAATGCGCTGGCTGAAAATGAGCCGCTGGAACTGGCGGAAGCCATTGCCGATATGGGCCTGCGTTATGTGGTTATCACCTCAGTAGACCGAGATGATCTGCGTGATGGCGGTGCACAGCACTTTGCCGACTGCATTCGCGAAACTCGGCGTTTGGCTACCAATATACAGATAGAAACCCTGGTGCCGGATTTCCGTGGGCGTATGGATATCGCTCTGGAGATCCTGCAGCAAACACCGCCAGATGTGTTTAACCACAACCTGGAAACTGTGCCGCGTTTGTACAAGAAAGTCCGTCCTGGTGCTGATTACGCCTGGTCACTGGAGCTATTGAAACGCTACAAGGCCTTACGTCCTGAAATCAGAACCAAGTCGGGTTTGATGGTGGGTGTTGGTGAAACCAATGAAGAAATTATTGAGGTAATGCGGGATCTGCGCGCCCATGATGTCAATATGATCACCATCGGTCAGTACCTGCAGCCAAGCCGTAATCACCTGCCGGTTGATCGCTTTGTTACCCCGGATGAGTTCGATGAGTTTGGCCGCATCGCCAAATCACTTGGCTTTAGCCATGTTGCCAGTGGCCCTCTGGTACGCTCGTCTTACCATGCTGATCTGCAGGCCAAGGGTGAGAAGGTCGGTTAAAACCGGCTACGAAAGCTACCGGTATCTGAGTTATTTAACAAGATGTACCAGATACCGGTAGCGATTACTCAAGATCGTTCAGTAATGTCTGCACGATATCGTTCATGCATAACAGTCCGACCATCTCGTTATCCTTCAACACCAGAATGCGCTTGACCCGACTTGTGATCATCAGTGACGCGGCGTGTTTTACCGATAGGCTCTGCCCTACTGAAATAACAGGTTTGGCACACACATCGTAGACATTGATCAGATCGATATCGCCGCTTTCGGCCACTACCGTTTTGACAATGTTGGTATAGGTAATCAAACCATAGGCATCATTGTCATTGGTTTTTTCCACTACCAGTGATTTCAGCTTGTGACGCTTCATCAGGCTCAGTGCGTCACGCAGTGTTGCAAAGGGTGAAACGGTTATAACATCGTTCACCATGACATCTTTTACCAGCATGAAATGCCTTCCTTTTTAGAGGTTTTCTTTCAGATGTTGCTCAAATTTTGCCAGTTGTGACAGGTCTATTCCGCCAAGGTGCTCCAATGGAAGGGTAAACACCACGCCATGGGAGTCATTGTTTTTCTTATCGACAATGAGCGTCTGGATGGATTTGAGAATCTCCAGCGATAAGCCCTTTTCCAATACCATAATAATGATCGATTGACTGCCTTCATAGGTCATGCCGAAGAAGGTTTTTTTCGCATCACTGCCGATTCCCCGACCCGATAACAATGTGATGCCACCGGCACCTAATTCACGTGCACCGTCAATCACTTTTTGCTCGTAGTCTTCAGACACGATTGCTGTCAATACAGAAAATTTCATGATTCAGCCCTGTTGAATTTATTCAGCCAGTCAACGGCGATGGCGTAGCACATGACTGTAACGATTGGAAAAATGGACGCAAATGCGATCAAGCCAAAGCCATCGATCAATACATTTCGCCCTTCAATATGTGTGGCCAGTCCGATACCTAGTGCCGTTACCAGTGGAACGGTTACCTCTGAGGTGGTTACACCACCCAGGTCAAAAGCCAGTGCCACGATGTATTTTGGACACAACATGGTCAGCAGGATTACCAGCGTGTAACCGCCAATAATAAAGTAGTGAATCGATCCGCCGCTGATCAGTCGGAAAACACCTATTGTAATGCCAACCGCTACCCCAACGGCAACCAGGAGACGAATGACGTTACCCTTTATTTTACCTGCAGCGGCTTCTTCAGCTTGTTGACCCACAGCAATTAAAGCCGGTTCAGCCATGGTGGTTGCAAAGCCGATCATAAAAGCAAACAGATAAATATATGCATAACTGTTCAGTGAAATGAGCTGCTCTGCCATGCTGTTGCCGATCGGAAAAAGTCCGATCTTCAACCCGACAACAAATGCATACAGACCGATAATCACCAACAAAAAACCAAAGGCAATTTTAGGTGGGTTGGATAAGGGCCGCTTGAGAATAATGTATTGGAAAAATAGAATGGTGATCAGGATGGGCAGTACATCCCGGAACATGGTCAGGAGATCTAGCAGCCCTTGCACTACAGGGTGAGTTACGGCGAGTTCCACACTCTGCACAGCCTGAGCCGAAGCGCTGTCGGCATCTATGGCATAAACAAAAATACCATAAAGCTGCACGCTGATCATTGGCACCATCACCGCCAGCGCAACCAAACCAAAGCCATCAATCAGGGGGCTACGTCCACGAATTGAAGAGGCCAAGCCGATCCCCAGTGCAGCAATCAAGGGGACGGTGACAATGTTAGTGGTGACACCGCCAGAGTCATACGCCAGCCCAACGATCTCTTCGGGTGCAAAGAAGGTGACGCCGACCACGATGATATAACCAATAATCATATACCAATGTATCGGGTGGCCGAAAATGATGCGAAAAACCCCTAGTGCAATGATAAAGCCAACTGAAGTGGCAACTAACAGGCGAAGCACCAGCGCATCGATGCGGCCTTCGCTGATCTCTTGTGCCTGGCTGGCAACGGCGATGAGTGCCGGTTCGGCGACCACGGCTGAAAATCCCAAGGCAAAACCAAAGCACAGCAAAATGGGTACTGACCCCTTTTTGGCGAATTGGTTGGAGAGACTTTTGCCGACGGGGAAGATGCTCAGCTCCAGACCCTGCAGAAACAGCGCGACGCCGACAGCAACGACGAGTAAACCAAAGGCCATGCTCAGGCTGTTTTCCGGTAGTTGCTGTAAAATAGCCAACTGAAAGAACAGCACGACAACAACGATCGGTAACAGGTTCTTTAAGGCGTGTAAAAATGCATGTGCAAAATTATTCAGGTACAGCAAGTCAGCCTCTCAAACAGGGTAGTGGGTGTCTGGCTTGTTTATGCTTGGATCCTGTCACAGGTTGGGCAGCCCGCTCAGAACCAGATCATCATAGTTAATCACTCCGATAATATCATCTTCTTTATCGACTACTGGTGCGACAGCTAGCCCAAACTTATTGAATAAACGCGCGCAGAAACGTATCTGCATCTGGCTACGTATACACAGTGTAGGTTTCGACATGATTTCATAGATATTAACCCGTTCTGGTGACAGGTTTTTTGCCAGTACTTTTTTGGCTATATCTGAGAGTAATACGATACCGTACTCATCCTGTTCGTCACGTTTGTCTACAATTAATACCCGTGCGTTACTACGCTGCATTAGCGTGACGGCATCTTCAACTGTGAGTAAGCCGTCAACCCTGCAAAAATGTTGATTCATCACATCCTTGACGGTTTTGATGGTGCCTTTAGACATAGCTTAATCCTCTTTATCATCAAACTGCATGGCCAGCTTTTTAATCTGGTGTTTAACACCCAGCGCATCTTCTACATCGATTTGTAGGGCTATGCCGGTGCCTGGTGAATCATCAAACTCACCGACTTCGGCAATTTTTTCCAAAATCTTGCGACAACGGTGTTCCTCAACCAGGAATAGCAACACGTCACGACTGCTGGTGATCTCAAGACCAAATATCCCGCGGGTTTTATTCAACCCTTCGCCGCGGGCATTGTTGATAATCGTTGCTCCTGTAGCACCCGCATCTCTGGCGGCATCCAGCAGGGCATCAGTTTTGTCATCGTCGACAAACACCAGAATTAATTTAAAGCGCATCAGTGGTCTCCTTGGGTCGGGTGTCCCGTTCCCGATGATTACGATTACGTTTTTCCAGCCATGCCGCCAGCTGCGCATAGCCCATTACAGTAATAATTGGAAACAGGCAGGCCAGCGCAATCATGCCGAACCCATCCAGCAGCGGGTCTCGTCCAGGTATAGAGCTTGCCAATCCAAGGCCCAGCGCTGCAATAATGGGTACTGTAATCGTGGAAGTGGTTACGCCACCGGAATCAAACGCCAGCGGAATAATACTTCGCGGTGAGCGTAGTGTTTGAATGATCACCAATACATAGGCGGCCAGAATAAACCCTTGCAGTGAGGTGCCTGTAACAATTCGCCAGCTTCCCAAAGTAATTCCTGTAGCCATACCTAGTGCAACGGCGATCCGCAGCATGAGTGGGTTAATGGTTCCGCCAGAAATTTCGCCAGCCTTAATAGCAACGGCGATAAGTGAGGGCTCAGCAATCGTGGTGCTGGCGCCGATGGTGAAAGCAAAAATATACACCCAGTAATAGTCACTCCAGTGACGCTGGGCGCCATCAGCCAGTGCGGGTAAAAAGGATTGAGATGTCAGTTGTTCCGCCATCATGCTGCCCATCGGAAATAGCGCCTTTTCCAGCCCCAGCAGAAACAAGCTCAACCCAAGCAGAACCATGGCAAAGCCGGCCAATACGGAGGCTAGTCGATGAACTTTTTTTCGTATGACCAGATATTGGAAGCCGAAAATGATGGCGGCGATGGGGGCAATATCGAGTGCTGTGTTGAAAAAAATGGTTAAAAATTCCATCAGTCGTGCCTCATAAAGTCAGCCGCCCATAAGCCAGCACAAAGATGATCGGCATGACTGAAGCTAAAGCTATCAAGCCAAACCCATCCAGCATCGGGTTGCGTCCCTTGATTGACGATGCCAGTCCGACGCCCAGGGCTGTTACCAGAGGGACAGTGATGGTTGAGGTGGTCACGCCGCCTGAATCATAGGCGATACCAATGATTGCATCCGGCGTGATCAAGGTTAACAGCATGACCAACACATAGCCTGTAATAATGATGTAGTGTAGCGGCCAGCCCTTGAGTATGCGTAATACCCCCAGCATTACGGCGCTGCCGACAGAAATAGCTACGACCAGTCGTAACTCCATGGCAAAGCGGCTTTGTGCCTGCGAGTTCTCATCAATCAGCCCGCCTAGGGCGATGACTTCAGCGGCCTTGCCAGCTACCGCAATCAATGCCGGTTCGGCGATGGTCGTTCCAAAACCCAGTGCAAAAGAGAACAGCAGTAGCCAGAAAACTGAGGACTTTTTTGCAAAGGCATGGGCAAGACTTTCGCCAATAGGGAAGAGTCCAAGTTGTAATCCTTTGATAAACAGCGTCAGGCCCGCCAGAACACATATCAGCCCGATAATCAGGTCAACATAGCTGGTTCCCTCCGGCAGTGGCTGACGAATCACAATGAGCTGAAAAAAAGCCATGACCAGTATTACAGGAATCAGATCTCTGAAACTGTCTCTGGCTTGTCTGGCAAAGCTGATGAGTAAATCCATAAACTGAAAGCTAAAACCTGCTGGGTGTCGGTAGGGTGAATCGTCTGGGTTTATTAACATTAATATTAGCTAAATATTATCATAAGGTTATTTAAATCGGCATGAAAATTATGGCTATTATTATAAGGAGTGCTATTGAGCATAACTTTTTAGGAAAACCAGTGGCATCTGCTTCATCCTCTGCTATCTTTAGTGCTAAGAAATAAAATTTCACAGGCTGATGTTTACTCGGCCTGGTGTAGTTAGTGGGAAACCGTTAGGAGTTACAGATTTGACCGCACTTTGGGACCAGCATATTCAACAAGCCATTTCACTGCGTCGTGAACTGCATAAACAACCTGAGTTAACCTGGCAAGAAGTGGCGACGGCCGAGCGTATACGTCAGGAGTTAACCGCGCTAAATATACCCTGGGAAGCCTGTGCCAAGCATGGCACGCTGGGTCGGTTGGCCCAGCATAAGCCGGGCCCTCACATTGCCTTGCGCGGTGATATGGATGCGCTACCTATAGATGAAAAAAGTGGCATGCCTTGGAGCTCTCAGAGCCCCGGCTGTATGCATGCCTGCGGGCATGATGGTCATACTGCTACCTTGATGGCGGCCGCTTATTGGCTTAAGGCTCATGAAGAGCAACTGCCTGGGCCGGTGACGCTGTTGTTTCAACCAGCAGAAGAAGGTGGTCATGGCGCGCTGCGAATGATCGAGGAAGGGGCTCTAAAGGGTATAGATGTTATTTATGGTTGGCACAACTGGCCAGCCATTGCGTTTGGTCAGGCGGTGTGCCCGGATGGAGCGGTGATGGCGGGTAACGGCACCTTTCGTCTGACGGTAACTGGACAGGGCGGACACTCCAGTCAACCGGAGGCGTGTCAGGATCCAGTGTTGGCGGCGTCGGCGATTGTTGTGGCGCTGCAACAGATCGTCAGTCGCCGTTTGCCACCCCAAGATGCTACAGTGTTGAGCGTCACATCAGTGGATGCGCGCAGTTCACCTACCGTGATTCCAGATACGGCGGTGATTGAAGGGGGCTTTCGTATTGCACAACCAGCCACGCGCAAGGTACTGTCGTCATTGATTGAAGAAATCTCAACGGCAACTGCCAGAGCTTATGGCACGCAGTGTCAGGTGGAAATTTTTCCGCGCTACGATGCCACCATTAATCATCCGGAGCCAGCGGCAAACTTTCGCCAGCAACTGGAGTCAGAGTTTGGTGAGCAGGTGTTGAGCCAGTCTACCCCCTTGCCGATTATGGCCTCGGAGGACTTCAGTTACTATCTTAAGGAAATACCCGGTGCATTCGCTTTGATCGGGAGCGATGATGGTCAGTTGCAGCATGGACGACCTTGTCATAATGCGCAATACGATTTTAATGATGCCCTGATATCCAGGGTGACGCGGGTATTTTCAAGACTTGCAGGCGCTCCGGTTCCGGAGCAGACCTGACCCTGATAGCAACCTCGGATGTTTCCCGGTTGCTGCTAGTCCGGGCAGCTGAATTGTCAGCGGCCTAACCAAATGCTGTCTGGTTAGAAAAATAATTGACGACCAGACAGAATCTATAACGGGTTCAAACCCTTGTCATGATGAAGGAGGATTTCCATGCAGGTATTCGAAAAGTGGGAATCAGAGATCCGCGGTTACTGCCGTATTTATCCAACCGTGTTCAAATCCGCTTCAAACGCCCGGCAGGTCGATGAAGCAGGCAAATCTTATATCGATTTCTTCGCCGGTGCAGGGGTGCTTAATTTCGGGCATAACAACCCCTTGATGAAAAAGGCGTTGATTGAATTTATTGAGGCGGATGGGATCGCGCATAGTCTGGATACCAGCACGACTGTTAAGCGTGATTTTCTCTCAGCCTTTGCTGAAACCGTGCTGGTCCCGCGAGGGATGAACCACAAAATGCAGTTTATGGGGCCTACCGGCACCAACGCGGTTGAAGCGGCGTTAAAACTGGCTCGTCGGGTTACCGGGCGTAAAACTGTAGTGGCTTGCACTCATGGCTTCCATGGCATGACCTTAGGGTCACTGGCGCTGACGGCAAACAGTTATTTCCGCAACGCGGCCGGTGTACCGCTGGAACATGTGATACGTATGCCATTTGGTTGCGAAACCCCTTGCCGTAGCTGTGAAATGGGCTGTGGCGTCGATTCAGTTGACCGACTGCGGGCACAGTTTGCCGACAGCTCCAGTGGTCTGGAACCACCAGCCGCCTTTGTGATTGAGCCGATTCAGGCTGAAGGTGGCGTGCATGTAGCCAGTAAAGAGTGGTTGCTGGCAGTACAGAAACTGGCTCACGATCTGGGGGCTTTGTTCATTCTGGATGATATTCAGGCGGGCTGTGGCCGTACCGGTAGTTACTTCAGTTTTGATGGCATGGGGCTGGATCCTGATATCGTTACCCTGGCGAAAGGCATCGGTGGCTTTGGCACGCCGCTGGCGATGAACCTGGTCAAACCTGAGCATGACAAGCACTGGTCTCCCGGTGAGCATACCGGGACTTTCCGTGGTCAGGGCTTTTCCTTTGTGGCCGGTAAGGTGGCGATGTCCTACTTCCACGACGACAAGCTCATGACTGAGGTTAAGCGCAAAGGCGAGCAGATGGCTGCTGCTTTGGATGCCATAGCCGCTACCAGCGCGGGTGCCTGGCAGGTGCGAGGCAAAGGCATGATGCAAGCCCTCGATATAGGTGACAGTGCGCTATCCAAAGCGATTGTTACTGAGTGCTTTAACCGTGGGCTACTGCTGGGTGGCTGTGGTACAGGCGGCATGGTGATTAAAATGATTCCGCCGCTGACCATACCGGATGAAGATCTGACTCAGGGACTGGAAATTTTTGCTGCAGCAGTCAAGGCGGCCAAGGAGGCTCAATGAAAAAACGCGATGATATGACGTTTCCGTTCGAAGAGTACGAGCGGCGTATCAACGAGTTAAGGCAGCGCATGCGGGAACGACTGCTGGATGCGGTGGTGATCAGTGATCCCGAAAATATCATGTATCTGACGGATTATCAGACCACGGGGTACTCCTTCTTCCAGGCACTGGTGGTGCCGTTGGAAAAAGACTCGTTTATGATTACCCGGGTGTTGGAGGAGTCAAATATCCACGCCCGTACCTGGGTTGAGATCACACGACCCTATCCGGATACCGGGGATGCTATCCAGATGCTGGTCGAGGCACTTAAGGAGTTTGGCTTAAGTGGGAAAAATATCGGTTATGAACGTAACAGTTATTTTTTCCCGGCTTACCATCAGGATGCTATTCACACCACCTTTACTAATGGCCGTCTGCTGGACTGCTTCGGTATTGTTGAAGAGGGGCGCATTACCAAATCCAAGTATGAGATAGAGGTGATGCGTAAAGCGGCGCTGGCTACCGAGGCAGGCATGCAGGCTGGCTTTGATGCCTGCACTGCTGATGTAACCGAAAATGAGGTGGCCGCAGCGATCAGCCATGCGATGTTTTGTGCCGGGGGGGAGTTTCCAGCCGTTATGCCCTACGTGACCTCCGGGCCGCGCAGCATGATAGGTCATGCCACCTGGGAAGGTCGCAAGATCGAAGCAGGTGAGCATGTGTTTCTTGAGGTGGGCGGCTGTTACCGCCGCTATCACACGGCGATGATGCGCACGGTGGTACTGGGTAATATGACCGACTCCTTTTACAAGGCCCAGGAAACCATGAAGCTGGCGCTGCACAAACTTAAGGAAGTGCTGCGCCCCGGTTTGACCGTATCGGATGCAGATAATCTGGTTCGCGCCATTATTACCAGTAATGATGTCGGTGGCCGGTTGATTACGCGTTCGGGCTACTCCATTGGTATCGCCTTTCCACCGAGCTGGGATGAGGGTTATATCATCAGTCTCAAACAGGGCGATTCCAGTGTGCTGCGCGAGGGTATGACCTTTCATATCATTCCATGGATGTGGGGTGTGGACGGCGATAAAACCGTGGGTATTTCGGATACCTTGCATATCACTGCTAAGGGTTGTGAATCCTTCTTTACCCTGCCGGAAGACTTTGTGGTCAAACCGGAATATGCACCGAAAGGGAAAGAAGGTAAAAAGCCAGCCAAAGAGAGCCAGAAAGAAGAGAAAGAGCTGTCTGCGCCCACTGATATGCAGTTGGTCTCCGCTCAGGCCAATATAAAAACAGCAGAGAAAATCAGTAAATCAAAGAAGGAGAGTGCTTGATGACAGTGCCCGTAATCAACCCGACCACTGGTGAAAAGTTGCAGGACTCGCCTGTACTGGATGCGGTGGCACAAGAAGCGACCCTGGTGCGTGCCCGAGAGGCTTATAGCAGTTGGAAGCATACCTCTTATGCCCAGCGTGCTGAAGTGCTTAAAGCGGTTGCGGCTAAACTGCGTGAAAACGTGGAAACCCTGGCACCGCTGATGACGCTGGAAATGGGTAAGCCGATTAAAGAGGCCCGGGGTGAAGTAATCAAGGCGGCTTGGTGTGCTGAGCATTATGCTGAACAAGCTGAGAGCTATCTCAGTAACCTGACATTGGAA
Source organism: Nitrincola iocasae (assembly GCF_008727795.1). NCBI lineage: Bacteria > Pseudomonadati > Pseudomonadota > Gammaproteobacteria > Oceanospirillales > Oceanospirillaceae > Nitrincola > Nitrincola iocasae. The sequence continues at coordinate 3,397,274 of NZ_CP044222.1, read as the reverse complement.
TCCGATGCCAGTCACAGCTATGTGCAGTATCTGCCATTGGGTACAGTGTTGGGCATTCTGCCCTGGAATGCGCCTTTCTGGCTGGCGTTTCGTTTTTGTGCTCCGGCGCTGATGGCTGGCAATACCTGCCTGATGAAGCATGATTTGCATGTGCCCGCCAGTGCGCAAGCCATTGCCGACCTGTTTGAGCAAGTGGGCGCTCCGGTTGGCATTATGCAGAATATGCCTATGGATAATGCCGCCATAGAGTCGGTGATTCGTGATCCGCGTGTACAGGCAGTGTCGCTTACCGGGTCTGAAAAAGCCGGTGGTGCCGTGGCGGCGATTGCCGGTTCGGAAATTAAGCCGGTGGTACTGGAATTGGGTGGATCTGATCCTTGTATCGTACTGGCTGATGCTGATCTGGAAAAAGCCGCCGATACCATTACCCTGTCGCGGATCATCAATGCGGGCCAGTCCTGTATCGCCGCAAAACGGATCATTGTCGAAGCCTCTATCTATGATCAGTTGCTGGAGATGTTGAAAGAGCGTCTTGCACGCCTGAAGCTGGGTGATCCTGCGGAGGACGCTACCGATGTCGGCCCTATGGCACGTGATGATCTGCGCCAGAATCTGCATCGTCAGGTGACTGAAACGGTGGCGGCGGGAGCCCGTTGTTTGTTGGGTGGAGAGGTGCCCGAGGGGGCCGGATTCTTCTATCCAGTCACCTTGTTGGCTGATGTTAAGCCGGGTATGACCGCCGCTGTAGAAGAAACCTTCGGACCGGTTGCCGTGGTGATGAAAGCGGCTGATGCCGATGAAGCCATTGCTCTGGCCAACGATAGCCGTTACGGCCTGGCTGCGGGGGTGTGGACAGAGCGCAGTCGTGGTGAGCAGTTGGCTCGCCGTCTGGAAGTGGGGCAGGTGGCGGTGAATGGCATAGTCAAAACCGATCCACGCTTACCCAGTGGCGGGATTAAACGCTCCGGGCTGGGACGGGAGCTGGGTCCTCAGGGCATCCATGAGTTCGTTAATGCGCAGCAGATCTGGCTGGGTTAATATTATTCTTTGGGCGCATGGATGCGCCGTCAGGGTAGTGTTAAACTGGCACAAGTTTAAGAATGATATCGGGAGAGATCGCTGGCCTTATTAAAAGGTTGAGCGGCGCCGAAGGAGCAACCGCCCCGGAAACTCTCAGGCAAATGGACCGGTATTGATCAAAAAACTCCGAAGAGTTGTCGCTTGCAGCGGCACACCGAAGGAGCAAGCGCTGTTGTTGGCGTGAATCTCTCAGGTACAGCGACGGAGGGGGTGGCAGGTACACATTAGAACCTGTCTAACCCTATGTTGCTTCGGAGTTTTCACGATGAAATCAATTGCAGTTATCGGCGGCGGTATTACCGGCGTCACCTCAGCTTATGCCCTGGCCAAACGTGGCTACCAGGTTACCCTGTTCGAAAAGCAGCGCTATGCCGCGATGGAAACTTCCTTTGCCAATGGTGGGCAGTTGTCTGCTTCCAATGCCGAAGTCTGGACCTACTGGGCGACCATTTTCAAAGGCATGAAATGGATGTTGAAAAAAGATGCCCCGCTGCTGGTTAACCCCAAGCCTTCCTGGCATAAACTCTCCTGGTTTGCCGAGTTTATCGCCGCTATTCCCCAGTATGAGCAAAACACCACTGAAACTGCACGGCTGGCAATCGCCGCGCGTGAGTTATTACTGGGTTGGGCCGCCGATGAGCAGATTGATTTTGATCTCAAGCAGAAGGGCATACTGCATATCTATCGTGATAAAGCTGGCTTTGAACATGCGCAAGGAGTTTCCAGACTCCTGGCAAAGGGTGGTCTGCAACGTGAAACCCTGACGGGCTGCGAAATCCACCAGGTCGAGCCCACACTTAAGGGGCAGTTCTATGGTGGCTTTCTAACTCCAAGTGACTCTACGGGTGATATCCATAAGTATACCCAGGGGCTTGCAAACGCTTGTGAGCGCATGGGCGTTAATTGTCTCTATGAACAGGACGTTGTGGATGTCATGGCGGATGGGCAGAGTGCTACTGTGGTGGTTAGTCATCAGGGTGAAAAAGTGTCACATAAATTTGATGCGTTGGTGGTTTCCGCAGGTGTCGGTAGCCGAAAACTGGCGTCGGCTTTGGGTGACAGGGTGAACATTTACCCGGTGAAAGGCTATTCGATTACCGTTAATCTACTGGATGCTGAAAGTCAGGCGGCTGCGCCTCAGGTCAGCTTGCTGGATGACGAAACCAAATTGGTGAGCAGCCGTTTGGGGCAGGACCGCTTTCGAGTGGCCGGTACCGCTGAGTTTAATGGTTACAACAAGGATATTCGTGCAGACCGTATCAAACCCCTGGTCGACTGGGTCAACCAATGCTTTCCGGGTGTCAGTACCCGCAGTGTCGTGCCCTGGGCCGGGTTAAGACCGATGATGCCGAATATGATGCCCAAAGTGGGCCGCGGGCGCCTGCCGACAGTGTTTTACAATACGGGTCATGGGCATTTGGGGTGGACGTTGAGTGCGGTTACGGCCGATATGCTGGCAACTGTTGTTGATGGCCGTGTAGCTTCAGATAAGCTGGTAACTGTCTAGCCTAGCTGGCTGAGTTCAAGAGAGTCGATCTCAGCCTGGCTTCAGTGGCTGGATCGGCTGGCTGACTACTTTGAATGCTCCAATCTCTATGGTTATGGTGAATCCATACCTGGTCCCCACGGAGCTCAATGCTAGTGACCGGCTTCAGATCCCGACGGTCCTCAGCGGTATAAATATTGAGTAATTCATAATCCATAACCCAAATTCGGTTGTCTGCCTCGACAGTCACGACTGTGTGGGGTTCAATCTCGTAGCCGCTGGGAGTGACATGCTGGGCATGGGTAATCATCATTCTTGCATCAGGAAAACGTTGGCGAACAAGATGGTATTTGGCCAGCGCTGAATGACTGTATCGTTGTCCAGTTTGCTGTTGACGCTGGTAATCCAGATTGACCTGATGGTTGATCATACGCAGTTCGCGCAAGTCAATCGCTTCGGCTACCGGACTGACTGACGTCAGTAACAACAGCATAAAGCCAAATATGGCTGTTCGCATTGTACAATCCTTACTGAGCAAACTGATGCGTGAAGCCAGGATTGTGCAGATAAACAATTGTGACCGCAAGCGCAAGCACATCAATCAATGATGTAGATCAACTCATTGCGCTTATGGTGGCCCAATGATGTCCAGTGCTCTATAGTAAAGCACTACAAAAAGGTAATTCGTCCAGATGCTAGAGCCCCAGATAACCTCGTCTACAGATAACCCGCTTTCTACCCGGCTGGTACATATACTGGTGCTGTCGCTGGGTTATGCTCTGGTAGGTGTTTTGACTATATTGTCTGCTTTTGCCGAAGGTTATGCGGCGCCCTTCTGGCCAGCGGCCGGACTGGGGTTGGCGGCCTTGCTGATTTTAGGGCGTGGGTGTTGGCCTGGTATCTGGCTGGGCAGTCTGCTGATCGATCTATGGATGGAGCAGAGTAGCGGAATTCTTTTGTCTGGTGTATTCAATGCTTCGGCATCCTCCTTGCAGGCGGTGATTGCTGCAACCCTAGTTAGATCCCTGATTCGACGACCTGATCCACTGGCAAAAGATGCGGACCTGCTGCGCTTTTTAGTATTGGCCGGACCTCTGACCTGCATGATAGCTCCGACAGTCGGGGTGCTCAATCAGTACCAATTGGGTATGTTGGTGGCCGAAAATCTGCGCACGGAATGGTTGATCTGGTGGGCTGGTGATACCTTGGGGGTTTTACTGTTTACGCCAATCCTGCTGTTACTCTGGCAAGATCGCAAGCGTTCGGGGCTGCAGGTGGGTAGCTATCGCATCATTCTGCCGCTGGTCATCACGATACTATTGCTGCTGCTTGGAAATTACGCTCTGGCCCGGCTGGAAAAAGGTCGCAGTCAATTGGCGCTGGATCGACAGTTTGAAGAGATTAGTGATCTGCGTTTTGAAACCCTGCCTAACCTGATTCAGCCGCTGGTTGGTGTGGAGCGATTCTTTGTCTCCAGTGTCAGGGTGCACCGCTCAGAGTTTGCCAGTTACACGCGCTTCATTACTGATGAGCCCGCGGTGTTGGCTATCGACTGGGCGCCGCGGGTCTTGCGTTCAGAGCTTGAAGACTTTGAACGAAACCTGTTGCAGACACAGGGGCAGGTATTTGAGCTGGTTTCGGATCAGCAAGTATCACCGCTTGCCCAGCGAGAAGAACTCTTTCCCGTTCTGTTTAGCGAACCCGCAGCAGACAATGCCATCGCTCTGGGTCTTGATCACGGTTTTGAACGACCACGGGTTGAGGCGATGCAGCAGGCACGCTCAAGCGGTCGGCCGGTTATGGCGCCGATGGTCCCTTTGCTGCGCAACGGTCGACCGGGAGTGCTGGTTTATCAAGCCGTTTATCAGAATGCCCCCCATCCTTTGCATCAGGGGATCTCTGGTGATGAGGTGCCGTTGCAGGGTTTTGTGGTTGGGCTCTATGACGTAAAAACCTGGTTGGCACCGCTGGTTCAGGTGGCTGAGGCACACGGTGTCAATCTCAGGGTCAGTGATGTCACCGAACCGCAGTCTCGTACTGTCCTGTGGAATACTCTACCCGAAGAGCAAACGCCAGGATGGGTTAGGGATATCGATATCGCATCCCGCACCTGGCGGTTGGAGATGGAGTCTGCCATGCCAGCCTGGAAGCCGGGTTCAACGCTGGAAGAACAGTTGTATATTGGTTTCTCAGTTATTGCTGCGTTCATGGCCGTGTTTGCGACATTGGGTAGTGCCGGTCGTTATGCTGCTACCCGTGCAGAAGTAGCTCGGCGCACCCATGAGCTGCGTGAAGAATTACACCATCGACGTTCCACCGAACTGGCGTTGCAAGAGAGTGAAAGCCGTTATCGAAGCCTGATTGAAACAGCTCCCTTTACTATTCTGCTGCAGTATGAGGGGGAGGTGGTCTATCTGAATCCTCAAGGCATCAACACCTTTGCCGCAGAGTCTCTGGGACAGGTGGTGGGTCATTCATTATTGGCACTGGTGCAGCCGGAACATCGTGCCACCATTGCCGAACGGATACGGCGAATTTCTGCCGGTGAAACCCTATCGGAAAGTCTGACCATGACCTGTGTGCGTCTGGATGGCACGCCGTTTTTGGCTGAGTGGTCATCGGTGCCTTATGAAATGGAGGAAGGGGTTGGCTCACTAGTGGTGTTGCAGGATGTAACTGCCCGCAAGGAAGCCGAGGAGCAGCTGGATCGTTTCTTTTCTTTGTCGCTGGATCTGCTGTGCATTGCCGATCATCAGGGCAATTTCAAACGTATCAATCCAGCCTTTACCCAGATGCTCGGCTGGACTGAAAAAGAACTGCTGAGTCAGCCATTTTTCAATCTGGTGCATCCGGATGACCGGGAAATCACTGAACAGGAAGTGGTAAAAATTAACATCGGTGAGCGTGCCAGTGAGTTCAAAAACCGTTATCTGTGTAAAAATGGCAGTTGGCGCTGGCTGGAATGGAAAGCTCTGCCGCAACCCAATGGGCTGATCTATGCCTCGGCACACGATGTCACCTTGCAGCATGAGGCCACAGAGCAACTACAACTGCTGAACGAAAAACTGCGCATCCGTGTTGAAGAGCGTGGTGAAGCGCTACGGGCATTGAATGCTAAGGAGCAGGAAATCGAAGCAGTGCTCAATAACCTGCTTGAATGCGTCATTACCATCGACGAAGGGGGGATTATTCGTCGACTGAATCCGGCAGCGACAAAAATTTTCGGCTATTCCAGCAATGAAATGCTCGGACAAAATGTATCGATGCTGATGCCTGATCCCCACCGTCATGAGCATGACGACTACTTAAATAATTACCTGCAAACAGGTATTGCCCGTGTGGTGGGTTCGAGTCGTGAAGTGGAGGGGCGCTGCAAGGATGGCACATTGGTTCCACTCGAGCTGGCTGTCAGTCGCTATGAAATACATGAGCAGATCTACTTTACCGGTACTCTCAGAGATATCAGTGAACGGCGCTCACTAATTTATCAACTGATCAATGCACGGGTTGAAGCGGAAGAAGCCAGTCATGCCAAATCGGCATTTTTGGCTACCATGAGTCACGAGATTCGTACGCCTATGAACGGCGTGCTCGGACTCATTGATGTGCTGGGTCAGGATGATATGAGTGATTATCAGCGCGGGCTGGTGCAAACCATTCAACGTTCTGCCCGCACTTTGCTGGGGATTATTGATGATATCCTCGATTTCTCCAAAATCGAGGCTGGACGTTTGGAGATCAATCCAGAAACGACTGATCTGGGTGAGCTGGTAGAGGAATTGTGCAGCTCATTGGTAGTGCTTGCTCTGGATAAGCAAGTGGACCTGTCGGTGTTTGTCAGTCCGGAATTACCATGCCATGTGCAGCTTGATCCTGTACGGGTGCGTCAGGTGCTGTATAACCTGATAGGTAATGCGATCAAATTTTCCGGTGGTCGTGAACGACGTGGTAAGGTGGCTGTGCGGGTGCTGGCCGGTATGGATCAAACCTTGCGCCTTATCATTCAAGATAATGGCATTGGCATCCAGCGTGAACGACTGAAAGAGCTGTTTGATCCCTTTACGCAGGCTGAATCAGATACCACCCGGCGCTTTGGAGGTACCGGGCTTGGCCTGGCGATCAGTAAGCGCCTGGTGGACATGATGGAAGGCGAAATCTGCGTAGAGAGTCAGCCTGATCTGGGGTCAGAGTTTACCCTGTTGCTACCTATGCAGGTGTCAGATACCAATGTCGCTCCCAGTTGGCCAGACCTGAAAGGCTTGAATTGCGTCATTTTGCCAGCAACGACTTACGTTGCCGAGGATCTGGCCGCCTATGTCATGGCAGCGGGAGCTCAAGCGGTAGTGTTGGCACAAGAGGAATCTTTGGCAGCTGTGCTGTCCTGCCAGACACCACCGGTGGTGTTAATTACCGATGGACAATCTCAAGTGCCGCGATTATCTGGTTTGCTGGCCAGTTTGCCGCATTTGCGTCACTTGCAGATTCAGCAAGGTCGCAGGCGGCGTGCGCGTATTGATGATCCGGAGCAGGTGTTACTGGATGGTGATGCGTTAAGTCGTGAGGCATTTTTGCAGGCGCTAAGCATTTGTGCCGGTTTCGCATCACCACCGACCGCATACGTTCGGCAACAAGCGGTGTCGGCTGAGGCGTTGTCAGTCAAACTCAAGCATCAAAGCCAGTCCAGTGATCAACTGATTCTTGTGGCTGAAGATGATGAGATTAATCAGATAGTGATTCTGCAGCAGCTACGCTTACTCGGTTATAGCGCTGAAATAGCCGATAATGGACAGCAGGCCTTGGAAATGTGGCGTACAGGGCGCTTTGCATTGTTACTGACCGACCTGCACATGCCAGAGATGGATGGCTATGAGTTAACCGGCCAGATACGTCATGAAGAAGCAGACGGGCAGCATTTCCCTATCCTGGCCCTAACGGCCAATGCTTTACGCGGCGAATCGGATCGGGCCGCACTGGTTGGAATGGATACCTACCTGGTTAAGCCGGTGCAATTACCCAAATTACAAGCTGCACTGGAAACCTGGTTGCCCGTTTCGCAACAGCAAGAGGAAAGCAGCATGATACAGGATGTGGAGCACGCGGCAGATAGTACTGATGTTTTGCTGAATCCGATGGTACTGAGTGAGCTGGTAGGCGGTGATGAGCAGGTTATAAACGAGCTCTTGGGTGATTATCTGGAATCGGTGCGAGGACATGCACACGCGGTTGTCCAGGCCTGGCAAGCGCATGATCTGAATCAGATCGCAAGTGTTGCACATAAGCTCAAATCATCGTCTCGCTCGGTGGGAGCGCTACGTCTGGGTGAGCTCTGTGCCAAACTAGAACAAGCAGTCAAGTCAAACCGACATGATGATGTTGAAGCCTGTCTACAAGTCTTTGAAGAACAAGTAGACGCAACGCTGCAAGCGATAGAGAAGCATATTGGCTCAACGGAGAGCGACTAATGCGAATGCTGGTCGTTGATGATGAGCCGTTTATGTGTCATTTGCTGGTCAAGCAGTTGGCAAAGCTGGGCTATGATGATGTGTTGGCGCAGCATTCGGCCAAGGATGCGCTGCAAGTGCTCAGTAAGCAACTGCATGGCATAGATCTGGTATTCTGTGATTTGCAGATGCCGGGTATGGACGGTATAGAATTTGTCCGTCAGTTGGTGCACCTTGGCTATCGTGGTGGTTTGGTCCTGGTCAGCGGTGAGGATTGGCGTATTATCGCCACGGCCGAAAATCTGGCACTGCATCATCGTCTCAAAGTGCTGGGTGGCATGCAGAAACCTGTTTCCCAGGCTGCATTGAAAGCTATTATGGTTCGGGCTCTTGCCCACCAATCAGCCCTGCAGCAATCTGGCCCGTTGCTGTCCGCAAGTCCTCGGCGGCCAAGTTATGATGTGGCTGCCTTACGGCAGGCCCTGGATTCTGGCGAGTTGGTTAATTATTATCAGCCCAAGGTCAGTCTGCGCGATGGTCAGTTGCTGGGTGTTGAGACCCTGGTGCGCTGGCAGCATCCGGATGATGGTCTGGTGCTACCGGATCAGTTTATTCAGGTCGCCGAAGAAGCCGGGCTGATCGATCAACTGACACAACAGGTGCTCAGGGCTGCATTGCAGCAAGTCCGGAGTTGGAATGATGAAGGTATGGCGCTGCAGGTGGCTGTAAATATATCCATGGATAATCTGGCCAGCCTGGACTTCCCGGATCGTATTGAAAGTTTGTTGCACGAGTTAGGTGTGCCGGCATCGGCGCTGATGCTTGAAGTGACTGAGAGCCGTGTGATGAGTGATCCTCTGGCATCCCTGGATATATTGACTCGCCTGAGAATCAAAAAAATCAGCCTGTCGATAGATGATTTTGGTACCGGGCATTCATCCTTGCGTCAGTTGCACGATATTCCCTTCAATGAGCTGAAGATAGATGGCAGCTTTGTACGTGGCGTTAGTCATGATAGTTATGCTAGAACTATTGTTGAAGCCAGTCTGAATCTGGCACAGCAATTGGGTCTGAAAACTGTAGCCGAAGGGGTGGAGCAGCCTGAAGACTGGTGCTTCTTGCGAGAGGCTGGGTGCGATGTCGCTCAGGGGTGGCTGATTGCTCGTGCGATGCCAGCCGAACACTTGTCAGGCTGGGTTGAGACGTGGCAGGGTCGTCGAGCTGAACTCAATGCTATCGGCCAGCAATCAGAGGAGGGTTGACGTCATGTTGACAGGTAGTCTGTTAATGAATAAACACTCGGTGGTGTTTATTGCCGGTAGTAATAAAAGCATCGTAGAAGTTGTTTATGCGCAATTACGCGATGAATTTGAAAAACTGATCATGCAAGTGTCTAGCTCCGTCACGGACCTGCAACACGAGTTCAGTCTCTCTTATGCCGACGTGCTGATATTGGCATTTGAAGACCTCGGTGTTGCCGCACACCTGTCAGAGTCACTGTTTAACGCTTCCCTTAAAACCCCCTTAAAGCCCTATCGGGTGTTGGCTCTGTGCAGCAAGTCCGATGTAAAGCGTGCTTATACGCTCTATGGTGAGCGCCTGATCAATGATTATGTGGTCTATTGGCCATTAACCTATGATCCCTACCGCTTGGTCCTGTCTGTGCGTCAGGCCATAGATGATTTGAAATATAATGATGATGCCAAGCAGTTGTTGCGGGAAGTGGCTGCGTTGAAAAAAACTGTGGCAGAGCAAACCAGCTGGATTGAGCGTGTTCGAAGCACACCAGGTTTCGAAGAACCCGATATGGCTCAATTGCTGTCGGCTTACGAAGAAGAGGTACTGATTGATGGTAAGTCGATTGCATCGCAAATCCCTAAGGGACCACAAAAGCAAGTGTTGGTGGTCGATGATGATCAGTTTCAACGTAGCGTACTACGCAAACTGCTGATGGCAGAGCATTATGAGATACGCTTTGCAGAAAATGGCAGTGATGGGCTGGATATGATGCGTCGACGGCAGTTTGATTTGGTTTTGCTTGACCTGATGATGCCGGGGATGTCTGGCCTGGATGTGATGAAATACCTGCGCCGCCATCCGGATACAGTTACAGCACCTGTGATTATCATCAGCGGTGAACATGAAAAGGAAGTGGTCGTGGAGTGTCTGAAGCTTGGTGCATCAGGCTATGTAGTTAAGCCTTACACCCGTAAAACGCTGCTGGAAAAGATCGATAAGGCGCTTTCCGGAGACTCATGACTAGGACTGTATCGGTTTAACTGTTTATTTTTGCTGGTAGCGGTGGGCGGACTCGAACCGCCACGCCCGTTAAGGCAACGGATTTTGAATCCGTCGTGTCTACCAATTTCACCACACCGCCAACATGATCGTGTTACACAGGCATTACATACCTTTGCAACAGAGCGGCTATTATAAGCACTTTATTGCATGGGTCAATCCGCACTGAAAAAATCTTTTGCTTGGGGTAAAATACCGCACCTTGATTTTTGATGATGATTGACGATGCGTGTAAGTGATTTCACCTTTGAACTACCTGATGAATTAATTGCCCGGTTTCCACTGGAAACACGCAGTGCCAGCCGATTATTGTGTGTGGATGGCAACACTGGGGAGCGGCAGCACCGCCAGTTCAGTGAACTGACCGAACTGCTTAGACCGGGTGATCTACTGGTATTTAATGATACCCGGGTTATACCCGCGCGCCTGTTTGGCCAAAAAGCCTCGGGGGGTAAAATCGAAGTGCTGATTGAGCGTCTCCAGGGCGAGCAGCGGGCATTGGCGCATATACGCTCAAGCAGGGCGCCCAAACCGGGTAGTCGGTTGCTGCTTGAAGGTGGGGTTGAAGCCGAGGTGTTGGGACGGCAGGAAAATCTGTTTGTTTTGCAGTTTGATCTGGGCGGTGATCTGCTGACGGCTTTGGAGGCACATGGCCATATGCCTTTACCCCCCTATATGCAACGAGATGATCAACAGTCAGATCGCGAACGCTATCAGACGGTATATAACCGTAAACCGGGAGCCGTCGCGGCGCCGACAGCCGGATTACATTTCGATCAGCCGCTGCTGGATAAGTTGCAGGCATTGGGCGTGGAAACGGCTTATGTCACCTTGCATGTTGGCGCGGGTACCTTTCAGCCGGTGAAAGTGGATCGGGTTGAAGATCATCACATGCATTCAGAGTATATTGATGTACCTGAAGCTGTGTGTGACGCTGTGCGGGCTGCCCGTGCCAGAGGGGGGCGTGTGGTCGCCGTCGGAACCACCAGTGTGCGTTCATTGGAAAGTGCCAGCCAGAGTGGAGAAATTCAGGCCTTTTGCGGTGATAGTAATATTTTTATCTATCCTGGTTATCAGTTTCGCAGTGTCGATGCGCTGATCACTAATTTTCATTTGCCGGAGTCGACCTTGCTGATGTTGGTGTCAGCCTTTGCCGGATCTGACCATATTAAAGCGGCCTATGCTGAAGCGATTCAGCAGACATACCGATTTTTCAGTTATGGTGATGCCATGTTTATGACCCGCCAGGATTTAAATGCCGAGGAGCAAGCGTGAGTAGAGAATGTTTTATGCAGTTTGAGTGCCTGACGACTGAGGGCAAAGCCCGTCGGGGGCGCTTGACCTTCCCGCGGGGTGAGGTTGAAACACCCGCGTTTATGCCGGTGGGCACCTATGGCACGGTTAAAGGCATGTTGCCACGCGACGTAAAAGCGCTGGGTGCACAGATCGTTCTGGGCAATACCTTTCACCTGATGTTGCGTCCGGGCACCGAGATCATCAATCTGCACGGTGATCTGCATGATTTTATGCAGTGGCAGGGTCCCATTCTGACCGACTCAGGTGGTTTCCAGGTGTTCAGTTTGGGCAAAATGCGCAAAATTACCGAAGAAGGCGTTTCTTTTCGCTCTCCCGTGGATGGCAGTAAGGTGTTTTTAAGCCCTGAGGTATCCATGCAGGTGCAGCAGGCGCTGGGCTCGGATATTGTGATGATTTTCGATGAGTGCACCCCCTATCCAGCCACGGAAACCGAAGCCGCTGAGTCCATGCGCATGTCGTTGCGCTGGGCCAAGCGCTCAAAAGAGGCGCATGGTGATAGCCCCTCAGCGCTGTTCGGCATAGTTCAGGGTGGCATGTACCCACACTTGCGTGACGAGTCGCTGGCTGGGCTGGTAGAGACAGGTTTTGATGGTTATGCCATTGGCGGGCTTTCTGTAGGTGAGCCTAAGGATGAAATGATCAGTGTATTGGATCATCTGGCGCACCGGATGCCTGAAGATAAACCGCGGTATCTAATGGGAGTTGGCAAGCCTGAAGATATTGTTGAAGCGGTGCGTCGCGGGGTGGATATGTTTGACTGCGTTATCCCGACCCGCAACGCACGCAATGGCTTTTTATTTACCTCCAACGGTGTGGTGAAAATCCGTAACTCGGTAAATAAAACCGATACCCGTCCATTAGATGAAAATTGTGACTGCTACACTTGTAAAAACTTCAGTCGGGCTTATCTACATCACTTAGATAAGTGTGGTGAGATGCTTGGGGCGCAGTTAAGTACTCTGCATAACCTGCATTACTATCAAACACTGATGACTGGTTTGCGCAATGCGCTTGAACAGGGTAAATTGTCCGCCTTTGTGGACGATTTCTATCGTGCTCGGGGGATGGAAACGCCACCACTGATAGATACGAATACGTTTTAATACAATTGAGTTTTAAATAACCTGGGGAATGTCTTAATGAGCTTCTTTATCTCTCCTGCATATGCAGAAGTTGGTGCTGGCGGTATGGAATCCGGCATGTTTAATATGTTGTTTTTGGTTGGTTTTGCACTGATTTTCTATTTTTTCTTATGGCGTCCTCAAGCAAAACGTGCCAAAGAACATAAAGCACTGATCGGTGGTCTGAGCAAGGGTGATGAAGTCATCACTGCAGGCGGTATTATTGGTAAAGTGGTCCGTCTTACTGATGACTATCTGGTACTTGAAGTCAGCAATGGTGTGGAACTCAAGTTTCAGAAAGCACATGTGGCGGCCGAGCTGCCCAAAGGTACTATCAAGGATATCTGAAGGCTGAATCCAGCGTGAGCGCCACTTGTTGAAGTGGCGCTTTTGTTTACCGAGGATGGAGCAATATGCTCAACCGCTACCCTTTGTGGAAAAATCTGCTGATTGTCATAGTGCTGGTGTTTGCCGGTATTTATGCAGCGCCCAATCTCTACCCTGAAGACTATGCCGTACAGATTTCCGGATCGCGCGCCATACATCAGGTGGATGACCGTGTAATCGAGCAGGCTGTTAGCTTGCTGGAACAGGAAGGCATTGAATTTAAAAGTGCAGAACTGGAAAATGAAACCGGTATGCTGCGCTTTAAAGATGGTGATGCCCAGTTGCTAGCCAGAGCAGCGCTGGCGCGTTCACTCGGGGATGATTATGTGGTGGCTATGAACCTTGCCGCTACAACCCCTGACTGGTTAACATCATTAGGCGCCGGTCCCATGACGTTGGGGCTCGATCTGCGCGGCGGTGTACACTTTCTGATGGAAGTGGATACAGTTCAAGCCGTGACACAGCGTCTTGAAGTCTATGCCAGTGATATCAGAACCACTCTACGTGAACAGCGTATACGTTATCGTTCAGTCGAGTTGAATGATGATGGTTTACTGGCAGCGCGCTTTGCTGATGCGGAAGCACTGGATCTGGCGCAAAGCAAACTACGCCGTGATTTTCCGGAATTCACTTTTGAAACGGCTCAGGAAGACGATGCCTGGTTTTTGTTGATCACATTAAATGAGCAAACTGTAGGTGAAATAGAAGATTATGCTATCCATCAGAACCTGACGACCTTGCGTAACCGGGTTAATGAGTTGGGTGTAGCTGAGCCTTTGGTTCAGCGTCAGGGTAGCAATCGTATCGTTGTGCAGTTGCCTGGTATTCAGGATGCGGCGGCAGCCAAACGCGTGATCGGGCAAACGGCTAACCTGGAATTCCGACTGGAAGCCATGGGGGATGCCAGTCGTGCAGCGACTGAAGTATTTCAGTTCCGCAATAACCCGGATCGTCGGGCGACCCTGGAGCGGGATATCATTATCACCGGTTCCAGCGTTGCCAATGCCAACTCCACCTTTGATGAAAACGGTATGCCGCAGGTATCTATCACACTGGATGCACGTGGTGGCCAGATGATGAGCCGGATTACCCGTAATGCTCTGCAGCGAAGTATGGCGGTGGTATTTGTTGAACATAAGACCCGCTTTGTTACTGAACAGGTTGATGGCGAAGCAGTAGAGCGCCGTGTGCCCTATACGGAAAAACGCTTGATTTCACTGGCCACTATTCAGAGTGTGCTGGGCAATCAGTTCCGTATTACTGGTCTGGATAGTCCTCAAGAGTCGTCTGAGCTGGCCCTGCTGTTACGCGCCGGTGCTCTGGCTGCACCCATTTACTTTGTTGAAGAGCGCACCATTGGGCCAAGTCTTGGAGCCGCTAATATTGAAATGGGGGTGACCTCAGTCAAGATAGGCTTTGCCTTGGTGCTGCTGTTTATGGCGGTGTTTTACCGGGTATTTGGTCTTTTGGCCAATATTGCCTTGACGCTCAACCTGATGATGTTGGTTGCGGTGATGTCCATGTTGGGCGCTACGCTGACGCTACCGGGTATTGCCGGTATTGTGCTGACCGTCGGTATGGCAGTAGATGCCAATGTATTGATTTTTGAACGTATTAAAGAAGAGCTGCGAGCGGGGTCACCGGTGCAGTCAGCTATACATGCGGGATTTGAGCGGGCTTTCAGTACTATTCTGGACGCCAATGTGACCACATTGATTGCGGCCATCATCCTCTTTGCCATGGGCACGGGGCCGGTTAAAGGCTTTGCTGTCACGCTGTCGGTGGGGATCATAACTTCGATGTTTGCTGCTCTGGTAATCACACGTGCGCTGGTCAATTTGACTTATGGTGGCCGTAAACTGCAAAAGCTGGGTCTCTGAGGTGCATTGATGATACAACTAAAGCGTGATTTTAACTTTATGGGAGCTCGCCGCATTGCGGCGATCTTCTCTATCCTTTTGCTGTTGCTTTCCATAGGCTCTCTGGCAATCAATGGATTGAAGCTGGGGTTGGATTTTACCGGAGGCAGTCTGGTTGAGGTCACCTATGAGCAACCCGTTGAACTGGAAACTATTCGCAACGCCTTGCGTGCCAATGATTATGGTGATGCGGTAGTACAAACCTTTGGTTCAGCCAACGATATACTCATTCGTCTGGGCCAGGCGCATGATCCGCAACTGGGTCAGAAAATACTGGAGATATTACAGCAAGATGCCGACTCTACCGTCACCCTGCGCCGTAACGAATTTGTTGGTTCACAGGTAGGTGAAGAGTTACGTGAGCAAGGGGGGCTGGGGTTGCTGGTCGCACTGATCATGGTAATGATTTACCTGGCATTCCGCTTTCAATACAAGTTTTCAGTGGGCGCTGTGTTGGCGCTGGCCCATGATGTGATTATCGTGCTGGGCTTTTTCTCGCTGCTACAAATTGAGTTTGATTTGACCGTATTGGCAGCACTGTTGGCCGTCATAGGCTATTCTTTGAACGATACCATCGTGGTATATGACCGCATTCGTGAAAACTTCCGCATACTTCGCGTCAGTGAGTCGCTGGGGGTGCTGAATGCATCTTTGAATGAAACGTTGAGCCGAACCCTCGTCACCTCCCTGACGACCATGCTGGTGCTGGTGGTGTTGGCGTTTTTTGGTGGTGAAATGATCTACGGTTTCTCGATTGCGCTGCTGACGGGTGTGGTAATCGGTACCTATTCATCGGTTTATGTGGCGGGGAATATTCTTCTGTTACTCAATGTCAGTCGTGAAGATCTGATTCCGCCACCGCCCAAAGAAGATGAAGAAGAGGAACTCGTTCCCTGATCAGAAACAATCTAAAGCAGACCTTTATGTCGGCAACGCAGGAGCGGCGCATGTGTCTGATAAAGGACACGCTTGTTAATTAATGGATACACTATGAATAAAAAATGGGTTGAAAAAGATCCGAACGCCGTACAGGAAGCACAGAAATATGAAAATCCTGTACCGAGCCGTGATTTTATACTCGATTTTCTACAAAAATGGGGTGCACCTATATCGCACCTGGATCTTTGTGATGAACTGCACCTGCAGCATGAAGACGATATTGAAGCGATTCGTCGCCGTTTGATTGCTATGTGCCGTGATGGCCAGCTGATTTCCAATCGGCGCAACGAATTTGGTCTGATTGAAAAAATGAATCTGATCAGTGGGCGAGTTATCGGTCACCGTGATGGTTTTGGCTTTCTCAAGCCGGATGATGGTAAGGATGACCTGTTTCTGAGCCCGAGAA
Source organism: Nitrincola iocasae (assembly GCF_008727795.1). Lineage (NCBI taxonomy): Bacteria > Pseudomonadati > Pseudomonadota > Gammaproteobacteria > Oceanospirillales > Oceanospirillaceae > Nitrincola > Nitrincola iocasae. Next base: position 3,380,880 of record NZ_CP044222.1, on the reverse strand, counting down.
ATATGCGTGAAGTGTTTGATGGTGACAGGGTATTGGTTCAGGAAGTGGGTCTTGACGCCAGAGGCCGTCGTGAAGCCAAAATCGTTGAAGTGCTGGAGCGCGGTGTTCGTAAGGTAGTTGGTCGTTTTGATGGTCATAATGGTTTTGGCTCGCTGATTCCGGAAAATCAGCGTATCACCAACCAGGTGATGATTATTCCGGATGAGCAGTCTGATCTGCATTACGATGAAGGCCAGTTGGTGGTGGCAGAAATCCTGCAATACCCAAATCGCCGTCAGCCTGCGCGTGCGCGGGTTATCGAGGTGTTGGGCGAGCATCTGTCTGCTGGAATGGAAATTAAGGTGGCTATTCACAGTCATGATATTCCCAATGAATGGCCAGTAGAAGTTGAACAGCAGACCGCTGAGCTGACACCGGAAGTTGCAGAAAAGGATAAAAAGAATCGGGTTGATCTGCGTAATCTGCCGTTGGTCACTATCGATGGTGAAGATGCAAGAGATTTTGATGATGCCGTGTATGCCGAAAAGAAACGTTTCGGTGGCTGGCGTCTGTGGGTTGCTATTGCCGATGTTTCTTATTACGTTCAACCAGGTACAGCGCTGGATAATGAAGCGATCAAACGCGGTAATTCGGTGTACTTTCCCGAATATGTTGTGCCGATGTTACCCGAGCTGCTGTCTAATGGTCTTTGCTCGTTGAATCCTAAAGTTGATCGCCTGGCCATGGTTTGTGAAATGAATATTACCCGGGCCGGTAAATTATCTGATTACAGTTTTTATGAAGCGGTGATCAATTCCAAGGCACGTCTGACCTATAACAAAGTAGCCACGATCCTGGGGCTGTTGGGTGAAGCCGAAGATCAACAAGCGTTGCGTTCCGAGTTCGGCCCGGTTGTGCCTCATTTGGAAGTGTTGCACGGACTATATAAAAAGCTGCGTATGGCGCGGGAAGAACGTGGTGCGATAGACTTTGATACCGTTGAGACGCGTATCGAATTTGGGCCTGAACGTAAAATTGAACGCATCGTGCCGGTACATCGCAATGACGCGCACAAGATGATCGAAGAGTGCATGCTTTGTGCTAATGTTGCCACTGCACGTTTTCTGGAAAAATATAAACAGCCTGCACTTTATCGTATCCATGAAGGGCCTAAAGATCAGAAATTGCAAAATCTGCGCGGCTTTCTTGGTGAGCTTGGCTTGAATCTGCCCGGTGGTGATAAACCGGAACCCAAAGATTATCTGCGTCTGGCTGAGACAATAGAAGCGCGTCCGGATCAGCATATTATTCAAACTATGATGCTGCGTTCTATGCAACAGGCAGTGTACAGCCCGGAAAATAAAGGCCATTTCGGTCTGGCATATGAAGCCTATGCACATTTTACTTCACCGATTCGTCGTTACCCGGATTTGCTGGTGCATCGTAATATTCGTGCTGCAATTCATTCCGGAAAGCGTGTAAAAGGTATTCATCGACCGTCAGGTTTTGTGGCGAATCCGGCTTTTATAAAAAGCTATGTGATGGAAGAGATGTTGGCGTTGGGTGAGCAATGCTCAATGACCGAACGCCGCGCGGATGATGCGACCCGTGATGTGGTGTCCTGGTTGAAGTGTGAATACATGCTCAGCCAGATAGGCAATAGCTTCGAGGGTGTTGTGGCCGCTGTAACCGGCTTTGGCCTGTTTGTCGAAATCCGTGATCTGTATGTCGAAGGGCTGGTGCATATTACTGGTTTGCCAAGTGATTACTACCATTTTGATGCTGGTAAACAGCGTTTAGTGGGTGATAGAACCAAGCGTGTGTTTAAGCTGGGTGATCCGCTGAAAGTCCGCGTTGTTCGTGTTGATCTGGATGAGCGTAAAATCGACTTTGATATGGCTGATTCAACCGGCCAGAAGGCTGGTGCTGCGCCTAAAAAACCGACTAAGCGGGATCAGGTGCGTGCCGGAAAAATTGATGAAGCCAGTGGTAAAGGGCGTGGTCAGCAGCGCCGTTCTGCCAAACCCTCCGCGCGAAAAAAACGAGACAGATGAACGAAATTATACTCATGACTATCTCCGGCAAGGACAGGCCGGGGGTTACGGCGGCAATGACTGCTATTCTGGCTAACTTCAGTGTCAATATTCTCGATATTGGTCAGGCGGTCATTCATAACACTCTGTCCTTGGGTATCCTGATCCAAGTTCCGACTGAGGCTGGCGCATCTAATTTACTCCGCGATCTGTTGTTTCGGGCACATGAGCTGGATATGCACGTGCGGTTCGAACCGGTCAATCCGGAAGATTACGAACAGTGGGTAACGGGCCAGGGGAAGTCGCGTCATATCATTACCCTGTTAGGTCGCCGTATCAGCGCTTTGCACATTTCCAGAGTGGCAGACATTGCTGCACGTCACGGTTTGAATATCGATAATATCAATCGTTTATCCGGACGGGTCTCGCTGCAGGAATCCCAGGCCGAATCAGTGCGTACCAAGGCATGCGTAGAGTTTTCAGTGCGTGGTATTCCACCTGATGCGTCAGCGTTGCGACAGGCGTTTTTGCAGGCCGCGTCAGATTACGATGTCGATATTGCCTTTCAACAGGACGATATCTACCGGCGTAATCGACGTCTGGTGGTATTTGATATGGATTCGACCCTGATTGAAGCTGAAGTCATTGATGAATTGGCTAAGGAAGCGGGCGTCGGTGAACAGGTCGCTGAAATAACCGAAGCGGCGATGCGTGGTGAGCTGGATTTCAATGCCAGCTTCCGTAAGCGTGTGGCGTTGCTTAAAGGGCTGGACGTCGCGGTTCTGGATACTGTTGCAGCCCGTTTGAAGCTGACTGAGGGCGCTGAAACCTTGGTGTCTCAGTTGAAGCAACTGGGCTTTAAAACGGCGATACTGTCGGGTGGTTTTAGTTATTTTGCCAAGGGGTTGCAGCAGCGTCTCGGATTTGATTATGTCTATGCCAATGATTTAGACATTATCGATGGTAAGGTTACTGGTGAGGTTACCGGAGAAATCGTCAATGGTGAACGCAAAGCGCAGTTGCTTAGAGAAATCGCAGAGCGTGAAGGGTTGAAGCTAGAGCAAACCATTGCGGTAGGTGATGGTGCGAATGACCTGCCGATGCTATCAATCGCTGGCCTGGGGATTGCTTTCAGAGCCAAACCCTTGGTCAGAGAAAGTGCCAAACAGGCGATTTCAACACTGGGGCTGGACGGCATCCTCTACCTGATAGGCTTTAGGGATAGAGACGGTATCATTTCCTGAGAAGCTGTTTCACTCGTCAAAAAAAGCATAATCCATTTTATGACGTGGGGGCTGTAAATAGTGCCCCTGAACCATCTGTATACCTAGCCGGAAGAGGGTGCCCATTTGGCTGGTGTCCTCTACCATTGGAGCAATCAACGTGATGTTTTTTTTCTTGAGGGGTCTTATGACACTCTCAAGTTGCCGGGTAGACAGGCTGTTTCGGTTCAGGTCTCTGAGATAGCTACCGTCGAGTTTAATATAGTCGACGGGTATATCAGCTAAAATGTAGTCTGACTCCGATGTGCTGCCGTAGTGCTTCAAACAAATTTTACAGTGTAGTTTATGCAGGGCCTTGCAGAAGGCTTTGTAATAGGCTGGAGATGCCAGAGCATCAGCTTCGCTGATCTGGAAAACTAAATGATCAGCTGGTAAGCGCATACTGCGCAACTGTTCAGCGAACCAGGGGAGCAGTGATTTGTTGCGTAACGTTCGTCCGGTTATATTGATGAAAAGCCGGTTGCGTTTTCCTTGATCCATCGATTGACGCATCAGCATTACACACTCTTCGAGCACCCACATATCCATACGTGCAAGCACATTATCATCGCAAATGCTGTTCATGAAGATGTTAGGAGAAATCTCTTTATCATCTTCAGTAATGAGTCGCAGCAGCACTTCGTAGTTTGAAACGCAAATATCTGAATCCAATGGAACAATAGGTTGAAACAGTAAACGGAAGCGATTATGGGTAATGGCATCGACCACCCGTTGGACTGCCTTGGCATCAGTGGTAACAACAGGAGTACTTTGATCTAATTGAAAAAAGCTGTAACCGTTACCGTGACGTTCATTTTGAGTCAGGCTTTTAGCCGCTGCTTCGGCACGGCTGAGTAGTTCTGTCGCACGAGGTGCACTTTCGCTGATCATGGTGATACCGATAGAGCTGCTGGTCTGTATCTGGTACTCCCCCAGAACCAGGTTGAGACCTGAAACGCCTAGACAGATCTCACGAGCCAGTCCCTTCGCTGTTTCTACGTGTGGATCTGATAACAGCAGGGTGTAGATATTGTCGTCAATTCTGGCGAGCGTATGGGCTTCATTCACCAGGCTTTTGAGGAGTTTTCCAATAGCACCAGCTAATAGATCTGTACCTTCCTGGCCGATATTCTGATGTAAAGTCTGGTAGCCGTCCATGGTGATATAAAATAGAAAGCCATCGTTGCCACCCTGCCGCGCTAGCGCAATCTTCTGTTCCAGTTGGCGGGCAAAGCCCTGCTGATTCAGTAAACCACTGATGGGGTCCATCTCATTGAAAATCTCGGTATCAGCCAGGTGTTGCGTTATATCAATCTGTATGGCATCGGTTTCGGAATAGACTGCAGCGTAGAGTGATAATGTGGCATTAAAACGGGTTGAGTCGGCGCGTAAAATTTCTGCACTAATGGCTGCCATCTGTTTTTCACCCGACATTACACTGTTTATGCTGTCAGACAACGTCTCCCGATGAGTGGGAGAAACGAGCTTGTCGAGGCTGAGTTCGGGCAGATCGTTTTGCTGACTGTAACCTAATAGTTCACAGAAACGCTCATTAGCATAACAGAGCTTATTGTCTATGCTGAAGCAGATGGCTGTGCGTGAGTCGTCTATCAGGGCTTGAATGCGACGTTCAGCTTTTTCCAACAAGGATTCGCAGTGCCGGTAGCTCTGGCGTTGTTGCAGCGCCATGTAAGCTTGATAGATATACGTTAGGGTCAGTTTGGCGTTGTCCTCACTACAGGCGAAATTGATGCCTTGCTCGAGTAGTTCCAGATGCGAATCAGCGTCGGGTAACTCTCGGCATAGAAGTAGCAGTGGAATATCTTTATCGAGGTTTTTAATCACTGCAGCGCTGCGAGCAAAGCTAAGATCCTGGGGTTGGTCGTTGCTGAGCAAAATCAGATCCCAGCTACGTTCAGATAGAGAGCCGGTGAGTTCTTTTTCGTTTGCAATGAGGCGGCAACGGGGAGCCATGCGCGCGTTTTGAAGAGCGGCTTGTATAGTTGCAGCTTTTTCACGCATGAAGCCTATAAACAAGATGGATATATTCTTGCGCTGCTCACATTCAGAATTGTTATTGTTGTTTAACTGGCTGCTAGGTATGTCAGCATTCATAGGACTGTCGCTGCCTGGAAGGGCCAAATATCAGTTTAATACATAATAGTATAGCGGTCAGTTTCAGGTTCGTGAACTGATTGATTAAAAAATACACAAAAAGGATGAGTTAGATCAAAATGGCTGGGGTAGTAGGACTCGAACCTACGCATGCTGGAATCAGAATCCAGTGCCTTACCAACTTGGCGATACCCCAGTAAACTGGTGGCAATGGCGGGATTTGAACCTGCGACCCACGCATTATGAATGCGTTGCTCTAACCAACTGAGCTACATTGCCGGTAAATCTGAAAATGGCAGGGGTAGGAGGATTCGAACCTCCGCATGACGGGATCAAAACCCGTTGCCTTACCGCTTGGCGATACCCCTAAAACTGAATGCTGAAAACTGGTGGCAATAGCGGGATTCGAACCTGCGACCCACGCATTATGAATGCGTTGCTCTAACCAACTGAGCTATATTGCCACGTGCTTTCAAGGCCGCAAATTATTCGCTTTTTGGCCCTTGTTGTCAACAGTCTGAAGCTAAAAAACCCTGATTCTTGGGGCTTTTTAGCAGAGATCAGACATTAAAGCGAAAGTGGACGACATCGCCGTCTTTGACGATATATTCCTTGCCTTCCAAGCGCCACTTGCCCGCTTCTTTAGCGCCCTGTTCGCCCTTGCCTTTAACGAAGTCCTCGTAGCCGATTACTTCAGCGCGAATAAAGCCTTTTTCAAAATCGGTATGGATGACGCCAGCGGCTTTAGGCGCTGTGTCGCCAATACGGATGGTCCAGGCGCGGACTTCTTTAACACCGGCGGTGAAGTAGGTTTGCAGGCCTAGCAGGCTGTAGCCAGCGCGGATAACGCGATCAAGACCTGCTTCTTCCATGCCCATCTCTTGCAGGAACTCCAGCTTTTCTTCATCTTCCAGTTCGGCAATCTCGGATTCCAGCTTGTTGCAGATAGCCACCAGTTCGGCACCTTCTGTGGCGGCGAGCTCACGTACCTTGTCCAGGTGTGGGTTATTTTCAAAGCCATCTTCTGCCACGTTGGCAATATACATAGTCGGCTTGGTGGTCAGCAGGTGAAAGGTCTGGATCAAACGCTGTTCATCATCGTTCAGTGACAGGCCGCGTGCTGGATAGCCTTCGCTCAGGTGTGGCAGTAGCTTCTCCAGCAGTGCCTTGGCAGCAATAGCGTCCTTGTCGCCCCCTTTGGCATTGCGCGTGACGCGCTGTAGCTGTTTTTCTACTGAATCCAGATCCGCCAGTGCCAGTTCCAGATTGATTGTTTCTATATCGACCAAGGGGTCGATCTGATTGGCAACGTGAATCACATTGTCATCTTCGAAGCAGCGCACCACATGGGCAATCGCATCTGTCTCGCGAATGTTGGCGAGAAATTTATTGCCCAGCCCTTCACCTTTGGATGCGCCCGCAACCAGGCCAGCAATATCAACGAATTCCATCGTAGTTGGAAGTACCCGTTCAGGCTTGACGATATCAGCCAGAACTTTCAGGCGGGCATCAGGCATGGGGACAACGCCGGCATTGGGTTCTATGGTGCAGAAAGGAAAGTTCTGCGCCTCGATGCCTGCTTTGGTAAGTGCGTTGAAAAGAGTCGATTTGCCGACATTAGGCAGTCCGACGATGCCACATTTAAAGCCCATGATCTGTTCCTGTTAATTGTCAGCCTGAAAAGCTGTGCAGTTGATTCATTGCGCGTTGCCATTCACCTGCCACCGTCAGCGGTAGCTGCCGTAGGGCTTCCTCAATGGCTGCTTGTGTTTGTGTGCGTTCAGTTTCTGGTGCGCGGGTTAGTACAAATCCGGAAACCTGACTGGCATGGCCTGGGTGGCCAATACCGATGCGCAAACGATAGAAATCCTTGTTATTACCCAGTCGGGTGATAATGTCTCTGAGCCCATTGTGTCCGCCGTGACCGCCGCCTTTTTTCAGGCGAGCCGTGCCAGGTTGCAGATCCAGTTCATCATGCACCACTAGGATATTTTCCGGGGGAATTTTGTAAAAATTCGCCAGCGACGCAACTGCTTTGCCGCTAAGGTTCATGAAGGTAGCAGGGATTAGCAAGTGTACCGGATGGCCATTAAGCAGCACTTTGGCATAGTGGCCATGAAAGCGTGCTTCGGGTCTCAGAGGGGTGTTCTGGTGGGCAGCAAGCTGCTCCACCAGAATGGCACCGGCATTGTGACGCGTTCCTGAATATTCCGCACCGGGGTTACCCAGGCCTACAATCAGTTGAATGGTGTCAGTCATGCCAGTATTGATCAGCCATCAGGCTGATTATTTTTTAGCGCCGCGAGGTGCGTAGCAGTAACCGATGCCCTGGTCGTGATCTTCACCACGGCGCAGTGCAACGATTTCAACACCTTCTGGCAGAATAACATCGGACAGGTGGGCAATCTGACCCATCTCAATATTAGTCAGGTCAACATCCAGTGCTTCCGGCAGGTCTTTTGGCAGACACAGTACTTCAGCGGTAGAAGCTTCGGGTGCAAACTTGGCAGCGGCTTTGGAGGCAGCTGATTTTTCGAAGTTTACAAAGTTCAGTGGTACCTGGATTTTGATTTTCTGTTTGTCATCAATACGCTGGAAATCCGCATGCAGAACCAGCGGTTTAGCTGGGTGACGTTGCAGATCTTTGATAATAACAGGCGTGTCATTACCATCCAGACGAATAGTCAGGATAGATGAGTAGAAACCATCTTCCAGCAGCATGCGGTAGAGATCTTTACCCACTACAGAAACGGCTACCGGAGTGTCGGTACCATAAACAATACCCGGTACCATGCCCTGATGACGCAGGCGGCGGCTCGCACCCTTCCCCTGATCTTCACGGCTTACGGCGTTAATTACGAATTTTGACATGTGTATTACCTATAAAATTAAAAAACTGCAATTCCCGCGACCAGAAATTTGCAGCATTCAGTTACCCTGTCATTCAGGGAAAAGTCGGTGCTCGGTGAGTACCGGTTGTTCCAGACCCATATGGATCTGGATCAGCGCGTTATGCCTTAGCGGAACATCGCGCTGATGGATTCTTCATTACATACACGTCTGACGGCTTCAGCCAGCATTGGCCCCAGTGTCAGTTGACGTATTTTTGAACACTTCTCTGCCGCTGGTGACAGCGGGATGGTGTCGGTGACGACCAGTTCATCCAATTGAGAGGCGTTGATATTGGCAATGGCCGCGCCGGAGAGGACTGGGTGAGTGACATAAGCGACTACACGCTCAGCGCCCTTGTCTTTCAGTGCCTGAGCAGCTTTGCAAAGGGTCCCGGCTGTATCGCACATGTCATCAACCAGGATGCAGGTGCGGTCAGCTACATCACCAATGATGTTCATTACCTGGGATTCGTTAGCTTTTTCACGACGCTTATCAATAATGGCTAGATCACAGTTGAGCTGTTTTGCGACAGCGCGGGCGCGGACTACGCCGCCTACATCAGGTGAAACCACCATTAAGCTATTGTAATGCTGATCAACAATGTCATCCAGCAGCACGGGTGAACCATAAACGTTATCAACAGGGATATCGAAGAACCCCTGGATCTGGTCGGCATGCAAATCAACTGTCAGTACGCGATCAACACCGGCGCTGGTCATCATGCTGGCTACAACTTTAGCGCTGATGGGTACGCGGGTGGAGCGTGGGCGGCGATCTTGGCGGGCATAGCCGAAATAGGGCACGACAGCGGTGATGCGCATGGCTGAAGCACGTCGCATGGCATCCGCAAACACGATCAACTCCATGAGATTGTCGTTGGTCGGTGCACAGGTTGACTGGATAATGAAAACATCCTTGCCGCGGACATTTTCCTGAATTTCAACACTGACTTCACCGTCACTGAATCGACCTACGTCAGCTTTTCCCAGTGGGATGTCTAAGCGTTCTACCACCTTTTTTGCCAGTTCAGGATTGGCATTACCGGTGAAGATCATCAGGCTGGACATGCGCTTTACCTTCTCGATAGCGTCAGTGTGGAATTTGGGTGCTGAAAATTTATCAGTCATCATAATATATGGCTGGGGTAGTAGGACTCGAACCTACGCATGCTGGAATCAGAATCCAGTGCCTTACCAACTTGGCGATACCCCATTAACTCCTCCGGCAGAAAAAGCAGCCTTGAAAGGAAGGCGCGTATTCTGTGCAAAATCAGATCAAAAATCAACCCTCTTCTTCGATAAGACTGAGGAACCTGTTGGACTTTGCTATTAATCAGTCGTCGTTTAGCTGCCAGCGACTGATGACCAGATTAACTGTCAGGTCATTATGCATCATTCGCAGACGGGAAGGTAGGCGGGTGCCAGGCTCGATTTCCTGGTAACGTAGGATTTTAATGTCCCAGCCCGCTTGTAGAAAGTGTTGCTGAGTATCTGCTGTCAGCGACTCGTGAGGCTGGCCAGGATCAGGCAAGCCGCGCACCCACCAGACGGCATGACTTACTGGCAGATTCCAGCCCAGTATCGCCTGCATGAGGGCTTCGGGGGTGCGGGCAACATAGCGGTCATCCTCACCGGCTACCTGGATTTCTACCTGACCAGGACGCCCTTGCATCAGGGCAACCGACTGATTGAATGGGCCCGCTGTCAGGCTGATGCGATAATCGTCTTGCTTCTGTTTCCAATTGAGTCTGGCATTATCGCTGCGTTCTTCGCGGTTAATGCTGATACGTGCATCCATGGACCAGTTATTCATCTGGTAGATGAACGCCTGTTCCTGCGTATCTGGTGCCGGTAGTCGTGGCGAAACGCTGCAGGCAGAAAGTAGTAGCAGGCTAATACCGAGCAGTAGTCGCCTCATCACCCTAGAAGGCTCCGATCTGTTCAGCTGCATTGAGCAAGTGCTGATTATCTGGTGCGGTTTGCAGATGTTTTTCGAGTAGTTGCAGGGCTTCTTCTCTGTGTTCAAGTTTATGCAATACGCGTATCAGGTGAGCAGCGACTTCGGAGTCCGGGTAAGCTGAATAAGCGCGCCGCAGAAAAGACAGGGCTTCCTCAGTGCGCTCCAGTTTGAACAGTACCCAGCCCATAGAGTCCAGTGTGGCCGGATCATTGGGTTGTTGCTCCAGTGCTTGCGCAATAAGGCTGTGAGCTTCTTCATAGCGTTGAGTGTACTGTGTCAGCGTATAGCCTAGCGCGTTCTGGTACATGGGGTTGGTTGGCTCTAGTTCCAGTGCTCTACGCAGATCCAGGAGTGCCTGCTGGGGCTGGTCTGACTCATGAAAGAGGGCGCGGGTATAAAGCAGGCGCGTGTCATTAGGTGTTTTTTGCAGTTCGCTGTTCAGGCGTTGCAGAGCCACCTGAGTAAAATTGTGGGCCTTGTACCATTCTGCCAGCATGATGACCAGCCCGGTTCTCAGACCGGGCTGACGACTGATGGCTTGGCTGATAGTGTTCTCCGCCAGCTCGCGGTCATTTGCGCTGTTAAGTAACTCAAGCGAGTTTGCTTGAGCCTGCAGAAATGTGCTGCCTTCGTTAACGGCGCTATAGTGGAATAGAGCGGTGTCACGTTCACCTAGTTGTTGTGCCAAATGCCCAAGGTAGAAATCAACTTCACTATTCTGTGGGTCTTTTTCTTTAAGTGCTTCCAGTAGTTCGCGGCTGCTTTCATAGTGTTCATGATCAAGCAGCAGTAAGGCAAAATAGAGGTGCAACTGGGTATCTTGCGGTCTAAGCTCAAGCAGTTCAGCCATCATTCGCTCGGCCCGGCGAAAATTGCCCGACAGTATCAGTAACTGTGCCTGTTGTATCTGTAGTTGGTTGTTGTTTTGATGACGCAGAGCCGCCCGGCTGACGAGTTGTAATGCGGGGGCGATCTGGTCTTGCTGTCGCAGCAATTCTACTTTTTGCATGACCAACTGGGGTTGGTAAGGTTCTATCGCAAGCCCTCGGTCAAACGAGCGCATGGCTGAGCTAGGATCGTCCAGGCGCAGGTATAGTAGCCCTGAGGCCAGGTGAAGGTCAGTTCGGTCGGGTTGGTCCTGGAGAATTTTATTGAGTAGCTCCAGGTAATGACTGGCAATATCCGGATCAATGGACTCGGTTTGTGAACTGATTAGTAAGGCGGCATCCGAGTCGGAATCGCTTAATACAGATTCAAGCCAGGGAAGCGCTTCATCAAAGCGACCTTCATGAAGCAGAATGCCTGCGAGCAGCTCTCTGGGTTCACTATTATCCGGTGCGGCTTCAGCCCAGATGCTGGCGCTGCTGACAACCGCTTCGCTGTCACGCATGAATTGGGCAATGCGTGTGGCGCGTTCGGCTATGCCTGCATCGCCGGTCAAGCGTGCCTGTTTGAGATAGCTGGCTAAAGCTTGGTCGTAGCGGCCATGATGACCACCCATTTCGGCGCTTAGCAAATCAAACAGTATTTCACGGTTGAGTTCACCCGGCTGATAGCTGACCTCGGGTAGTGGCAAGTCAACCACTTCATGGGTGGTTGTTGTCGAGTTTTCATTCGGCAAACCTGTACATCCGGTAAGCAATGTACCGGCTAGAAGCCCTAGCAGCGTTTTGTTCATATCAACTATCCTTCAGCGATCGAGACGCCACTGCACTATAGAGGAATTTTAGTCTGTTTGTCGATTGCACATCATTGTGTTTGCTTACGTGCCAGAGGCTTCGGTGGTTTTATCGCCACAGTCTTTGAAGGGTGGCTTAATCAGCGCAGCGTAAAGGTGTATGATAGGCGGCTTATTTTAAGGTAGTTGGTTGCGTATCCATTTCTATGACACTGCTGGCATTAGGTATTAATCACAAGACGGCACCGGTTGAGGTGCGTGAGCGGGTGGCGTTTGCGCCGGAAAACCTTGCTCAGGCCATGCAAGATGCCTGTAAACTGGCGGGTTTGAAGGAAGTCGCTATTTTGTCGACCTGTAACCGAACTGAGGTTTACAGTAGTGCAGAAGGTGATGCTTGCGCTCAGAAGCTACTGCAATGGCTGGCGCATTATCATGATCTTGATGTGGTCAGGCTGAGTGAGTGCAGCTATTGTTTTGAAGGTGATGACGCGGCACGGCACATGATGCGAGTGGCTTCCGGGCTGGATTCGCTGGTGTTGGGTGAACCTCAGATTTTGGGTCAGCTTAAATCGGCTTACAGTGTTTCTCAGGAAGAAGGCTTTATTGGTTCTGAATTGGGGCGTTTATTCCGCCATGCTTTTAATGTTGCTAAACAAGTCAGAACGCATACGGCGATTGGTCAGAACCCCGTATCTGTAGCTTATGCCGCTGTCAGTATGGCACAGCATATTTTTGCTGATCTGAGTGAATCTCGGGCGCTGTTGATCGGTGCGGGTGAAACCATTGAGCTGGTCGCCAGGCACCTGTATCGTGCCGGCGTCCGCAATCTGACAGTTGCTAACCGTACACTGGGTCGAGCACTGGATCTGGCGGCCTTGTTTGATGGTAAAGCGATCGCCTTGGGTGATATCCCTTCGGTATTGCCGGATATTGATATCATCATCTCTTCTACTGCCAGTCAATTGCCTATTCTGGGTAAGGGTGCTGTAGAGAGTGCGTTAAAGAAACGTCGGCACAAACCCGTGTTCATGGTAGACATTGCTGTACCTCGTGATATTGAGCCCCAGGTTGGACAGTTGGATGATGTCTATCTGTATACGGTTGATGATCTGACCGAAGTGATCGAAGAGAATCAGCGCGGGCGAGAATCCGCTGCACGCGAAGCCGAGCAGATCATTGAAGCCGGCGCACACGAATTTATGCGTCAGTTGCGTGAGCTGGATGTGGTGGACACCGTTACCTCCCTGCGCCTGCATGCGCATAGTCTCTGTGAGGTTGCGCTGGAAAAAGCTCAGCGTCAGCTGCAGGCTGGCAAGCCCCCAGAGCAGGTGTTAGATATGCTGGCGCGTGGCCTGACGAATAAATTACTGCATCAGCCGACTGTCAGCCTCAGAGATGCTTCGGCTGAAGGGCGGGATGATCTGCAAAAATCCGTGAAAGAACTTTTTCAACTTCCTGGCATCGATCTGCCGAAGCAACAGGACTGAGACCGCCATTGATGAAAACATCGATACAGAACCGTCTGGAGACCCTGGCCGATCGCTTTGAAGAACTGTCAGCCTTGCTGAGTGATGCGGGTGTGATCAGTGACCAGAATAGCTTTCGTCGCTATTCTATGGAGTATGCTGAGCTGGAGCCGGTGGTTGAACATTATAAGGCTTGGCTTCAGGCGGGTGAGGATCTGCGTGAAGCGCAACTGATGGCTCAGGATCCAGATGCTGAAATGCGCGCCATGGCTGAAGAAGAAATCTCCGCCGCAATAGAGTCGCGCACGAGTCTTGAACACGCATTGCAACTATTGCTCTTGCCGAAAGACCCAAATGACAACCGCAATGCGTTCATCGAAATTCGTGCCGGCACAGGGGGCGATGAAGCGGCTATTTTTGCGGGTGATCTCTACCGTATGTATCTTCGTTATGCGGAGTTGCAGGGTTGGCGTGTAGAGATGATCAGCGCCAGCGAGGGTGAACATGGTGGCTTTAAAGAGGTGGTGAGCCTCATCAGTGGTCAGCAGGTGTATGCCCGGTTGAAGTTCGAATCCGGAGCTCATCGGGTACAGCGGGTGCCTGACACTGAGTCCCAGGGACGCATCCATACTTCAGCTTGTACCGTTGCAGTCATGCCGGAGCTGGATGAAGCGGCAGCGATTGAAATCAATAAAGCCGATCTGCGCATAGATACTTTCCGGGCATCGGGAGCTGGTGGCCAGCATATTAACAAAACCGACTCAGCCATCCGCATTACCCATCTGCCTACCGGAGTGGTGGTGGAATGTCAGGATGAGCGCTCTCAACATAAGAACCGGGCCAAGGCTATGGCATTGCTGGCTTCGCGTCTGCAACAGGCTGAGACTGACCGGCAGCAGGCTGCTCAGGCCTCAACACGCAAAAGTCTGGTGGGAAGTGGTGACCGTTCAGAACGTATTCGTACCTATAATTTTCCTCAGGGGCGGGTCACCGATCACCGTATTAATCTGACACTCTACAAGCTCAATGAAGTGATGAGCGGTGATCTGGCAGCGGTGATTGAGCCCTTGCGCAACGAGTATCAGGCAGAACAATTAGGTAGCCTGAGTGATGAGGGTTGATCAGGCGCTTGCGCTCAGTGAACAACTGAGCGGCTTGAGTGAAACGCCGCGACTGGATTGTGAGTTATTGCTGTGCCATCTACTTAACAAACCGCGTAGCTACCTATATGCCTGGCCAGACGCCGAGCTGAGTCAGTCACAACAGCAGACCTATGCGCAGTTGTTTGAGCGTCGTGTCGCCGGAGAGCCGGTTGCGCATCTGACTGGACGCCAGGGGTTTTGGACTTTGGATCTGGAGGTAAGCCCTGAGACCCTGATTCCCCGCCCTGAAACCGAGTTGTTGATTGAGTGGACGTTGCAGCAGTTTTCAGATCAGCCTGTTCGCGTGGCTGATCTGGGTACAGGCACTGGTGCGATTGCGTTAGCGCTGGCCAGTGAGCGTCCTGACTGGAACATAGATGCCACAGAATTGCAGTCGGGTGCGGTATTGTTAGCGCAGCGCAATGCACACCGCTTAGGTATCAATAATGTTCAGATTCTGGCGGGTAGTTGGTGTTCACCCCTTTCGGGGCGTTATGATCTGATCCTTAGTAACCCTCCTTATATAGACTCTGCACATACCTGTCTGACACAGGGTGATGTACGTTATGAGCCCCGTTCAGCACTGGTCGCTGAACAGCAAGGCATGGCTGATATCATCGATATTATCGCTCAAGTGCCTAACTACCTGGTTGCTGGCGGATGGTTGGTGTTTGAGCATGGCTATGATCAGGGCGCGGCGGTACGTGCGCAATTGGATGCCGCCGGTTTTCAGTTAAGCTTTACTCAGCGAGATCTGAACGGCCATGAACGTATAAGTGGAGGGTGTTATGCTCCTGAGTGATGAGCAGTTGTTGCGCTACAGTCGGCAAATTATGTTGCCGGATATCGATATCGATGGGCAACAACGACTGCTAAACAGTCGGGTGTTAATTGTCGGGCTGGGTGGATTAGGCAGCCCGGTCAGTCTCTACCTGGCAGCAGCTGGAGTGGGAGAGCTATGGCTGGTTGATGACGATCTGGTCGATCTTTCCAATCTGCAGCGCCAGATTGTACATACTACCGAGCGGATCGGCGAATCAAAAGTCGACTCCGCTAAACTGGCCCTCCAGGCTGTGAATCCGGATGTTCAAGTGCATGCGCTGTGTCAGCGCCTGGATGCCGACAGCATGGCTGATGTAGTCGCGAAGGTCGATCTGGTGCTGGACTGCAGTGATAATTTCACTACCCGCTTTGCCCTTAATGCGGCTTGTTTTGCTGCAGGCAAACCACTGGTATCTGGCGCGGCCATACGTTTTGATGGGCAGGTCAGTGTATTTGATCCACGTAACCCGGAATCACCCTGTTATCAGTGTCTTTATCCTCAGGGAGATGATCAGGCTCTGAGTTGTTCAGAATCCGGCGTATTGGCCCCGCTAGTGGGTATTATCGGCTCTGTACAGGCGATGGAAGCCATTAAGCTGCTTGCAGGTGCTGGCAAATCCTTAACCGGGCGTTTGCTGCTTCTGGATGGGCGGCGCATGGAGTGGCGAGAAATGCGTCTGTCAGCGGAGCCACAATGCCCAGTCTGTGGGGCGGGTTAAACCCAGCCCAGTAGACTGGCCAGATAGATGGCAATACTCAGTGTGATTACCGAACCGAGCGTAGTGGTCAGAATAATGTTGGCTGAGAGTTCGGCATTGGCGCCCATCGTCTTGGCCATTACAAAGCTTGCTGCAGCTGTTGGACAGGCAAACAATACCATCATAATGGTTAACTCCTGGGCCCTGAAACCGACCAGCCAGGCGCCTGTGGTCAGTACCAGTGGTAGAAACACCAATTTGGTGCTGGTTGCCCAGAAGGCTTGTACTGAGCTGTCGCGCAGGCTTTTCAGATTCAGCGTACCGCCAATGGCCAGCAGGGCCAGGGGTAAGGTCAGATTGGCAAAATAGCGCCCAGTAGTGGCAACTACATCAGGTAACTGGATACCCATATATGAAATCGGCAGGGCGAAGACGACCGCCAGAATCAATGGGTTTTTGGCGATCTCAAACAATGTGGATAGCAGACTGACCGATTGACTGCGGCGCATGGGCAGTGTCAGACAGAGAATCGCCAGCACGTTATACATCGGGATAACCAGTGCCAACAGCAGCGAGGCTTGGGCCAGACCGGATTCACCAAACAGGTTGAAGCAGACAGCCAGCCCGATAATGCCATAATTACTGCGAAAGGCACCTTGGATAAACGCACCCAGGTCAGCAGGGTTTGTGATCCAGCGGGCGGCCAGCCACCAGATCAGCACAAAGGTGCTCAGGGTGCCGAGGATAACATAGGTCAACTGACCGGGATTAAATACCGCGTGGAAGTCCATCTGTGCAATCGACATAAATACCAGCGCCGGCAGGGTGATGGTAAACACCAGCTTGGAACTGACGCTGACAAAATTGGCGTCGATCAGTCCCGTGCGCCGCAGAATAAAGCCCAGAAATACAATAAAAAATATCGGGGTCACAATGCTGGCAGTGAAACCCAATGACGTCAGGTAAAGATCCACAATGTTATCCATTAATTAGAAAAGTTAATATTCACTGCGCGTGTAGCCCAGGATAATCCAGTAGCTGGCAGGTGGCAGTAGCAGGGCCTGCCTCTTGCCAATGATCAATGTGCAGTGCCAGATGCAGGACGGCGCTGGTTGGTAAGTGGGGTACTGCTTCCCCGCTGAGCAAGTCGCCGAGATCCTGAAGCCCCGGATTGTGACCTACCAGCATCAGATGGTCTGTGTTATCTGCTTCTGATCTGATCAGATTGAGTAGCTCGGTTGCCGTGGCTTCATACACTGAGGCACAGGGTAAAACCATGTCAGCCGCGATAGACAGCTTATGTATGATACCTTCTGCTGTGGTTTGAGTGCGTCTGGCCGGGCTATAGATCAGCCTGTCAGGTAGAAGTTTAAAGCCTGCCAGGCGTTCACACAATGCCGGCAGGTCGCGAAGCCCTCGTTTGTTCAGGGGGCGTTGGTAATCACTTAGGCTAGGATCTTTCCAGCTTGATTTCGCATGGCGTACCAATGTCAGATATTTCATTAGATCACCTTGAATGTAACAGTTACAGATCAGGAAATTTTCAGACCGACTCTGATAACAGTATCACCCTGCATGGCCTTGACGACTAGTGTCACGGGGCCAATACGCACTCTGTCACCCACAACCGGATGGTTCGGCAAATGAGTTGCAACATAATCGGCCAGTGATTGCTCAGGGTTGCCATCGTTCACCTGAATGCCAAAACTGGCCTGCAGGTCTTTGATTAGAATGTCTCCATTCAGCTCAAACAGACCAAAGAACACATTTTCGCGCAACGCCGGGATGGATTCTGCTGAACTAAATAACTTGGCCAGTGCCAGCTCTGTTTCTTCTGGCCCGATCACGGCCAATCGATCCCCACCCGCCAGTTTTACGTCACTGTGCCAGGGTATGAGTTGGTTCTCCCGTAACAATGCACAGATGACAATGCCTTCAGGCAGACGAATGCCACTCAGGGTGCGCGGTGGTGTCCAGTGCTCACCATCCAGTTCAAACAGCATCAGCTGGTGTTCCGTGCCATCGCTCCACTCCAGTTGACTGTGTTGCATCGCTTTAGGTTGTGCAGGCAGTTCCAGTTTCAGCCAGCGGGCTGAAGCGGCCAGCGTGGTGCCCTGTACCAGCAGTGACATGATGACAACAATAAAGGCTATCGTTGGGAAAATGGTGGCATCTGGTATGCCTGCCATTAGCGGAAATAGCGCCAGTACAATGGGGACTGCACCGCGCAGGCCCACCCAGGAGATAAAAACCTGTTCCTTGAGGCGAAAGCCAAATGGCCAGAGAGTCAGTGCTACTGCCAGCGGACGGGCTATCAGGATCAATACACCACCGAGCAAAACCCCCTCAGTGATATGGCTCATTTTTTCTTCCGGTGCCAGCAGCAGGCCCAGCATTAGAAACAGACAGAGTTGTGCCAGCCAGGCGAGCCCGTCATGTACCTGAAGAATATCTTCCATTTTTTTGACCTGTCGGTTTCCGACAATAACCCCCATCAGATAGATAGCCAGAAAGCCACTGCCATCTAACAGATAAGTGGCTGAGAATACGCTCAGTCCGGTGGCTGTGACCAAGAGCGGATAAAAAGCTGCAATCAGATTAAAGCGCTTGAGCAGCCAGGCCAGCATAAAACCACCCAGTAGACCTCCGATGCCACCCAACGACAGCTGTTTCAGCAGCAGCCATACAGAATCCAATACACTGGGAGGGGTTTCCTGCACAATCAGTTCCAGTAGGACAATGGTTAAAAATATCGCCATGGGGTCGTTACTGCCGGACTCAATTTCCAGGGTAGCGCTGACACGTTGGTTCAGACGTAACCCGCGGTTTTGCAGCAGAGCGAATACAGCGGCCGCATCTGTGGAGGAGATGATGGTGCCTATGAGTAGGCCGTAGATCAGTGGCAGGTCCAGAATCCAGACGGCGGCAAGACCGGTAATACCCGCGGTGATCACCACGCCAAGCGTTGCCAGGGTTAAGGCTGGCTTCAGACCCACTCGGAAAGTTTCTGCACGGGTGCGCATGCCGCCGTCCAGTAGAATGATCGCCAGGGCAAGATGCCCGACCATAAAGGTGGTTTCAGTATCCGCAGGTAACAGATGACCGAAGCCGTTCTGCCCGGCCAGCATGCCGACACCCAGAAACAGCAGCAGCACCGGAAGACCTATCCGGTTAGACAGGGGGCTCAGCAGGATGCTGATCATCAGCATCACCGCGACAAAGAACAGCGTTAAGATCATCGTACAGTCGGTCCGTTAGTTATGTCTGGGTAATTATTACATATTCTGAGCTTGCTTTTGTTTTTCATCAGGCTTTCTTTTTAGTGATGAAAGGTGAATAGTTATGCCGAGTTGCTCGTTAGGCTGAACTATATTGTCAGGCAGGCTGGCGGCTTGTGTTATTGAAGCAGATGGCCGCATGCGCGATGCTGTCAGTCATCTAAGTCCGATAAGTAGCGATAATAAAGGGTCTTACCATGAATAATCGGGATGTTTACGTGGTTGCCGCCGTCAGAACGGCGATAGGCGGTTTTGGTGGCTCACTCAAGGATCACCCCCCTGCTGATTTGGCAGGCAAAGTTGTTGCAGAAGCCCTGAGTCGTAGTGGCGTTCCAGCTGCACATATTGGCCATTGCGTGTTTGGCAATGTCGTACCGACCGAACGACGTGATCTGTATATCTCCCGGGTGGCCGCTATATCGGGTGGCTTGGCAGATACAACCCCTGCTCTGACAGTTAACCGCCTCTGTGGTAGTGGCTTACAGGCGATAATCTCGGCGGCTCAGCAGATTGAGCTGGGTGTGTGCCATGCAGCCGTAGCTGGCGGTGCTGAGTCCATGAGTCGGACTAATTACTGGCTGCCGTCAGGGCGCTGGGGGCAGCGCATGGGCGATGCGCAAGTGCTGGACTCGATGGTGGGTGCTCTGACTTGTCCTATTGAAAACGTACACATGGGCGTAACCGCTGAAAATATTGCCGAAAAGTGGGATGTCAGCCGTGAAGATCAGGATCTACTTGCGGTACAAAGTCATCAACGTGCCCAGGCAGCCATAGAGCAGGGCCGCTTTAAAGAGCAAATCCTACCAGTCACTATTAAAACCCGTAAAGGTGAGCAGGTGTTCGATACCGATGAACACTTGCGTTACAACTGTACCCTCGATGATATGCATAAGTTGCGTCCGGCCTTTAAAAAGGATGGCTCCGTAACGCCAGGTAATGCATCTGGTTTAAATGATGCTGCCGCGGCGGTGGTATTGGTCAGTGGTGAAGAGCTACAAGCCTCCGGACTGAAGCCGATGGCGCGTCTGGTCGGTTATGCCTTTGCGGGCGTGGAGCCTAAGTATATGGGAATTGGTCCGGTGCCTGCGGTTAAGCGGTTATTGGAGCAGGCCGTGTTACAGGTTGGTGAAATCGATGTCTGGGAGATCAACGAAGCCTTTGCTTCTCAAGCGTTGGCTGTTGTCCGGGATCTGGATTTGCCGAATGAACGGGTGAATCCTAATGGTAGCGGTATTTCCCTTGGGCACCCTATAGGTGCAACCGGTGCGGTCATTACGGTTAAAGCGCTTTATGAGCTTGAGCGTATTCAGGGGCGTTATGCTGTGGTGACCATGTGCATAGGTGGTGGCCAGGGCATTGCCGCTCTTTTCGAGCGTGTCTGACACGCAATTTTATACTGACTGACATTACAGCGATATAACAACAATCATGCTGAATACTTTAAAACCTCTGATAAGACTGGGCCTTTTGGGTATTAGTCTCACAGTATTGCCACTTGCCGCCGGTCTGCCTGACCGGCTGCAGCAACCCTCACCTCAGTCAGACGCGGCTTTTTCGGTGATGCTGACCGATATTGTCCGTGCTGGTGATCGTTTGGTCGCGGTCGGTGACATGGGGGTGGTTATCTATTCTGATGATCAGGGCCAGCAATGGCAGCAGGCCAGTGTGCCCGTGACGACCCTGCTGACCTCAGTAGATTTTACCTCTGCAGAGCGTGGCTGGGCGACCGGCCATGACGGCGTGCTGCTGCAGACCGATGATGCAGGGGCAAACTGGACCTTGAAACTCGATGGCTATCAGCTTAATGAGTTAAAAGTGACGAGCCTGCAAGCTCAATTGGATAGCCTGGCAGAAACGCCCTCGGATGATCCTCTGCTGGAAGAAGATCTAATGTTCGCACTTGAGGATGCAGAATTCGCCTTGGAAGAAGGGCCAGCGAACCCTCTGTTGCGTGTCTGGTTCAGGGATGCTGAAACTGGATTTTTACTGGGCGCATACGGGACTGCACTGAAAACGACTGATGCAGGTGAAACCTGGCAGTTAATCAGTGAGCGATTGCCAAATCCTGATCAGATGCATCTTAATGCGATAACGATGCTGGATGGTGCGCTGATTATTGCCGGAGAGGCTGGACTGTTGATGCGCTCAGATGATCAGGGAGACAGCTGGTATGCGCTACCTTCTCCTTATCAGGGGTCATTTTTTGATCTGGTTGCACATAAGGGTAAGTTATTTGCGCTGGGACTGCGTGGCCATCTATTCGTCAGTGCCGATGGCGGTTTTGATTGGGGCGCCGTACCGGTGGATACCACGGTCAGTTTCATGGGGGGCTACAGTGATAATCAACAACTGGCTATTGCCGGATTGGGTGGTACCCTGCTCAGTGGAGGACAGTACCAGGATTTGACAGAGCTTAATACCGGAGTTAGGCGTCACTTTAATGCCGTTGTGCCCATAGCGGCTGGATGGGTGCTCGCTGGTGAGCAAGGTATTTATACTTATCAATTGCTGGGAGCTGATCAATGAAGCGTTTGGCACAAAGTTTATTGTTACCGATTCAACGCTCCGAGCAATGGATTGAAACCTTGTTGTTCCATCATCGGCCATGGGTGTTGTCGTTATTTGTGCTGGTAACACTGGTGCTGGGCTGGCAGGCGGTACAGATACGTCCGGATGCCAGTTTTGTGAAAATGATTCCGGCTAGCCATCCCTATGTTGAAAATTACCTGACCTATCAGAATGATTTGTCCGGGTTAGGGAACAGTGTTCGCGTGGCAGTGGCAACTCAGGGTGAGGATATTTTTAATACTGAGTATCAGGATGTGCTGCGCCAGGTGACTGATGAGTTGTTCTTTATTCCGGGTGTTGATCGTTCTGCCTTACAGTCTATCTGGACGCCGAACGTGCGCTGGACTGAAGTGACTGAGCGAGGCTTTGTTGGCGGTCCGGTGATACCACCGGATTACGATGGCAGTGCAGAGAGCCTGGAGCAGTTGCGCATTAATGTGTTGCGCTCCGGTCAGGTTGGTAGGCTGGTGGCAAATGACTTCCGTTCAGCCATTATTGAAGTGCCGTTGTTGGATTTTGATCCGGAAACTGGTGAGCGGCTTGATTACAATGCATTTTCTGAACGGCTGGAAACCCTGGTCAGGGACGCCTATCAGAGCGATGATATCAGTATTCATATTACCGGATTTGCCAAGATTATTGGTGATCTGATCGATGGAGCCAAACAGGTAGCACTGTTCTTTGCACTGGCCATATTGATTACGCTAGTGCTGCTGTATCTCTATTCGCGCAGTATTAACGGTACCTTGATTCCACTGGCATGCTCGTTGATTGCCGTTATCTGGCAGTTGGGTCTGTTGAATGCGCTGGGTTATGGCATAGATCCCTATTCCATGCTGGTACCTTTCCTGGTGTTTGCTATTGCGGTGAGTCACGGGGTACAAATCGTCAACAGTATCCGGCTTGAGAGCCTTCATGATCCGGATAAATGGCATGCTGCACGTAGTGCGTTTCGCTTGCTCTATATTCCCGGATTGACGGCACTGGTCTCTGATGGCATAGGCTTTTTTACCCTGATGGTGATCGATATTCAGGTGATTCAGGAGCTGGCTGTGGCCGCTTCTCTGGGTGTTGCGGTGATCATTCTGACCAATTTGCTTTTGCTGCCGTTGCTAATGTCCTATCTCGGGGTGGGTGAGCGGGCAATACGTCATGCCCAGATGCAGTCAGATCAAGGTGGTGAACACTGGCGTGCACTAACCTGGTTTGCGACTCGTAAGGGTGCATCCACCGCGCTGATTGTTGCACTGATGCTCGTAGTTGTTGGGGCATATGCGGCGCGTGATTTGCAGATAGGTGATCTGGATAAGGGTGCACCAGAGCTGCGTGCCGATTCACGTTACAATCTTGATAATAACTTTGTTACCACCAACTACTCCACGTCGAGTGATGTGTTTGTGGTGATGGCTGTGACGGAACCTGAGCAGTGCAGCCATTTTAATACCCTGTCATCAGTCGAACGCTTCCAGCACCATATGCAATCAGTGCCAGGGGTTCAGTCCAGTATTTCCCTGGCCGACCTGTCCAAGCGTATTACCGCCGGATTGAATGAGGGTAACCCTAAATGGCGTGCACTGAGCCGAAATCAGTTTGTTATCAATGCATCATTAGCCTATGTGCCTGGTGGGCTGATGAATGCCAACTGTTCTTTGCTGCCCGTTATTTTGTTTCTGGATGACCATAAAGCGGATACCTTGAACCGTGTCAGCCAAGAGGTGGAGCTTTTTGCCACAAACTATAACTCAGAAACACTGCGTTTTGAGTTGGCGGCTGGCAACAGTGGGTTTGAAGCGGCCACCAATCAGGTGATTGCGCGTGCACAGTATGAGATGCTGGCTTGGGTTTATGGCGTAGTTAGTTTGCTCTGTCTGCTGACCTTCCGTTCATTCAAAACCGTGTTGTGTATTATCCTGCCGCTAGCGCTGACCTCCTTGTTGTGTCAGGCATTGATGGCGGTGATGGGTATCGGTGTAAAAGTGGCCACCTTACCGGTGATCGCGCTGGGTGTGGGTATCGGCGTGGATTACGGTATTTATATCTATTCACGTCTGAGTAACTACCTGAGCCAGGGCATGAAACTTACGGATGCCTACTTCGAAACCCTCAGGACGACAGGTAAACCGGTAGCCTTTACCGGGTTAACCCTGGCTATCGGTGTGGTACTCTGGGTTTTTTCGCCGATCAAATTTCAGGCCGATATGGGGATTTTGCTGACCTTCATGTTCCTTTGGAACATGCTGGGTGCGTTAATTCTGCTGCCTGCGCTGACGGCTTTCCTGAAGCCGCATCCAGAGCTGACGTCTTCGCCGGATTTATTTGATGAAGAGGGTAAATAGCCCGCTTTACCG
This sequence comes from Nitrincola iocasae, assembly GCF_008727795.1. Classification (NCBI taxonomy): domain Bacteria; kingdom Pseudomonadati; phylum Pseudomonadota; class Gammaproteobacteria; order Oceanospirillales; family Oceanospirillaceae; genus Nitrincola; species Nitrincola iocasae. The sequence continues at coordinate 3,356,640 of NZ_CP044222.1, read as the reverse complement.
TTTCACTGCTAAAATCCTGTTAAGCACCTTTGATTACAGGATTAATTATGTCAGCGAAACGTGTTTGGGTTGTGTTGTTGCTACTGTTGATAGCGCTGCCCCTCAAGGCCGAGTCTGTGCGCATGGAAGCTACAGCTATTGAGGCCTATATCAGCAGTTTACCGGATGTAGAAGCTCTGGGGGCGCGGCTGGAAGCATCGGGCCGGGTGAGTGGCTGGTTTGAAGAGATGACGCCCTTGCCTGGATTGCCGTTTAATCCGCATCAACAAGCGGTGGCACGCCTAGTCGAACAGGAGCCAGCATTTCATTATGAGCTGAATAAAACTGTCATTAGTCATGGCTTTACCAGTGCGTAACGCTGGGCTGAGATCGGTGATCGGGTAATTTTGGCTTATGGCGCTCTGAAGGCTGAGCGTGAAAATCCAGCATTATGGCAATTGGCAACCCGGTACCAACAGCTACCGCCAGAGATGCTCTCCGGTTGGTCTGCAGAGACTAGAGATCAAGTGATTCAGGCTCTGGCTATTGTGCGTGCTTTTGCTACCTCACCTGCACAGGATAAGCTTTCGGTCGTACCTTATGTCTCTCGTCTGGATAGCGCATTGAGATAGTGCCTTAAATCACCAGAGCGCTTTTGTCAGTAATATTGGTAGCTTTTGTTATTGGTAGATTGCCGTGCTTCGTCCATTCTGTAGGTAACAGTAAGTACAATAACGATAAGATGAGGTTTGCGTTATGGCCGAATATAAAGCTCCCCTGCGTGATATGCAGTTCATGCTCAATGACGTGCTGGAGTTGGAAAAGCATTACCAGAGCCTCCCCGGCTGTGAAGAGGCTACCCCGGATATGGTTTCTGCCATTCTCGAAGAGGGGGCGAAATTTGCTGAACGAGTGTTATCACCGCTTAACCAGGTGGGTGACCAGCAGGGCTGTCAGTTTAACGAGGGCGAGGTTACAACGCCGGATGGATTCGCTGAAGCCTATCAGGCCTTTGTTGAGGGCGGCTGGCCGTCACTGGCTCATGATCCTGAGTGGGGTGGCCAGGGATTGCCGGAGTCGTTGGGGATTTTTATCAATGAGATGGTCGGCAGTGCTAACTGGTCCTGGAGCATGTATCCAGGGCTGAGTCATGGAGCGATGAACACCCTTGAAGCCCACGGTACCCAGGAGCAGAAGCAGACCTATCTGACCAAACTGGTCTCAGGTGAGTGGACCGGTACCATGTGTTTGACCGAAGCACACTGCGGTACTGACCTGGGCATGCTGCGCACCAAAGCGGAACCTGCCGACGATGGCAGCTATCGTATTAGCGGCACCAAAATATTCATCTCCGCAGGTGAGCATGATCTTGCCGGTAATATTGTTCATATCGTGCTGGCACGCCTGCCGGATGCACCCGCCGGTACCAAAGGCATTTCGCTGTTCATTGTGCCCAAGTTCCTGCCTGATGCCGAGGGTAATGTCGGTGAGCGCAATGCGGTCAGTTGCGGTTCCATCGAGCACAAGATGGGTATCCACGGCAATGCTACCTGTGTAATGAATTTTGATAATGCTACCGGTTATCTTATTGGCCCGGCTAACAAAGGCCTTAACTGCATGTTCACCTTTATGAACACGGCACGTATTGGTACAGCGTTGCAGGGCTTGTCACATACAGAGTGGGGCTTTCAGAATTCGCTTGCTTACGCACGTGACCGTTTACAGATGCGTGCCTTGAGCGGCCCCAAAAATCCGGATAAAGCAGCGGACCCTATTATTGTTCATCCAGCCGTACGCAGCATGCTGCTGACTCAGAAAGCCTTTGCGGAGGGCGGTCGTGCTCTCATTTATTTCGCTGCTCAGCAGGTAGACCGTTCCAAATTAGCAGAAACACCGGAAGAGAAACAGGAAGCCGAAGATCTACTGTCGTTATTGACGCCTATTGCCAAAGCGTTTCTGACCGAAACCGGTCTGGAATCAGCCAGTCACGGGGTGCAAGTGTTTGGTGGGCATGGCTACATTGCCGAGTGGGGTATGGAGCAGAACCTGCGTGACGCCCGTATTGCCACCATTTATGAAGGTACTACGCAGGTCCAGGCACTGGATCTTTTAGGTCGTAAAGTGTTGATGTCTCAGGGTGAGCTACTCAAGCGCTTCACAAAAATTATCCATAAATTCTGTCAGTCTCAAGCAGATAATGAGCCGATGCAGCCGTTTGTCAGTGCCTTGTCGCGCTTAAATAAAGAGTGGGGCGATTTGACACTGCAGATCGGTATGAAAGCGATGAAAAACCGTGAAGAGGTCGGGGCTGCATCTGTCGAATATCTGATGTATTCCGGTTATATCACCCTCGCCTGGCTATGGGCGCGTCAAGCGGAAGTGGCAATGCGCAAATTGGCAGAAAACCCCAGTGATGCCGATTTCTATCACGCCAAACTGAAAACGGCGCGTTTCTACTTTGAGCGCTTACTACCGCGCACACGAACACTGGCCGAAGTGATGTTGTCCGGTGCCGACAATCTGATGGAACTGGATTCAGAGCACTTTGCTTTCTGATGCCTGGGCAAAAAAATGAAAGCATTATTGCGAACCAAAACCGGACAGCGTGTACTGTCCGCGGCGCTGAGCTTGAATGCCAGGCGTTATAAAACCAAATCCTCAACAGGAGAGGCCCCGACTATGGCAGATTTACATGCAGTATTTTCAGCAATGGAGCAACGTTTTAACAGTAGTGCAGCGGGGGATCTAAGTGCTGTATTTCAATATCAGATTACTGATGGTGAGGCCTGGAATGTTAGTGTAGACAATGGCAGCTGTAAGGTGGCACAGGGTGAGCATGATGACCCGAGCGTTACACTGACAATGGATGCTCAAACACTGGAAGAGGTGATGAGTGGTGAAACAGATGGTATGCAGGCTTTTATGACCGGTCGCATTCAGGCAGATGGTGACATTATGCTGGCTACACGGTTGACCTCAATTTTTCCGCCAAGTTGATGTCTACAGGATGCGTTTGCGCAAATGGCAAGCGCATCCAGCTGCTATAATGTAGCTATATATATTTGAATTTATAAAAATAAAATCAGGATCCTGATATGGATAACCAACGTGGAAGTCATATTCCTGAATCCCTCAATCGCTATGGTTACAGCAATATAATTGATGTCTTTGAGCGTGCCTGCAAAGACTATGCACTCAAACCGGCTTTCACCAGCTTTGGGCGTACGCTGAACTATGCCGAACTACACGAACTTGTGAATGCGTTTGCCGTATATCTGCAGCGCGAAACTGATCTGAAGCCGGGCGACAGAATTGCGATTCAGTTACCTAACCTGATTCAATATCCGGTGGTGCTGTTTGGTGCATTAAAAGCGGGTCTGGTGATTGTGAATACTAATCCGCTGTATAGCCCGCGTGAAATGCAACATCAGTTTGCTGACTCGGGTGCCCGGGCGTTAGTGATCCATAAAAGTATGGCGCACAATGCCGAAAAAATTCTGGCTAATACCAATATAGAGAAAGTATTTCTGACTCAAGTAGGTGATTTGCATGGGTTCGTGAAGCGCCACCTTCTGAATGCAGCGGTTAAATATCTGAAAAAGATGGAGCCGGAGTTTTATCTCCCAGGTGCACTGCATCTGCGTCAAGTGTTGCTCAAATATATCGGGCAGCAGCCTGAACCTGTTAGCATCAAACCCTCAGACACGGCTGTATTGCAGTATACCGGAGGCACTACCGGGCTTTCCAAAGGCGCCGTGCTCAGTCACGCTAATCTGATTTCAAATATGCTCCAGGGCGTGGATGTGCTTGACGAGGCGCCTGTGGGTTGTGTTGAGACCACCATTGCACCTTTGCCGCTGTATCATATTTATGCCTTTACCATTTCGTTGGTAGTCATGGGTTATGGCGGACATAGTGTATTGATCCCTAATCCCCGTGATATTGATGGCTTTGTCAAAGAACTGAAAAAATGGCAAATGACCGCATTTATGGGGTTGAACACCCTGTTTATTGGGATGTGCAATCATCCGAGTTTCCGCACTATCGATTTCAGTCAGTTTACCCTGACCATTTCGGGCGGCTGTGCCTTAACCCATAAAGCGGCAGACTTATGGAAAGAGGTAACTGGCTGCGAAATTATGGAAGGTTATGGACTGACAGAAACCTCTCCGGTGGTGTCGATTAACCGTCCTGGTGCGATTCAGCTAGGTACCATTGGTGTACCTGTCGCCGCTACTGAAGTCGCTATTCTTGATCCTGAAGGTGAGCCGGTTCTGGAAGGTACGCCGGGTGAGCTTTGCGTTAAAGGGCCACAGGTGATGGTGGGGTATTGGCAGCGTGAACGCGAAACTCAAGCCTGTTTTACCGATGACGGCTATTTTATGACCGGCGATGTGGCCGTCCGTGAGCCAGGCGGCTATCTGCGTATAGTGGATCGGGCCAAAGATATGATTCTGGTATCAGGTTTTAATGTCTACCCGAATGAGGTGGAAGACGTGTTCTGTTCACATCCTGCAATTCTTGAATGCGCCGCTATAGGTGTGGCTGATGAACATAGTGGTGAGGCGGTCAAGCTGATAGCTGTCGCCAGAGATGAAATACCCGATATCAAAGAACTGAAAGACTGGAGCAAAGAGCGTCTGACTCGGTATAAAATACCCAAATATATCGAATTCGTTGCCGACCTGCCTAAAACCAATGTGGGTAAGGTACTCAGGCGTAAGCTTAAAGAGCAGCAGGCCGCTGACAAGGTGGCCTGATTTCTGCTCTACAGATCTCAGGAGAAATTGCATGCCGTTACCCAAACCCGTTCGCCGTAAGCTTCACCATCGTCGTCAGATCGTGTGTGAAGGCTATGAGCGGGAGGATGGTCTCTGGGATATTGAAGCCCGGATGACCGATAAAAAGACCCAGACACTGGACAACCCTGAACGTGGCGGTTTTGTCGCCGCCGGTGAGTATTTTCATGATATCCGTATGCGCCTGACACTGGACCGCAGTCTGAAAATTCATCAGGTTGAGGCCAGTATGGATGCCACACCCTTCCAGATGTGCCCTGGTATCGTAGCTGTCTATAAGCGTTTGGAAGGAACACGGATAGGTTCAGGCTGGCACCGCAAAGCGCTGGAGCTGACCGGGGGGACTCAAGGCTGCACCCATCTGAATGAATTGCTGAAACCACTCACAACCACCGCTATTCAGACGCTGTGGCCCAGTGGTGATGAGGATATGGTTAAACTGGGTGCCAAGGGATTGCTGAATACCTGCCATACCTGGGCACAAAATTCACCGGCAGTGCAGCAATACCTGCCGGAACTCTACCTGGCTGAGCCGCCAAACGGCTAGTGCTCAGCATTTAACACGGAGAATAACAACATGAGTATCCCCGAATCGTTTCAGGGCAGATTACGCTTGCCTTTAATTTCGGCACCAATGTTTTTGGTGTCAGGTCCGGAGCTGGTGATTGAGGCCTGTAAAGCTGGCATCGTCGGGACATTTCCGGCACTGAACGAGCGTAGCAGTGAGGGTTTTGAGTCCTGGCTGGTGCAGATACGTGAAGCTCTGGATAGTTTTGAGGCAGAAACGGGTAAACAAGCCGCGCCCTTTGGGGTTAACCTGATCGTGCATCACACCAATCCGCGGGTGCAGGCTGATCTGGAGCTTTGTATCAAGCATAAAGTGCCGCTGATTATTACCTCCCTGGGGGCGGTCAAGGATCTTGTCGATGCGGTGCACGGTTATGGCGGGCTGGTGTTCCATGATGTGATCAATGTACGTCATGCCAAAAAGGCCGCCGCTGCGGGGGTTGATGGCTTGATTGCCGTGTGTAACGGTGCCGGTGGCCATGCTGGTACTCTGAACCCCTTTGCCTTGCTGGCTGAAATTCGTCAGTTTTATCAAGGTACTCTAATCCTGTCAGGCTCCATGTCGACGGGTCAGGATGTCGCAACTGCGCAGATGATGGGTGCTGACCTGGCCTACATGGGTACACGCTTTATCAATACTCAGGAAAGCCGCGCCAACCCTGAATACAAACAGATGATTGTTGAATCCAGTGCTGCTGATATTACTTATACACCGAAAATATCCGGTATCTGGGCCAACTTCCTCAAGCCGAGCCTGGCAAAAGCTGGATTGGACCCGGACAGCGGTGAGAAGAAAAAAGTAGATCTGGGGGAAGAGTTACAGGCACCGGAAGGTGGCGCCAGCGCCTGGAAAAGCATCTGGTCAGCCGGGCAGGGCGTGGGTTCGATTGCCGATGCACCGCCAGTGGCTGAGTTGGTGGAACGTCTGCAGGATGAGTATCGGGATGCCACAGAGCATTTTGCCAAGCTCTCGGGCGCCTATCGGGAGCAAACGAAATGACGGATGCCGTAATAGTAACAGTGCAGCAGCAGGGTATTTTACATCTGACGCTGAATCGACCCGGTAAAAAAAATGCACTTACTGGCGCGATGTATCAGGCCCTGACTGACGCACTGAATGCTGCTGCCAAAGATGCTGGCGTGCGTGTGGTGGTGCTGAGTGGCAGTGGCAGTGATTTTTCCGCCGGTAACGACATTAATGACTTTGTCGCGGCGATCAGTGATCCTGAGAAAATTCGTATTCCGCTGGGCTTTTTGCAGTGCATTTCGACTTTCCCAAAACCGATAATAGCCGCTGTTTCCGGCGTGGCTATCGGGATAGGTACCTCCATGCTGCTGCATTGTGATCTGGTTTATGCCGATAGCAGTGCGCGCTTTCAACTACCCTTCACCCGCATGGGACTGGTGCCGGAAGGTGGCACCAGTCTGTTGTTGCCATCCAGCCTGGGGCATCGCAAAGCCTTTGAGTTACTGGTGCTGGGTGAGGTGTTTGGCACTGAACAAGCGGTTGACGTCGGGCTGGTGAATCAGTGTGTAGATCAAGGTTCGGTGATCGATTTTGCTATGGATAAAGCATGTGCACTGGCCAGTATGGGGATCGAGGCGGTACAGCAGAGCAAGGCGATGTTGAAGCAGCATGATGATAACCGTTTACAGTCGGTGCTGGTCTCTGAAGTGGATGCCTTTGCGGCCCGCTTAAACTCAGACGAGGCACGTGCGGCGTTTATGGCATTTATGCAAAAACCAAAAAAATAAACCTGGCTTTTCAGAGTGATCGCTTTTGTCATATAACAGGGTGGATTTTGTTATTGTTAAAAGCGGCGCTCTGACGCATATTGTTACCCTTGAGAAAAATAACAATCAGAGGAGTAATAATGAAAATACTCGTCGCCGTAAAGCGCGTGATCGACTACAACGTCAAGGTGCGTGTTAAAGCAGACCGCAGTGATGTCGATCTCGCCAATGTCAAAATGGCGTTAAACCCCTTCTGTGAAATTGCGGTTGAACAAGCCGTACGCCTTAAAGAACAAGGGATTGCCACGGAAATTCTGGTGGTATCCATCGGTAACAAGTCCTGTGAAGAACAGCTTAGAACCGCCCTGGCGTTGGGGGCTGATCGTGCCTTGCGTATTGATACCGAGGCGGCTCCTGATGCCCTGTCAGTGGCACGTTTGCTGGCTAAGGTGGCAGAAGCTGAACAGCCTGATCTGATTTTACTGGGCAAGCAAGCTATCGATTCGGATAACAACCAGACCGGCCAGATGTTGGCCGCCCTGCTTGATCGTCCTCAGGCTACCTTCGCCTCAGAAGTGAAGATTGACGGGAAAACACTACAGGTCACGCGTGAAGTAGATGGGGGCTTACAAACCCTCAACGTCACCTTGCCAGCCGTTGTCACCACCGATTTACGCCTGAATGAACCGCGCTATGCCTCCCTGCCAAACATTATGAAAGCCAAGAAAAAACCGCTGGAAGTCAAAACCGCCGAAGCACTGGGGGTTACAGTTGCGTCCAATATCACCCTGGTATCGGTGGAACCACCGGCACAGCGCAGTGCGGGTATTAAAGTGGGTTCTGTTGCTGAACTGGTTGAAAAACTGCGTAATGAAGCCAAGGTGATTGCATGAGTATTTTAATTCTGGCCGAGCATGATAATCAGGCACTCAAGCCTGTGACGCTAAATGTGTTGGCCGCCGCTCAGGCGATAGGCAAAGAGATCACCCTGCTGGTGGCGGGCCACAACTGCGGTTCAGTTGCTGAGCAAGCCGCCCAAGTGGCAGGCGTCACTCAGGTACTCTGTGCCGATGCTCCGGCCTATGCACATCAGTTGGCTGAAAATGTCAGCAAGTTGTTGCTGGATCAGGCCGAGGGTTGTAGCCATATTCTGGCGGCCTCGACCACCACAGGTAAAAATATCCTGCCGCGGGTTGCCGCGCTACTGGGCGTCAACCAGTTAACCGATGTGATGGCCGTTGAGTCACCACAACGCTTTAAGCGGGCCATTTATGCCGGTAATGCCATCGCCACGGTTGAAACCAGTGATCCCGTTGTGGTGATGACGGTACGCGGCACAGCCTTTGATCCGGTCACGTCAGAAGGAGGGAATGCCTCTGTACAGATACTGGACAAGGTGTTTGAAAGTACCGATGTCAGCTTTAGTCACGAAGCGCTGGCAGAATCTGACCGTCCGGAGCTTACCGCGGCAAGCATTGTGGTGTCGGGTGGTCGTGGCCTGGGTAAGGGTGAGAACTTTGATCTTCTCTACCGGGTGGCTGACAAGCTGGGTGCTGCAGTAGGTGCATCCCGTGCCGCCGTGGATGCGGGTTATGTGCCGAATGATATGCAGGTAGGGCAGACCGGCAAGATGGTGGCACCGGATCTGTATATCGCCGTGGGTATTTCCGGTGCGATTCAGCATCTGGCGGGTATGAAAGATTCCAAAGTGATCGTTGCGATCAATAAAGATGAAGAGGCACCGATTTTTCAGGTGGCTGATTATGGACTGGTCGCCGATCTGTTCGACGCGGTTCCCGAACTGGAAGCAAGCCTCTAATACAGGAGAGCAGGAATGATTTATCAAGGTAAAGCGATTACGGCGCGCCAGATTGATGGCGGCTTCGTTGAGGTCGTGTTTGATTTGCAGGGCGATAGTGTCAATAAGTTCAATCAATTGACACTGAATGAGCTGCGTGAGGCTGTTGATGCCATTCGCGCCTTAACCGACGTAAAAGGGGTTATGTTCAGCAGTGCCAAAGACTGCTTTATCGTCGGTGCGGACATCACTGAATTCAGCCAGATGTTTGATCAGTCGGAAGAGAGCATTGTTGAGCATCTGCTGTCATTACATGAAATTTTCAATGCCATTGAAGACCTGCCCTGCCCGACAGTAACGGCCATCAATGGTATTGCACTGGGCGGTGGTTTTGAGCTTTGCCTGTCTACCGATTTCCGGGTGATGGGTGACAAGGCTAAGGTCGGCTTGCCGGAAGTGAAGCTGGGCATCTACCCGGGTTGGGGTGGCACCGTACGCTTGCCACGTCTGATCGGTGTGGATAATGCCAATGAGTGGATCTGTGGTGGTGCGGAAAAGCGCGCTGCAGAAGCACTGAAAGACGGTGCTGTTGATGCGGTTGTAGCCACAGAGGCTGTGCGTGACGCTGCATTGGATCTGCTGACTAAAGCGGCAGATGGTGTATTTGACTATCAGGCGCGGCGTACCGAAAAGACCACGGCGATCAAGCTGAATCAGATTGAGCAGATGATGGCGTTCGAGTCAGCCAAGGGCTTTATCGGTGCCAAAGCCGGTCCACATTATCCGGCGCCTATGGCGGCACTGAGCTCGATTCAGAAAAGCGCCAATATGACCCGCGATAAAGCCATTCAGGTGGAAGCCAAAGGCTTTGCCAAGCTGGCTACTAATAGCGTGACCAAAGCCTTGGTGGGTCTGTTCCTCAAAGATCAATACGTTAAAAAAGTCAGCAAAGCCTTTGAAAAAGACACCACTCCGGTGAAACTGGCCGCGGTGCTGGGTGCCGGGATTATGGGCGGCGGTGTCGCCTACCAGTCGGCCTCCAAGGGTGTACCGATCCTGATGAAGGATATCAATGACAAAGCCCTGCAGTTGGGTCTTGATGAAGCCACCAAACTGCTGAATGGTCAGGTTAAACGTGGCCGCATGGATGCACAGAAGATGGCCAAAGTGCTGACACAGATTACCCCGACCCTGAGTTATGGTGACTTTGGTCGTGTCGATCTGGTGGTTGAGGCTGTTGTGGAAAATGCCAAAATCAAAGCGTCGGTTCTGGCTGAAGTGGAGCAGCAGGTCAGTGATGACACGATTATCACTTCCAATACCTCGACCATCTCAATCACTGCACTGGCGAAATCACTGCAGCGCCCGGAAAACTTCTGTGGCATGCATTTTTTCAACCCGGTGCACCGCATGCCGCTGGTCGAAGTCATTCGTGGTGAGCAAAGCTCTGAAGCGGCGATCGCCCGTACCGTGGCCTATGCCAAATCCATGGGTAAAACCCCGATCGTGGTGAATGACTGCCCGGGATTCCTGGTTAACCGGGTACTCTTCCCTTACTTTGCCGGTTTCAGTCTGCTGTTGCGTGATGGCGCCGATTTTACCCGCGTAGATAAAGTGATGGAAAAATTCGGTTGGCCTATGGGGCCAGCGTATCTGCTGGACGTAGTGGGTATCGATACCGGTCATCATGCCGATGCGGTTATGGCCGAAGGCTTCCCGGATCGCATGGGGCATGACGGTGAAAATGCCATAGATCGCATGTATCAACTGGAGCGCTATGGTCAGAAAAATGACAAGGGCTTTTACCGCTACGAGCTGGACCGTCGCGGCAAGCAGGTCAAGCTGATTGATGAATCGGTTCCGGCGCTGCTGGAAGGGATTGTTGGTACAGCGCGTGACTTTAGCGATGAAGAGATTATCGCCCGGATGATGATTCCTCTGTGTATCGAAACAGTTCGCTGTCTTGAAGATGGCATAGTGGCCACCCCGGCTGAGGCCGATATGGGTCTGATTTATGGCATCGGCTTCCCGCCGTTCCGTGGCGGTGCCTTGCACTACCTGGATCAGATGGGCTTGCAGGCTTTCCTGGAGATGGCCGCGCCTTTTGCGGACTTGGGCCCGCTGTACCAGCCAACCGCACGTATGCAGCAGATGGCTGCGAACGGCGAAACCTATTTCGGCGAATAACGGAGGAATTCTGATGACTTTACAACCTAATGACGCGGTAATCGTGGATGCCATACGTACCCCGATGGGCCGATCCAAAGGTGGCTCCTTCCGTAATGTTCGTGCTGAAGCGCTGTCTGCGGCGGTAATGCAGGGTATTCTGAAACGCAATCCGGCGCTGAACCCGGCTGATATAGATGACATTATCTGGGGCTGCGTAAACCAGACCCTGGAACAGGGCTTTAACATTGGCCGTAACGCTGCGGTGATTGCCGGTTTACCACATACGGTTGCGGCGCAAACGGTCAACCGCTTATGTGGTTCTTCCATGTCGGCGATGCACACGGCGGCGGCATCGATCCTGTCTGGTCAGGGTGATATTTACCTGGTCGGCGGTGTGGAACACATGGGGCATGTCGATATGGCACATGGTGTGGATATCAATCCGCAAGCATCCAAATATGCCGCCAAAGCCGCCATGCTGATGGGGGTGACGGCCGAGATGCTCGGTAAAATGAACGGCATCACCCGTGAAATGCAGGATGAGATGGGCGCCCGTTCACATCGCCTGGCCTATGAAGCCCGCTTGCAAGGCCGCTTTGATAACGAAATCCTGCCGGTCGAAGGGCATGATGAAAAGGGCTTTAAATCCCTGTTAACCTATGACGAAGTCATCCGTCCGGAAACGACGGTGGAAACCCTGGGCCAGCTCAAGCCGGTATTCGTACCGAAAGTGGGTACGGTCACCGCAGGGACCTCATCAGCCTATTCCGACGGTGCTTCAGCAATGCTGATCATGTCAGCGGCAAAAGCCCAGGAGTTAGGTCTGAAACCACGTGCACGCATTATCAGCATGGGTGTCGCTGGCTGCGATCCATCGATCATGGGCTTTGGTCCGGTGCCTGCCACCCAGAAAGCGCTGAAAAAGGCTGGTCTGAAAATCGAAGATATCGATTATGTAGAGCTGAACGAAGCCTTTGCCGCACAGGGCTTGTCGGTACTGAAAAACCTGAAACTGCTGGATCAGATGGATGACAAGGTGAACCTGAATGGTGGCGCGATTGCACTGGGTCACCCGCTGGGCTGTTCCGGTACCCGTATCAGCACCACCTTGTTGAACATCCTCGAAGACAAGGGCGGCAGACTGGGTCTGGCAACCATGTGTATCGGCATGGGGCAGGGTATTTCAACCATTATCGAGCGGTTGGATTAAATCTTGATGTAGGAGCCCGCTCCGCGGGCGATAATAAGATGCGGCGCAAATCGCTCACAGAGTGAGCTCCTACAGGGTTTTTGTAGGAGCCCGCTCCGCGGGCGAAAAATTGCGTCGTAGAGCATCCCCCAATGTAGGAGCCCGCTCCGCGGGCGATATGATCATCTATCTGGCCTATCAATAATCCGCATCTTCCGACCAGAGCTCTTTATGGAAACGTACCACCTGGTTGCGCCCACCCTCTTTGGCTGCATAAAGTGACACATCCGCAAACTTAAGTACCTGCCAGAACGCCTGAGCATCATTAGGATAGTCTGCCACGCCTGCCGAGATGGTTTTACTGAGGCTGGTGCCGCCCACTTTGAATTTATGACTTTCCACTGCCCCCCGGATCTTTTCAGCAACAGGCATGGCCTGTTCGGCATTGGTTTCAAGCAACACGATAAGAAATTCCTCACCTCCGTAACGCACGACCAGATCTGATTCCCTGACATTGGCTTGCAGAATTACAGCAAGTTCACGCAGCACCTGATCACCGGCATCGTGTCCATAGGTGTCGTTGACGGGTTTGAAGTAGTCCAGATCCATCATCAGCAGGGTCATGGGAACTGAGCGGCGTTTGCATTGGCTGATCAGAGTCTCGGCATACTCTTCAAGGAAGCGGCGATTACGCAGACCTGTCATGGCATCTTTCAGGCTGGACTCACGCAGGCTGGCCATGAGACGTTTAGCCTGGAGTACCGGCGCGGCTTCACGTAGATAAGCTTCCAGCAGAGGGCGTTGATTACGTACTTTGTGGGCTTCCGCTACATCGAATACCAGCTGTACCACACTCCCTACGCTACCACTCTCGATCACCGGCAGGCAGATATAATGTTTATTGGTGGCCGCGGCATCAATGCTGAACGAGCGACAAATTTGAGTGTTTTCTGATCCATCAATCAGATGGCCGGTGCGGACTGCACGGCAACCAACACAGTGGTCATGGATAGCCGGGTCACACCAGTGTATCGGCGCTTCTGGTACACCGTCTATCATTACCGGATGAATCATTTTTTTATTTTGTTCCACCTCATAAAGAGAGAAGGTGTGGATATTGAATTCCTGCTCCAGTACCTCGCTGATACGTAGAAAAACTTCACCGGCAGTTTCGTCTTCTTCGATGGCCTGCTTGAAGCGTGAAACACGTACCAGACCGGAAACGGTTTCCGCGGTTTCTGTCAGTAGGTTGCCACCATGATAGTCAGGCTTTGATTGCACTAGCTGGACAACATTTTCACGAATCAGACTGAGCTTGTTGGTAATGCCTTCAGACAGCGCATTAAACTGAGTAGCAATCTTACCGATCTCATCATTAGTGCGGCTTTCAATACGATGGCTGAAGTCACCAGCAATGGCACTTTCTACGGCTGTCTCAATTTCGTTTGCGGTGGTCACCAGGGGGTGTAGCATTCGTCGCAGATAAAGAATGGAGATAAAAGCAAAAAGTCCGACGGCAATGACCAAAAATGCGACCGTCATAATGGCGGCTGACTTCATGTGTTCAATCGAGGCTGTCAGTGTCACGGCACCCAATACCGTATTTTCTGGCACGTTATGGCAAAGCAAGCAGTTTACGTCTCCATCAGATGTGGCTATATAAGGAATAGTTGCACGAAACTCGGGGCTGAGAATACCGCCGTTCAGGGTAAAAACTGATTCGCCACTGCTGAGTACATTGAGATCGGTAGTATCGGCTGTCATCTCCCCCAGTAGTCCATCTCCGAACTGCTGTTTGACCTGTGGGCCACGAATGACACGGGCCTCATCCAGCCCATTCACGTTGGCAATGCGCCCTAATAATGAGTCACGTTTGTCAATAGTGCCATTCAGCATCGCTTCAGTGAGTGCAACCCTGATCACTTCAGCGGCTGTTCGAGTATGCTCAGTAGCGGCACGAATGGAAAAGTCACGGAATGACGCTAGACTTGCCACCGTGATCACCAAGGTTAACAGTAGCATCACACTGGACAGGGCAAAGATGATTTTGGTTTGAAGCTTATGCATGTGTAGGTAACCAACATCTCAGGTTAAAAGTAAGTTATTGGGCAAAAGCTAATTCGGGTGCTTTTGGAATTACTACTGATTTGTAAGACTATGGACCAACTGCTCTGGATATATCAATAGTAAATATAGGTAATTGTTTTGAAACTATCACTAAAGTTGATTTTTATCAGTAATTTATTTGTTGCTTGTATTTTGAGGGCTATGTTTTTTACTAGTCTACTGTTACCCGTTCATGCTTTGGCTGAAGTTTTCCCACCCTCAGCGGTAACTAAAATACAGCTACCACCGCACTATCTAACATCTTTCCCTCAGCCGCTGGACATACTCATCGGGCACTGGCTGGCACACGAAAACAGCCGTCACCATCAAGGGTATATGCGTATAGAATATGGCTGTGCGCTGGAAGTATCGTAATCAAAAACGGCCTCATTTTGAGGCCGTTAGTTGGTGACTTTATTTTAGAACTATGCCTTGCGGTTACGCAGATAGCAGATCGGATGGAGAACCAGCCAGGCATAGATACCCAGTCCAATCGACGCGCTAATCAAGTTCATCCAGTCAACCCAGGTATTCACATAGCTGATGGTTGATTGAGTATGGATTGGCAGCAAATACAAAGAGGCAATTGCAACGATAGGTGGCAATACTTTAGACCCTATGCCACCTTTTGCACCAAAGTGGTAGCCTTTAATGCGTGCAAGGATCTGCGGTGCTAAAAACGCTACAAGCATCAGCGCAATCAGCCACAACCAAGGCAAAGCGGAGTACCACAAAACAGTTAAAATACCAGTCAGTGTCATGAGTGTTCTCCTTAAATTTTGCCTTCAAGCATGGCGTAGTATGCGGGGCGTAACATGCGCTCTTTCATTACCCAAACGGTCCAGGATTCTTCTTTTGGATCAATGAAGGAGAAAGTTGGGAGCAGTTTGCTGTCCCAGCCAAATTCAACCAGCATGGCTTTGCCGATACTGGTGATCAGTGGGCAAGAGGTATAACCATTATGGCGAGCAGGCAAGGGGCGGTCCTGCAGGTAGGCGAGGAAGTTCTGTTCCAGTATGTTAGCTTGCATTTTTACGCTAGCAGCTGTTTTGTTACTCGGCATGCCCATGACATCACCAATACCCCAGACATTGGGATAGTTGGGATTCTGCAGGGTTTCACGATCCACTTCCATCCAGTCACTGAAAGGTGAGTCGTCAGCAAACTTCAGCGGGCTGTTTAGCAATGAATCTGGCGCGGTCATGGGCGGGACGACATGAATAAACTCATAATCTTTGCTTTGGTCTTCGGCGTCACGCACTGTGTAAGTGGCTTTTTTCGCATCGGCATCGATTGATTTTAATGTCCAGAAATCATGACGAGTTACGTCTTGCTCAGTAAAGCGTTGTTTGACAAAGTCATTGTAGAAAGGAACGCTAAATAAACTGCCAGACGGCGTCATGAACTCAACATTAAAATTATCACGTTGCCCTGAGTCTTCCAGTCTGGACAGTGTCGTAAATGTCATTTTTAACGGAGCACCGGCACATTTCAACGCTGTAGGTGGTAGGTTAAATAGTCCAGTGCCGCCACCCTTGGCAATCCACTGGTTAATTTCATCCCGGGTACCTTCAGCTTCATCAACTCCTGCATAAACACTGCCGATGCCTTTTCCCTGACCTATCAGGCCAGTATCCATGCCTTCGATACGCTCATAGCGCAGTTGTAAGCCACAGGCAACGATTAAATAATCATAGCTGATGGTTTCACCATTACTGACACTCACCTCATTACTGTCCGGGTTGTATTCAGTGACCATCCCACGTACCCAGTTAACACTGGATGGTAGCCATTCTGCGGTTTTTGTCAGGGCTTTATTTTTATCCCATACCCCTGAAGCGATTAACGTCCATCCTGGCTGATAGTGGTGCGCTTCGCGTGAGTCTATAATGGTAATGCGTGCGCCCTGCAAGCTGCGGGCAAGTCGGTTCGCAATCGAAATGCCTCCGGCACCAGCACCACTGATAACAATATGAGCATTGCTGCGAACTGAGTCTGCGCTGGCATGACCCGCGACACTCAAGACGGGGGCTGCAATAGTTGCACCAAGACCCAGCTTTATCAGGTCGCGGCGGCGTTCATCAGCCGTAGATAGTTTCTTCTTATGGGACATACTGAGCTCCGAATTCATTCTTCTAGTAATCGGTGTGGGCGCGTGCAACTGGTCAGAATTACTGATCAAATTTCATTATAGTTAATGAATCACTAAAGTAAATATAACTAATGTATAATGTGCTTATGCTTTATATGAATAAGAGGGGGCGATTACTATTCAAACCTGGCTTTTCACACATTACTGGTCATGAATTGAAAACTATCGTTATACTAGTGGTATCATCAGGCTGGCGGCGAACTGGACTCAAGCACGCGTGAACCCAAGAAGAATCACTTATTCAGACAAGCATGTTTTACTCATCGAAAGTAGTGGCAATATGCGTGCCACGATCGTTCAGATGTTACGGCAGCTGGGTGTCGTCAACATTAAACCCATCACTGTCAGTCAACGAGTGCTGGAGCTGATACAGCAAGAAAATTTCGACATTATCCTGTTGGGACATAATGCCAGTGATAAAATCACCGGCATTCAGTTGCTTGAAGAAGCACGCTATCGTAATTTTATGCGCCCGACCAGTGGTTGGATCTTCATGACCAGTGATTCTTCTCAACAGGTTATTTTGCATGCCATTGATAGTAATCCGGATTACTTACTGACCAAACCTTTTACAGTAGAAGAGCTTAAGACCCGTATCGATGCTCTGATCGTGCGTAAGCAGGTGCTGCATGATGTCGACCAGGCTGTTGAACAGGGTGATCTTGAGGCAGCCGTACATGCCTGTGACACCATTTCAGTAACCGATCTCAGCTACGACTTTGCCCAGCGCTATAAAGGTCGCTTGCTGTTGTCGTTAAATAAGCCGACTGAGGCTTTGGCCTTGTTGCAGGAACGTTTTTGGCAGACAGCAGATAAAGATACTGGGTTGTTGGTTGCTCAGGCATTGCTGGCACTGAAGCAGCCGGAAGAGGCGATTCAGCAGTTGCATGAGCTAATTGAAAACCATCCCTTGCTGGTGCCAGCGTTAGATTTGCTTGCACAAGCCTACGAGATGCATGGCGACATGGAACAAGCACGGGATGTGTTACATGAGGCCAGCCGTAAGTCACCTTTGGGTATTCCAAGGCAGATGGAGCTCGGACGCATTGCTACTCAGACCAAAGCTTTGGGGCTGGCCGAAGGAGCTTATAAGCGCTCTATCGTTCTCGGGCGTTCCAGTTGCTACCGTTCACCAGAACCTTATCTGCGTCTGGCGAATATTCGCCGATTAGAGATGCAGGATGCCAGTGAAGATCGTCAGATTGAGCTGCATAATGATCTGGATGCTATCTTGAATCATGCTGAATTTTCCTTTCCAAAAGATGAGCAGCTGAAAGTTAAATCCTTACTGGTTAAATCGCTGGTTTATGGTGATCTTGGTAAGCGGGTTAAATCAGATGGCCTCAGACGAGAAGCTGAAAAGCGCAACGCCCAGTTGTCGGATCCCATCGATATCGGGCGTGAGACCCTGGTATTGTCTGGTGATCCGGTGCCAATGCTCGACGAAAGGCCTGAACAGACACAGGTCAGAGCACGTTTGCCCTATGATGAAGCCTTGAGTGACAAGATGAACCGTATGGCAATACGTCACTATATGGCGGGTAAATATGGACAGGCGATGCGCTGCCTGAACATGGCAATTGAATACAACCCGACAAGCGGTTCGGCAATCCTGAATCAGGCCCAGCTTTATCTGGAAGTCGCGCGAGATCAATCTGATCGGCGTGATGAACGTTTGACTATGGTAAGACGCTTTATAAAACTGAGTATTCGTGCTCAGTTAAGTGAGATAGCAAAAATTCGTCAGCATGAACTTTTTTCGTATCTCAAACTGTCGCTTGATCAGCTTCCCAGAGGCTCATTGGGGGTTTTATTGCGTTAACGTTCAAACCTCTCCACAATGCGGATATTACTTAAAGGATATAAAGATACTATGGTTGTGAGTAATATCAGCCGATTTCGTGCAGAAAAAGTAGCCCTCGCGTATTTTCTATTTGCAATGCTTTGGATTTTGACCTCAGACTATTTATTGGGGTTGCTGGTTTCTGATACGACCTCTCTGGTTTCCCTGAGCACCTATAAAGGGATTCTATTTGTTACAACTACATCGATCCTGCTCTACTTGGTGCTCCGAATCTGGGTTCGCAACCCGGTTGAAAAAGAGGAAAAGAGGCAGGATTCAAAAGGCCTGGTATTTGTATTCTGCGGCATGGCTTTGCTGGTGCCGCTGATTGCCTTGAGTCTGCTGCGTATTGCAGTACCTCAGGCGTTGGATAGAGCCGCCGTCAATGTACAAATGATTGCAGCGATGAAATCAGAACAGCTTAACGAGTGGCTAGCCAAGCAGGCAGCACAAGCCGATAGGGTAGGTGATGACCAGGCGCTGGCCAACTGGGTAGAAGCCTGGCTGGAAAACGAAGACCCTGGTGCTGTTGAATACCTGTCAGACTATTTGCAGTACCTGCATAGATATGATCAGTTTGATGGCGCTTATCTACAATCCTTGCAGGGCTCATCAACGCTTTACAGCGGCGAATTCCAATCGATCTCTGAGCTTGATTCCTTTAAACAACAGGCCATTAACCAGGCGCAACCTGTATTTACCGGGTTAGTTGAGTTAGATGATGGCTTAAGCCTGTCCTGGATAGTGCCGATTATTAAGCCAGGTGATTCTACTCAGGTAGTTGCTTTGCTGGAGATGAGAGTTGATCCTGAAACACGCTTGTTTCCACAGATTTCCAACTGGCCAATAGCGAGCCATACGGCAGAATTATTTCTACTGCAGCCATTGCAGAATACCAATGCACGCCTGCTAAGCCCTGTACGCCATGCTGACTTGCCGGTTTTGTCTGTGCTTGATGACTATAAAGCGGCGCCTGCAAACCAGGGTGGAGGTTTTGAAACACATAGCTATCATAAACAAGCGGTCATCGCTGCGCACAGGCCTGTTCAATATGGCTGGATACTGGTTGCGCAACAGCATCGCCAGGAAGTGTTGTCACCCGTGTATATGATGGCTGCCTGGCTCGGGCTGTTGGCGTTGGCAACCATGATTAGCGTAGCGTTTGCTTTACGTCTGGTGTGGCAGCAGAATCGCCGACTTCAACAGACCGCCTATGAAATGCAGGCGGCAGAAAAAGATAAATTACTACTCAAGTTCTTTGAATTACCTTTTGTCGGCATGGCCATCACTGATCCGGAAACTGGACGGTGGATGCGTTTTAATCCTGAGCTTTGTCGTTTATTGGGTTATAAAGAGCAGGAACTAAAAGAGCTGACCTGGCAAGCCGTGACGCATCCAGATGATTTACAGGCAGATCAGCAGGCCTTCGAGCGCATGCTATCGGGTGTGATTGACAGCTACACTTTGGAAAAACAGTTTGTTCGAAAATCGGGTGTGGTCTTTACCGCTTTGATGAATGTTTGTTCTGTAAGAACTGAGGATGGAAAATTACAGCATTCAATTGCCACTATTCAGGATGTTTCCGATCAAAAACGTTATGAAGCCGACATACTTCATCAACGTGACCTTTACAATACGCTATCAGAAACCAATCAGGCCATCATTCGCTGCACACACTTGTCTGAGCTTTTTGCAGAAGTCTGTCGGATAGCCGTTGTGAATGGGAAAATGAATTATGCCTGGATTGGAGAGATTGGTGCTAAGGGCGTTAGATTACTGGAAGCGTTTGGTCAGCAGTCGGATGATCTGCAACCCTTGCTGAATGGTGAAGTTCAGCCTATGCCTGAAACAGGTCCGCTGCGACAGGTTTTTGAAACTGCACAACCGGTTATTCTTAATCATGCCCCTGATCAATCCGCGTATGCTTGTTTTCCTGTGCAAGGAGATGGCAAGGTGATTGCCTTGCTCAATTTATATGCTGATGATGCGGGGTTTTTTAGCCATGATATTATGGAAACCCTGTCAGAAATGGCGGGTGATATAGGTTATGCCATCCGCTTTATTGAACAGGAAGAGGCACTGAAGGCGGCTGTGCAGGTAGTTGAAGCAAGCCCCGTTGTGTTGTTTCGCTGGGAAAATAAACCTGGCTGGCCAGTGACCTATGTGTCTCAGAATGTTAGCCGTTGGGGTTATAGCGCTAACGAGTTTCTGCAAGGCACTATTGATTACAAGGACATAGTACATCCTGATGATCACCTGTGGCTGGATGATGAAGTCACCCGCTACCTTTCCCAGCAGCGTGAAGAGTATGTTCAAGAGTATCGTATTGTTAAGGCAGACGCTCAGGTGTTATGGGTTGAAGATCATACGACAGTATTTTATAACGCTGAGGGTGACGTGCAGGTAATTGAAGGTGTGGTGACCGATATTACGTCGCGTAAAACGATCCAGCAGCGCATTGAGTTCCTTGCGCGTCATGATTCACTTACCAGTTTGCCAAATCGTGTTGATATCCTGACCAGTATCGAAACACGGGGTAACGTACACACTGCCTTGTTAATGCTGGATCTTGATCGCTTTAAAGATGTGAATGATAGCTTTGGCCACCGAACCGGTGACCAGTTGCTCTGCCAAGTGGCGGAGCTATTACGTAAGGTGTGTCCGAAAGATGGCTTGCTGGCACGATTTGGTGGTGATGAGTTTGGTCTGTTGATCGAACGTGATCGTCCCGGCTTGGAAGCCTTGGCTGAAACGTTGATCGAAGCCTTGCGTACACCGATTCAGTTGCCTCAGGGGATGGAAATACGTATTGGAGCCTGTGTTGGAATAGCGCGCCTGACAGAAGCGGATGACAATGCAGAAGAGTTGATGCGACAGGCCGATGCCGCTTTGTATAAAGCTAAAGAAGCCGGACGTGAGCAACTGCGTTTCTATTCCAATGAATTGACGCGAGCGGCATTGGCCCGGCTAAACATTGAAGCGCGGTTACGATCCGCGATCACAGAAGGTCAACTGGAAGTTTTTTATCAGCCACAAATTAATATACAGACAGGCCAACTGATGGGGGCGGAAGCGTTGCTGCGTTGGAAAGACCCACTGCAAGGCTATGTATCTCCGATGGATTTTATCCCTGTAGCTGAGCAGAGTGGTTTGATCCATCCTATAGGTGAATGGGTAATGGAAGAGGTCTGTAAAGTGGGCAGGACTTGGTTGGACAAGGGCTACCCGTCACTGATGCTGGCCGTCAATCTGTCGTCTTATCAGTTACGCCATGGCGATGTTGTATGTATGATCAAAAAACTATTGGATAAGTATGACTTTCCAGCCAGTGGCCTTGAAGTAGAGCTGACGGAAAGTGCACTGATGCGCCGTGAAGATGAAGCTGAGCAGGTTTTTGAAGCCTTGCAATCCATGGGTGTTTCACTGGCGATAGATGACTTTGGTACGGGTTATTCTTCGCTGGCTTATCTGAAAACCTTCCCTCTGGATGTGCTGAAAATAGATAAAAGTTTTATCGAAGATCTTGAGAATAGTGCCGATGATCGGGAGATCGCTGCGGCGGTAATTGTTATGGGCCATACACTGGGTTTGAAAGTGCTGGCCGAAGGGGTTGAAACTACAGCCCAACTGGCATTGCTGCGGGATCTGGGCTGTGATTATTATCAGGGCTATCTGAAAAGTCCCGCAGTTCCAGCGTCTGAGTTTGAAGCTTTGTTCCTGGCGAGTTAACGCTGGCTGTTGCGCGATGCTGCAGCCAGGTAAGTAGTTCACAGTGAGTTCACAAATAGCGCTTAGCTGACGGCAAGATTGGCAAGATGATTGTCCCAATGAACTGAAAAATGTGTGGATTCACTGATTAGCTGTCGTTGCAGGGTTTGCGCATTCAGCCGGTATAAGCGTCCTAATCCATTACTGACCAGAAACTCAGCTGCTTGATGAGTTTTGGCCAGTCCACAACCGTCCTGCACTGGTAGTGCTTTTATAAATTGACCTGTCTGCATATCCCACAGGGTAATCAGGTTGCCCCTCGGTGCCGAAACGGCTGCATAGTTTCCTGATGCGTCAAAGCAGGCACTACCACCATATTGTTGTAACTGACTGTGCACTTCATCTGGAAGCGCTAGCGGCTGTATTGGTTGTCCTCGTCGATGACTGGCAAACAACGGGACACGGTCAGCCGGATGTCCTTCATATTGCATTGCCATGATAACCTGACCGGATGCGGATAGATCGATATGTCGAATACCGGATTGATGAAACTTGCTGGCTAAGCGTACTTGCTCCAGGCATTCGCCGGTGTGCATGTCAACATAGGCGAGCGAAGGGTCCATACTGTCAATGTTCAGCTTGACCCGCCCATCTGTTTGAATGCCACCATTGGCGATAATCAGAGTTTGTTGATCTGTGCCGATACGTAGCTCATGTGGACCTATACCGTAGGTGGATAGACGTGCAACGATGTTAAAATCCTGGTCAATGGCACGAACCACTATTTCACCGAATTCACTGTGCATGGATTGCTCAGTGGTGAGTAACCATTGTCCATCTGTGCTGATCTGGGCATGACCACAAAGCTGTGAGTCGGCGTCGCAGCGGATTTGTTTGACCCGTTTTTGTTGCTGGTAGTCAATAACGTCCAGGAATTGGCCTGGGCGCCTGGCAACAGCAAATAGCCAGGGATACTCAGGGTGTGTAGCGATCTGGTGCGCTCGCTCCGGCAAGGGGTGGCGCATCAGTTCACCAGCCTGCAAATTGAATAGATGCAAGTAGTATTGGCCATCCTGTCCTTGGCTGGCAGAGGCGTATAGTGGTTCAGCGGCGGCGGAGGCCTGACTTGCAAAGTTCGCCAGTATAACCGGTGTGGCGGTAAGCCAGCCTAAAAAATGTCGTCTGTTAATCGCCATCTCTACTGTTAAACCCCAGTTGAATATTGAGTGTATACATGGCTGTATTTAGATCTGTGTGCAATTGTTTTAATCCATCAGCTACATCTGATAACTGTTGATATTGCCTCTCAGATACGTTGTTTTGCTTAACTTCATCCAGACTATCCAGTTGTGCTTTTAGCGCGATGAATTGTTGCTCCAGTGTATCTGCAAGTGCGGGCTCATCGGCCTTAACCAACAGCTCTTTGACACTGATGGGTTGTGAGCCACTGTAGAGTGCATGCAGTGCGTCCAGGTTGGCACGTAAATTACCGATGGATTGTTCGCTGCGCCAGGACTCACTGCGCTGCCAGCGCACACGGTCATAACTGTCACCCAAAGGCGCTAAAATTTTATTATCACGCAGGGCTTCAGGGGATTCGGCCAGTGACTTCATTAGTAAGGTGGCCGCATCAGCATGCAGGTCAAAATAGTTATTGTCGCCGGCACCGAGCATGCGCTCGCGCATAGTGGACCATTCAGAATGAATTTCAACAGCCATTTGATGCACGTGGCTGGCAATACCTTGCGCCAAGCGGCATTCAGCACTCATGCCTGACAACGTCTCTATGCCGGTGTCATTAAATAATATGCGCTCGAGAGCCGGGAAACCTTTAACACTGATGCTGGCATGGCTGAAGAATTCAGCATTATAGTCAGTTGAAGGGTCGGCCAAGGCCTCTCTCAGTTGTGAACTACCCGTGTTACGCTTGTCGGGCCAGTACTGCAGAGCAAAGTTACGCATGAGCAGTGTCACTGGGCCAAAGTTAATGTGTTTGATGCTTTGCCAGTCATGCATCGCCTGGCGGTAACTGGCTTGAGTGGTTTGTAATTGCTGATCATCGGGCTGCAGGCATAACTGTTCAGTATCTGCAGCAAGTCGAGCCGTGCTGTTTGCTAACTGCTGGTAACCGGGTATGACCTGTTGGTCAATAATCGCGCTGTTCAGCTGCTGCCAATCCTGCTCAGTTGGAGCATCTGCCAGTGCCAGGTTGGCGATGAGTAAGCAACTGATCGCCAGTACCCAGCGGAAGCGTTGACTTGATCCTAGTGTATCGACTGCATTCATAGCGGGTGCTCTTCAATTATGTTCTTAGACTGTAAAGCTACAAAGATTCCAGAAAGGCGATCAATGCATCTCGCTGAAGCTTGTTCAGTTGGGTAAAGCTATTACGTGCCGCTAGAGCTTCGCCTCCATGCCAGAGGATGGCTTCAGTCAAGCTGCGAGCCCGGCCGTCATGTAGAAAGTGCGTGTGGCCACTGGTCGCTTGTGTCAGGCCAATGCCCCACAAGGGTGGTGTACGCCACTCGCGTCCATCGGCATTAAATTCAGGCCGATGATCAGCCAGTCCTTCACCCATATCATGCAACAACAGGTCGGTGTATGGCCAGATTTTTTGCTTGGCACGCCCTTCGGGTGCATCGGCTGCAGTGATGTAGGAGGGGCGGTGGCAGGCATTGCATCCCAGCGCATAAAACTGCTCACGCCCCTCTGTCACGGCAGGCTCCAGGTTATTTGAGCGAGCGGGGACGGCGAGGTGTTGAATGTAAAGCTCCAATGCAGAAACGACTGCATCAGACGCTTCAACATTATCCAGGTGAGGACTGTTGCCATCCGGTGCCTCTCTGCAGAGGGTTTGTTGTTCGGTGCAGCCACCAGATCCCGCTGGATACATACGGGTGGATATACCTATGTCCTCGTGAAAGGCGGAATTGTTTTGCTGTTTAATCGTTGGGTGTCCAGCTTTCCAGCCAAACCGGCCGATAGTGGTCACTTGTCTGTCAATATCCCATACCCGATTAGCCTTGCCCGAAATGCCATCATTGTTAAGGTCATCAGGATCTTCTCCGGTTAGGATATCCTCGTCACTGATTGCTTCCAGCAGGCCCAGGCCAATCATCTGCGGTGCGATGCGTGCAGAAAAAAGGGTGTCAGGGTGTAGCGGGCCATAGTTTAAATCTGTGATGCTATAGCTGGGATTTCGTAGCGTCAGGGTTTCCCCATCAGCAAAACTAAAAGGAATTTCAT
Source organism: Nitrincola iocasae (assembly GCF_008727795.1). Classification (NCBI taxonomy): domain Bacteria; kingdom Pseudomonadati; phylum Pseudomonadota; class Gammaproteobacteria; order Oceanospirillales; family Oceanospirillaceae; genus Nitrincola; species Nitrincola iocasae. The sequence goes on along the minus strand of NZ_CP044222.1, from coordinate 3,331,350 downwards.
CATAGCTCAGGTTTAAGCGGCCTTCTGCCGGAATTCCCTGAATGGAAAAATCCTGGAGTTGAGTTCCATAGGTGGGCTCTGGAATAACCCCTGACTGCCCTGAATTCAATGCTTGGCTGTGTTGATCAGTTGCAGCTGGAATACTCAGGCGCAATAACATCGACACAGCATTATAGTCCGCTTGACGGGTGTCGGGTGCATGGCCACGCCCATTGTTGGTGTGACAGCGCAGACAGGAACGTGAATTGAACAGTGGTCCCAGGCCATCACTGGCTTTAGTTGAAGCCGGAGCAGAGACCCAGATTTTTTTGAACAGGCTCCTGCCCAAGGTGAACATCATCTGTTCATTATCGGATAGCAGGGCTGAAGGATGAGAAAAGGCCTTGGCGTTACGCGGCACTTGCACCGTCGTTTCACCGCCTGGTTGCAACTCGGATGCCGGGTAGGCAGGCGTGCTGTTGGCTGCCGTAGAGGCAACCAACAGCAGACTGAATCCCAGTGCATTCAATCTGAATTGATACATGCGTGATTCTTAGCCGTTAATAACCATATCAGGGTTGTCCAGACTGTCGGAACCTTCCAGTTCGATCGCGTCCAGCTCAAGTGCACTGATAGCTTTCTCAATAGAGCGGGTCTGTGTTGTCAGCGAGTCAACCAGCTGTTGTACCAGCGCATTACCTTCGGTATTTCCGGCACCAATCAGCACATCAAAAGTGTTGCCTTGTGCAGCCGCATCGACAATCGCTTGGGCAGCAGCCTGCGTTTCGGAAAGTTCGGTTGACAGCTGTTGTTCAACTTCAGGTGCGCTTGATCTCAGCATATCAGCCAGAGATGCGCCTTGAACAACTGAGCCGTCGACACGGGTATATTGCCCCTGAAATACGTTGTTGATCCCCAGTACGTCGTAGAAGTGAGAGTTGTGAGTGTTGTCAGAAAAACAATCATGCTCTTCTTCCGGGTCATGCAGCATCAGACCGAGTTTGGTACGTTCACCAGCCAGTTCGCCATAGGACAAGCTGCCCATACCGGTCAGAATTGTTGCCAGTGCACCTTTTTCGCCTTTTTCAACTAGCTCTACACGGGCTTCGCCACCCTCTTTCCAGTTATCGGCCATCTCTTCCAGGTCAGAAATCAACAGGTCTGTCGCCACTGTCAGGTACTCTCGGCGGCGGTCACAGTTGCCACCGGTGCAGTTTTCCAGACTGAAGTCGGTAGCAGGTCGTTCACCGGCTCCGGTTTCAGTACCATACAGATCCTGCCCCCAGAGCAGAAACTCGATGGCGTGATAGCCGGTTGCAACGTTGGCTTCAATCTCATCGATTTCGTGCAGGGTTTCTGACAGGAGTTCGGCGGTAATTTCTGTTGTATCAACTGTTTCATTACCCAGTTGAATGGAGGTGTTAGCAATCACGTTGGCGGTGTAGAGTGCATTTTCATCAGACATATCGCCATAGCTGCTACCGTCAACATAATCAATCAAGCCTTCGTCGAGAGGCCAGGCATTAACGCGGCCTTCCCAGTCATCAACTATAGCGTTGCCAAAACGAAATACTTCGGTCTGCTGATAAGGGACGCGGGATGCAATCCAGGCTTCGCGGGCTTCCTGAAGCGTTTCTTCGGTGGGGTTAGCTAGCAGACTATCGATTTTGTTCTTGAGCGCTTGTGCGGTGGTGACAGAGTCGCTGTAGCCAGCTTCTGCTATGTCGGCATAGGTTTTTAATACAGCGGCAGGATCCGCGGCCATGGCCTGGTGTGTGGCACCTGCTAAAGCGAGCCCTACGTAGAGCAGACTGAGTGTACGTTTCATAATGATCTCCCGTGTTGGATTAGATAAATATCCTATATGATAATCATTACTGTTACAATTAACTATGTTGTTAAGTTTTGTTGATGCATGATCTGTATCATGTTTTGCTGCCAATTACCGGTATATAGTGCTTTTCTTGGCAAGTGTTTTACGGCGCTGTAGAAGTGAGTGGGGAATGAAATGAAAAAAGTAAACGTAGTAAATCTGTGTGGGTTAGCTTTATTGCTGGCAGCATATAGTGTGCTTATGCTGCCCGCCTTGGCTGAGGATTCCGTGGTTACCGGTGCATTATCCAAAAAAGAGCAGTTAGGACAGTCTTTATTCTTTGATCCTGGTTTGTCACAAACTCGCAGTCAGTCCTGCGCAACCTGCCATGCGCCGGATAAGGGGTTTTCAGATCACCGAGGAGAAGGCGTTGCGGCGGCTGTTTCTCTGGGTGATGATGGCAAATCTCTGGGAGACCGGAATGCTCCTGCTATTGGCTATGCAGCTTTCATCCCCCCGTTTCACCGCAATGCAGATGGGGTGTATGTGGGAGGGCAGTTTTGGGATGGTCGCGCATCTACGTTGACAGATCAGGCAGAAGGACCTCCGCTTAATCCTATTGAGATGGCACTGCCAGATAAACAGACCCTGGTGGCTCGATTAGAACAAAATCCCGTCTATCAACAGCTATTTACTGAGGTCTATGGTAACGATATTTTTAACAATGCCGACTCTGCCTATAGAGCAGCGGCTGATGCGATTGCCAGCTTTGAGCAGACCTCAATGTTCGCCCCTTTTGATTCAAAATATGACCGTTATCTGCGAGGCGAGGTTAGCCTGACACCCGAAGAAGATTTGGGGATGACCCTGTTCTTTTCGCAGCAGTTTACTAATTGCAATCTATGTCATCAGTTGCAGTCTTTGCCGGGTAGCGAGCAGGAAACCTTCAGTAATTATGAGTTCCATAATATTGGCGTTCCTGAAAATACGGCTTTGCGAGCATTAAATGCGGTGCAAACACCGGATGAAGGGCTTTTGGCGCATCCGGAGGTGACAGATCCACAGCAGCGGGGTAAGTTCAAAACACCAACATTGCGTAATGTGGCAGTAACAGCACCCTATATGCACAATGGGGTTTTCAAAGATCTGCGTACGGTGGTGTTGTTCTATAACAAGCACAACAGCCGTAAGGTGTCCATGCAGATTAATCCGGAAACCGGTGAGCCTTGGCAAGAGCCTGAAATAGCTGAAAATATCTCTCTGGAAGAGCTGGAAACGGGCCCCGGACTGGATGATCGGCGTATAGATGCTTTAGTGGCGTTTCTGGAAACCCTGACGGATCAGCGTTATGAACATTTATTGGCCTCCCCGCAGGGACTCGAACCCCGATCTGACCCTTAGGAGGGGTCCGTTCTATCCGGTTGAACTACAGGGAGAAGGCGCGGCGGGTATTGTACTGAGAATCGGGGTGGCTGACCAGTGTGTGAGGGGTTAGGCTTTACCTATACTACGTTGCGCTGCGTAATTGCCTTTGCTGCCAGCCGGATCATAAAGCACATTGGAGCCTTGCTGTCCTTGTAATAGGGCCAGTAGCTGGTCAACGTTTTGCTTGCTGCGGGATAGAATCTGTTCGTTACGTTTGCTGGTTGCGCGAACGTTATGGAGCTGTTGCTTTAGTTGCAGCCAATCAGCTAAAACAGCTTCACGCAGGGAGGCAGGAAACTCAGCGGAAAAGCTCTCAAAACCGGCCTCAGAAGGCGAGAAGCCTGCCAGTGTTAATGTCTGATTGCGTTCGCGAATATTGTTTTCAATCTTGAGCAGTATGTCATGCTTATTGCGGGTAGTTTGCTTTAGTCCTTCAAGATCACGCTGTTCCAGTACCGCGTGCTCTTGCTCAAGAATTTCTTGGAGCGAACTGAAAAGCAAACAACCCTGATGAGTCAGGGTTGCAAACTGTTCATAGAGATTTGTAGGCATAGAGTTGATCAACTAAAAAGTTTTTCGAACTGTAATAGTTTATCGGCAACGCGTTCATTGCTGATATTGTAGCTACCATCTGCAATAGCGGCTTTTATCTCAGCCACTTTTTCGGCATTAAAATCCGAGCTGTCATCAGCCTGTAATCTGGCGGACTGCAGAGCCTGTGCTGCATCACTAAGACGAACAGTATCCGCTTTAGATGCGTGTGTATTGTCAGCATTACCCTTGTTTTCGGGCTTGGCAGATGTTTGTTCTGCCTGTTTGCCGCGGGCGGCTGTCGTCTGGTTTGAGGACAGGCCGTTCAGTTCAATAGCCATCCTGAATCACCTCGTAATCTGGTTATGCTGTAGTTATCGGTCAGCCGTTTATTTTCTTTAATGTTTCTTTAATGTTTTTTTAATATTTTTGCGGCTGCACAGCATGAATTCACACAGTATAGCAAAAACAGGCTATTAAGGTACCTGAACAACACCTGGGGCAGTGATGACTGCACGTATCTCTATGCCGGTTTGTTCGTTTTTGACGCGTATTTGCTCGCCTGTCAGGCCATCCTCCAGCGCTATGCCTGAGGTTCTGATAACCAGCGATCCGCGCCTGGACTCAAGTGATACCTGATCGCCCCGGGATACAGCCAGTGCACGTTCAATCATGCGCGACGAGATAACCTCGTCGCTGCCCATTGGGCGCCTGACCTGCTTACCGACAACATCCTGCTCGCGAGTGAAATAATCACCATTCATGCGTATCACATTCTGCTCGACTAAGCGTATGTCAGAAGGTGCTATGCGGCTGTTGCGAGATAAGGGGCGACTTGTCACAATGACATCAACGAGTTGGCTTACTTGGGCGGTAACAAACAAGCTCCAGAAAGAGGGAGTGTGGCAGGTTACTTTCGCTGTAACCCGCTGACCACTGTTAAACGGTAGGCTGATTTCGAGTGGTGCCTGGCAGCGGGGCAGGTCCAGAGCAGGATTTACAGGATTAATTGTTGCTTCAATCCGGCTTTCTGGTAATCGTGTGTTAAACTCATGAATGAGGGTGTCATGAACCTGTTGTTCGATATCTTCAGGCAGCATTCTAGCGTTAGCCGCAGTTGCAGCCAAAAAATTAACCAAAAACAATGCAACTAGTGTTAAATTAACAGTATTCACGCGTTTCCTGTTCCATCGGGGAGATGCAACTCTGTTTAAGTAGGCTTGAGGTTTATTGAATCATGTCAGGTATATTGGATAGTGTAAACCTTCGGACACAGATGGTCGGTCAGAACCGTCTTGAGCTTCTGTTATTTGGTCTTGAAACCTCGCAGCGTTATGGCATTAACGTGTTCAAAGTGCGTGAGGTTTTACAGTGTCCGGAACTCACCGAAGTGCCCCGAAAAACCTCGGTTATCAAAGGTATGGCACACATACGTGGCGAGACCATACCCGTACTCGATTTGTCTGAAGCTATCGGTCGACCGCCAGTGCCAGCGGAAGAGGAGCGTAGCTGCTTTTTGATTGTTGCTGAGTACAACAAGCGCACTCTGGCCTTTCTGGTTCGAAAGGTCGACCGCATTCTGAATACCAACTGGGATCAGATTATGGCTCCCCCTGCTGAAATTGGGTCAGATAATTACCTGACAGCGGTGTTTGAATTTGAAGGAAAACTCATCGAAATTATTGATGTTGAGCAAATTTTGGCTGATATCTACCCCGCCTCAACCGATGTCAGTGGTGATATTGCCACTAAAGAAATGAAAACCAAGGCCGAGCAGTACCGGGTTATGATTTGTGATGACTCTCAGGTTGCCCGTAATCAAATGATTCGAAGTCTTGAAGGTTTGGGACTTAAGGTTACTGTAGCTAACAATGGTCGTCAGGCTTGGCAGATACTCAAAGACATGGCCGATCGGGACGTTGATGTCCCTGACTACTTTTTGATGTTGATTTCTGATATCGAAATGCCGGAAATGGATGGTTATACCCTGACCTCAATGGTTCGCGGTGATACCCGTATGGATAAGTTGCATGTCATTCTGCATACCTCTCTGAGTGGTGGCTTTAATGTCTCGATGGTAAAAAAGGTTGGAGCCGATGGTTTTCTGGCTAAATTTAACCCGGATGACTTGGCTTCAGTAGTCGTCAAGCGCATCAATGCTGTTAATAAGCACTGACACCTGATAGGTAGAATTGAGTGAAAAGCGGATTCAGCATTACTTCTGAAGAGTTCAGAGGATTCAGTCAGTTTCTGGAAAAAAGCTGTGGTATTTTGCTGGCAGAGCACAAGCAGTATTTGGTACAGAGCCGCCTCAGTCGAATCATGCAGAAAGAGGGCTATGGCAGTCTTTCTGAGCTGATTCGCCGACTCAATCAACCAGGTAATTCAACTATTAAAGAGCAGGTCATTGATGCTATGACCACCAACGAAACCCTGTGGTTTCGTGATATTCACCCCTATGAAATATTAAAAAACAAACTCCTGCCTGAATTGAGTGATGGCAAAAGTTTTCAGAAGCTACGTATCTGGTCGGCAGCTTGTTCAACCGGCCAGGAGCCTTACTCTATCAGTATGGTGATTGAAGAGTTTCGCCAGACTAAATCCAGTGCATTTTCCAGTGGCCAGGAAATTGTCGCCACCGACATCGCCTCCACAGTGCTCGATCAGGCCCGCAAGGGTGAGTATGAGATGCTGGCGCTGGGACGAGGGCTATCACAGGATCGCTTGACGCGTTTCTTTACTAAATCCTCCGAAGGGAGTTGGCAGATCAAGACTGAAATACGCAATCGTGTGCGTTTTCAAAGCTTGAATTTGCTCGGACAGTACTCGACGTTAGGGCAGTTTGATATTGTCTTTTGTCGCAATGTATTGATCTATTTCTCGTCAGATGTAAAGAACGACATATTGCGTAAAATTCATAAGCAGCTCAAACCCGGTGGCTATTTAATTCTGGGGGCTTCCGAGTCTCTATCCGGGCTGCCTGAGCTGTATAAAATGATTCATTGCCGCCCTGGCATTATCTATCAGGCGGTTTGAGTTGCCGCTCGGGTGGCAGCCCTTTGCCGCTTTTGATCTGATCATCATCACCTGTAGTTCTCGAAGCCCGCAATAGCGGGTTTTTTGATTTTTGGCACAGTGTTTGCTTTATTTGGTTCAAAGCAGTTTTTTGAGTTAGGTGGCAAACATGGCAATAAGTTTTGATTCAGCACTGGGAATACACGCAGACGCATTAACGTTGCGTGCGCGGCGTGCTGAGGTGATAGCGAATAACATTGCCAATGCTGATACCCCTAATTTTAAAGCCAGAGATATCGATTTTCGTGCGGCGTTGAGTGGCGCAATGGGAGATCAGCAATCGCCATTGAAAATGGCAGTGACTCAGAATGGGCATAAACAGCAGTTGGCTGACCCTGATTTTGCGGCTGATTTGATGTTCCGTAACCCATTGCAGCCTGCCGTCGATGGCAATACGGTTGAAGTGCAGGAAGAAATGGCACGATATACTGATAATGCTTTGCGTTATCAGGCTAGTTTTGAATTTTTGAACAGCAAGTTTTCCGGTCTACGTAAAGCCGTTAAGGGTGAGTAAGTATGTCACTGTCTAATGTATTCAGTATTTCCGGCTCAGCCATGAGTGCTCAGAGCATTCGTTTGAATACCACGGCTAGTAATATGGCCAATGCACAGAGTGTCAGCTCCAGTGAGGGAGAAACTTACCGAGCCCGGCATCCGGTTTTTTCACTGAAAGCACCGGATGCCGGTGAGCTGCGCTCAGCAGATTCTGGATTGGTGCCTGGGCAGGGTGTGCAAGTATTAGGCATAGTTGAAAGCCAGGCTCAGCCGCGCATGGCCTATGAGCCAGACCACCCGCTGTCAGATGAGCAAGGATATGTGTACTACCCGAATGTAAATGTGGTGGAGGAGATGGCCGATATGATATCAGCATCACGCTCCTTCCAGATCAATACTGATGTAATGAATACGGCAAAGCAGATGCTGCAGAAAACCCTGACACTGGGTCAGTAAGCTTGAATTAGAGGATATCGTCATGAGTACGATTAATACCACCCCCAACATCTTTGAACAGATCAATCAAGCCAATCAGCAGAGCTCAACCAAGAAAGCTGAAGGGAATGACGATAGTCAAATGTTCATGAAGCTGATGATTGCGCAATTACAAAATCAGGATCCGACCAGTCCGGCCGATTCTGGTGAATTTATGCAGCAGATTTCCAGTATGACCATGGTTGAATCGATGGCAGAAATGTCAAGCACCTTTCAAACCATGAGTAATAGTTTGTTGAGTAGTCAAAGTGCTTTACAGGCCTCGTCGATGGTTGGTCAGCGGGTATTTATTAATACGGATATAGCCCAGATGACTCAACAGGGCGGGGCGTTGCCAGGCACGGTTAATCTGGAAAGCAACACTACGGATCTGCGCGTGTCTATCTACGATCAGGGGGGAGCCTTGGTAGATCAGGTGAATATGGGACAGACCCAGGCGGGTGAGCGCAGCTTTGTCTGGAATGCTTCTGAAGAAGTGCCTCCGGGAAATTATCAGATGATAGCTGAGGCCTACGACGGAGAAAAATATACACAGGTTGATACCTGGTTACCCTTTACCGTGAACAGTGTGTCACTGGGTCAAAATGGTATCGGTATGAAAGTGAATACAGCAATTGGTAGCATCGATTTCAGCGATGTTAAACAGCTAGGGTAAGTGAGGATAACGTCATGTCATTCAATACAGCGATTACTGGTTTAAAAGCAGCCTCCACCATGTTGGATGTGACCGGTAACAATATAGCTAACGTCAGTACCACTGGCTTTAAATCCTCACGTACTGAGTTTGCTGATATTTACGCCACAGCAGTTGTGGGTGCGGGTTCAAGTAATAGCCCGGGTTCCGGTGTTACTGTCGCAGGCATTTCGCAGGACTTTAGTGCTGGCACCATCGAGTTCACTAACAATAACCTTGATTTGGCCATCAATGGATCAGGCTTTTTTCAGTTGAGTGATGGACAAGGCAGTACAACTTACAGTCGTGCTGGGGCGTTTGAGCTGAATAAGGAAGGTCAGATCGTTTCCAAAACGGGTAAGTTTTTGCAGGGTTATGGTCTGGATGCTGATGGCAATCGCTTGCCAATTGGTAATTTGGAAGTGTCGCAAAAAGAAAGTCCACCTAAAGCCACAGAGTCGATCGATCTATCGTTTAATATCGATGACAGGGCGGATTCATCAACCTTATTGCCTGAATATAATAAGGATGAGCCGGGTTCCTTTACTTATACCACTACCGTCAGAAGTTTTGACAGCTTAGGTAATGAGCAAACCGTTAAGTTTAACTTTGCTGAGCAGCGTCCTGTGCGACAGCAGTACGCATATGATGTAACTGGCCTGACAAACTTTACCATATCGGGTGTTACCTTAGACAGTGTTACGGATTTTGTCGCTGGGGAGTTGGTTGATAATCCCCCAGATAATAAACGTTCAGCATTGGCAGCAGTTGATCCACGAATTGATCTAAACAGTATTCGGTATGATGGAACAGAGCTTTCTTTTGAGTTGAAAGCAGCAGAAACTGATACTGGAGGGATGCGTGTTACTGATACATCCGCTCCCTTAATCCCGACGGTGGAGCAAAAACGTGATGCAAATGAGGTCCGTACCTATGATCTGGCGTTTACAGGGAGCCCCGCGGGAACAATTGAGATAGGCGGTGTTACGGTCCCTATAACGGCGGGGCAGACACACACAGAGATAGCTCAGGCAATCAAAACCCGTGAACCACAGATTTTAGATCGTAATCCTGATATTGAAGCCATTTTTATTAATGATGATGGTGTTAATCCACCGCAAGTCGAAATTCGCTTCAAGGCTGACGTTGGTGAAGTGGCTGCAAATCGCTATCAACCGATAATCTCCAATACCGTCGCCGCTGCTCAAATTGATTTTGGTACAGCGACTGCTAGCGGTGTTGCATCGGCTATCGCTGATCCGGATGAGCATGTTGTTGGTGATAATAGTTATCAGGGTAAATACCGCTTGTATGGTTACCTGAATAATGAAGAGTTGCTTGATCTTGGTAAGCTTCAGGATCCTGGTGCAGGTTCTGAAACCGAGCCTGGCCCTATTCTCATTTCATTCAATCCGCGTAGTGGTTTGCTGGATGGTATTAATGTGTTTGGCAGCGATGGTTCCTTTACCCCAGGTACGCAAGTACCTGCAATTACCATCAGTGGTGCAGATCCAGCCAACCCTCTGACAGAAATTCGTCTGGATCTAACCAACTCTACACAATTTGCATCGGCTTCAATTGTTAAGAATCAGCAGCAGGACGGTTATACTAAAGGGGATTTGATTGGGGTGACGTTTGCGCCAACAGGGGAAATGGTGGCTTCATTCAGCAATGGACAGAACCAGTCTCTGGGTGTGGTGGCCTTCGCTACCTTTGAAAATCAGGATGGGTTACGTCCAGCGGGTGATACGGAATGGATAGCAACTCTTGAATCCGGTAATGCTATTCTTAACCCCCCGGGTACAGGCTTAAATGGTACGCTGCGTTCAGCGGCATTGGAGCAGGCAAACGTAGACCTGTCGACTGAGTTGGTTAACCTGATTCAGGCGCAGCGTAACTTCCAGGCTAGCTCTAAAACGCTGGAAACAGCTAACAATATCACTCAGAATATTCTGAATATTTAATAGTAGAGCAGGCACCTGAATTTGTAGGAGCTCACCCTGTGAGCGAAGATATAAATCGTCCAGAGACTGGGCTCCTACACATGGTTCCATATACCTGTAGGAGCCCAGTCTCTGGGCGATTTTTCGCTACATCATATTGTCGCCCGGAGACCGGGCTCCTACAACACCTTTTCCCTTCTCAGCTACTCCGTTAAATACACACCTGGCACACGAATTGCAATATATCCTGTAGTCCCGATAAAAGCGGCAAGCGTCTACCGCCGTACAGAGGAGAGGTAATGGATAAAGTATTGTATGTAGCCATGACCGGTGCGCGCGAAAATATGAATGCGCAGCAGATCCGGGCCAACAATCTGGCTAATGTCACTACCACCGGCTTTAAACAGGATTTTGAGCAGGCACGTTCTATGAGGGTAATGGGTGACGGTTATGCATCACGCGTCTATTCAATGGCCGAGTCCCCCGGGACCAATCGAGCATCTGGAACGTTGCAGCAAACCGGGCGGGATCTGGATATTGCCGTAGTGGGAGGGGCTTGGCTTGCTGTGCAGGCACCGGATGGTACAGAAGGTTACACGCGTGCGGGTGAGCTGCAAATCAATGCCGCGAACCAGCTGGTTACTGGCAGTGGTTTGCCGGTTATGGGTGTAGGTGGTGCTCCGATTGTCATTCCGCCCGCTGAAAAAATTGAAATTGCTAATGATGGTGCTATCAGTATTCGGCCGGTTGGTGATGATGCCGTAGGGTTAGTGCTAGTCGATGCAATTAAAGTAGTTGAACTGGATCCGGCTACCTCTTTTAAAGGAACCGAAGGATTAATGCGCACTAATGACTTGCAGCCGTTGCCACCGGCACAGAATGCGCAAATTCGATCAGGCTACTTGGAAAGCAGTAATGTCAATGCCGTTGAAGAGTTAACTGCGATCATCACCCTGTCACGTCAGTATGAGATTCAGGTCAAGATGATGAAAACTGCTGAAGAGAATTCCAGTGCTGCAGCCAGTGTGCTGCAGATGAGCTGATAACAGGAGAATAAGATTATGCATGGTGCATTACATGTCGCAAAAACAGGTCTCAGCGCACAGGATACCAACTTACGGGTAATCTCCAATAACCTGGCTAACGTCAGTACCGTTGGGTTCAAGAAAGATCGTGCTGTGTTCGAAGATCTGCTCTATCAGATTCGTCGTCAGCCTGGCGCTCAAAATGCTGCAGATGCGCAATTGCCTTCAGGTCTGCAGTTGGGTCACGGTGTTCGTACCGTTAGTACTCAGAAAATGTTTGATACGGGCGACTTGCAGATTACTGATCGTACCTTTGATGTGGCGATTAATGGCCGAGGTTTTTTTCAGGTATTGCAGCCGAATGGTGATACTGCCTACACCCGTAATGGCCAGTTCCATCTTAATGGTGATGGACAGATTGTAACCGCCGAAGGCTACCAGTTAGAGCCAGAGATAGCATTGCCTGGTGAAGTGGTGAACTTCAGTGTGGGTGTTGATGGTACGGTGACCGCCGTCATCGCAGGTGATCCTAATCCGCAGGTATTGGGACAGATCGAACTGGCTGACTTCGTTAATCCGGAAGGTTTGCAGGCTGTAGGTCAGAATCTGTTTATTGAAACTGCCGCCAGTGGTCCAGCAAACGTGCTGAACCCGGGTGAACAGGGTGTGGGTATTCTAAAACAGGGTATGTTGGAAGGATCCAACGTCAATGCGGTAGAAGAGTTGGTGAATATGATCACCACTCAGCGTGCTTATGAAATCAATTCCAAAGTCATATCTACAGCCGATCAGATGCTGTCCTTTGCCACACAGCAGCTTTAATGAGTCGGGCATAAGAGGTTAGGGTGATGAAACGTGTAATAAGACTTTCCTTGGTAACAGCTGGTTTGTTGGTGTTGGCTGGCTGCGTGAACAAAGCCCCCAAGCCAGACAATCCTTACTATGCACCCGTACAAATGCCCAGCTTCGAAACGCCCAAACCGATCAATGGCGCTATTTACCATGCGTCAACCAGCCGCGACATTTACAGCGATGGTCGGGCACATCGGGTAGGCGATATTATCACTATTAATCTGTCAGAAACCACGCAGTCTTCCAAGCAGTCGAGTACCAGTATTGATAAGAGCACGGATATCAATTTGCCAGTCCCCAATGTTATGGGGCAGCCGCTAACTATTGGCGGACGTGAGTTGTCAGCAGGTGTGAGCGGTGAAACCGAATTTGAAGGAGATTCTAGCTCCAAAATGAGTAATCAGTTGAGTGGCAATATTACTGTCACCGTGCAGGAAATTTATCCCAACGGTGTGATGCTGGTGCGTGGAGAGAAATGGCTGACCTTGAATCAGGGTGATGAGTATATTCGAATCAGCGGGTTGGTTCGGCCTCAAGACATTACGGCTGATAATTCGCTCGATTCAACACGTCTGGCGGATGCACGTATTACCTACAGTGGCACGGGAGCTACGGCTGATGCCAATGTGATGGGTTGGCTGGGTCGTTTCTTTATCAGCGCACTGATGCCCTTTTAAGAGGATAAGAATATGAAAAAAATCATCTTGTTGGCGATTATCCTTCTGTTCAGCATCGAATCAGCGTTGGGAAACACCTATACCTCTCGGTTGAAAGATCTGGTCGATGTGTCCGGCGTACGAAACAACCAGCTGGTAGGTTATGGTCTGGTTGTGGGGTTGGATGGAACCGGGGATAGCCGCGCAAATTTCACCTCACAGACGTTTCGGAATTTGTTGAATAACATGGGGGTCGTTATGCCGGCCAACGTTAACCCACAGTCAAAAAATATAGCCGCTGTAGCGATTCATGCCGACCTGCCACCCTTTGCCAAGCCGGGACAGACTATCGATATCACCGTATCCACCATCGGCGATGCAGGCAGTCTGCGCGGTGGTTCATTATTAATGGCTCCGATGAAAGGTGCTGATGGTCAGGTCTATGCGATGGCACAAGGAAGTCTGATCGTAGCGGGTTTTGGTGCCGAAGGTCGTGATGGCTCACGTATCTCAGTGAACGTGCCCAGTGTTGGGCGTATCCCCAATGGGGCTACCGTAGAGCGTGAGGTAGTGAGTGGTTTTAGCCAGGGCGATAGCCTGACACTGAACCTGAAAACACCAGATTTCACTACAGCACGTACCATTTCCGATCAGATTAATGGTTTGCTTGGGCCGCAAGTGGCTGCAGCAATGGATTCAACCTCCATACGTGTACGTGCGCCGCGTGATCCGTCGCAACGTGTTACTTTTTTGTCAGTGCTGGAAAATCTGCAGATTCAGACAGCGGAAGAAACCGCTAAAGTGATTATTAACTCGCGCACCGGCACCATCGTTATCGGTCAGCATGTGCGTGTATCGCCCGTGGCGATTACCCATGGTGGCCTGACTGTATCGATTACAGAAGAGTTCGATGTGGACCAGCCGGATGCGTTGGCGGGCGGCCGTACAGTGGTGACACCACGTACCGGTATCGAAATAGATGAAGGTTCCGGGCGAATGTTTGAGTTTGCTCCAGGTGCCTCCTTGCAGGACATCGTGGAAGCAGTCAATAATGTCGGCGCAGCCCCCGGTGATTTAATGGCCATACTGGAAGCTCTGAAGCAGGCCGGTGCGCTCAGAGCTGAGTTAGTGGTAATCTGACATGGTTAATAACAAGCCCGCCGTGGCGACACAAAATCCGCAGTTTTATACCGAGCTGAATCAACTCAGTGAGCTGCGTCGCCGTGCGGGTGATGATGAACAGGGTGCACTGCGTGAAGTCGCGCAGCAGTTTGAACAGATATTCATGAACATGATGCTGAAAAGCATGCGTGATGCCAATGCCGCCTTTGGTGAAGATAACCCCTTCAACAGTAACAGTACCCGTTTCTTCCAGGATATGTATGACCAGCAGATGACGTTGGATCTGGCGCAAAGTAGTACGCTGGGGCTAGCCGATGTTATGGTGCGTCAGCTCAGCCAGCATTCTGGCATTCCCGCAAATCAGGATAGGGATGATCTGAACCAATCACTAAGCGAAGCCGAAATGCTGCTGAATCGTGCCATGAATACGACGGCAGGTATGGCGGCTTCAGCCGTGTTAGGACAGGCGCAGACGCCGTCGTCTCGGTCAGGTTCTGAGCAGGATGATGCTACCCCGTCTGATCAAAGCCATGCTCAGGGAGTGGATGCCGCCGAAAACCTGCCCGCTCGCTTTGATTCCCCTCGCGAATTTGTCGATGCTTTATTGCCGATGGCCGAAGAGATGGCCGCTGAATTGGGTGTTGACCCTAAGGTACTTCTGGCTCAGGCCGCATTAGAAACTGGCTGGGGACGCTTTGTCATTGACGGAAGCAATAATCTTTTCAATATCAAAGCCGATAGTGGTTGGGGAGGCGAGCGAGTCAATGTCTCTACTTTGGAATACCGCGATGGTGTAGCCGCAAAAGAGATGGCGGCATTCCGTTCTTACGATTCTTATGCTGATAGTTTCCGCGATTATGTGAGTTTTCTGCGTACCAATCCACGTTATCAGCAGGCATTAGAAAATACCGCGAATCCGGCAGACTACTTACGTGAACTGCAAGCGGCGGGTTATGCAACTGATCCAGCTTACGCACAGAAAATTGAACAGATTTTCAGTGGAAATATTCTTGCGCAAGCGGGACGAAATACTCAAGAAGGCTGAGTTTCAGCCGATAAGATAAAAGAATATTTGAGCAATTAATGCTCACGGGAGTGTGATATGTCCAGCTTTAACTTACTCGGACTCGGCGTTCAGAGTCTGACCGCTAATCAGACCGCCTTGTCTGTTGTTGGTCAGAACATATCCAATGTCAATACGCCGGGTTACAGCAGGCAGGTCGCAAATTTTAATTCCCGTGAACAGCAGTACGGTGTTCAGGTTGAAAGTATACAACGCATTACCGATCAATTTTTGGTGCGACAGTACTGGAGCGATAACTCCACATATAATCAGGCCCAAGTAACCACGTCTCTGTCTAATCAACTGGATGATATGCTGGCATCGTCATCTACCAGTGTATCAGTTGCACTGGATAACTATTTTTTGGCGCTACAAAACGCTGTAGATGATCCCTCCTCTTTACCAAACAGAGAACTGTTCGTGTCAGAAATGGACTCAATGACACGTCGATTTAATGAATTAGCTAATGGCCTGGATCGTCAAAACACGACCATCAATGATCAGTTTAGTAATTTTGCTGATGAGGCAACATCTATTGCGATCAATGTAGCTGACCTAAATGACAAAATTCGTTTGGCAACTGCCGCGGGTAAGCCGGCTAACGAACTTGAGGATCAGCGCGACCAACTGCTGAAATCTCTGTCTGGGTTCATGGATATTACCGTTGTTGAGCAAGATAATAACCAGAAGGGTGTGTTTGTCGGCAATGGGCAGCCTTTGGTAATTGGCAATACCGCCAGTCGTCTGGTTGCGGTTCAGGGTGACCCTGATGCATCACAGCCTGGGTTGGCGCTTATGATTTCCGGTCGGGAGAGCAATATCACTTCTCAGGTGACGGGCGGAAAGCTCGGCGGGTTGCTGACCTATCGTGAACAAATGCTTAATCCTGCGATTAATGAACTGGGCAGAATTGCGCTAGTGCTAGCCGACTCCATGAATGAGCAGCACCAAAAAGGGATGGACCTGGATGGTAATCTGGGTGGCAGGCTGTTTGAAGACATTAACAAGCTGACGGCTATGCAGGATCGTATTTCTGCCGGTAGCAAAAATCAGGCTGTACTCGATCAGGCGCAAGTACGGATTACCGATAGCTCCAAAATACAGGCATCCGACTATCAGTTGAAATTTACGGGTACCAATCAGTTCGTAATACAACGAGAAAGTAATGGCAGACAGGTGGACATGTCAGACCTGACCCAGGTAGCGAGCCCCGATGACGTAGAGGACGGCAGTTATTATGCTGACTTCACTTCTGGCACACTTGTTGTTGGCATTGATGGTATGAAAATCAGCTTGGAAAGCCGTAGCGGGTTTGGGGACAATGATCAGTTTCTGGTACAGCCAACCCGGTATGCGGCAACGGAACTGCGTGCAGAAGTTACCAGTGGGCGATCGCTGGCGCTGGCATCACCTATCAGCACCAATACTGAATTAGACAATTTGGGTACCGGTGTTGCTAAAGTGAATGTGACGGACATAACCGCTGTTGGTTTTGCCACGCCAGGTCAGTTAACACCGCCCGTGGAAATTCGCTTTGAAAACACTGATCCGCTAAGTTATAGCGTGTTAGATATCAGTGATCCGGCTAATCCACAGGTGCTGGATTTGGGGTTTGGCCCGTTGCAAAACCAACCTTATGAAGCCGGTAAACCTATTCAGCTTGATGGTTATGAGGTCACTATTACTAATCGACCAGAACCAGGCGATAAGTTCAGTTTTGACTACAATACCGGGGGTGTTTCCGACAACCGTAACGCATTGGCCTTGTCAAACCTGCAGCAAAATCAACTGATCGAAGGTGGAACCTATCAGGATACCTATGGACGTTTAGTGGCGGGTGTTGGGACACGCACCGCCATTTCAAAAAATAATATGGAAGCCAGTCGAGCGGTACTGTCCGCCAGCGAAAACGCCTTGAGTAGTGTTTCAGGGGTTAATATGGATGAAGAGGCCGCCAAGCTGGTGCAGTTTCAGCAGGCCTATCAGGCCTCCGCTCAGTTGATTCGTGCCTCACAAACTATTTTTGATAGCTTGCTGAGCGTCATATAACAGGAGTTCGCCATGCGTATTGCAACTCAACAACAGTTTATTAACGCTGTTAATAATATGCAGCGAAGCCAGAGTGAAATGGCTCGATTGCAGGAGCAAGCTTCATCAGGTAAACGTATACAGCGTCCTTCCGATGATCCGGTGGCCTCTGCACAGATTGTCAAACTTGAAAGAGAGTTAGCGCAGTTTGAGAAGTTTGAGCTTAATATTGATGTTACTCAGCGTCGTCTTGAGCTGCAGGAGACGATTCTTACTGATATCAATACCGCTGTTGACCGGATGCGAGAGCTGACTCTGAAGGCGTCTTCAACTGGCACCTTGAACGATTCTGATCGCAAAGCTATTGCCACCGAAATTCGGCAGATGAGTGACTATGCGGCCAGCCTGATGAATACCAAAGATTCTCAGGGTGAATATATCTTCGCTGGCAGCAAGGGGTTTACCCAGCCTTATCAGCAAACTGGAGATGGGCGATATACCTATGAAGGTGATGGCGGACAACGCTCCATTCAAGTGTCGTCGGAGCTTTATCTGCCATCTAATGATCCCGGTGAATATTTGTTCGAAGCGGTGAGCCGCGAGACACAGGTGCAGCGGCTTAATGTAGAAAACGACACGGTAGAACTGCTGCCTTTTGCATCACGTGAAGCCGAAACCCGCTTTGCCGATGCGGTGAAGAATCGTGGTGATTTATCCTTTGAGGTTTATCTGGAGCCCAATACGCCTGAGAGTTATGGTGTGCGTCTGCGCGATAGTGGTGGCGAAATACTGGTGGATCAATCGATTGGAGAAACCACTGAGTTTCCTTACAGCTTTAGTTATGAAGGACTAAATGCCGAAATCAATGTGCCACAAACACAGGATTTGACGTTCAACGCCCAGCCTGAAGTCATGGGTATTAGTGAAATTAATTTAGTAGATCAGCAGGTTGCTAAGACTTTTGCTGAGTTGTATGGTGATATCACCTTGGCCTTCTCCAAGGATCCGCTACCTGCAACCACAACCGGTAGCTATACCTTGACCGATAGTGATGGTGATCCGATCAGTTTGGGTGGGCAGACGAGCTTTCCGTATACTGATGGGCAGCCGATTACGGTCGGTGGCTATGAGTTACAACTGGATACACCCGCAACGGGTCAGGCATATACGCTGCAGCCCTCATTGGCAGGTTCACCGTTACCGCCGCTGTCAAATGTCAGTGCTGTGAGTCTGGCGGATAGTGCTCAAGTACTTACTCTGATGAATAACGGCAGTGTTACTGACGTGGAGGTAGAGTTTGATCCTGCTTCAGGCGAAGTGCTGGTGGATGGTGTGGCCTACACACCCGCTGGTTTGAATTTTGCCGATAACACAGAGTTTGTTCTTAATCTGGAGGCGCCCGTTGGCACGCCCAGTGGAATTAGCTTAACCTTTATACCCAGTGAGATCACTCAGGGTGAACGCTTGACGATTGATCTTTCGAATCAGCCACAAGCCGCTACGGAAATACGGGTTACGGATCAGCAGAAAAACCTGCTGGATATAGCCATGGATCTTGCCGATTTGCTGGAGCAGCCGCTTACGCCGACTACCCAGTCAGAATTCAGCGAAAATATTGCGCGTGCTTTGGAGGATTTTGAGGCAGCGGCCAGTCGTAATATCGAATCACGAACCCTGTTGGGATCGCGTTTAAATGCGCTGGACAGTGTGGCTGAGTCCAATGGCGACTTTAAGTTGTTTACCAAGAGTGCCTTATCGTCTATCCAGGATCTGGATTACGCTGAAGCGCTCAGTCAGTTCAAGCTGACTGAGTTGGGGCTGCAGGCGGCACAGGCCACTTTTTCACGGGTGCAGAACCTGAGCCTCTTCGATTATTTACGCTAACACTCAATCATTCTGTTGATACACGCGGCTGGCCTTGCGTGTTTTCAGCAGATCAGAGTTTTCATCCAGCAGGATCTGGCGTACCTGCTTAACCCGCGCCTGAATCATTTGATCCGCTGCACGGGTAGATAGCATAGCCTCTTGGAATTCTGCCGCAGTTTGCTCATCCAGACGGGGTTGTTGTTCAACCAGCTCTCTTAGTTGCTGCAGAACAACGGCGCGTTGTTCCTGATACAGCTCCAGCTTTTGCCAGTCTTCGTTTTTACAGCAGTTCACGGCGGCATCAGTGAGTTGGCAGAGTTCTTGGGCTAATTGCGCTAAAGGCTTCATAAATTTTGGCTCAATTAAAAACTTGTTAAAAAAATACTAAAGAACAGTCAGAGTCGGGCGATAACACTATCAGACGCTGCAAAGGCATAAAGCTGAAGCGGAACGTTTATAGAATCAGTGGCATGTTACCACTGCTCTTAACTCAGGAGATACAGTCATGTCTATGGTAATTAATTCAAACATTATGTCGCTGAATGCGCAGAATCAACTGTCTAAATCACAGAGTGCTCAGCAATCAGCGATGGAACGCTTGACCAGTGGTAAACGCATCAACGGTGCTAAAGATGATGCGGCCGGTCTGGCAATTTCTAACCGCATGAGTTCACAGATCCGAGGCCTGGACCAGGCTGTTCGTAACGCCAATGATGGTATCTCCATGATCCAGACCGCTGAAGGCGCACTGGAAGAGTCTACCAACATTCTGCAGCGTATGCGTGAACTGTCCATCCAGTCTGCCAACGGAACCTACTCTGAAGGTAACCGTTCTACATTGAATGCCGAGGTTAAACAGCTGGTCTCCGAGTTGGATCGTATCGCTGAAACCACCTCTTTCAATGGTCAGAATATTCTGGATGGATCTTTGGGTAAAACTGCTCTACAGGTGGGTTCTGAAGCGAACCAGACTATTGAGTTCAGCATAGGTAAAATGGATGCTAAAACTCTCGGTATGGGGTCTACCAGTGCTGATGTAATGGGTGCAGCAACAACCTTGGTTGCCGATACCACCGCACTCACTAAAGACTCTATCAATATCAACGGACAATCTATTCTGGCTACTGGTGAGACCTGGACTGGTGGTACAGATGAATTCGGGGATTTGATTGAAAAAATCAACACCAATGTACGCGGTGTTACAGCCAGCACCTACGCTGAAACAACTGCCACCTCTGCGGGCACAGGTGTGCTGGTTGAAGGTACAGATACACTGACTATCACGCTGAACAAGCTGGATGGTACTACCGCTGCAGTTAGTGTAACCGGCACAGAAGATATGGAAGGCCTGGTTGCTAAGATAAACGAAGAAGGCGGTGGTCTCCTGGCGGCATCTGTTGGCGACGATGGTAAACTTACCATTAGTGCTGAGAATGTTGCTGGCATCACTATGACCGATGTCGTTGGAGCCACGGGTACTTTGGCTGATGCAACCGCATCAATTACCTTGACCTCTGATGATGGCGAAGCGGTTATTGTAGAGCGAGGCTCTGTGGGTGATACCGCGACCTTGGCTGCATTCGGTTACCGTGAGAATAATGATCCGGGTGTCATTGAAGGTGCTGCAGCCGGCGCTGGTACGCTGGCATCTGGTGATGTCACCATCAATGGTGTCAAAGTGGGTGCCGGTGATGGCGCTACGCTTCAGGATACTGTTAATGCTATCAATGCAGTTAGCAGTGAAACCGCTGTTAAAGCGACCGCCTTTAGTTCAGTTGAAATCGATGTGAGTGCCAAAACCGGTGCGCATGCTGCAGCTGATTTTCACCTTAATGGTGAAATTATCAACTCAGGTGCAGATATTGATGCGCTGGTTACCAACATTAACGCGGTATCTAGTGATACTGGTGTGACTGCAACTCTCGAAGGCAATTACTTACGCTTGGAAGGTGATGTTTCGCAGATTAAATTTGGTGATGCTACTGGTGTGTCTGATAGTGGTGCGGCTCTAGCTGCTGCAATCGATGCAGGCGGTTCAGTAACCGTTGCTGATGCAGCTGGCGGTGTTAAATTGACCTCCGATTCAGGTAGCCCAATTAGTGTTGATGTCAATGCTAACGGTGCAACTGTGACAGGTTTGCTTGATGCCAATACAACAGCCAATGGTAAATTCGGTGCCGCTGTAAACAGTATCGATATTTCCACTGCAGCGGGTGCTCAGAAAGCTATCGGTATTATCGATAATGCGCTGGATACCGTAAACAACCTGCGTGGTGACCTGGGTGCGGTGAATAACCGTCTGGAGTTCACCATGAACAACCTGTCCAGTATCTCCCAGAACGTGTCTGCGGCACGTTCACGGATCGAAGATGCTGACTTTGCGGTAGAGTCTGCTAACCTGTCCCGTTCACAGGTTCTGCAGCAGGCCGGTACAGCGATGCTGGCCCAGGCCAATGCTCAGCCGCAGCAGGTGCTGTCACTGCTTCAGTAAGCTATACTGAATAAGTGAACCCGGAAAAATGCCGCCCGCTTCACCGGGCGGCATTTTACTTTAAAGGCGCGGAAACAGCGCTTAATTATTTGGAGGTGTACCATGTCAGTGGAAAGTCTTGGAGTAGCATCGACTCTGGCGCCGGATGCCGCGGTAAAACGCGCAGAACCTCAAGCGCCAGACCAATCGCGTAAGGCCGAGGTGGTGGCGGTACGTCCAGTAGAGGCAACTGAATTGTCTCCAGAAATGATCGATGCAACCGTCGAAAAACTGGAAGATGCCATTGATCAGCTCAACAGTTTGATGCGTGATGGTCAGCGTACGTTGAATTTCAGTGTTGAGAAAGACCTGAACAAGGTTGTTGTTAAAGTAATGGATGTGGAAACCGAGGAGATTATTCGTCAGTTTCCTGATGAGCAAGCGCTCAAGTTTGCCAAGCATCTTGAGGGTATGATGGGTTTGTTGTTTAACGATAAAGCCTGAAATGAGTTTTGGTGTGTTTTTTATGAGGTGCTGTTATGAATAATATTATCTCGTCGCTCGGTGCCGGTTCCGGTATTGATACGCAAAAGCTGGTCAACGACCTGGTTGAGATAGAGCGTCAGCCCGTTGAGCAGCGCCTCGATAAAAAACAGGCAAACCTGGAAGCACAAATATCCGGTTATGGTGCGCTGAAAGGTGGGCTAAGTGATTTTCAAGCGCTGTTGACACCCCTGACCAATCCGGAAACTTTTTCTGCACGCAATGTGTCTTTTACCGAGAGTACGGCGGTCACCCCGACCAAGGTTGATGCGAATGCTGTCACCGGTAACTATCAGGTCGAGGTGATGCAACTGGCGCGAGTTCAGTCTTTATCGACGGCCACCATTGCTGATCCTAACGCTGAAGTGGCCACGGGCACGTTGAATATTCGTTTCGGTAGCTGGGATGCGGGTTTATCGGCTTTTAGTCCTAATGCACAAAAAGATGGCCTGCAAATCGACATCGACAGCAATAATAATACCCTGGAAGGGATTCGTGATGCGATCAATGCAACGGCTTCCGGCATTCAGGCCTCTATTATTCCTGATGGTGGTGAATATCGTTTAATGCTTTCTTCACCTACGGGTGAAACACAGGCATTGGAAATTACCGTAGAAGAAGATGCCGGTGCAACAGGTATGAGTCTGTCAACACTGGAGTTTAACGCATCCACACAGAACCTGTTACAAAATCAGGCCGCTCAAGATGCTAAAGTCAGAATCAATGGCTTGGAGGTACGTCGTCCAACTAATGAAGTGTCTGATGTGATTCCAGGGTTGGAGTTTAGCCTGAATCGGGCCAGCCCAGATGAGATTATCAATTTTTCCATTACCGAAGATAAGGCCACTGGTGAACAGGCCGTCAGAGACTTTGTTGACGGGTTTAATGACTTTTTTAAATTTGCTTCAACACTCACCGGCTACTCACGTGATGAAGACAATCAACTAGTGCGTGGTGATCTGGCAACTGATTCAATAGCCAAAAGTATGGTTACCCGTATGCGTGATATTTTGGTTTCCGCGGTGCCGGGTGTTCAGGGTGACCAGGCCTCTTTGGCTATGCTGGGAATTCAAACTGAGAGGGATGGCACTTTATCGATTGATGAGGAGGTTTTCTCGAAAGCATTGAGTGATAATTTTGAATTGCTTGGCAGTATTTTTGCGACTGAGGTAAGTAGCTCATCTGCACTGGTAGAAGCCAAATTAGGCAGTTACGGAGGCTCAGCCCAGCCGGGTCAGTATGATATTCAGATTACCACTCAGCCTGCCAAAGGCTCGCTGATGGCGGGCGGGTTGGATGCCGGTCTGGTCTTTCCGCTGGATACCGGCACGGGTGACTTTAGCTTTAAAATGCGTATTAATGGTGTGGAATCTGGCTTGATTAGTTTGCCTCAAAATCAACAATACGATTCTGCTGATGCGTTGGCTATAGAGTTACAAACGCTGATTAATGCTGATGCGAGTATACAGCAAGGGCGTGCCCAGGTGGATGTGAGCTACAATACCACTGATAATCGTTTTGAGTTTGTGTCACGTGAATATGGTGCTGTTTCTAACGTCGGTATCACTGAAGCCAGCACGGCGATGGATGCGTTAGGCATGGGGCAGCAAAATGGTGTGGCTGGCCGAGATGTGGCGGGTACTATTAACGGTGTTGCCGGTTTTGGCGCAGGTAATATATTGCTGCCAGACCTGAATTCCCCAGCCTATGGTTTGAACTTTAGCGTTGCACCCGGAGTGACCGAGGCGACTGTCGATTATTCCCGCGGTCTTTCCGGTGAATTAAATCGCCTGGCTCAGGATTTTCTGGCCAAAGATGGTGCAGTGAGCACCCGTGAGACCACTTTAAACAAGCAGATTGAAGGGATTGCAAGTGATCGTGAGCGTTTGGATGATCGTATGGAGAAGCGTTTCTTGCAGCTGCAGTCGCAGTTCCAGGCAATGGAGCGGATTATTTCCAGTTTCCAAGCGACAGGAGATCAGTTGGATGGTATTTTGGATCGCTTGCCATTCACCGCTCAAAACTGATCAGATAACAGGGCACGACCCAGAGGTTTACTATGATGTTAAATGCGCTAAAACAATATAAATCTGTGGATCTGCAGGCAACAGTCCAGTCTGCTTCTCCGCATAAACTGATTTCGATGTTGCTCTCTGGTGCAATGGAAGCCTTCGCTAAAGGAAAAGGTGCTGCTGAACGCAAGGATATAGAGGCGCGTGCCAAGCACCTTAATAAAGCCATGGAGATTGTTATAGGTTTGAAAAGCTCTCTGGATATGGATCAGGGCGGGGAAGTGTCAGAAAATCTGGATCGTCTGTATGACTATATTTTAGTTCATACTCTGACTGCCAGTCGTGATAATGATCCGGAACAGATCCAGGAGTTGATCAACCTGTTGTTGGAAGTGAAGCAAGGCTGGGATGAGATGCC
The DNA here is from genome assembly GCF_008727795.1 of Nitrincola iocasae. Classification (NCBI taxonomy): domain Bacteria; kingdom Pseudomonadati; phylum Pseudomonadota; class Gammaproteobacteria; order Oceanospirillales; family Oceanospirillaceae; genus Nitrincola; species Nitrincola iocasae. The sequence goes on along the minus strand of NZ_CP044222.1, from coordinate 3,306,866 downwards.
GCTAGACTATCGAGACTGATTGAATCAAGTTATTATTAGTTACCACATAAAAAGGGGATGTTGCATCCCCTTTTTATGTGGTCAGGATGACCCTACTGGACAGAACGGATTACAGTAATCCGTTCTGTTTTTGGCAGTACCGCCTGCAAGGCTTTGCGGCTACGCACATTGATAACCACAGGAGCCACCAGATTCGCTCGTATAGCTTGATATGCTGGCACCTGTTCACCAGGTTGTGCCAGATCTCCCTCTTGCTTGTAGAGCATCACTACCACGGCAAAATCATCACCTTCCTGCAGATCGATCAATTGGCACTGAGTGTCATCCAGAATAAATTCATAACCCAGTTTCAGCAGTTGCGGCTCCATAACTGAGAAAGACAGCTCAGGATCTTCTACCGACTGCAGCCAATGTACCGTGGGCTTGCCTTCTTCATGAAAAACTTTGAATTGTGTGTTGTTTTCAAACCCGGGGATACCTTGGGGGAAGGTGATAACGTCGTTATCGTTGATTTCCTGAGTACCGAACAGGGCGGTATTGATTTGCATAAATTGATCCTTGTTGTTGAACTTCATGGGGTCAGGCAGCTTGATCGGGACTCGATCACTGACTAGCTTTAGTACGTAGTTGCGCAATGGTTTCAACCGGCAGCTCGGCGATATCAGCGATGGTTTGATCATCCATTTCAGTGCGAGCAATCAAATTGGTTGCTACCTGGTGCTTGGCTTTTAGCTCACCTTCATGAATGCCTTCCAGTTTACCCTCAAGTTTACCCTCAAGTTTACCTTGGATCATCCCTTCGATTTTGCCTTCACGTATGGCTTCTGAGCGCTCTTTTTGAACCCAGCTCTGTAAATTTTCAGCTAACATGCTTTGATTCTCCGTTAAGCTGTTAATGGAGCTTAAACCAAGTTCTGCACCCAGTCTAAACAAGTGCCGTTTTAACCAGCGCGTAATGACTTTATCGAGCCGTGCTTTGTTAGGGGTTTGCTCAATAATCGCTACGATACGATTGACAGCTGCCTGTAAATCATCACGACTGCTCGCTTGCTCGATTCCAAATACAGCACTTAGAGCCGTGTGACGCTTAATCAGTTCCACGTTACTGAATGCACCTTCATCTACCAAATAATAGCGCAAATGGGGCTGAAAGGGGCGCAAAAATTCTGGAGGCTCGGGTGTGACCATGTCGTAGATATCCTGCTTGGCCGTCCAGCGATTTTTCCCATTATAGAGCACTATGGGAAAAACTGGCGGCAAGCCTTTGCCTGCTGTGGTCGCTTTCTCTTTAATCAAATGATCATAGAAGCAGGCTACATAATGCATCAGCCGGATGGGCATGGCGTTATCCACCGTCGATTGGAACTCTAGCAGCAAGTAGAGGTAAATCTCGTGATGTGATCCATCCCATTGCACTTCGACTGACCAAACCAGGTCTTCGAATTTTTCTTCAAACAAGGGGGTGATGTAATTGCCACTGTGCAGCGTCAGTGTGCTGAAATCCATTAGCTGCGCAATTTCGGTAGGTGCAAAGCCTTCGATTAGTTGCTGCACAAACTCCGGATGGCTAAATAATTCTTTATAGCCGGTGTCATGGTGATTGTTGGCCATGTGAAATCCTTTTCAAAATGTCCATTTGTTTCAGTGTAAGTATTGCAGTCCTTTAACGAGTTTTTGACGTGTCAGACAGACCTGATGGCATTGACCCGATCTAACAGCTTTAGGTATATGATGATACGAATCTAGCCACAACTATTCTGACGATCACTTCCAGGCAATAGAGCAATACGGTCGGCTTCATAAAACTCAACCATGCCATCCATATAGATCAACTCCACACCTTCAATTTCGAAACAGTGCAGATTGTGATTTTGCCAGAGTTGTTCCCAGTAACGACTGCCGCTAGCCTGACCTGGAGCGAAGGGACCGGCAACACGCAGCCAAGCATTGGGATCGCCTGAGCGCTTGGACGGCACAATGCTGCCGTTATGATCGTAGGCTGTGGTTTTGAACATCACATATTCTATGGTGAGATCAGTGCCATTAATAAAATCGATGTAAGCACCTACGTCACCTCTGGCTTTGGGCTCTTCGGGGATCATCTGACTGATGAGCAGTGCAGGTTTGAGTGGTGGGGGTGGGGGGGGTACTTCAGCAACTTCGGGTTCGGGGGTCGTATTAAAACTGCCACAGGCGGTAAGAAACAAGGCCGTTGTCAGTAATATGCATGTACGTAGCAATAACAACTGAATGGGGCGGTTGCGAAAGACAATAGCGGCTTTCATCGGTTTACTCCGGGTGGTTTCTTGTGTCGTATGTTGGTATCAATAGCGTTTTTGACGCTCTGCCAGGAATCTCTACAGCCAGTCTGGGCATCAGATAGCCTGGAAGCTCGGCCTGAAGTTTTGCGGCCAGATTTTTAGCCTGATCTATCGGCAGGTCAAAATGCGCGGCGCCCGCCACAGGGTCAAATAAAAACAGATAATAAGGCAATATGCCAGCGGCGAAAAGGGTTTTGCTGAGTGTTTTTTGAACAGAGACACTGTCATTGATCCCTTTTAGCAGAACACTCTGGTTTAGCAGGGGAATATTCTGCTGTGTAATCAACAGGGTGGCCTGCCTGACACTGGCATCAATCTCATTCGGATGGTTAATGTGTAACACCACAAGACTTTGCAGGCGTGTGCTTGAAAGGGTATTGAGTAAAGCGGGTGTGATGCGCGAAGGGATGACAACCGGTAGCCGTGTGTGGATACGTAAACGCTCCAGGTGTGGAATCTGCTCCAGGTCATGGATCATACGTTGCAGTCGTGTGTCTGGCGTGGCCAATGGGTCGCCACCGGAGAAAATCACTTCGTCGACTTCTGGGTGCTGGTACAAATAGTCGAGTATTTGCTGCCACTGTTGTTTCCCCAACTGGTTTTCCTGATAGGCAAAGTGGCGGCGAAAGCAATAGCGACAGTTGATGGCGCAGGCACCGCTGAGCACCAATAACACTCTATGCGTATACTTGTGGATTAAACCAGGTAACGGGTTGGCCTGCTGCTCAGCCAATGGGTCCTGAGTGTAGCCGGGCTGAGGCTGCGTTTCCTGGTATTGTGGCAACACCTGAAGCAGTAGCGGATCCAGCGGATTGCCTTTTTCGATACGTGCCAGATAAGGGCGCGGGACTTTTAGCGCAAACAGTGCGTCCGCTTGTATAGCGGCGTCAAGCAGGTCGGTTGGCAGCTGCAAAAGTGACAGCAGTTCGGCCGGATCGGTAATGGCGTTACGCAGTTCATCTTGCCAACTGCTAACCTGTGTAAAGGGAATCTGAGTCATGCGTCTCCGGTGGTGATTATTTGCGCTGCAAAATTGGCCTGCATTCTCGTTTGAAGTAGAATGCCTGTCAATTTAATCAATACAGCTTCTTTCAAGGAAACTTCAATGGCTAACTATTCTGCGAATCAGTTCAAAAACGGTCTTAAAGTGATGCTGGATGGCGATCCTTGTAACATGCTGGATGTCGAATTTGTTAAACCGGGTAAAGGTCAGGCGTTTACCCGGGTGAAGTTACGTAACCTGATCACCGGCCGGGTGTGGGAACGTACCTTTAAATCTAATGAATCGATTGAAGGCGCGGATGTCATGGATACGGATATGGAGTATCTCTATGGTGACGGTGAAATGTGGCACTTCATGGATCAGAACACCTTTGAACAGGTGGCGGCTGATAAAAATGCGGTGGGTGATGCGGCCAAGTGGCTGAAAGAGCAAGATAAGATTACTGTGACTCTGTGGAACGATAATCCTATCGCCGTTAGCCCGCCCAATTTTGTAGAGCTGGAAGTGATCGAAACAGACCCAGGTGTTAAAGGCGATACCGCACAGGGTGGTTCAAAGCCCGCTACGCTAAGCACGGGTGCGGTCGTGCGTGTGCCTTTGTTCATTGAGATAGGCGAAGTGCTGCGTATCGATACCCGTTCCGGCGAATATGTCAGCCGTGCCTGATGTCTGTATCTGACTGGCAGCCCTCGGCACCGCTGGAAAATCTACGTCAACGCGCAGAGCTCCTGGCACAGCTGAGGGGCTTTTTTGCTCAGCGCGATGTAATGGAGGTGGATACACAGATCCTGTCACATTGCGCCGTGAGTGATCCCTTCATCGATTCCATGGCGGCGCAGTATCAGGTAGTGCCGGGCGGCCCCTCGCAGTCAGTGTATCTGCAAACCTCGCCGGAATATGCGATGAAGCGTTTGCTGGCAGCGGGATCGGGTGCGATCTATCAGCTAGGTAAAGTGTTTCGAAATGGTGAGTCGGGTAAACGTCATAACCCGGAATTTACCCTGCTGGAGTGGTATCGGCCAGGCTTTGATCTGTCGCAATTGATGGACGAAGTTGAAGCGTTGGTGACCGCGGTGCTACCGCATAAAACCTGGCGACGTATTTCCTATCGGGATGTATTTTTGCAAACCCTGGGATTGGACCCGTTTGTAGCCGATGTGGCCAGTTTGCGTGATTATTGTCACCAGCATATTGAGGCGGCGTTTGAAGATGATGATCGTGATACCTGGCTTAATCTGCTCATGTCACACCTGATTGAACCACAACTGCAGGGCGCTGTGTTTGTGTATGGCTATCCGCCCACGCAGGCGGCGCTGGCAAAACTTTCTCAGGGGTCTGAGGGTAGAGTCGTGGCTGAGCGTTTTGAGCTATATGTCGATGGTTTGGAACTGGCAAACGGCTACCATGAACTGGCTGATGCCCAGGAACAGGCCGCACGTCTGCAGGCAGATCAACAGCAGCGTCAGCGTCTGGCTTTACCTGAACGTCCATTGGAAACACGCTTGATTCAGGCGCTTGAGCAGGGGTTGCCGGATTGCAGTGGCGTAGCGCTGGGTGTAGACCGTTTGCTGATGTGCCAATTGGCTGCGAGCAGTATTACCGAGGTCTTACCCTTTAGCTTTGACCGCGCTTAGCTCCGGGTATACCGGCTTCTGCCAGCTCAGGCTGGCAGATGATTCAGCAGGCTGCGTCGAATCCGCTTAACCGCTTCTTCCAGCAGTGCTCGCGGACAACCAAAATTCAAGCGCATAAAGCGCTCATCACCAAAATCGCGTCCCGGTGACATGCCCACGCCCGCTTGTTCAAAAAAGTGCATCGGGTTGTCCAGGTGGGCGTTGCTGACATCTATCCAGGCCAGATAGGTGGCTTCTATCGGCTCCAGGCTCAAGCCGGGGATGGCATTGATCGCCTCCACCAAGTAATCGCGGTTAGCGCGTAAATAGTTAAGCTGAGCCAGGTTCCAGGCGTCACCCTCGCGAAATGCCGCCAGCGCCGCGGTATAGCCGAGTAGATTGACGTCTGGGACGATACCTTTGCGTGCCCGCTGAAAGTAGCGTCTGAGTTGCGGGTTTTGAATTACGGCAAAAGAGCAGCCCAGCCCGGCAATATTAAAGGTTTTGCTTGGTGCCATCAGGGTGATGGTACGCTCGGCAATCTCAGCGCCGAGACTGGCCAGTGGAATGTGCTGCAGCCCAGGTTCCAGCACCAGATCACAGTGAATTTCGTCTGAGCAGATGATCAGTTGGTGACGCAATACGATGTCAGCCAGTTGCAGCAACTCTTCGCGCCGGTAAACCGTGCCACCCGGATTATGTGGGTTACAAAACAACAGCAGGTGCGTATCCGGGGTGATCGACGCTTCAAGTGCCTCGAAATCGATTAGATAGCGTTTGTCTTCAAGGCGCATCGGCACCTTGATGAGTTGCCGATCAGACAGGTGTGGCGAGGTCATAAAGGGTGGATAGATAGGGCAAGGAGAAATTACAGCACTACCCGATTCACCGGTTGCACGGCAGGCCAGGTGCAGACCAGTGACCAGTCCCGGCAGCCATTCCAGGTCATCCGCGCCCACCTTCCAGTGATACAAACGCTGCAGACGCCCCTGCACCTGTTCAACCAGTTCGGCGGGGGTGTTGGTGTAGCCGAAAATGCCGTGGTCTATGCGTTGGTGCAAGGCGTTAAGGACTGCCGGTGGTGCCATAAAGTCAGTATCTGCGACCCACATAGGCAGCACGCTGGTGTCACGATAGCGCTCCCACTTCTGGCTGGCTGTGTGGCGGCGGTCGATCAGGCGATCAAAATCAGTGGGGCTCATGGCGTTATCCTTGTCCTTTATCATTCGTTGCTCCAGCAAGCATTCCGCGCTCAGTTAAGTCATTTAGCAAGTTGCGGGAAAAGCTCAAACGCTCCTGCAGTTCGCGAGTCATAGCAGCGCTCCTTGCTGTTTAGCGATTTCATGAATGGGTAATGAGGGTAAATTAGGCGCTAATAATATGACATCGACTTTACGTCCATTACACAGCCGCATTATTTTCACACTCAGCTTAGCTGATAGTTCGGCAGGTGCATGGATCGGTTCATCGATTTCAACAAGGATGTCGATATCACCGCCTTTGGCGTGATCGTCAAGACGAGAGCCAAACAGTCGCACGCGCGCTGAGGGTCCGCACATATCAGTAACGGCTTTATGGATGGTTTTTTGCTGCTGTTGGCTTAGCCTCATGCGTTCCTCATAAAATATGTGTACTCAAATATCTGCAGTGAGTGAGCTTTCATATGTATTTAAAGAGTGTAGCCCTGTCATTATGGTCAATCAATGCTAATGAGTTTCCCGAATGATTAGCCGTTCAAGCCTATTAGGGTTTAAAATACTTGCATATGCTAACGCGCACTAATTGTGCTGCGAGCCTTGAATAGTGTTGGAGTTTTTGAATGAGCCAGAATAACGTAATTATTTTTGATACCACCCTGCGCGATGGCGAACAAAGTCCCGGCGCCTCCATGACTCGTGACGAGAAATTGCGAATAGCTCGGCAACTGGAAAAGATGCGTGTTGACGTGATTGAGGCCGGTTTCGCTATTGCCAGTCAGGGTGATTTCGAGGCGGTTAAAGCCATTGCCGATACGATCAAGGACAGCACTGTCTGCTCCTTGTCGCGCGCACTGAATGCCGATATTGACCGCGCAGGTGAAGCGCTGGCGAATGCTAATTCTGGCCGTATTCATACATTTATCGCCACCTCGCCGATCCACATGAAATACAAATTGCAGATGCAGCCTGATCAGGTGGTCGAACATGCGGTGCGTGCGGTCCAGCGTGCCCGTAATCTGGTCGCTGATGTGGAGTTTTCACTCGAAGATGCCAGCCGCTCTGAGCTGGATTTTATGTGCCGCATTATCGAAGCGGTGATAGATGCCGGTGCACGTACCATTAATATTCCGGATACCGTGGGTTATGCGGTACCCCAGGAGTTCGGCCATACCATCGGTCAGTTGCTGGCGCGTATCCCTAATGCCGATAAAGCCATTTTCTCGGTACATTGCCATAACGACCTGGGTCTGGCGGTGGCTAACTCGCTAGCGGCTGTGGCGGCAGGCGCACGCCAGGTCGAGTGTACCGTAAATGGGCTGGGCGAACGGGCTGGAAACGCTTCACTTGAAGAGATCGTTATGGCACTGCGGACCCGTAAAGATATTATGGGGTTGGAAACGCGCATTGATACCACACAAATTGTGCCCGCTTCACGCCTGGTGTCGAGCATTACCGGTTTTCCGGTACAGCCGAACAAAGCTATCGTGGGAGCTAATGCCTTCGCACATGAATCCGGTATTCATCAGGATGGTGTACTCAAACACCGTGAAACCTACGAGATCATGACGGCTGAAAGTGTCGGCTGGAATACCAATCGTATGGTGCTGGGCAAGCTGTCCGGCCGCAATGCCTTCCGTACCCGTATGGAAGAGTTGGGTACCAGCTTTATTTCCGATGCCGAGCTGAATGATGCCTTTGCACGCTTTAAGGATCTGGCGGATAAGAAAAGCGACATTTTTGATGATGATTTGATAGCGTTGGTGAGTGATGCGCGTGCCAGTGCAGGGCATGAGAAGTTTCGTCTCAGCAGTCTGAATGTCACCTCGCAAACCGGGGAAATTCCTGTTGCTGAAGTGGTGCTGTCGGTCGAAGGTACCGAACACCGTGCGCAGTCTGAGGGCAGTGGACCGGTTGATGCGGCGCTGAAGGCGATTGAAAGCATCGTCAATATCGGTGCTAATCTGCAGCTCTATTCGGTTAATGCCATTACCAGCGGCACTGATTCTCAGGGCGAGGTGACCGTACGTCTGGAAAAAGGTGGGCGTATCGTCAATGGGTTAGGGGCTGATACAGACATTATCACCGCCTCGGCCAAGGCTTATATTCATGCATTGAATATGCTGGATGCGAATCTGCAAAAAGCGCATCCGCAGGTTTGATGATGCAGCCGTCGACTGATCTGCAAGCAATAAACCGGCAACAAGACTACCTGCATGCCATGGGGATCTGTCGCTGGTTGCCGCGTGAGCCCTTGGCTCATGCACCGGTGTCGGCTGAGTGGGTCAGTGATTTTGTCTGGCCTCAGCCGGGTCTGTCCAGTTCCCCTGCATCGGCAGCGACTGACACTGCCGCATCTGTAGTGTCCTCCATGGCACCCTCTTCGGCGCCACCACAACAACGCTCAGCGGACAGTACGGCGTCACGTCGGCATGCCTTGGCAGCATTACAGTTGGATGATGCCAAGCCTGGAGTTACTGCTGTTGCTAAGGCGAGTGTTGAGCCATCTTCACCCGTTGAGGTTGCGGAAGTCCCGCTGTCCGAGCGGATGAAGCAGCCGCAGTTCTCTTTATCTTTCACACCAGCTGGCGATCTATTAGTGGTGGATAGCTTACCACCCCATGCCCGGGAAACTGTCGGACCTGAGTATCAGCGTTTGTTGGCAGCACTATGCCGTGCGATGGACTGTGAAGTGCAACCCGATGCCATGCGCCTGCATCACTGGCCGATGTTTGCCTCCTCTTCGCTGAACCAGGGTGGCGATGAGGCACAGCGGGCGGTTCGCAGGCAACTGGATCTGATGCTGAAAAAACACTCTGCTCGACGGGTATTACTGCTTGGTGAGCCAGCGGCGCAGTGGTTGCTTGAGCAGGATCATTCATTAGAAGCTATGCGAGGTTTGACCTTTACGCTTCGAGCCGGTGTAGCTGCTGTGACCAGTTACAGTCTGACGCATATGCTTAAATTGCCGGAATTTAAAGCCGATTGCTGGCGTGATCTGCAGCCGCTGTTATGACGTTGCAGCCACTTACGCAAGCCTGGTTGGATCAGGCTAGGGCACTGGAACTACGTTGTTTCGACGATAGCTGGTCAGAGTCGCTGTGGCAGCTGTATCTGCCACATGCCTGTAGTTATCTGCTCAGTGATGATGACTCTCTACTGGGCTTTGCCTTGTGTCAGCGGGTACTGGATGAGGCGGAACTGCTGCGTATTGCGGTTATGCCTGAGTGTCGCCAGCAAGGTCTGGGGCGAATATTGTTACAACAGACGCTGGAAAGGCTGTCCGGTCAGGGTGTGACGCGACTGTTACTGGAGGTGCGTGCCTCTAATGTCGCTGCGATTGCGCTATATCAATGTTGTGGGTTGCAGCAGGATGCTATACGTAAGGGCTATTATGAAACAGCCATTGCGGGTGTTCGTGAAGATGCTTATCTTTTCAGCCGCAGGTTAGGGTCACATGAATCTTGAATTCAAGCGAGACCGCTGATGAACGTATCCGAAGGTGTATTAAGTACCTACTGGCTCTGGGGTAGTGGGATAATCTATGCCCTGTTGCTATTGTGGATAATCAAGCGTTTGCCCTGGGAGGTCATCTGGCGTGAGCGCGGAATTCAACACCTGTTTTTTGGCTCGATCGTAGTGCTGGTGTTGCTGTGGCAACTGCGTGCCGGGGTTTCGGTTTACCTGACGATCCATTTTCTTGGTCTGACCACACTGACACTGATGTTTGGTTGGGATCTGGCTGTTATCGCTGGCTCTGTGGTGCTGTTGGTGATGACGCTGCTAGGGATTGAGTCCTGGTCGATGCTACCAGTGAATCTGGTTTGCAGCGTGGTGATACCGTCGCTGGTAAGCTATGGCATATTGCGTTGGGTTGAAGCAAAACTGCCAAAGAATTTTTTTGTATATATGTTTCTGTGTGCCTTTGCCGGAGGGGCTGTGGCTGCCGGTGTCTCTGGCATGTCGATGGCGCTGGTGTTGTGGCTGGATGGCATCTACCCCTGGTCGAAAATTTACCATGATTATGCCATGTACTTACCGCTGATCATGATGCCTGAAGGTTTGCTCAACGGTATTATTATGACCGGTATGATGGTATTCCACCCCGATTGGATTCGCACCTTTGATGCCAAAGCCTATATTGATGATCAGTAGGGTTTAATAACAGCGTTAACGCTTAACCGGGTATTTTGCCAGTTTACGCTGCAGCGTGCGTCGATGCATGTTGAGTGCTCTGGCTGTGGCCGAGATATTGCCTTCGTTTGCTTGCAATACTTTCTGAATATGTTCCCACTCGAGTCGATTCACCGACATAGGTTCAGCGACAACCGGCTGTGCCGGGTCTGGCAAACTGGCTTGCAGCGCAGCTAGGATCTGATCGGTATCAGCGGGCTTTGGCAGGTAGTGGTCGGCTCCCAGTTTGATCGCATCCACTGCCGTGGCAATGCTGGCATAACCGGTCAGTACTAACAGACGTATTTCGGGATTCGTCTCGCGTAGACGGCTGATCAGGGTGAGTCCGGAAGCCCCCTGCATTTTCAGATCCAGTGTCGCGAAGCTGAACTGCTGCTGTTGCAGTAATGCCAGCGCCGCTTCGGCCGAATGAGCGGTGCTGACAGTGAAACCGCGACGGCTCAGTGAGCGCGACAATACTCGGGTGAAGGTTGTATCGTCATCCACAATCAGAAAACTTGGGTCAGTCATTCTCAGTGTCCTGCAGGTCAGAGCCGCTGGTTTTTAGTGTGACTTCCGTCAGGGTTCCGCCACCTGGGTGATTATACAGATAAACTTCACCATCCTGGGTCGCCAGCGAGGTGGTTGTTAAGAATAATCCGATACCCAGACCCCCTTTAGTGGTGAAAAACGGCTTACCCATACTGGCCAGTTGCTCGGGGCTTAGTCCCGGTCCATGATCACGTATCCGCAGCGTCACCCTGTCTGCTTCAGGATAGTGAACGCTGATTGTAATCGCATCAGGACAGGCATCAGCGGCATTATTAAGCAGGTTCAGCAACGCCTGCTGTAGGATAACACTGGTATTGATAATCGGAACTGGTTCCTGCAAGGGCTGTAGGGTATAGCTGACCTGCGGACGCATCACTATCCAGGATTCCAGCACCTGGGCCAGAAAAGCATCTAGCCGGATAGGGGCGGGTTTGCCCGAGGCCACCTCTTCGGTCATGTTTCTGAGCTTATCAGTACAACAGTCGACCTGTTGCAGCATCAGTGATAGGTCTTCATCCAGTTCCGGGTGGTCGGACTGCATATCCTTGAGTATCACCCGCAGCGTTGATAAGGGCGTGCGTAGCTCATGCGCGGTACCTGCAGCCAGCGTGGCCAGTGCCAGTAATTGCTGATCATGGATACGTTGCTCACGCACTGCACTCAGGTCATGATCACGCTCGGCGAGGGTCTGGCGCATTTGCACTACGTAAATGCTGATGACACCGACTGTCAGAATAAAACTGATCCACAGCCCGGTGATGTGCTGATTAAACAGCTGGACCACTGTGTGCTGGTGAGCGTCAGTAAAATCCAGTAATGGCAAATGGTTGAACAATAATGATGTATACAGCCCGGCGACGAGCAGTGCTATTAATAATGTCAGGCGTCGAGGCAGGGTGGTGGCGCTAATGATGAGAGGGATCAGTAATACGAATACAAAGGGATTAGTTGCTCCACCAAACTGATAGAGTAGTGCAGCATAAATCACCACATCAGCGCACAGCTGGGCAAACAGCTCGGCATCAAACACGGGCCAGGCTGAATGCAGCCGCATGTAGGTAGTCAGATTGAGTGCAATCAACGCTACCAGACTGGTGCCGGTCATAAGTAAGTCCGGCTGTAATCGCAGCAGTTTGACGCCGGCATACAATGCCAGGCAGATGACAAACAGTATCAGAGTGCGGATATATGTCAGGTGCAATAGGTGTTGCTGATGTCGGTTCAAACAGACCTCCGTCGTTAATCAGCTGATTATAACGGTTTTGCAGGAACCTGTGGCGTGTCACAATGTCGCATCTATGGGTTTAGGTAGTTAATTGCAGGAGTCAGAATGAAAAAATATGTAGGCTGTGCGGGATTAGTGTTGGCGCTCATCTCTGGCTGGGTCAGCAGTGATACCATGAAGCCTGAAGACAGTGTTGAGTATCGTCAATCCGCCTTCCGGTTGATGAGCTATCAATTGAATGTACTCAACCCCTTGCATCGTAGTAAGGCTTACTCAGATGAACAATTTGTCTATAGATCGGAAATGCTTAACCGCTTAGCGGCGCTGGCGCTGGAGGGATTTACGGAAGAAAGTAAATCGATCACAAGTCGCTCAGCCCCCGCGGTCTGGGATAATCATGCTGAATTTACCGAGCGCATGCAGGATTTTATTGCTACTACAGCCGAGTTGACTGAGTCAGCCAGAGCCGGTCAGGACGAGCAAACCCGTGATCTGTTTCGTCAGACTCTGCAAAGCTGCCGAGCCTGCCATGATCGTTATCGGTTGGAATGATCGTTGATTGTTTATAAAGTCAATATCAGCGAAAATAGCCACTATAGCTTTTCAATTTTGCGGATTTTCCGCTTAAAGCCTCCAGCCAAGAGCGCTTTAGCAAATGTGCATGTGTCCGCGTACCAACTAGAAGATGTTAACTAATGCCCAACAGCTCAATCTCGCAAGAAGTCTCGCAGCGCCGTACTTTCGCCATTATCTCTCACCCGGATGCGGGTAAAACCACCATTACCGAAAAGCTGCTGCTGATCGGTCAGCTGATTCAGGTGGCTGGTACAGTCAAGGGGCGTGGCAGCGACCGGCATGCGACATCCGACTGGATGACCATGGAGCAGGAGCGTGGTATTTCCATTACCTCCTCGGTGATGCAGTTCCCCTTTAACGGACGCACCGTCAATCTGCTGGATACCCCGGGGCACGAAGACTTTTCCGAAGATACCTACCGTACTCTGACCGCCGTGGATTCGGCGCTGATGGTTGTAGATGGTGCCAAAGGGGTTGAAGAACGCACCATCAAATTGATGGATGTGTGTCGTTTGCGGGATACGCCAATCTTCTCCTTTATTAATAAAATGGACCGGGATATACGCGATCCGATTGAGCTGCTGGACGAGATCGAAGCGGTACTGAAAATTGAAGCGGCTCCGATCAACTGGCCTATCGGCTCAGGAAAGTGGTTTAAAGGGGTGTACAACCTTTACACCGATACCCTGCATGTCTTCACGCCGGGCATGGGGCATACGCTTGCGGAAGAAAAGCTTATTCAGGGGCTGGATAATGACGAAGCGCGTGCCTTGTTGGAGGATGACTACGAGGCCTATGTCGATGAGATTGAGCTGGTAAAAGGTGCGACTCATGTCTGGGATCAGCAGGCTTACCTGGACGGGCGGCTGACACCGGTGTTTTTCGGTACGGCTTTAGGGAACTTTGGGGTGCGCGAAATGCTGACAGATTTCGTGGAGTGGGCACCGGCGCCACCGCCGCGACCAACTGAATCACGTGCTGTAGCAGCAGATGAAGATGCCTTTAGTGGTTTTATCTTCAAGATCCAGGCGAATATGGATCCCCGTCACCGTGACCGTATTGCCTTTATGCGCATCTGCTCAGGAAGTTATACCCGCGGCATGAAAATGCGCCATGTGCGCATCGGTAAGGATGTGCGTATAGCTGACGCAGTCACCTTTATTGCCGGTGACCGTGAAAATGTCGAGGAAGCCTGGTCGGGTGATATTATCGGTTTGCACAACCATGGCACGATACAGATAGGTGATACCTTTACTGACGGTGAGTCACTTAAATTTACCGGTATACCGCACTTTGCGCCGGAAATGTTTCGCCGCGTCAGGCCGAAAGATCCATTAAGAATGAAACAGCTACAAAAAGGCCTGCAGCAACTCTCTGAAGAGGGGGCGGTGCAGCTGTTCATGCCGTTAAAAAATAACGACCTGATCCTGGGTGCAGTGGGGCAGTTGCAGTTTGAGGTGGTGGTCTACCGCCTTAGAGATGAGTATAAGGTGGAGTGCCTATACGAACCCATCACTGTGCAGACGGCACGCTGGGTTGAGTGTGATGATGCTAAAATGCTGGACGAATTCCGTCGTAAAGGGCACGACAACCTGGCGCTGGATGGCTCAGGCCTGCTGACCTATCTGGCACCGACACGAGTGAACCTGTCACTGACTGAAGAGCGCTGGCCGGATGTGCGCTTCAGAGCAACCCGGGAACATTAATGCCGCTGTTTGATAGCCACTGCCATCTGGACTTTCCAGTCTTTGATGCGCAGCGGCAAGCGCTGATGCAGCAGGCTAAGGTGGCGGGTATCAGTCAGATACTGGTGCCGGGTGTAACGGCAGATAATTTTGAGCGGGTGTTGTCCTTGCGTCAGCGTTGGCCTGAACAGCTGACCGTAGCGCTGGGGCTGCACCCTTGTTTTATTGAGCAGCATACTAAACACTGTGTGGAGCGCTTGGCTGATGCTTTGCAGCGTGAAGCAGACATTGTTGCTGTAGGTGAAATCGGCCTGGATTTTCGTGCGGATATGGCGGCGGCAGAGGTGCAGGTGATGCTGTTGAAGCAGCAGCTGGACCTGGCGCGACAGCATGATTTACCCGTCATTCTGCATGTGGTCAAAGCGCATGAGCGCATGCTGAGCTTGCTGAAACGCTATCGACTGGCTGGCGGAGGCGTGGTGCACGCCTATTCCGGGAGCATTGAGCAAGCGCGTGAGTACGCCAAGCTGGGGTTTCGTTTAGGTATCGGCGGTACGATTACCTATCCAAAGGCACGGCGTCAGCAGCAATTAGCGGCTGAGCTGCCGTTGGAATGGATGCTGTTAGAAACAGATGCTCCGGATATGCCACTGTACGGGTTTACTGATCAACCTAACTCGCCACTGCAAGTGCTCAGAGTAGCGCAGCAATTGGCCTCACTCAGAGGTATCTCTGTCGATCAGGTTGCTGAGCAAACTCTGGCCAATGCCATGACATTGTTTCGTTTGCATTAATTGGTTCAGTTGTCGTAGAACGCACTGAAAACGTCCTCAATTGAACGCCATGCCGTATCGGTATAGTCATTTACTGGCAGACGATAGAAACGCCCACCTTCCAGTTGTTCTACACTATAGCTACCGGCTGGCGGATTGATCAGCATACGTGCAAAGTTGACTGGATAGTTGGGTCCGTTAACTCGCTGGCCATATTTGACCTCCATTGGGCGCAATTGAATCCTGGCTGAAGCAACAGGGGTCAGATCGTAGCAGTCACTGGTTTCTCCACGACAAAGTCGCAGGTCACGCGAATCCAGTATGTAATACTGGTCAGCCGTTGGGTCGCGCTGTAGCAGTGTATCCGTTTTGATGCAGCCACTAAGCAGGCTACCCAGCATCAGTGTCATGCTCAGTGTAATGGCGATCTTGTAGGGCATTCCGATGACCTCCTGTTTGTTAGTTGAAAACGCTTAGCTATTGAAATCTTTATACGGGTTTTCTACATCGATCGACACCGGATTCGGGTAGCCGGGTAGATGGATTTCAGTATCACTGATTGTTAAATCCTCACCGGTCATTACATGGTGGTCATACAAATACAGAGGACGACTGATGCCGCGTGTGGCTGAAAGATCATAAGCCTGAGCGGTTTCTTCAACTGTCTCTCGTCGTACACGCCAGCGCTGCATCTGTTCGCTGCTATAGCGCTTACTCAGCAGGCTCTCGGTTATCTGTGGTGAGAGCAACACCGCGCTGGCATTGTTTCCGCCAAAGCCCTTGGCATTGATCAGTGCGCTATCCATGTGGCCTGGCTCTCCAGCCTGATGGCTGAGCGGCAGGTTTAAATTAGATTGATACACATCGCTGGCAATTTCAGGTGAGGTCGTAAGCCCGGGGATGATACCGTGTTGCCACACACCCAGTGAAGACATGATTTGATCGCCGCCCGCACAACCCTGTGAGTGTCCGACATAGGCTTTGACAGCTGACACAGTCCAGCTTTGAATGCCAAATGCTTTGGCTGTTTCATTAATAACATGCGATTCAGTCACCCGGTTTTGCGGAGTACTGGTGCCGTGCGCCTGAACATAACTACGCTGGCGCAAGGAGGTTTCACCGAGTAGATTGCGTACCAGTGAAGCCGCTTTGCCCAGTGTCATGTAATTGCCGATTCCGGGTGCGGAAATGGATTTTTTATGGCCATCTGCATGCACAAACACATCACCGACAGCACCGAAAATCTGCGCCCCTGTGTCTATTGCCAGATCGTCACTCATCAGTACCAGATATTGGCTGGATTCGCCGATGGTGAAACCGCAGTTGTTACCAAAGGGGCGGCAGGCACGACGGTAATCGGGAGCCTGAAGTTCAGAGAGGTTATCCAGAGCCTGCAGGTATTTATCTTCCGCCAGTGCGCCCATAGCGCGGAAACCTTCAATAATTTCTGGCGTGACCGGCGCATCACTGCCGCCGACCATAACCAGTTTGCGTCGTCCTGAACGTATTTCTTCAACGCCGCTACGCAGGTTGTATAAAAAGGTGGCACAGGCTCCGAGTGCTCCACCGGTCAAACCGACATTGCCGAGCAGGTATGCATTGATAAAGTCGGCAGGCATCTGCGCATAGCCCAGTGGCATTTGTTTTGACGTAGTGCGCTTGCCCAGCGCTGGAAACTGAGTGAGGCCGCCAAAGCCACTGTCATCCAGTTGGCCGATGGAGTTGCTGGCAAATACGGCAATTTGATCCGGGGACAGCTTGGCGGCAATTTCCAGAAAGTCGATTCCGACTGACATGATGGCATCGGAGGCCGCATAAACACTCATTTGTAGCCCGCGCGGATGATTACGGGATTGATAGAGTGATCCTGGATCAAATCCGGTGGGTAGCATGCCGGCACTTTGTACCGCTGCTTGGCGATAATCTGGAAATATCACATCACAGCTACCATTGACCTCTACTTCCGATTCGCCACCGGGCAGCGGGCGGATCAGCCAGTTTGACGGTGGGTTTTGTGGTAGGTGTCGGTTTCGCACACGAAAGGTAAGTGGCGTATTACCTGCTCGCAGTGTTGCGGCTTTGTTCAGCATAACCTTATTTACATCAAACCAGTCTGGATGGATGCGGCGAATTAACGTATTGGACAGGAGTTCAGCTTCAAGTGATTGGGTGAGGTCTTGTTGTGTCAGTCTCTGCCCATCGGGAGTGATGAACCCCCCTTCGCTGTAACTGGCTCGTTGCATCAGGGTTGCCAACGAGGTCAATGTTTCGGTTCGCTGGGAGCTGTCAAGATGATCCAGTATCAAGCGGCGGTAACCGTGGTGAAAAGATGATCTTCCGGCTGGGCTGATGCCGCCGAAACCGACAATGACAGGAAGCTGTGACAAGAGGGTGGCTCCTTGAAGCTGAAATGCTGAATTAACGCTGCAATCTGCACTATTTTAGCGGTTAGGTGAGTACTGTACCAGCACCCTGAGCGCTTTGCTGTGTATTGCTTCATGCGTTGTTCAGTTTTCTGCGCGTATAACTTGGGTTTATGTTGATTACTGGAGAGCCTATTCATGAAAAATAAAATTGCCCTGGCTGCAGCCTCTGTTGTGTTACTGGCGGGTTGCAACACTATGAACCCCTATGATACCTCGAATACCGTCAAAGGGACGGCGGGAGGTGCTGTTGGAGGTGCCGCACTGGGTGCAGCCGTAGCCGGTTCCGGTAAGCGTAATGAAGGCGCGCTGGTCGGGGCGCTGGTGGGTGCTGCCGTCGGTGGCGGTGTGGGGTATTATATGGACCAGCAGGAAGCGCATCTGCGCCAGCAGTTGCAGGGTACTGGTGTTGATGTAAACCGGGTAGGTGACGAAATTCAGTTGGTGATGCCTGGTAGCATCACCTTTGCCACCAATGAAGACCGCATAGAGCCTGCCTTCTATGAAACCTTGGACTCGGTTGCCAACGTGCTGCGTCAATATGATCAGACCTTGATCGATGTCGAAGGCCATACCGACAGTACCGGTAGTCTGCAGTATAACCAGCAGCTGTCTGAACGCCGGGCGCAGAGTGTAGCGCAGCGACTGATCAGTGCTGGGATCAGCCCTATGCGGGTATCAACCCTTGGTTATGGGCCGAACCAACCGGTGGCTGACAATTCGACCGTGCATGGTCGTGCGCTGAATCGCCGGGTAGAAATTAATATTCGTGGGCAGCAGTAGTAATACCGTTTCTACTGGCTCTTGACGATATCGTCGCGCTGGATGTTAATCTCTCCAGCGCCACTGTTGAGTGTGCCGCTGGCAAAGTTCGGTTGAACTGAGTCGATAGTCAGTGTTCTCTGGGTGTTGGTGAACTCCGGATAGGCTATTTGCATGGCATCATAATGGGTATAGCGGCGGTAGACTGAGAGCCTGTCTCCTGGATTGATACCGCTTAGTTCGCCAGCATTGATCCAGACCCGGTTCTGCTCTGTACGAGTGATGCGGGCACTGAAGGGCTCGCATCGCAGTGCATCATTAATATCCGCAACGACCTGGCGCATAGTTCTGCGCACTTTCTGACCATAATCCTGTTGCCAGAACGCGTCGGTGGCAAATCCGGTGCGTTGTTGGCCTGCATTCCAGAGGCCTGCTGTCATATAGCGGTTTTGCCAGATCAGACCACCGCTGAATGCGTCGTGGATATATACATCCATGATGAATGCACGCAGGTTGCGATCATTATTAGGGTCGACGCGGTGGTACAAATCTACCAGAATGTTGGGCTCGCGTGCGCCCTGTGGGTTGCGCTGGCTGATATCACGAATGACGCCGGAGACAATATACTGCATGTTGGTCTGTTCAGTGTGACGCTGCAGATTGGTCAGAGTGCCATCATCGAGCATTTGTGTCGGTGCGTTTTGCAGGTTGGGGTGTAATGTCAGATGGGTAGCTGTGTGGCTGTTGAAGCCCGGACTTTGCTTTAGCTCGCGTGCCATTAACTCGGGTAGCTGTGTAGCTATCTGATGCAGGCCACCGGCGTTGGCTTGTGAGGGTTGTGTCATAGGAAAAGCAGTGAAGCCGATATTACGCTGATAAGCACTTTCTTCCATGCCGCCGGGACAGCCCTGAGCGCCACTTACCTGCGCCCGGATTCTGACGGTGAGTTCATTGCCGTTCAGGTGTTCTTCAATAACATGAATGTCATGTAGTAGCCCATTGCTGGTGATGCGGGTGTTGTCGCTGACCAGTGCGCCATCCCTTACTTCTGAGCTTGAAGAGACAAATGTTGAAGCTCGCCTTGTAGCCATTTCCGCAGCCTGGTTAACGGCTGTGCGTCTGGCTGTAATCAGATCACCATTTGTGATTGTTGCTGTTCCCTCCGCTTCAATAGTGCGCGGTACTTCGGCCTGTAGAGGTGAAGCAATGATCAGGCTGAGTAGTAGCAGACATATAATCCGGCGCATGAGGGGTCACTCTATGGGGTCGTTGACGGCAGGTACACGGTTAGCCTGAAGAATCTGCGCATAACTTTGTTGCTCAAAGGTTTGCAAAATCATCAGCACACCGCCGGGAAGTGTTGCATGGCCCGGATAACGTTTGCTGTAACGCAGCAAGTGGCCGGGCAGAACCTGATGTTGCTTGCCCAGATTGACCAGTGCAAACAGGCTTTCGGGTTCATTCCAGAAAATTTGCTGAATCTGTCCGTGCGTTCCGGCCGGGGGGTAATCAAATATAAAACTGTCAGGAAGCGCTTCCAGGCTAGACCCTTGCTGTTGCAATAGGAAGCGCTTGTGGTTGCCTGCGCGGATTTCAGTGCGGGCCAGTGCGGCCAGCTCATTACTGATGCGCTCAACACTTGCCTGCGACTGTACGGGCTGTTGTGGCCCAGGCGGGAGGTTCTGGGCAGAAGCCTGCCAGGGTAGCAGGCAAAGTAGACTGACGATCCAGTATTTAGTTGACATGAATCACCCTTTCACTAAAACCAATGGAGTCGCGCGACTGGATCTGTTTCTGTCAAAAGGTATAGCCTGGATCACGAACCGTTCCACCAGGAACTAACCCGGCTCCCCGGCGGACCGGATTGCTGTTTTCCTTTTCCAGCATCCTGATCAGTTGGTTACGGCTGACTTGCAGAGACATGTGAGTCAACGCAACGCCATCATCCAGCATCTCCTGGTGAGTAATTGAGGCGCCCTGAATGAAAGTGTTAATTTGAGTTCTCAGGCGATCATCACCGGCCATGAAGTTGTTCAGATCACTGTCGCCGCTGATATAAATTCCGGAAACCTGCTCAGCTACTTTGCGATACGCATCGATCTCAGATGCTCGCATAGTCATCAGGCGGCGCTGTGCGGCATTAGCAAAGGTGTTTTTCGGTGCTCCATAGCCTGTGACCTTAACGATGATAATATCCGAGTCATCATTGAAAGCGTCACTGCGGGTATTGTATTGGGAGGAGCAGCCACTGATCAGGATCAAGGCGGCAAGGGCGATCATTAATGAAGTCAGTCTGTTCATGGTCAAGGTCTCTTATTGCTTTGCTCGGAATGCTAACACTGAATGTAGTGGTTATCGGACGATTTCGGAAAAACTTTAAAATCCGATGATAACCTGCTGTTTTTATCATGCTTCAATTACTGTGTTGTATATGCTCATCCAGTTTTTGGCAGATGTCCGTCTGCAATTGTTGGCAAAGTTCTGGATCACTGATGGGATTGCCTTCTGCATTAGTGATAAAGAAAAAATCCTCTACCCGTTCGCCAATGTTAGAAATTTTGGCTTTACGTACCGAAATATCAAACTCTACAAAGATACGTCCCAGTCGAGCCAGTAGCCCGGGTCGGTCGGAGGTCATCACTTCCAATACAGTCTGTTGACTGCTGGGGTCGTTGCTCAGATTGACGCTGGTTGGGATGGTAAAAAGTTTGAGAACGCGTGGTACCCGTCGCTGAATAATCTCGGGGAAGTCATCTGGATCGTCCAGCTCTTCGGTCAGATGCTGCTGAATGCTCTGCAGGTAAGCCGGGTCATCTGACAGGGGTTGGTTATCTTCGGTCAGCACGGTATAGGTGTTCAGGGTACGGCCGTTGTCAGTGGGAATGATACGGGCATCAACAACGTTAAGGTGCAGTTGATCTAGGGCCGCCACGGTTGCTGGAAACAGGTAGGGCAGATCATCGGCATAGATGAAAATTTCGGTAGCACCTTCATAAAGTCGATAGGAGGTTTTATGCACCTGAATCAGTGGCAGTGGTTGATCGGCATGCTCAAGGATGATCTGCGTATGCCAGGCGATATTGGCAGAATCTTCACGCATAAAATACTCATCACCTAGTAGGCGCCAGAAGCCTCGCACTTCCTCTTCGGTTTTACTCATTCGATGTAATAGCTGCAGGGCTTCAATTTGCAGCTGCTCGATGCGGTCTTCCTTGTTCATCGGGTTTTCAAGGCCGCGTCGCAGCGCCCGTTTGGTTTCGGTATAGAGTTGCCGCAGCAGTGTGCCGCGCCAGCTGTTCCAAAGGGTGTGGTTGGTGGCATTGATGTCGGCCACTGTCATCACATATAAATAGTTCAGATGTACTATATCCCGGACTTCCAGTGCGAATTTATGAATCACTTCCGGGTCGGAGATATCCCGGCGCTGTGCAGTCATCGACATAAACAGGTGGCGCCGTACCAGCCAGGCGATCAGTTGCGTGTCCCACTTGCCAATGTGATGGCGACGGCAGAAGCCAATGACATCCTCGGCACCCAGTTCAGAGTGGTCACCCCCCCGGCCTTTGGCAATGTCATGGTAGAGGCCAGCGATGTAGAGCAGCTCAATTTTCGGCAGTTGGTTAATAATGCGGTGGGCCAGAGGGAAGCTCTGCTGCATGTTTTCGTGACGAAACTGGCGCATCATCTGAATCACTTTGAGCGTATGTGCATCCACGGTATAAATATGAAACAGGTCATGTTGCATCTGACCGACAATTTTACCAAACTCAGGTAGATAACGACCAAGGATACCATAGCGGTTCATGCGCTTAAGTTGTGTAGAAACCCCCTCCTCAGAGCGCAACAGCTCCATGAATAGAGATGTGTTACGCAGGTCGTTGCGAAAATCCTTATCGATAAGATGGCGATGCTCTCGAATCAGCCGGATGGTAGCGGCTCTGACACCCTTGATTTGCGGATTTTGTGCCAGGAGTACAAAAAGCTCCATCATGGCAAACGGATGATGCTCGAATACCTTGTCATAGGTGGCTTCTAAATAGTCATTGTGAATGCGAAAGCGGTTATTTAGAGGTTCGGTATGATGTTGATCTTCACCACGCAATATAACTTCATCAAAATACTGTAGCAGCATGTCATTAAATTCGGACATGGCTTTAGCAACGCGGTAATAGTTGCTCATGAACTGCTCAACAGCCAGCGCGCCTTCCTGGTCCTCATAGCCGAAGAATGAAGCCAGGGTGCGTTGATGGTCAAACAGTAATCGGTCTTCGCGGCGCTTACTCAACATGTGCAATGCATAGCGAACTGTCCAGAGGTAAAGCTCACCTTTATTCAGTGACTCAAGTTCACTTTCGGTCAGAAAGCCGTGATCGACTAGGTCGCGTAAGTAGGTGGCACCGAAGTGACGTTTGGATACCCAGCCGATCGTTTGCAGGTCACGCAAGCCACCGGGTGAGTTCTTCAGATTGGGTTCCAGGTTGTACTCAGTGTTGTTGGTGCGGATGTGGCGTTCTGACTGTTCCTGGAGTTTGGCTTTGAAAAACTCTTTGTCAGACCAGGCTTGTTCAGAGGTGACTCGGGCATACATACGTTGCTGCAAGTCCGGGTTGCCACACAGGGTTCTGGATTCAATCAGATTGGTAGCGATGGTGATATCGTTCCTGGACTCATCATAGCATTCGTTGATGCTGCGTACGCTGGAGCCTATGTCTAGCTTGAGGTCCCAGAGCAGGGTCAGGAAGGCGCTGATACTGTCAGCAAAATCGCTGGCGTCGATTTCGTCTGTCAGCAGCAGGATGTCGATATCTGAATAAGGATGCAGTTCGCCACGCCCATAGCCACCCACGGCCAATAATGAAATTTTGGATTCATCGGGCCAGTTGAATAGCTGCCAGGCAAGTGTTAATACCTGATCCAGTACCCAGGCACGCCCATAAATCAGTCTGCGAATATCACCGCCTTGGCGAAAATCCTGATCCATCAGTGTTTCAGCATTCCGTAAGGCTTGACGCAGCAGGTTGAGGGGTTTATCGCTGCGTTGCTCAAGGCTGATACGCAAAGCATCAGGATTGAGATATTCAGGTACAGGCTGGGTGTAAACGGGCGTAGTGGGCATGTCAGAAAGACTCTTCGTTGCGACGGGTTAGCACTTCGACGCCATCGGCTGTGACCAGTAAAGTGTGCTCCCACTGTGCCGACAGGCGTCGGTCTGCTGTTTCTACAGTCCAGCCATCCCGCTTGGATAGCTTGACCTGGCGTTTGCCGGCATTAATCATTGGTTCGATGGTGAAACACATACCTTCCAGCAGCACATCACCGGTACCGGCTTTGCCATAATGCAGTACTTGTGGATCTTCATGGAATTCACTGCCGATGCCATGACCACAATACTCGCGAACCACACTATAGTGGTTGCTCTCGGCGTAACGCTGTATCACCTCACCTATGTCACCCAGGCGTGCACCAGGCTTAACCAGTGCAATACCTTTATATAGGCACTCTTGCGTGATTTCGCACAGGCGCTGCGCGTGGGCGGGGACGTTACCAACATAAAACATCTGGCTGGTATCGCCGTGGTAACCGTTTTTAATAACGGTAATATCTATATTGACGATATCCCCTTCTTTAAGTTTTTTGTTGTTAGGAATGCCGTGACAGACAACATGGTTCACTGAGGTGCAAATAGACTTAGGGAAGCCATGATAGTTCAGCGGTGCGGGAATCGCCTTTTGTACATGGATGATGTGGTCATGACAGAGGGTGTCCAGCTCGTCAGTGGTCACCCCCGGCTTGACGTAAGGCGCAATCATTTCCAGTACTTCCGCCGCCAGTCGGCCAGCGATACGCATTTTTTCGATTTCTTCCGGAGTTTTAATGCTGATGCTCATGGGCGCAATTTATTCCTGATTAATCTGTAAACTAACAGACATTGTAGCGAATAACTGAGCAGAGTGATAAGGGTTAGCAGCAAGGGAAGTGGACTTACTGATAGAATTCTGCAAGCTTGTTGCTATGGCTGCTAAAAGTTGCTTTTAAAAAAATGCGGCTTATGGTATAAAATGCGCTCCAAAAAAACCGTGCTTAGGCACTTTTTAACACACACACTTACCGGCACAGGCTTTCTGGGTGCTGCCTCGGCAGTGGAAAGATGGGGTAGGTGGAGGTTAAACCCACTACAGGAAATTTAAAATGGCTAGAGTTTCAATGCGTGATCTGCTGAAAGCAGGCGTACATTTCGGTCACCAGACCCGTTACTGGAACCCCAAGATGACCAAGTTCATCTTTGGTGCACGTAACAAAATCCATATTATTAACCTTGAACACACCCTGCCAGCGCTGAATAATGCTCTGGATGTCGTGCACAACATGGCTTCAAACAAAAATAAAATTTTGTTTGTTGGCACCAAGCGTGCTGCCAGCAAGGTGATCAAGGAAGAAGCTGTTCGTTCCGGTATGCCTTACGTTAACCACCGCTGGTTAGGTGGTATGCTGACCAACTACAAAACCATTCGTCAGTCTATTCGTCGTCTGCGTGAGCTTGAGACTATGTCTCAGGACGGTACGTTTGACAAGCTGACCAAAAAAGAAGCGCTGATGCGTGCCCGTGAAATGGAGAAGCTAGAGCGCTCCATCGGTGGTATCAAAGAAATGGGCGGTCTGCCTGATGCGCTATTTGTTATCGACGTGGATCATGAGCGTATTGCGATCAATGAAGCCAACAAGCTGGGTATTCCGGTTATTGGTGTGGTTGATACCAACAGCAACCCGGATGGCGTCGATTATGTCATTCCTGGTAATGATGATGCGCTGCGCGCTATTCAGATCTATGCCAGCTCTGTTGCAGATGCCTGCATTGAAGGTCAGGGCAAGACTGTAGCTGATAAGAGCGAATTCGTTGAAGTTGAAGAAACAGCGGCTGAGTAATCAGTTTGTAAGCCTGGCGTGTCAGGCTTGGTGATTGTCAGACGGGGGAGCGAAGCTCCCCTTTTTTCGATCAGATTAATGAATAATTGATGTTTTGAGGATGAGTAACATGGCGAATATCTCTGCTGCGATGGTAAAAGAGCTGCGTGAGCGTACCGGTCTGGGCATGATGGAATGCAAGAAAGCCCTGGTTGAGTCGGAAGGCGATATCGAAAAGGCAATTGATGATCTGCGCAAGTCTTCCGGTATGAAAGCTGCCAAGAAAGCCGGTCGTACGGCGGCTGATGGTGTAGTTGCATTGCGTGTTGCTGATGACAACAGCTATGCAGTGCTGCTGGAAGTGAACTCCGAAACTGATTTTGTTGCACGTGATGAAAACTTCCTGGGTTTTGTTAATAAAGTGCTGGATAAAGCATTTGCAGATAAACAGACTGATGTTGCGGCGCTGATGGCGGGTGAGCTTGAATCTGCGCGTGAAGCGCTGGTACAAAAAATCGGTGAAAATATCACTGTGCGCCGTTTGTTCCTGGTTGAAGGTGCCATGGTTGATGGTTATGTGCACAGCACGAACCGTTTGGCTGCTGTTGTGGCGCTTAGCGGTGCCAGTGCTGACGTGGCACGTGATGTTGCCATGCACGTTACCGCTGTTAACCCGCGTGTTGCCAAGCCTGATGATATGCCTCAGGAAGAGCTGGCGCGTGAGAAAGAGATCATCATGGCGCAGCCGGATATGGACGGTAAGCCACAGGAAATCAAAGAAAAAATGGCGATGGGCCGGATTAAGAAGTTCCTCGCTGAAAATAGTCTGGTTGAGCAGGCGTTCGTCAAGAACCCAGAGCAGACTGTTGGTCAACTGGTTAAAGCGGCCGGTGCTGAGGTGGTTTCATTTATCCGTGTTGGTGTAGGTGAAGGTATCGAAGTTGAGAAGAAAGACTTCGCTGCTGAAGTGGCTGAGCAGCTTAAGGGCTGATCGGTCTGGTCTGCTTGACAGGGCCCGAATAGCTGATGTGTTAAAGGCTTGGGCTGGATAAATACACTATGGGTGAGCGTTGAGCTTGCCCATAGTGCTGTTGGGCAGGCTGTGTTTTCGGCAGAAAAAACTGCGTAATCGCGCTGTTTTCTTGTACACTGTTGCAACTCATTAAGTGCGGAGAACCCATCGATGCCGGTCGCTGATAAACAATCCAGATATAAACGTATTCTCCTCAAACTCAGTGGTGAAGCGCTGCTGGGTGAAGTAAATTTCGGTATTGATCCCAAGGTACTTAACCGCATGGCGCTTGAAATAGGGCAATTGGTAGGTATTGGTGTTCAGGTTGGTATAGTGATCGGTGGCGGTAATTTATTCCGTGGCGCCGCGCTGAGCGCCGCAGGCCTGGATCGTGTTACTGGTGATCATATGGGCATGCTGGCTACAGTTATGAACGCCCTGGCGCTGCGCGATGCACTGGAGCGCTGTAATATTGCTACGCGAGTGATGTCGGCAATTCCCATGTCGGGTGTGGTCGATCATTATGACCGTCGTAATGCCATGCGCTACCTGCGTCAGAACGATGTGGTTATTTTCGCTGCGGGCACAGGTAATCCCTTCTTTACCACGGATTCGGCGGCGTGCCTTCGCGGAATAGAAGTAGAAGCTGATGTGGTGGTTAAGGCTACTAAGGTAGATGGCGTCTATACGGCGGATCCGATGAAAGACCCGTCGGCAAAGCGTTACAAACATTTAAGTTTTGATGAAGTTCTGGAAAAACAGTTGGGTGTCATGGATATGACGGCAATCTGTCTGACTCGTGATCATAATATGCCGGTACGTGTGTTTAATATGAATAAACACGGTGCGCTGGTGAATCTGGTGATGGGTGGGGACGAAGGAACACTTATTGATGCCTATCCGGCTGCAGGAGAAACCTATGCTTAATGAAATAACTAAAGACGCTGAAGTGCGTATGGCCAAAAGTGTTGAATCCTTGGTCGATAACTTCAAAAAAATTCGTACAGGCCGTGCGCATCCCAGTATTCTGGATAGTGTTCAGGTATCTTACTATGGTTCCATGGTGCCGCTTTCTCAGGTTGCCAATATTAACGTTGAAGATTCAAGAATGCTGACGTTGATCCCTTGGGAAAAGAAAATGGTGCCAGAGATTGAAAAAGCCATTATGAAGTCAGATCTGGGTATTAATCCTAATGCCGCCGGTGATGTGATTCGTGTGCCTATGCCTGCGCTGACCGAAGAGACGCGTAAGGGTTATATCAAACAGGCGCGCTCAGAAGCCGAAGCGGCTAAAGTAGCCATTCGCAATATACGTCGTGATGCCAACGGTAGCATTAAAGATCTGTTGAAAGAAAAAGCCATCAGTGAAGATGAAGAGCGCCGTGGCGAAGACGCGGTTCAGAAGCTGACCGATAAGTTCGTATCGGAAGTGGACGCATTGCTGACTCAGAAAGAGTCAGATCTTATGGAAATTTAATGTATCTGCCGGAGCGCGGGGCGTAAGTCCCGCCACTCGTCCTTATGTCCTCATCTGCAAGTCAAACAAGCACCGCCTCTGTGCCCCGTCATGTTGCCATTATTATGGATGGCAACAATCGTTGGGCGAAACAGCGTCATTTGCCGGGTGTCGCGGGTCATAAAGCCGGCGTCAGCAGTGTTCGTCAAACTATAGAAGGTTGTGTCGAGCAGGGTGTAGAAGTATTAACGCTTTTTGCGTTCAGCAGTGAAAACTGGAAGCGTCCGGAGAAGGAAGTTCGGGGGTTAATGGATCTGTTTATGCTGTCGCTGGATCGCGAGGTGAAAAAACTGCATCGTCATGGTATTCGTCTGAATATAATCGGCGATCGGCAGCGTTTTTCTGCCAGATTACAGCAGAAAATGGCTGCCGCAGAAGCGCTGACGGTTGGTAACGAGGGCTTAATACTGAATATTGCTGCTAATTATGGTGGGCGCTGGGACGTGGTACAGGCAGCACGAGCTGCAATGCAGTCTTGTCTGGATGGTCAGTTGCAGCCGTCAGATCTAGATGAGGCTCTGTTCGATAGCTTTACTTCCCTGGCCAATATGCCTGAACCTGATCTTTGCATTCGTACGGGTGGTGAGCAGCGTATCAGTAACTTTTTAATCTGGCAGATGGCTTATACAGAGCTGTATTTTTGCGACTGTTACTGGCCGGATTTTGGCAAAGCAGAACTGAGTAAAGCAATTGAGAGTTTTGCTAATCGTCAACGTCGTTTTGGAAAAACATCTGACCAGATAGAGGCCTGAATAGTGCTGAAGCAAAGAGTCATCACAGCCGTTGTGTTAAGCGTTCTGATCCTGAGTGCGGTGATCTGGGCGCCGGTATGGCTGTTTTCCTTGTTGGTCGCTCTGGCAACACTTTATGGTGTGTGGGAATGGTCTAATTTTTGCCGTTTTGATGTGCGTGATCGAGCACTTTATGTGGCAGTGGGCGCGGTTCTGATCCTGTTACTTGAGTGGTTTGCGACCAGTGTGTTGGTTGCCCAGGTGATGCTTGTAGCGGGCGCTTTCTGGCTGCTGGCGCTTACTATGGTGCTGCGCTACCCCGAAGGAGTGCGTTGGAAAGCCAGTACCCCAAAGTTGTTTATAGGTCTTTTGGTACTGATTCCTGCTTGGCTGGCTTTAAGTGAGATCAAGGCGCTGGAACAGGGTGAGTGGTTGATCCTGCTGTTGCTGCTGTTGGTATGGGGGGCAGATACTGGTGCCTATTTCTCTGGAAAAGCGCTGGGTAAGCATAAACTTATGCCTAAAGTCAGTCCTGGGAAAACCCTTGAAGGCTTGCTGGGCGGTCTGCTGACGTGTGTGATGATTGCATTGCTGTATGCTTTTTTCCGTGAACTTTCGCTGATGGCGACAGTCTTCCTTGTACTGTTGGCGGTGATTACCGCCATGGCATCAGTGCTGGGAGATCTATTTGAAAGTATGTTCAAGCGCGAGAGAGGTATCAAAGACAGTGGTACGCTCCTGCCTGGACATGGTGGCGTTCTTGACAGGATTGACAGCCTGACGGCTGCTGCGCCAGTGTTTTTGCTGGGGCTTATGTATCTGCCGGCACTCTGAGTTGAGTGTTATCCATTTTACCTGGAGTGATAAATGGGATTGATCCAGACTTTGTTGGCGACCCTGGTAACGCTTGGGGTCCTTGTAACGATTCATGAATGGGGGCACTACTGGGTTGCCCGTCGTTGTGGAGTCCGGGTGCTGCGCTTTTCAATCGGCTTTGGCAAGCCGCTGTTCTCATGGAAAGGAAAGGATCAGACCGAATACGTCGTTGCGGCGATTCCGTTGGGTGGTTATGTGCGCATGTTGGATGAGCGCGAAGATACCGTGCCAGCTGAATGGCAGGGACAAGCGTTTAATACCAAGCCGGTAATGCAGCGTATTGCTATAGTGGCGGCAGGGCCGGTAGTGAATCTACTGTTTGCTGTGCTGGCTTACTGGTTCCTGTTCGTGTTGGGAACCAGTGTGATCATTCCTAAGGTCGGTGAGGTGCGTCCGGGTTCGCCTGTTGCGGTTGCTGGCTTAGGCGCGGGTGTAGAAATACAGTCAATCAATGGTTATGAGGTAAATTCCTGGGAGCAGGTAAACCTGCGACTGGCGGCTTTGATTGGTGATACCCGAGAAATTGAAATACAAGCGTCTGAATCAGGGCGCAGTGCACATAACTACACAGTGCAGTTGAATGATTGGCGAGTAGATCTCGATCGCGAGTCACCGGTCACGGCGTTGGGCTTTATTCCCTGGCGGCCCGATGTGGAACCCGTGCTTGGCCAGTTGCTGGAAGATGGCCGTGCTGCACAAGCTGGCCTGCAAACTGGAGATCGAATACTTCGGGTTGATGGAGAGCTCGCTGATACCTGGCAGGGTTTGGTTGAGTTGATTCAAGCAAGTGCTGACCAGCCTCGGGTATTCGAGGTTGAACGCTCTGGTCGTGTGCTGACTGTTGAAGTGACACCCGCTTCACGTAGGGCAGAAGATGGATCGGTCAGCGGTTTCATTGGCGCGGGTGTGCAGGTGCCAGAGTGGCCCGAGGCAATGCAGCGTGAAATACGCTATGGTCCTGTTACGGCGTTAGTGATGGGAGTTGAGCGTACCGGTCAGATGATTGTGCTGACGCTGGACTCAATTCGTAAGATGTTTACAGGAATCATCTCGGTTAAAAACTTGAGTGGTCCGATAACCATTGCTAAAGTGGCAGGGGATTCAGCTGCATCTGGCCTGGAAGCCTTTATCAGTTTTCTTGCCTATCTGAGTATCAGTCTCGGGATACTGAATTTGTTACCGATACCTATGCTCGATGGTGGCCATCTGATGTATTATATGGTCGAGTTAATCAGAGGTAAGCCCGTTAGCGAACAGGTGCAGTCATTAGGCCTGAAAATCGGAATGTTGCTGTTATTTAGCCTGATGGCTGTGGCGATGTTCAATGATATAGCGCGCCTCTGAGCAGGCATTCTTAAACCGACAGACAACAAAAGTATTTACGCCATGAAGCACACGTTAATGTTGTTCCTTATTTCACTGCTCTGGGTTACACAGGGGCATGCTAATACGCTGCCTTTCGTTGTCAGTGATGTTCGTGTTGAAGGTCTGCAGCAGGTTGATCCGGGGGCGGTGTTCCGTAATTTTCCAGTGGCTGCTGGTGATCAGGTAGATGCCGCAAAATTGGCATCGGCAACCCGCGAGTTGTTTCGCTCGGGTTACTTTGATGATGTGCAACTCAATCGTGACGGCGATGTGCTGGTATTGGTGCTGCGTGAGCGACCATCTGTCGCCATCATTCGTATTGAGGGTAATAAAGCCATCAAGGAAGAACCGCTGCGCGAAGGTTTAAGTCAATCCGGTCTACAGGAAGGTGATGTATTTCGCCGTGCGACCCTGGATCAGATCGAACTTGACCTGATGCGAGTATATTCTGC
This sequence comes from Nitrincola iocasae, assembly GCF_008727795.1. Classification (NCBI taxonomy): domain Bacteria; kingdom Pseudomonadati; phylum Pseudomonadota; class Gammaproteobacteria; order Oceanospirillales; family Oceanospirillaceae; genus Nitrincola; species Nitrincola iocasae. Next base: position 3,275,709 of record NZ_CP044222.1, on the reverse strand, counting down.
TCAGGGTCGCTATGGTGCCGATATTCAGACTGAGGTAGAGACCCTTCCAGGTAATCGTGTTGCCCTAAATATCAATATCACTGAAGGCCGTATTGCCAGTATTCAACACATTAATATCGTCGGTAACGAAGCGTTTCCAGACGATGAGCTGATAGACCTTTTTTCACTTAAGTTGCCAGGATTTCTGACTTTCTATACCAAATCTGATCAGTATTCCCGTGAAAAACTCTCCGGAGATCTGGAACGTTTACGTTCCTATTATCTGGACCGCGGCTATATCAATTTTTCCCTTGATTCAACTCAGGTCTCTGTCTCGCCGGATAAAAAAGATGTCTTTATCACAGTGGGTATCACTGAAGGAAAACAGTATACCGTCAGTGAAGTGCTGATGGTGGGGAATCTTATTGTCGGTGAAGATGAACTGATCAGTAAGATGAGTCTGGGTGAGGGTGATATGTTCTCCCGCCGCGAAATGATTGATTCCCAGGAGCGCTTGCAGCGTTTGCTCGGAGATGAGGGTTATCTGTTTGCTAACGTCAGCCCTATACCTCAGGTGGATGAGGAGTCCGGCAGCGTATCCCTGCGTTATTTTATTGAGCCGGGTAAGTTGACTTATGTCCGACGTATTGCCATTCGTGGTAATACCCGCTCTGCCGATGAGGTGATTCGTCGAGAGTTGGAGCAGATGGAGGCAGGGGTTGTCTCAAGTGAAGCCATAGAACGCTCCAAAGCACGTATAGAGCGTACCGGACATTTCAGTAATGTTAATATAGAAACGCGTCCTGTACCGGGTACTGATGATCAGGTAGATCTGGAAATTACCGTTGAGGAGCAGCAGTCTGGTCAGTTAACCGCCAGTGTCGGCTTCGCACAGAATGAAGGGATTATTCTGCAGTTAGGGGTTTCTCAGGATAACTTCCTGGGAACCGGCAAGAGTGTGGCGTTTAACATTTCCAATAGTTCAACCCTGACCGAATACAGCTTTAACTATCTGGACCCTTACTTTACCGTTGATGGTGTCAGTCGCGGTTACAACTTTTACTACCGTGAAGAAAACTACGATGAGGATGATCGTGGGGATTACAATACCGATGGCATTGGTGGTGGGATCACTTTCGGTTATCCGATCGACGATTTTCAGCGTCTGAGTTTTTCCGGTGATGTTGAGTTTTTACGCCTAAAACCAAATGATGAACTAAACGCCAGCGGCGATAATGATGCTGTGAATGTTATAAAGGCCTATGTGGATAATAATGGTGATGAATATATAAATGCCAAAATTACTGCTGGCTGGAGTGATAACCGCTTAAATCGTGCCATCTTTCCCACCCGTGGTCGGTCGCAGGGCGCTACATTTGAAGTGTCATTGCCGGGTAGCGATCTGCAGTATTATCGGGCGCAGTATAACAACCGTTTTTACTGGCCGCTTAACGACGATGAAACCTGGGTGGCGGCCTTGCGTGGCCGGGTGGGTTACGCCGACACCTATGGGGATGACAAGGACTACCCTTTCTTTAAAAACTTCTATGCGGGTGGTTTGACCAGTGTAAGAGGTTTTGAAGCCAATACTTTGGGCCCCCGTTACAGCCGAGGCAGTCAAAGCAGCAACTCACGTTCTATGGGTGGTAATGTGTTAGTGGCGGGCAGTGCTGAGCTGATTTTCCCGATTCCCTTTATGAAAGATCAAAGTGCCTGGCGTACCTTAATATTTATGGATGCGGGTAATGTATTCACCACAGAGTGTTTGCCAGGTGCTCTGGATACATCGACTTGTGTAGAGGGCGTGGACTTTGGTGATATACGCTATACAGGAGGGATAGGGGTGAGTTGGTTGACGCCAGTGGGTCCTCTGTCCATTTCTTTGGCACAGGCATTCAATAGTAAGTCCGATGATAAAACCGAGGTGTTTCAGTTCGCGCTGGGACAGACATTCTGATACAGGGGTTATAATGAAAGTTAAAGCGTTAGCCGTTATGGTTTTAATCTGTTGCAGTAGCTGGGCAATGGCGGATAAAGTGCGGGTGTTGGGTGTTCAGGAAGCCTTGTTGAGCTCTCAGGCAGCGAATGATTTTCGAGCTCAACTGGAGCAGGAGTTTGCATCCGAAGAGACTGCTTTGACAGAACTAGAGCGCCAGGCCGTGGCGGCGCGTGATCGTGTACAGCAGAATCAGGATCTGGTTTCTGAGGCAGAACTACAACAATTGATTATGCAGTTTGAGAAAGCCTATACGGAGTTTCAGACGCGTGCTGAACAGTTGAATCAGCAACGCATGGAACGTGAAGAAGAGTTCTTGACCATGATGCGTCCAAAGCTTGATCAGGCGATTCGTACATTGATCGAGTCAGAGAATATCGAGGTGGTCGTAGCCAAACAGGCAACTGTATATACCAGTAGCACCGTTGATCTTACCCCCCGAGTGATCGAACTGTTGAACCAGCAGTAAATAATCCAGTGTATAGGCTGAGTGAGTTAGTCGGACATATTGGCGGTCAGTTGTCAGGTGATCCGGATTACTGTGTTTCAGGGTTGGCTACGCTGGAAGATGCCCGGTCGAATCAGTTGTCTTTTTTTGCAAACTCGCGGTACCTAAAGCAATTAAAGGTCTCTGATGCCGGTGCGGTATTGGTGCATGCCAGTGCAGCTGTGCATGTACCCCATAATGCCATTATTGTTGATGATCCTTACCTGGCCTACGCGCGTCTGAGCCAGTTGTTTGATTGGCGTGATGCGATTCAGCCTGGCGTTTGTGCGACTGCAACCTTGGATACAACCGCTCAGATTGACGCGTCAGCCCAGATTTGTGCTCAGGCAGTAATCGGCCCCGATGTGATTATTGAAGCGGGTGTTTATATAGCCCCCCATGTCGTGATTGGGCGTGGCTGTCAAATCGGCAAGGACAGTCGGATTGAGGCAGGGGTGGTACTTTATCCTGATGTAATTATTGGCGCACGGGTGATTATACATAGCGGCAGTGTCTTGGGGGCTGATGGTTTTGGTTTTGCGCGTCATCAGCAGCGCTGGGTTAAAATCTGTCAACTGGGTGGTGTACGCATTGGCGATGATGTCGAAATCGGCGCGGGTGTGACCATCGACCGTGGCGCACTCAGCCCAACCCGCATAGAGCAGGGCGTTAAACTCGATAATCAGATACAGATCGCCCACAATGTTGTTATTGGCGAACATACAGCTATCGCAGGCTGTACAGGGATTGCGGGCAGTACTCGCATCGGTAAACGTTGTACGCTGGCAGGTATGGTAGGGGTTACTGGACATCTGACACTTGCCGATGATACCCATGTAACAGCAATGAGTCTTGTGAGTAAATCGATTGATAAGCCCGGCACCTATTCCTCAGGTACCGGATTGGAGCCTCATCAGCAATGGAAACGCAATGTTGTACGTTTTCGTCAGTTGGATGAATTAGCAAAGCGGGTGCGTTCACTGGAACAAACCAAGGCTGAAGATATTAATAAGGTTAGTAAAACATGATGGACGTAAAAGAAATCCGCAAATATTTACCGCACCGTTATCCGTTTCTGCTAGTTGATCGGGTGATTGAGCTGGTGCCCGGTGAGTCCATCGTGGCAATCAAGAATGTCACTGTGAATGAGCCGTTTTTTAACGGGCATTTTCCCGAACATCCGGTCATGCCGGGTGTGCTGTTGGTTGAAGCGATGGCTCAGGCCGCGGGTATACTGGGTTTCAAAACCATGGATAAAACCCCGGAAGGTGGTTCTATTTATTATTTTGTCGGAGCTGATGATCTGCGCTTTAAGCGCCCGGTTGTTCCCGGTGATCAGGTGAAGTTAGAAGCCCGTGTGATGTCCGAACGCCGGGGTATATGGAAATTTGCTGTCAAAGCCAGTGTAGACGATTTGATTGTCTGCAGTGCGACCATTCTGTGTGCAGACCGGAAAGTATGAGCCAGATAGATCCAACCGCTATTATTGATCCTCAAGCAACACTGGCAAGTGATGTGGTTGTTGGCCCCTGGACCTATATTGGTGCCGGGGTTGAGATAGGTGCCGGTAGTGTGATTGCTTCGCACGTCGTGATCAAAGGCCCGACACGTATTGGCGAGCACAACCGTATTTTTCAGTTTGCCAGTGTCGGTGAAGACTGTCAGGACAAAAAATACCAGGGTGAGCCAACCCGACTCGAAATAGGCGATCACAACGTCATTCGTGAAGGCGTCACCCTGCACCGGGGTACCGTGCAGGATCAGGGTGTTACCCGTATCGGCAGTCACAACCTGTTGATGGCTTATGCGCATGTGGCCCACGACTGTATTGTCGGAGACCAGGTTATTCTGGCTAATAATGCGGCACTGGCAGGCCATGTTCGGGTCGGTGATTATGCTATTCTGGGTGGCTTTACTGCCGTGCATCAGTTTTGTCATATCGGTGCGCATGTCATGTGTGGCGCCGGTAGCGTGGTACTCAAAGATATACCGGCGTATGTTATGGCTAATGGCAATACGGCGTCTCCCCATGGCATAAATGTCGAAGGCTTAAAGCGTCGGGGCTTCAGTGCTGAGACTCTGGCTCATCTGAAACGCGCGTACAAAATTATTTACCGTCAGGGACTGACGCGTGAACAGGCCTTGCCGTTGTTGCAGGAAATAGCAGCAGAAGACAGCGCAGTTCAGTTGTTGATAGATTCATTTCAGAGCTCTTCACGCGGCATTATTCGCTAGGAGGCTCACGTGTCTGCACCCCTTCGTATTGCAATCGTAGCCGGAGAGGCCTCAGGAGATATTCTGGGTGCCAGGTTACTCGCTGAACTAAAGCAGCGTTTTCCCGATCTTCAGGCTGAGGGCATCGGCGGCGAGCTGATGCAGGCTGAGGGTTTCCATAGTCTGTTTCCAATGGAACGCCTGTCAGTGATGGGGTTGACTGAAGTGCTAGGACGTTTGCCCGAGCTACTGGGTATTCGGCGTCGGTTAGTACAACGTTGGCGGTTAGCACCGCCAGATCTGGTCATTGGTATAGATGCCCCCGATTTTACCCTGAGGCTGGAGCGCAAGCTGCATGATGTGGGTATTAATACTGTGCATTATGTCAGTCCATCCGTCTGGGCCTGGCGTCGAAAACGGGTCGAGGGGATCAAGCGCAGTACTGATTTGATGCTGACACTGTTTCCATTTGAAGCTGACTTTTATCGCGATAATCAACAGCGGGTCGCCTTTGTCGGTCATCCTTTGGCCGATCAGTTTCCCTTGGAACCGGATACTCAGGCGGCACGTGAAGCACTGGGTGTGGCTGAGGATGCCTGTGTCATTGCATTGTTACCCGGAAGTCGTGGTGGCGAAGTAGGGCGTTTGGCGCTGCCATTCCTGCAAGCCGCCAGATTGTTGCATAGTCGACGGCCCACTGTGGAATTCCTGATTCCGGCGGCCAATCAGGCACGCTTTGACAGCCTGCAAACTCTGATACAAACGCAGTTTACGGATCTACCTGTGCGTCTGGTATTAAAGCAATCGGATCGGGTAATGACTGCCAGCAACGCTATTTTGATTGCATCGGGTACGGCAACACTTGAGGCCTTGTTCTGTAAAAAACCCATGGTGGTTGCTTATAAGATGGCGCCCCTGACCTACCGTATTATTTCATCTATGGTGAAAAGTCGCTGGATTTCATTACCCAATTTGTTAGCGCAAGCGACACTGGTGCCAGAAGTATTGCAGGATGACGTTACGCCTGAGCGTTTGTGTAACGAATTGGAGCATTGGTTATCAGACCCCGTGGCTTGCCAGCAACTTACAGAAACCTATACACAGATACATCAAAGTCTGCGTGGTGGTGCCAGTCAGCGAGCGGCAGATGCCGTGGAAGCGTTGCTACGTGATAAACAGGTGGTGCTATGACCGAGTCGATGCTATGGGTTGCCGGTGTTGATGAAGTCGGACGTGGACCTTTGGTGGGTCAGGTGGTGGCCGCCGCAGTGGTATTGGATCCACTCAATCCGATTGACGGATTGAAGGATTCAAAAAAACTGTCTGAAAAGCGCCGTAATCTTCTCTATGAGCAGATTTGTGAACGAGCTGCAGGTTATGCCATTGCCAGTGCATCAGTACAGGAAATCGACAAATTGAATATACTGCATGCCAGTATGCTGGCGATGCAGCGTGCGGTGCTGGCGTTAACTTGTCAGGTCGATCGGGTGCTGGTGGATGGCAATCGTTGCCCTGAGTTGCCCATGCCATCGGAGGCTATCGTAGGTGGTGATGCCAGTCACGCCTGTATCAGTGCGGCGTCGATATTGGCCAAGGTCACCCGTGATCGGCAGATGGTTGCGTTGCATCAGCTCTATCCAGACTATGGTTTCGACCGTCACAAAGGCTACCCCACGCGGGAGCACCTGCAGGCACTGCAGCGCCTGGGTCCATTGCTAGAACACCGGCGCAGCTTCAGGCCGGTACGTGAAACGCTTGAAGGAGCTGATTGATATGACCGCCGATAGCTTTGTACACCTGCGTGTACACAGTGAGTATTCACTTTATGACGGCTTGGTTAAGGTCAAGAAGCTGGTTGCCGCCGCAACGCAACAACAGATGCCTGCCGTTGCCCTGACCGACCAGACCAACCTGTTTGCACTGATAAAGTTCTATAAAGCCGCCGTAGCCGAGGGGATTAAACCCATTTGTGGTGTGGATCTCTGGTTGGCTCACCCTGAGGATGATAGTGCTGAACCCTCGCGCCTGACGCTTTTGGTTCGTAATGGTCGTGGTTATAAAAACCTGATGGAGCTGGTGTCGCGCGCCTATGCTGAAGGCCAGTCGCTACAGGATGACCGGGCTCTAGTGCGGCGCGAGTGGGTCAGGGAAAAGGCCGAGGGTTTGATTGCCTTGTCTGGGGCGTCACGCGGTGAAGTGGGGCGGGCCTTGCTGGAGGGGCATACGGATCAGGCAATGGCGTTGCTGCAAGAGTGGATGGCAGTATTTCCCGAGGCCTTCTATCTGGAAATACAACGTACCGGGCGTGTCAATGATGAAGAGCTGGTACATGCCAGTGCGGCGTTGGCCAGTCAAGCCGGTTGCCCTCTGGTAGCAACCAACGAAGTCATGTTCCTGTATGCCGATGATTTTGACGCGCATGAAGCGCGGGTATGCATCAACCAGAGCCGAACACTGGCTGATCCTTCACGTCCGCGTGATTACTCAGAACAACAGTATTTTCGCAGTAGTCAGGAAATGGCGGAGTTATTTGCTGATCTGCCATCAGCAATCAGTAACAGTGTCGCCATTGCTCGACGTTGCAATATTGAGATAGAGCTGGGAACTTACTATCTACCGGAATACCCCATCCCTGAGGGGATGACGATGGATGAATTTTTCCGCAAAGAGTCGTTTGATGGCCTGGCCTTTCGTTTAGAGACTATTCTGGATCCCGCCGATCCGGATTATGCCGCTCAGCGCCAACTCTATGATGAGCGCCTGACATTTGAGCTGGATATTATTATTCAGATGGGCTTCCCGGGTTACTTCCTGATCGTCATGGACTTCATTCAGTGGGCCAAGGATAACGATATTCCGGTAGGCCCGGGAAGGGGGTCAGGTGCTGGCTCACTGGTAGCCTATGCGCTGAAAATCACTGATCTGGATCCGCTCGAATATGACCTGCTGTTCGAGCGATTTTTGAATCCTGAACGTGTTTCCATGCCCGACTTTGATATCGACTTCTGCATGGATAACCGTGATCGGGTAATCGATTATGTGGCCGATCGTTATGGTCGTGATGCGGTATCGCAGATCATCACCTACGGTACCATGGCGGCGAAGGCGGTGGTGCGTGACGTGGCCCGGGTTCAGGGCAAGCCGTTTGGTCTGGCAGATCGCTTGTCAAAAATGATTCCCTTTGAAGTGGGCATGACGCTGGGTAAAGCGATTGAGCAGGAGACGCTGCTCAAGGAGTTCATTGAAGGTAGTGAAGAGGCCGCCGAAATCTGGGAAATGGCGCTCAAACTGGAGGGGATTACCCGCAACGTAGGTAAGCATGCGGGCGGGGTAGTGATTGCGCCCACTCGCCTGACAGATTTTTCGGCGACCTATTGTGATGAGCAGGGACAAGGTCTGGTCACCCAATATGACAAGAATGATGTCGAAGAAGCCGGTCTGGTCAAGTTTGACTTTCTGGGGTTGCGTACCCTGACGATTATTGATTGGGCCTTACGTACCATCAATCACTTGCGTCGGCGTAAAGGTGAGGAAGATCTCACCATTGAAAGTATCGACCTTGAAGACCCGCAGGTGTTTCAGATGTTGCAGCGAGCGGAAACTACCGCAGTGTTTCAGCTGGAATCCTCCGGGATGAAAGATCTGATCCGCCGTCTGCAGCCCAGCCGTTTTGAAGATATTATCGCCCTGGTGGCGCTGTTTCGTCCCGGACCCTTGCAGTCAGGCATGGTGGATGACTTTATCAACCGTAAGCATGGTCGAGCCCCCCTGGCCTGGCCGCACCCTGATTATCAACTCGACAGTTTGCAGCCGGTACTGGAGCCAACCTATGGCATCATCCTGTATCAGGAACAGGTCATGCAGATTGCCCAGGTTATGGCGGGTTATTCACTCGGTGAAGCCGACTTGTTGCGTCGTGCGATGGGTAAAAAGAAAGCCGAAGAGATGGAAAAGCAGCGGCAGTTTTTCCTGGATGGTTCTGTTAATCAGGGTATCGATGTCGGTCTTGCCGGTAGTATCTTTGATCTGGTAGAGAAATTTGCCGGTTATGGTTTTAACAAGTCGCACTCAGCCGCTTATGCCTTGGTGTCTTATCAGACCGCCTGGTTGAAGGCTTTCTATCCGGCACCCTTCATGGCAGCGGTGCTTTCTTCGGATATGCAGAACACCGATAAAGTGGTGATCTTCATTGAAGAGTGCCGGCAGATGAAACTGGTCGTGAATCTGCCTGATGTCAATGCCAGTGAGTTTATGTTTACCGTGAATGACGCCGGTGAAATAGTGTACGGTCTGGGCGCCGTTAAAGGTGTCGGTGAAGGGCCGGTCGAAGCGATTGTCAGCGCACGCCAGCAGGGCGGCGACTTTACTGATCTGTTCGATTTTTGTGCCCGCGTGGGCGTTAAACGCCTTAATAAGCGGGTGATGGAAGCCCTGGTTCGTAGCGGGGCACTGGATAAACTCGGCGCCAGGCGAGCAGTACTCTGGCAGGCGATTGCTGCGGCGTTGCAAACAGCCGATCAGGCGGCTCGGAATGCCGATGCTGGCATGCTTGATCTGTTTGGTGAAGTGGTCGAAGAGACATCAACTGATCCTTATGCTGAATTTACCCAGGTGCGCGATTGGACGGATAAAGAGCGCTTGCTGGGTGAGAAGGAAACCCTCGGTCTTTATGTGACCGGGCATCCCATCGATGAGTATGAACCTGAATTATCCCGCCTGGTGAGTCGTAAGCTGGTGGATATACAGCCCCAGCGCGGGCGTACACAGAAAATGGCTGGATTAGTCGTGGATCTGCGTATCAAGAAAACCAAGAAGGGCGATAACCTGTGCATCCTGACGCTGGATGATCGCAGCGCACGCATGGAAATCACCCTGTTTGGTGATACCTATGAGGCCTCGCGGCATCTGATCAATAAAGATGTGGTATTGGTGATCGAGGGTGAGGTGGCCCCGGATGACTATAATGGCGGCGTGCGTGTACGCGGTCAGAGTGTTATGAATGTGACCCAGGCCAGAGCACGCCATGCCAGCCGGATTGAAATCTGTTGTGATCAGTCTTCGTTGACCGCTGCCCGGCTGCGACAACTCAGTGATTGTCTGACCAGCACCCGCCAGGCGACAGAGAAGCTCCCCCTGGCTTTACGCTTTCGCCGTGCGGATGCAGAAGGGGATTTGCTTCTGGGCGAAGCCTGGCACTCGGAACCCTCTGATGATCAGATTATTGCCCTGAAAGAGATCTTTGGTAATCCGGCAGTACGTCTGGTTTGGCCTGACAACTGAGTGGTTTAGATTGTATTAGATAATAGTTCCTGAATTCAGGGTTGAAATATTGAAGTTGTATTGATAGCTTCAATGTAGGGATATGTATTAAATATTTAATGGATAAAATAATGCCAAGAGCTCAGTGCATAACTGCATTGCCTTCTAATTAGGGGGTGATTGTCGATGTTTTTTACATACATTTATCGACATGGTTGGCGTTATACCTCCTTGGCTTTTTCTAATTTCTTACTGTGGTTTTCCGTGCTTCTTCAATTGGGAGGACTGATGGTATTGGGGTCATCACGACCTGTTTACAGTCAACTCAGTGCTGAAATGGGGTATGAGGAAGGTACTCTAATGGGATCGCTGCTCCTGGAGAAACTTTTAGGGGGTATAGGGTTATGGAGTTTTGCTTTGATCGCATTAATTGTTCTAGTAAAAGAATTTGTTGGGTTGGCTTTGCTGCGAAGACTTAAAATTAATGGGGTGCTTTTTCTTATTTGTCTTGGACTAGTGGCTTACGTAATCACCATGCTTTATTACCTGCCAATTCAATAACATTTTCAATCCTAATTCTGAAGCAAGCCAAATTGAGCGGATGCTGATCATTGATATGGGCGCCCTTGACGGGGCGCTTCGTGCTTGGTCGCATTCACTGCAACATGCCTCTTAGTTATAGCCTTCGGTACGGCGGTGTTTTATGTGGGGGCTCATTTTGGTTTTGGTGCTACTGATGCTATCCAGACTGGTGAACGGTTCGTTCAGCAGGTAGAATCCCACTATAAATAAATTTTAATTTTTGAATAACGCAGAACTGGAAGCACATGAATCCCAACTATCTCGATTTTGAACAGCCAATTGCAGAGCTGGAAGCCAAAATCAATGAGCTACGCCACGTCGGTGCTGGTAATGCAGATCTGAATCTGTCTGATGAGATCAATAATCTGCAGGAAAAGAGTAACCGTCAGACGCGATCAATCTTCAGCGATTTGAGTGCATGGCAAATATCGCAACTCTCCCGTCATCCTCAGCGTCCTTATACGCTGGATTACCTGGCTTTAGCGTTTGACGACTTTGACGAGATACACGGGGATCGTCATTTTGCCGATGATCCGGCTATTGTGGGTGGTATTGCACGTCTGGATGGTGTCCCCGTTGTGGTTATCGGTCATCAGAAAGGGCGTGAAGTAAAAGAGAAAGTTCGGCGTAACTTCGGTATGCCGCGGCCTGAAGGGTACCGTAAGGCGCTGCGAATTATGGAGATGGCCGAGCGCTTCAAGTTACCGGTACTGACCTTTATTGACACACCCGGGGCCTATCCGGGTATTGATGCCGAAGAGCGCGGCCAGTCCGAAGCCATCGCCTTTAACCTGGCTAAAATGTCACAACTGAAAACCCCGATTATCTCTACCGTGATCGGTGAGGGTGGGTCTGGTGGTGCGCTGGCAATCGGCGTTTGTGATGAGCTGCTGATGCTGCAGTATGGTACTTATTCGGTGATTTCGCCGGAAGGCTGTGCCTCCATTTTGTGGAAAAGCGCCGAACGGGCTCCTGACGCAGCCAAAGCCATGGGGATCAACTCTCAGCGTCTGCATGAGCTGGGGCTGGTGGACCGGGTGGTTCCGGAACCTCTGGGTGGTGCTCATCGTAATCCAACGGATATGGCGGCCAGCCTGAAAGTCCAGTTGCAGGCGTCACTGGAGCGACTCGCACAGATGGATACTGATGCCTTGGTTGAGCGTCGTTATAAACGTTTAATGTCATACGGCATCGGCTCGGTCTGAGTCGCGTTTCGCACCGGGTATGAAGGATCCTGTCGCTTTATTGGCTCGCTTACCCGGTCGCTTCCCTGATGCCAAACGCTGGTTGATTGCTTACAGTGGTGGGTTGGACTCTCAGGTCTTGCTGACTGCGGCGGCTGAAGTCTTGCCGCACGCTCAGCTATTGGCTGTTCATGTTCATCATGGCTTGCAAGCCGCCGGGGATGACTGGGCAGCCAGTTGCCAGCATCATTCGAGCGAACTAAACATCGATTTTCAGTTGTGCCGTGTGGCGCCGCAGAGCAGCTCTGAAGCAGCTGCACGGGATGCACGTTACCAGGCTTTTGCTACCCTGATGCAGCCAGGTGATGTGTTGTTGATGGCGCATCATGCCAATGATCAGGCCGAAACTCTTCTTTATCGATTGATCCGTGGAGCCGGCGTGGCAGGTTTGTCGGCCATGCCGGTGGAGCGCCCGTTGGGGCAGGGTAAGTTGGTGCGCCCTTTTTTATCCTTGTCGCGGAGTGTGCTGGAAAGCTGGGCACGGCAGCGTGAGCTTGACTGGGTTGAAGATCCTTCCAATGCTTATCAGCAGTATGCACGTAACTATCTGCGCCATCAGGTAATGCCTGTAATCACTCAGCGCTGGCCGGGCGCTGTTACCCAGTTTGTAGAAACCGCAGGCTATATGGCTGAAGCCCGTGAACTGTTAGACGTTCTGGCTGAGCAGGATGCAGTATCTTGTCTGGAATCACCAGAGGTACTGCAGCTGCCGCCATTGTTCCAGTTGTCAGAAACGCGTCAGAACAATCTGCTGCGCTATTGGTTGCGCAGTCATCAGTGTGTACTGGGAACTGAATCCTTGCATCAGTTACGCCGTCAGTTTCTCCAGGGAAAGGGTAACCCGGAGCGCTTGCTGCAATTGCAACCCGATTTACACTTACGCACATACAGAGAACGTTTGTTCCTGTGGCGACCTTCGGTGCTATCCACTTGCTTAACAGCCGGACCTTTGACACTGCAGCCAGGTTCCGCAATTTCCCTCGCTGGTGGCGTCTTGCGGATAGACGGAGATGCCCCTGGGCAAAACGGCATTATGCAACTGAAATACCGACAGGGTGGTGAGCAGCTACACCCGGCTGGACGAGGTGTAGGCGTTAGTTTATCTAAACTATTTCAAGAGGTTGGTGTGCCGCCCTGGCTAAGAGATAGCTGGCCGTTACTCTGTGATGACAAGGGTATACTAGTGGTGCCAGGTATCTGCGAAGATCAGCGCTGGCAGGGTAAATCAAATCTATCTTGTCTCTGGCAACCTTTTGGATTGTCTGGTGAGCCATTTTTTTGTTAGTATGCAATACCATCTTGACCCCTCCTAAAATCACGACTTTTACAGGTTTCGCATGACGCGCTATATATTCGTCACAGGCGGTGTAGTGTCCTCACTGGGCAAAGGTATTGCCTCAGCTTCACTGGCAGCCATTCTTGAGGCCCGCGGCCTTAAGGTCACTATGCTTAAGCTCGATCCATACATCAATGTGGATCCGGGTACCATGAGTCCTTTTCAGCATGGAGAGGTTTTTGTTACCGATGATGGTGCCGAAACAGATCTTGATCTGGGACACTATGAGCGATACATCCGCACGACTATGAATCGGCGGAACAACTTCACCACCGGTCGTGTTTATCAACACGTGTTGCGCAAAGAGCGTCGCGGTGACTATCTGGGCGGCACAGTGCAGGTGATTCCGCACATCACCGATGAGATCAAACGCCGTGTTATTGAGGGTGCCAGTGGTGCCGAAGTAGCGCTGGTAGAAATCGGCGGGACTGTAGGTGATATTGAATCCTTGCCGTTTCTTGAGGCTGTGCGCCAACTGCGCATTGAGGTTGGTGCCAATAATGCCATGTTTATGCATTTGACCCTGGTGCCTTACATCGCGACAGCGGGTGAAACCAAAACCAAACCCTCTCAGCACTCGGTAAAAGAGTTACGGTCTATCGGTATTCAGCCGGATATTCTGGTGTGCCGTTCCGAACAGCCTTTGCCGTCTTCCGCAAGACGTAAGCTGGCGATGTTCACCAATGTGGAAGAGCGTGCGGTAATCTCCTTGCCCGATGCTCAGTCAATCTATTCAATCCCACGGATGCTGTTTGAGCAGGCGCTGGATGAGATTGTTATTGACCGTTTTCGTATCGACTGCCCACCGGCTGATCTGCAGGAATGGGATAGAGTCTCTGATTGCTTCCTGAATCCGGATGGCGAAGTACGTATTGCCATGGTCGGTAAGTATATGGAGCTGCTGGATGCGTATAAATCACTGATAGAGGCGATTACGCATGCCGGTATCGCACTGCGTAAGAAAGTACGCATTGATTATATCGATTCAGAAAAAGTTGAGCGTGAAGGCACCGCAATCCTGGAAAATGTTTCCGCCATACTGGTGCCCGGTGGGTTCGGTGAGCGTGGTGTTGAAGGCAAAATCATGGCGGCACGTTACGCCCGTGAGAACAAGGTACCTTACCTGGGTATTTGTCTGGGTATGCAGGTGGCTGTTATTGAGTATGCGCGTAACGTTGCTGGATTGGCGCAGGCTAACTCTACCGAGTTTGATAAACAGTCTGCGCATCCGGTCATCGGTTTGATTACTGAATGGGTTGATCTGGATGGTAATGTAGAGCAGCGCAGTGATGATACCGATCTGGGTGGCACTATGCGCCTGGGTGCGCAGGTTTGTCATCTGACTGAAGGCTCACGTTCGGCGCAGGTCTATGGCGCTACGGAAATCAGAGAACGGCATCGTCATCGTTACGAAGTGAATAATCACTATGTGCCACTTTTGGAAAAAGCCGGTTTACTGATTGCCGGGCGTTCTGCCGATGGTGAGCTGGTCGAAGTGGTTGAAGTGCCGGATCATCCGTGGTTTGTAGCCTGTCAGTTTCATCCTGAGTTTACTTCTACCCCTCGTTACGGCCATGGCCTGTTCACTGGGTTTATTCAAGCGGCACTGGACTACGCAGTGCAAAACTGAAAGTTTTGTTACCTACTTAATCGGAGAGTAAAAGTTATGGCAAAGATTGCTGATATCAAAGCGCGTGAGGTTCTGGATTCGCGTGGCAACCCCACGGTTGAAGCCGACGTGATCCTGGAATCCGGTGTTGTCGGCAGCGCTTGCGCGCCTTCCGGTGCCTCTACCGGTTCCCGTGAAGCACTGGAGTTACGTGATGGCGATAAATCACGTTACCTGGGTAAAGGCGTTTTGAAAGCAGTTGCTGCTGTAAATACTACTATCCGTCAAGTGCTGCTGGGTATGGATGTCACTGATCAGCGTGCGCTGGATGGCAAGATGCTGGCGCTGGATGGTACGGCTAATAAGTCTGTACTGGGTGCCAACGCGATACTGGCGGTGTCCTTGGCTGCCGCTAAAGCGGCAGCTACAGCCAAAGGCATGCCGCTCTATGCCCATATTGCCGAGATCAATGGCACGCCGGGTCAGTATTCTATGCCCTTGCCGATGATGAATATCCTCAACGGTGGAGAGCACGCCGATAACAATGTGGATATTCAGGAATTCATGGTGCAGCCGGTTAACTTCACCAGCTTCAGTGAAGGGCTGCGTTGTGGCGTTGAGATTTTTCATGCGCTCAAAGCGGTGCTGAAAGCACGTGGTCTGAACACGGCAGTTGGCGATGAAGGTGGCTTTGCGCCTAACCTGGGTTCCAATGAGGAAGCGCTGGTAGTGATCCGTGAGGCGGTGGAACGGGCTGGATACGAACTGGGTAAAGACGTTACCTTGGCACTGGATTGTGCCGCCTCTGAGTTTTACAAAGCCGGTCAGTATGATCTGGCCGGTGAAGGCCAGGTATTTGATGCCGCCGGTTTTGCTGATTATTTGAAAATGCTGTCAGAAAAGTATCCGATAGTGTCTATCGAAGATGGTATGGACGAGTCTGACTGGGCTGGCTGGGCTGATCTGACACGTAAAATCGGTGATAAAGTGCAATTGGTCGGTGATGATCTGTTTGTCACCAATACCGAAATTCTGCAGGAAGGTATCGAAAAGGGTATCGCTAACTCGATTCTGATCAAGTTTAACCAGATAGGTTCGCTCACTGAAACCCTGGATGCGATCCGTATGGCTAAAGAAGCCGGTTACACGGCGGTTATTTCTCACCGCTCTGGCGAAACGGAAGACACCACGATTGCAGATCTGGCAGTTGGAACAGCCGCCGGGCAGATAAAAACCGGCTCACTGTGCCGCTCAGATCGTGTTGCCAAGTACAACCGTTTGCTGCGTATTGAAGCGGAGCTGGGTGACAAGGCAGTCTACAACGGCTTGTCTGAAATCAAAGGTCAGTCCTGATAGTTGCTATCAGGCTGTCTGAAAGGGGGTGTATCCCCCTGTTTGGGCGGGTAATCTCGTGTTTCGTCTGTTAATTTTAATCCTGTTGCTGCTGTTGGCTGGGCTGCAGTACCGGCTCTGGCTCGGAGATCCCAATCTGCGTCAGGTGTGGCAACTGGAGCAGGCGATTCTGGAGCAACGTCGTGAAAATCAGCTTTTGGCTGAACGTAATCAGCGTCTCGAAGCGGAAGTGGCTGATCTGAAAGAAGGGGTGAAAGCCATTGAAGAACGGGCACGTAGTGAAATGGGGCTGATTCAGGAAGGTGAGACCTTCTATCGTCTGATTGAACAGGATGCATCTCAGAGGTCTCAGCCTTGAATCTTCTGGATCAGTTACTCAGTCGGCCAGATGCCTACTTACTGGGTGCGCCCACAGGTACAGCCGTTATCAGGCGCTTTGCCGAGGACTTCTGCGTTGAAGAAGTCCTCGGTTTTGAACCAGATGGCGCAGGTGAACACCAGTTTCTGTTCATTCGTAAAACGGGTGAAAATACTGACTGGGTGGCCCAGCAACTGGCATGCTTTACTCAAACCCATCCCCGCGATATAGGTTATGCTGGCAAAAAAGATCGTCATGCCGTGACCGATCAATGGTTCAGTGTACGGCTCCCTATAGGTAAACAACTGGATTGGTCTGCTTTTGAAACCGATTCCATTAAAGTGCTCAGACAAGCTCGTCATAGCCGTAAATTGAAAACCGGCGTGCTGCAAGGCAATCGTTTCAGTCTGCGTTTGCGGGATGTCAGTCATCCGGATGAGTTGCAGCAACGCTTTAATCAGTTGAAAACATCCGGTGTGCCTAACTATTTTGGCGAGCAGCGCTTTGGCCATAATTATGGCAATATCAGCAAGGGTGAGTTATTGATTGCCGGACGGTTGCGCGATCGCAATCGTCAGAAGCGAGGCCTTTATATTTCGGCTCTTCGCTCAGCGTTATTTAATCAGGTAGTGAGTGCGCGTATTCATCAGGGTATCTGGAACAAGGTTGCCCCAGGGGATGTATTGATGCTTAATGCCAGTCAAAGTTGCTTTGTTTACACTGATGCTGAAACGGATTGTCAGTCGCGCTTGGAACAAGGCGATCTGCATTTGACCGCCCCTCTTTGGGGGCGTGGGGGATTGATGTCACAAAATAGCATGGCTGAGTTTGAACAGTCGGTGCTGTCTCCCTGGCAGGCTTGGTGTACCGGGCTGGAAGGCCTGGGACTAAATCAGGAACGCCGTGCGGTCAGAGTATTATTGCAAACGCCGGGTCTGGAGCAGGAGTCTGGCTCGACCTGGCGGATGAGTTTTGGTTTGCCCGCAGGGGCTTTCGCTACCAGCCTGGTGCGTGAGCTCTGTCAGTTGGAAAATGAAAAAGCTGTACCAGGCTGCTCTCCACAAACGGATGAGTAGTATCAAAGTGCTAATTAAAAATACTGCCTGACAGTATTCAGAGAGAAGAGATGAACATTTTAGTCTCCAATGATGATGGGGTATACGCACCGGGACTAGCCATTCTAGCAGAAGCTCTGCGTCAGGATGCCAAGGCGCTGTGTGTCGTTGCTCCGGACCGTAATCGCAGTGGTGCCAGTAATTCATTGACACTGGATCGCCCCCTGGAAACCTACCATCATACCAGTGGCTATTTCAGCATTAATGGAACACCAACGGACTGCGTGCATTTAGGTCGCTCTGGTTTATTTATGGATGGCTTCGTGCCGGATATCGTAGTTTCCGGTATTAATGTGGGTGCTAATCTGGGTGATGATGTGATTTATTCAGGTACAGTTGCCGCCGCGATGGAAGGGCGTACTTGCCGTTTACCACCGATTGCCGTGTCTATGGATAGCTTTCATCCCAAGCATTTTGCTACTGCGGCTGAAATTGTTCGCAGTATTGTGGCTAAGCTAGAGTCTTTGGTGATCGCTCCACGCACTGTGCTTAATATCAATATACCGGATTTGCCGATGGATCAGATTCAGGGGATTCATGTTACGCGCCTGGGGCATCGTTTAGCGGCTAACCTGCCGGTGGCAACGGAAGATCCGCGAGGTAAGGTACGCTACTGGATTGCTGGTGCCGGTGAAGTGGCTGACCGGGAACCTGGAACAGATTTTTTTGCGCTGGAGCAGAATTGCGTATCTGTAACACCTTTGCAGATCGATATGACCCATTATTCTGGTATGGATAACCTGGCTAGCTGGTTAGAGGCGCTGTGATGGATCTGGATCTTCAGGGAATTGGTATGACGTCGCGTCGTACCCGGGAGCGTTTGATAGCACGCTTGCGTGAAAAGGGTATCGCTAATATGCGTGTTCTGGATACCATTCTGGCAACACCGCGACACCTGTTTCTTGACGAAGCCTTATCACATAGAGCTTATGAGGACACCTCTCTGCCTATCGGTTTTAATCAAACTATTTCACAGCCTTATACGGTGGCAAGAATGACCGAGGCTTTGTTGGCCGGAGGGCCACTGCAATCGGTGTTGGAGGTTGGAACCGGGTCGGGATATCAGACAGCTGTTCTGGCGCAGTTGGTTGATCAGCTATATAGTGTTGAACGCATTCGTCCCCTGCAGGAAAAAGCCCGCAGTCGTTTGCAGCGACTGAAGCTTTACAATGTCATGTTGCGCCATAGCGATGGTGGTATGGGATGGCCGGAGAAGGGGCCTTTCGATGGTATTCTGGTGACAGCTGCACCGGCTGAGGTACCACCGGAATTGCTTGAACAGTTGGCACCGGGTGGTCGTCTGGTCATTCCAGTGGGTGGTGATCTGCAGCAATTGAAACTGGTTATACGTCATGACGACGATAACTACACGACTGAAGTGCTCGAAGGGGTCAAATTTGTGCCTCTGCTCAGTGGGCTGGTGCGTTGATAAGGATTGGAATATTAATGCAGCGAAGCAAGAAAGATTATGTGGTTTTAGCCGGTAAAGGCATGTTGATGGGAGCGGCTGATGCTGTTCCAGGCGTTTCCGGTGGTACGGTTGCTTTTATAACCGGCATATACGAAGAACTTATTCACAGTATTCGTCAGTGTGGCCCGGAGGCTTTGAAAACCCTATTTTCTCAGGGTTTGAAGGCATTCTGGACGCAGATTAACGGGACTTTTCTGTTGACGTTGGTCAGCGGTATCCTGTTCAGCCTGGTGACTTTGTCACGAGTGGTGCTTTATTTGCTGGATCAGCATCCTGTGCTGCTTTGGTCGTTCTTTTTTGGGTTGATCCTAGCGTCCACCTGGAGTGTTATGCGCCACACAGGGCGTGTGAGTCTGAATGTGTTGGCGGTGTTTTTACTCGGTGCCGTTGTCGCTTTGCAGATCACATCCATGACACCGGTCGTGACTGATCCAAGTTATTTTATGATCTTTATTTCCGGAATGATTGCCATTTGTGCGATGATTTTACCTGGTATATCCGGCAGTTTTATTCTTTTGTTACTGGGAATGTATGCTCCCGTGCTGATGGCTCTTAAAGGGTTTCAACTGGACTTTATTGGCGTGTTTGTACTGGGATGTGTGACGGGTCTACTGAGCTTTTCACATTTTCTGAGTTGGGCTTTTGCTCATTACCGTGTGCTGACTCTGTCGTTACTCGGTGGCTTTATGCTGGGCTCTCTGAATATGGTCTGGCCATGGAAGTACACCCTGGCGTACAGTATTAATGGTCAGGGAGAAGAGCTGCCACTGCAGCAGAAAAATATTTTACCGGATACTTTTTCTGCGCTGACCGGCCAGGACCCCTTGACCTTAGTTGCCATAGGTTTGATGCTTGCGGGCATGGTTTTAGTTCTGATACTGGACAAGCGCTGAACGGGAGAAAACGTGAGCAGGGGCAGGATCAGTTTTATTGTCATGATACTGTCGCTGGGGCTGATACAGAGCTGCAGCACTGGGTATGCACCTGTGACCGAGCGTTCCATGGGCGCACGTCAGCTCGGTGTGCCTGTGTCCTCCTCCCAGCGAAATAACAGTCGGCCTGCCCCTTTGTCCAATCCTGGCAGCTACAGGGTTCAGCGGGGTGATACACTTTACTCTATCTCCTGGCGCTATGGCCTGGATTACCGAGAAGTGGCGCGTTGGAATGGTGTCAACGAGCGCTTTGAGATCTACCCCGGTCAGGTGCTGAATCTGGCAATATCCTCCAGCAGTAACACCAAGCCAACGCCCCCAGTTGCTTCACCAGCCACCACCACGCAGTCCCGGTCTCAGCCAACCTCATCAACTCAGTCAGTATCATCGGCATCCCAATCCTCTGCATCGGCACCCTCGACAGTCATTGTTGCCGGACAACCTGCTTGGCGTTGGCCAGCAGACGGTCAGATTATTCGACGCTTCTCAGCGGTAGAGGGTGGGAGTAAAGGCATTGATATTGCCGGTAAAACAGGCGATTCTGTCATCGCCGCTGCCGATGGGCGGGTTGTCTATGCTGGCAGTGGCTTGCTGGGCTACGGTAATCTGGTGATTATCAATCATAATCGTCAGTTTTTGAGTGCATACGCGCACAACAGTCGCATTCTGGTGAGTGAAAATGATATGGTTAAATCAGGTACGAAAATCGCCGAGATGGGACAAACAGGGACTGATCGAGTGCAGTTGCATTTTGAGATCCGGCGCGATGGAAGGCCCGTAGATCCTTTAACGTATCTTCCAAAACGATAACAATAAAACTGGATAATCCAGAGTCTTTACTGAAGGGTTAGCAGATGGTGTCAATGAACGATAGCGATAAAATTGACGATGAGTTCGTAATGGACTCGGATGATCTGGTCGATGATCTCGATCAACAGGATGAGGAAGAAAGTGACAATGAGGTCGATGAGTTCATGAACAGTAGTCGCGGACGTGGCAGTGCCACACATCAGGATCTGATGAATGCCAAAAGCCTTGATGCAACACAGATCTATTTAAATGAGATCGGATTTTCCCCACTTTTGTCAGCAGAGGAGGAGGTTTACTTTTCCCGGCTTGCACTCAAAGGTGATGATGCTGCCCGCAAACGTATGATTGAAAGTAACCTGCGTTTGGTCGTTAAAATCGCACGACGCTATATCAATCGTGGTCTGACCCTGTTGGATTTAATTGAGGAAGGTAACCTGGGTCTGATTCGGGCCGTAGAAAAGTTTGATCCTGAACGAGGTTTTCGATTTTCGACCTATGCAACCTGGTGGATACGCCAGACCATAGAGCGTGCAATTATGAATCAGACACGCACCATCCGTCTGCCGATCCATGTGGTTAAAGAGTTGAACCTGTATCTGCGGGCTTCCCGTCAATTGGCACAAAAACTTGACCATGAACCAACGGCTGAAGAGATAGCGGCGCTGGTCGAAAAACCGGTCGAAAGCGTTGAGCGCATGCTGGGCCTGAATGAACGTGTGGCATCTATTGATATCCCGGGTGCTGGTGGCAGTGACAAACCCTTGTTGGATACGCTGGCCGATACTGAAGGTAATGATCCAGAGTCGCTGCTGCAAACCACCAATATCAGCGGCAATCTGAATCGTTGGTTGGATATGTTGCCGGAAAAACACGCTGAAGTGATTGCGCGCCGTTTTGGCTTGCGTGGTTACGAAATGAGCACACTTGAAGAAGTTGGTAATGAGATCGGCCTGACACGTGAGCGCGTCAGGCAGATACAGGTTGAAGGTCTGAGAAAGCTGCGTGAAATTGTTGAAAAGAACGGTTTGAATGGTGAAGACCTGTTGCAATAACCCGGCTTTATCCTGATGAGCCGCCTCAGCCGTATTCTGCCTTTGGGCCGAAAGCGTTTGCTGGCATCGGTGCTGCTGTTTTTGGCGCTCAGTTTAGCCGTGCCCTGGGTTATTCACTCGCGTCTGGGTGGCGATTGGCCTGTTCTGGAACTGCAAGTCTGGTGGCCGGGCTGGCTTGCAGCCTGTGTACTCCTGTTGCTGCTGTACTATCTGGCAGATGGGTTACGACTCTATTTTACGCTCAGGGTATTGAAGCAGCGGGTGCCACTCACCTCTCTATTGCCTCTGGTGTTTCTCAATCTGTTGGTTTCCAATCTGACCCCTATGGCTACGGGTGGTGGGATAGCGCAGGTCTGGTATTTACGTCGTCATGGCGTTCATATGGGTACAGCGACAGCGGCGACGACGCTGAGAACACTGCAGTCGGTACTGCTGATTTTTCTGCCTGTGCCGCTGTTGATAATCTGGCTGAACCCTCTTGCCGGCACGGGATTTGGGGAGACTCTGGAATTTTCACTGGGATTTGTTGCCGGTGTATACCTGTTATTTTTTTATATTCTGTTTCGTCATGTACGCTTGGTAATCGCGACGCTGGAGTTGCTGCTGCGACTTCCCGCTCACTTCAACTGGATATCAGCCACCAGGCTAGGGTATTGGCGCTTTAAAATCCGGCGCGAGATGATACGCTTTGTTACCGCGATGAACCTCTTTTTGCGGGGCGATCCCGTCTACATACTGCTTTCCCTGGTGTTTACTGCCATTTTTCTGCTCAGCCTGTTCAGTTTTCCCGCTTTGATTCTGGTAGGGCTGGGTCAGGGAATTGACTATTTTGAAACTCTGGGTTTGACCAGTATGACCACCTTTGTGATGTATTTTGCACCTACGCCAGGAGCGGCTGGCGTTGCTGAAGGCGCCCTGGGGACGCTGTTTTCGGGCCGGGTGCCCGCTTCGAGTCTAGTGCTGATGGTGCTGCTGTGGCGTTTTCTGACCATCCATCTGGGAATGTTAATAGGTGTGCCCATTACGCTGCATATTCTGCTCAAAGGACACACTAATGCCAAAAGGCAGTAATGCGTTGATCCGGGTGCTGTTCTATCTCAGCCTGGGATTGGTACTGCTGCTCATTCTCTATAAAGTGTACCTGAATTTTTTCGAAATCGACTTTCATTCTGTGCATGCCGAGCAGGTCGATCTCATTGAAGAAACGCTGGCAGATCGTGATAGCTTTCGTTTTGCTGTAGTGGGCAATATCAACAATTCAATAGGTATTTTCGAGCGCAAAATTATTCCCATGTTGAATGACAGCGGTGTGGATTTCGTGGTCTCGGCGGGCAATGCGGTTAGCGGTGGAGGGGAGGATAAATACCGGGCTCTGCATCGTACGCTGTCACGACTGAACCTGCCTTACCTGCTGACCTTTGGTGAACAGGAACACAGCTTCTTGGGGGATTTTCGCTTTTATGATCATTACGGCCCTTATGTGTTTTCGTTTGTGGTTGGCAATAGTCGTTTTCTGTTTATCGACAGCACCTTGAAAACCGATCTGGAGTGGCAAATACACTGGCTGGAACAGGAGCTCGCGGGCAGTGATGAGCACTACCGTTTTATGTTCATTGGTCAACCTCTTGTTGCGGTGAAACAGGAATGGGTAATTGATCTTGGGGATGACTATCTGATGTCTGAGCCGGGCCAAAAGGCCTTGCAATCGATTATCAAGGATCAGGGCGTGGATGTGGTATTTTCAGCCAACTTTCCCATCTACTCTTACCAGCAACATGATGGGGTTGAGCATGTGGTAACCGGTGGCGCCGGAGGTTTTGTTCCCGATACTGAACACGGTTACTACCATTATGTGGATGTTAGCGTGTCTCCACAGGGTATTGTCATTGAACCGGTAAGTCTTGATATCACCCAGCATCCTATCTGGAGAAGGCTAGAGCGGCTCTGGCTGTGGATACACTCGTTGTTCTATGTAGGGTATCTCAACTTTATACTCCTGCTGGGAATGCTGATTGCGCTGTCGAGCTGGCTTTATGGGCTGATTTTTGTGGAACGTGACTATTATCCCAGTTTCGACCGAGACCCGGCGCTTTATCTGCAGCAACCTTTGCGGGTGGCGATGTTCACCAATAATTATCTGCCGTTCATCGGTGGAGTGCCTATCTCAATTGACCGCTTGCGGCGCGGTCTGGAAGCGCTGGGGCATAAGGTGCTGATAGTGGCTCCGGCCTATGGTAAATACAGCGAAGACACAGAGGTGCGTGTGCCCATGCTGTTGCCATTGGGACGCAACAGTGAGTTCAGGTTGGCAAATCTGTTTCAGCCAGCTATGTATCGCCGTGTTAAAGCATTCAAGCCGGATATCATTCATGTTCATCACCCTTTCTGGCTGGGCAGTGCCGGGCTTTGGTTAGGTCGCGGGTTGGGTATACCTGTGGTGCTGACCTATCACACCCGTCTGGAGCATTATGCTCATTACGTTCCCCTTCCGGGTCCATTGTTTCGTAATCTGGTTTCTCATGCCCTGGTAAAACGCTTTGCCAACCGCTGTGATGCGGTGGTGGTGCCAACCCATTCGGCCGAAGAGTATTTGCGGATGATCGGTGTGCGTCGCCCCATTCATATACAGCCAACGGGCATTGAATATGTGCGTTTCAGTAAGGTCGCAGAGGATGAGGTAGCCCAGTTGCGACAGGAACTGGCACCTCAAGGAGAGCGGCTGTTGCTGAGTATTTCCAGACTGGGGCGTGAGAAAAACCTCGATTTTCTGCTGGATGCTTTTCATCAGTTGCGTAAGACCTGTGAGCAGCCCGTGCGACTGGTAATTCTGGGTGAAGGGAATGAGCGTTCTCACCTGGAGCAACGTATACATGAGGAGGGTCTGCAGGAGGTTGTTTTACTGCCTGGCAGCGTGCCACCTGAACAAATTCCGATTTATTGCCGTGCAGCGGATGTATTTGTGTTTGCTTCCTGTTCTGAAACTCAGGGCATGGTTATTCTGGAAGCGATGGCCGCCGGACTGCCGGTTGTGACAGTCCGTTCCAGTGGCATAGACGATATTGTCGAACAGGGGCGCAACGGCTTCAAAACAGCGCTGGATAAAGAGCAGTGGAGTAGCCAGGTAGGTCAGCTGCTGGAAGATGAACCTTTACGTATCCGGCTGGCACAAGCCGCTTATGCCTTCGCCGCTGATTATGATATTGCGCCCTTTAGCCGCAGTATTGCCGAACTCTATGCACGAGCATTGGCGCAGAAAGACGCTGGTAACCCCGTACAACCTGATGGATAACAACAGCAACTGAGATAGACACGGCCTGTCTCAGTCCATCAGTTGCTTCAGCGCATAAAGCGTCTCTAAGGCCTGGCGCGGCGTCAGATCATCCAGCTGTAGTTCACGCAGTTGCGTTTCTACCCTTGACGGTCGTGATGTGACAAACAGGTCGCTCTGCACCGGGGTATCGGGTGAGTGATAACCAGGATCCGGGTTGCGTTCAGGCTGACTGGCACTGCTACGACTGTCCTGCTCAAGTAACACCAGCTTGTCGCGTGCATTGTTGATTACCTCCGTCGGGATGCCTGCCAGTTGAGCCACCTGGAGGCCGTAGCTCTGGCTGGCGGGGCCCTGTTGTACCTCATGCATAAACACTATGTGGTCGTTGTGCTCAACGGCGGTCAGGTGCACATTATTGACACCTGAGGCCAGCTCCGGCAAAGCCGTCAGTTCAAAATAGTGGGTGGCAAACAGGGTAAAGGCGCGAATCTCGCGGGCCAGATACTCAGCACAGGACCAAGCCAGGGAAAGTCCGTCAAAGGTACTGGTTCCACGTCCAACTTCATCCATCAGCACCAGACTGTTGGGTGAGGCGTTGTGTAGAATATTGGCCGTTTCATGCATCTCGACCATAAAGGTGGAACGCCCCCCGGCCAGGTCATCCGATGATCCCATGCGGGTAAATATCCGATCAGTTAAGCCAATACGTGCCGCTTCGGCCGGCACGTAGCTGCCAATCTGTGCCAGCAAGGTAATCAGGGCAACCTGGCGCATATAGGTGGATTTACCCCCCATATTTGGACCGGTAATAATCTGCATAGGCTGTTCCCGGTTCAGGTACAGGTCGTTAGCGACAAAGGGAGTGTCATTGACCTGTTCCACTACCGGGTGACGCCCGGCGGTAATTTCAATGACCGGCTCCTGTGTTAACTCTGGGCGGCAATAATTCAAGGATTCAGCACGTTCGGCCAGGCAGCAGAGCAGGTCAAGCTCAGCCAATGCCGATGCCGAGAGCTGCAGGGGACCTAGCTGTTCAGCCAGTACTTCCAGCAGCGCCTCATAAAGTTGTTTTTCCCGCGCCAATGCACGGCCTTTGGCACTGAGTGCTTTGTCTTCAAACTCTTTAAGCTCCGGAGTAATAAAACGCTCGGCATTTTTGAGTGTTTGGCGACGGATGTAGTCCGCTGGCACTGTGCCAGACTGGCTGCGACTGAGTTCAATGTAATAACCATGCACGCGGTTGTAACCAACCTTCAGCGTGGCAATATCGGTGCGTTCACGTTCACGTTTTTCCAGTTGCAGCAGATAGTCGCCCGCATGCTCGCTGAGACCTCGCAGTTCATCAAGCTCAGCATCATAGCCACTGGCAATCACACCGCCATCGCGGATAACAACCGGTGGACCATCAATGATGGCGCGTTGCAGTAGTGCGGCCAGTGTTGGGAACTCGGCAATCTCGGTAGAGAGTTCCGCGATTCTGATGGCATCGACTGACTGCATGGCAGCCTGTATAGAGGGTAGTGCCTGGAGTGCATCACGCAGGCGTTCCAGATCCCTGGGGCGTGCTGAGCGCAGGGCGACACGTGACAGAATACGCTCGCAGTCACCTATGGGTTGCAGCGCTTCGGCCAGGCGCTCAAAACGATAGTCTTCCAGTAGCCAGCGAATGGCATCCTGGCGCTGTTGCAGTCGGCTAAGGTCCCTCAGGGGGCGGTGTAACCAGCGTTTCAGCAATCGACTACCCATAGCCGTCTGGGTGCGGTCCAGTACCGATGCCAGGGTGTTCTCTCGTCCGCCACTGAGATTCATGTCCAGTTCAAGGTTGCGACGTGTGGCGGCATCCAGTTGCAGCGTTTCACTTCGGTCTTCAACCTGTAACCGGCGGATATGTGGCAAACTGCTGCGTTGTGTATCACGTGCGTACTGTAAAAGGCATCCGGCAGCACAAATTGCCAGTGGCAGGTGGGTACATCCAAACCCGTCCAGATTACTGACACTAAATTGCTGACAGAGCAGGCGTTCAGCTGTGCCTTGCTCAAAGTACCAGGGGGGCTGGTGATGTATGCCTTTACGCTGTAGCAATTCCGGTGGCAGTGCAACTGACTCATCATATAGAATTTCGGCAGGTTGCAGGCGTTCAATTTCAGCGATCAAATCGGTTTCCGAGTCCAACTGCAACAGGCTGAAACGCCCGGAACTGAGGTCAAGCTGTGCCAAACCTGTCAGGTTGTTCTGGCAGAGCACGGCCACCAGCAGGTTATCACTGGTGGCCTCAAGAAAGGCTTCATCAGTCAGGGTGCCAGGCGTGACAATACGTGCAACCTGTCGGTCCACTGGACCTTTGCTGGTGGCGGGATCGCCCACCTGTTCACAGATAACCACGGATTCACCCTGGCGTACCAGTCGTGCGATATACCCCTCTGCCGCATGATAAGGCACGCCCGCCATGGGGATGGGGTTGCCACCTGACTTGCCGCGTGCCGTCAGGGATATATCCAGCAATTTCGCCGCACGTTTAGCATCATCATAAAAAAGTTCATAAAAATCGCCCATGCGGTAAAACAGCATCTGCTGCGGATGTTCAGCCTTAAGCCTGAGATACTGTTGCATCATGGGCGTGTGCTGAGATAAATCTTCCTTAGACATGATCACCTTATCTCTCATCGATCTTTTGTAAACCGCACATTACAGGCCTTGACAGCAGTCTGCATTTGTCGGTTTCGACAGGGGTGATACGATACGGGATTTCGGGCGAATGTGGAACGAAGTGTTACACTCTATGCTATATAGATGATGGGTATAAACAGGAAACATAAAAATGAGAGATCTCGCTCAGGAAGTCGGTCTGGCGTTGCTGCATCGAAACGCCAGAATGGTCACTGCAGAATCTTGTACCGGGGGATGGGTGGCCGAACTGCTAACCCAGATTCCAGGTTCATCTGCCTGGTTTGATGCTGGCTATGTCACCTACTCGAACCAGGCAAAACAGCGGATGTTGGGAGTCAGTGCTGAAACTTTGATAGTCAAAGGCGCGGTATCTGAACCCGTGGTAGTGCAAATGGCTGAAGGGGCACGACAGGATGCCGATGTTGATATCGCAGTAGCTATTAGTGGTGTTGCCGGGCCTGACGGGGGGAGTGAGCGTAAGCCGGTAGGGACAGTCTGGTTTGCCTGGTCTATTCGTGGCTATCCGACAGTGACTTGCCTGTCATTTTTTTCTGGAGACCGGCAGGCTATCCGAGCCCAGGCGGTGGAGCAGGCGCTGGCTGGTGTGTTAGCTTATCTGCCAGCGCAGACTTGCATTCCTGAAAAAATATGAAATAATACTGTTCATGTATACAGTATCATCTGTAAAGCCCTAATGCTAAACCCAGAGGTTATAATTCAATGGACGAGAACAGAAAGAAAGCGCTTGATGCGGCACTGTCTCAAATAGAACGCCAGTTCGGTAAAGGCGCGGTAATGCGTATGGGCGATCACCCAAGGGAGGCGATTCCAAGTGTTTCCACCGGCTCGCTTGGTCTTGATATAGCTTTGGGATTGGGTGGTTTGCCTTATGGTCGCGTTGTGGAAATCTATGGACCTGAGTCTTCAGGTAAAACAACCCTGACACTGCAGGTGATAGCCCAGGCGCAGAAGCAGGGTAAAACCTGTGCCTTTGTGGATGCGGAACATGCGTTGGATCCCATCTATGCAGAAAAACTGGGCGTTGACGTTGATTCCTTGCTGGTTTCTCAGCCAGATACCGGTGAGCAGGCGCTGGAAATCACCGATATGCTGGTGCGCTCAAATGCGGTGGATGTCATCGTAGTCGACTCAGTCGCGGCGTTGACACCCAAAGCGGAAATCGAAGGTGAGATGGGTGATTCTCATATGGGGCTGCAGGCGCGTTTGATGTCGCAAGCATTGCGTAAGATGACCTCTAATGTAAAAAATGCCAATACGCTGCTGATTTTTATCAACCAGATTCGCATGAAAATCGGGGTGATGTTCGGTTCACCAGAAACCACAACCGGGGGCAATGCGTTGAAGTTTTATGCCTCTGTGCGTCTGGATATTCGCCGTATCGGTGCGGTAAAACAGGGTGACGAAGTAGTGGGTAATGAAACCCGGGTTAAGGTGGTCAAGAACAAAGTCGCACCGCCTTTCAAACAAGCTGAATTTCAGATTATGTATGGCAGCGGTATTTACCATATGGGTGAGGTTATTGATCTGGGTGTGAAGGAAGGATTGGTGGATAAATCCGGCGCTTGGTATGCCTATAAAGGGGACAAAATCGGTCAGGGTAAGGCTAATGCGGCCAAGTATCTGGAGGAACACCCAGAAGTAGCAGATGAAATTGAGCTGGAAATCCGCCGTCGTCTGCTGGCAACATCTGTCAAGCCTGAAAAGGCAGAGGCCTCCGAGGAGCCACAACTGGACTTATCGTGACGTTTCGCTACACTGCATTCTAGGAAGAATGCAGTTACTGCATCAAGCCTTTTCAGCCGTGTTGTGCTGATCTTTCTTGCGCTGAAAAGCCGCTTGGTGCAATCACCCTGCAACAGGATGTTGATTTTCTATGAAGTCGCCACTAGACCGACAAGCTCTCAAAAATAAAGTTATCACGTTTCTTGCTCGGCGAGAGTACTCTCGGGCAGAGCTTGTTTTGCGTCTCAAATCTAAAGCTGAATCCCCTGATATTCTGGAAGACGTTCTCGATGAGCTGGAAGCGGCCGGTTACCAGAGTGATCGGCGTTTTGCCGAAATATTTATCCGTAATCGTTTGAGTCAATGTTGGGGGTTAGAGCGGATCCGTTATGAGCTTCGACAAAAAGGCATCTGTCCGTCGCTCACCGCAGAAGTGTTGCAGGAACAATCACCTGATTGGGATTTACTGGCACGCACTTTGGTCGAAAAACGTTTTGGTGAAACGCTGGCTGCTGATTTGAAGGAGCAGGCTAGGCGGCTCCGTTACCTTGTGAATCATGGCTTTAGCTATGATCAGGCACAGCGCGCGCTTAAAACGGATTTGCAATGAAAATGCAAGGAAAAACATCGTACATTTTATTGTTATTCTATATAATCTTCGGTCATTTTCGGACCCGTACCAGGTAGCAGAAGGTTAATTATGCAATTCATGACCAGTGCAGAGATACGTCAGGCTTTTCTTGAATATTTCAGAGAGCAGGGGCATACCATTGTTGGGTCCAGTTCGCTGATACCCGGAAATGATCCAACCCTGTTGTTTACTAATGCCGGGATGGTGCAGTTTAAAGATGTGTTCTTGGGCACCGATAAGCGTGATTACAGCCGTGCAACTACGTCCCAGCGTTGTGTACGTGCGGGTGGCAAGCACAATGATCTTGAAAATGTGGGTTATACCGCACGCCATCATACCTTCTTTGAAATGCTGGGTAACTTTAGTTTTGGTGATTATTTTAAGCGGGAAGCCATAGGTTTTGCCTGGACTTTCCTGACACAAGTGCTGCAATTACCCGCTGAGCGCCTGTGGATCACTGTACATCACAGTGATGATGAAGCTGAGAAAATCTGGAAAGACGAAATAGGCGTTGACCCTGAGCGTTTTTCTAAGCTGGATGAAGATAATTTCTGGTCGATGGGTGATACCGGCCCTTGCGGTCCCTGTACAGAAATTTTCTTTGATCATGGGCCGGAAGTTGCCGGTGGGCCTCCGGGCAGTCCAGATGAAGATGGTGATCGCTATATAGAAATCTGGAATATCGTGTTTATGCAGTACAACCGTTCTGCCGATGGCGCTATGGCTCCTTTGCCCAAGCCTTCGGTAGATACGGGCATGGGCCTTGAGCGAGTTGCTGCCGTGTTGCAGCAAGTACATAGTAATTATGAAATTGATCTGTTTCGTGATTTGCTCGCAGCGGCGGCTGAAGCAGTAGGCTGTCCTGATCAGCAGCAGAAATCCTTGCGGGTTATTGCGGATCATATCCGTTCGAGTTGCTTTCTGATTACTGATGGCGTGGTGCCCTCGAACGAAGGCCGTGGTTATGTGCTTAGGCGTATTGTGCGTCGGGCTATACGCCATGGTAATAAGTTGGGTGCAAAAGGGGCCTTTTTCTACCAGTTGGCCAGGGCGATGGCTGACATTATGGGTGATGCTTACCCGGAATTACGCTCACAGCAGGCGCAAATTGAAAAAATATTATTGAAAGAAGAGCAGCAGTTTGCACGCACATTGGATAACGGCATGGGGATTCTGGAGCAGGCAATCGCTTCTCTTGCAGGCAAGGAGTTACCGGGTGAAACCGTATTCAGATTATACGATACCTATGGTTTTCCCGTTGACCTGACCGCTGATGTGGCACGTGAGCATGATCTGACCCTGGATATGGAGGGCTTTGAAGCCGCTATGCAAGCACAGCGCCAGAGAGCGCGTGCGGCCGGGCAGTTCAGCGTGGATTATAACGAGCAGTTGCAGCTGGATGGCGAGACCTGTTTCAACGGCTACCAGGCGTTGGAGGATCGTGGTCGTGTATTGATGTTGCTGCGTGATGGTAAAGCTGTAAAGCAATTGGCAGCAGGCGAAAAAGGTGTGGTTGTGCTCGAAAATACCGCTTTTTATGCTGAGTCAGGTGGTCAAGTGGGCGACTCTGGCGTATTACGCTGGGATAAAGGGCTGTTTGCTGTTACGGATTGTACCAAAGAAGGTAAGCACCATCTGCATCATGGCGAAGTGGCTGAAGGTGTGCTGCAGCTGGATGCGGTTGTTGTTACAGAGGTTGATGCTGCCAAGCGCCAGGCAACGGCATTGAATCACTCCGCAACACATTTGTTGCATGCCGCACTTCGTGATGTGCTGGGTGAGCATGTTCAGCAGAAAGGTTCATTGGTAGATGCTGAGCGTCTGCGTTTTGATTTTTCACACTTTGAAGCGCTGACTACGGAGCAATTGGAGCAGATTGAAAAACAGGTTAATGAGCAGATACGCGCCAATGTGGTTGTTGAAACTGAACTCATGTCACTTGATGCGGCCAAAATAAAGGGTGCAATGGCACTGTTTGGCGAAAAATATGAAGCCGATGTGCGTGTGCTGAGTATGGGTGACTTCTCGTTGGAACTCTGTGGTGGCACGCATGCTCGTCGTACCGGCGACATCGGACTGTTTCAGATTGTCAGTGAGGCGGGAATTGCTGCCGGTGTGCGTCGAATAGAAGCAGTAACAGGCGCCAACGCGCTTAACTATGTGGATGAGACCGAGTCACTGGTTGCTGAAATAGCCAGCTTGCTTAAGGGATCGCGCGGGAATGTTCTGGACAAGGTCAAGCAGTTGTCTGAGCGTACGCGTCAGTTGGAAAAAGAGTTGAGCCGGGTTAATTCGCAACTGGCATCAGCACAAAGCGGCGATCTGCTCTCACAGGTTCAGCAGGTAAACGGTATTGCAGTACTGGCAACACACCTTGAAGGTACTGATCCTAAATCGCTAAGAGATTTAATGGATCAGTTAAAAAATAAACTTGGCAGTGGCGTTGTGGTATTGCTGGCGCACGAGGATGGCAAGGTCAGTGTGGTTGCGGGTGTGACCAAAGATCTGACGTCACGTATTAAAGCAGGTGACCTGGTTCGCGAGTTGGCCACTATTCTGGGTGGTAAAGGCGGTGGTCGACCAGATATGGCCCAAGGAGGCGGTACTGATGCGACGGCAATTCCAGCCGCGCTTCAGCGTGTGCCTGAACTGGTGAGCGCTATCTGATTATTTTGTAATTTACTGTTTGACCGGGCCTTAGGGTCTGATCGGAGAAATGAAAATGGCATTGTACGTACACAAGTACGGCGGTACATCGGTGGGCTCAATCGAACGAATTGAAGCGGTTGCTGATAAGGTAAAAAGTTTTCGTGATCGCGGTGATGACGTTGTTGTCGTCCTATCCGCTATGAGTGGCGAGACAAATCGTTTGATCGGGCTTGCCAAAGCGATTGCGGCTGATCCTGATCCACGCGAAATGGATGTACTGGTGTCTACCGGAGAGCAGGTAACCATCGCGTTGCTGTGTATGGCGCTAGCTAAACGTGACGTGCCTGCACGCTCTTATACAGGAAGCCAGGTCAGAATCCTCACAGACAGTGCATTCAGTAAAGCCCGCATTCAAGACATAGACACGGGTAAAATGCGCGACGATCTGGCTGCAGGACGGGTTGTTGTAGTTGCCGGTTTTCAGGGTGTGGATGGTGAAGGTAATATCACCACCCTGGGTCGAGGTGGCTCCGATACAACGGGTGTGGCGCTGGCGGCTGCACTGAAAGCGGATGAGTGTCATATCTACACGGATGTAGATGGTGTCTATACAACAGATCCTCGCGTGGTTGGAACAGCAAGACGGTTGGAAAAAATCACTTTCGAAGAAATGCTGGAAATGGCTAGTCTGGGATCTAAAGTCTTACAGATCAGAAGTGTCGAATTCGCCGGTAAATACAAAGTCCCCTTGCGCGTACTTTCAAGCATGGTTGACGGGCCGGGTACATTGATTACAACAGAGGAAGACAGTATTGTGGAAAAACCGCTAATCTCAGGTATTGCTTTCAATCGTGATGAAGCCAAGCTTACCGTTGTTGGTGTGCCCGATATCCCGGGCGTTGCATCCAGAATTCTGGGGCCGGTCAGTCGTGCCAATATAGAGGTCGATATGATCGTACAGAATGTGGCAGGAGATAAGACCACAGACTTCACTTTTACCGTACATCGTAATGACTATGAAAAAGCCAGGACGATTCTGGAGAAGGTGGTAGTTGAGTTAGGTGCTCGTGAATGCACAGGGAATAACAAAATAGCCAAAGTATCAATTGTGGGTGTCGGGATGCGCTCACACGCCGGAGTGGCGAGTAGTATGTTTGATGCATTGGCTAATGAAAATATCAACATTCAGATGATCTCAACGTCCGAGATCAAAGTATCAGTCGTCATAGCTGAGAAGTATCTGGAGCTTGCAGTGCGTGCTTTGCATTCTTCGTTCAATCTTGATGCCACTGATACAGTGTCTGAGTAATTACTAACGGCTAAGGAGTTAAGCCATGATAACTAATCTATCAGGCTGCGCTAACTAAAAGGACCAGGAGATTCAAATGCTTATTTTAACAAGACGTGTAGGTGAAACCCTGATGGTCGGTGATGATGTTACTGTCACTGTTTTGGGTGTAAAGGGTAATCAGGTTCGTATCGGCGTTAATGCACCGAAGGATGTATCTGTTCATCGTGAAGAGATATATCAACGAATTCAGCGTGAAAAAGGAGATGATTCCGAAAAAGAGTAAATTTCTCTTTTCACAGGGAATTTTTCTTAGTAGTATATGCGCCGTTGTTAGGTGAGTTGGCCGAGTGGCTGAAGGCGCGCCCCTGCTAAGGGCGTATAGGGGAAACTCTATCGAGGGTTCGAATCCCTCACTCACCGCCATTTTGATATATGCGCCCGTAGCTCAGCTGGATAGAGTACCTGGCTACGAACCAGGCGGTCAGAGGTTCGAATCCTCTCGGGCGCACCATCAAAAAACAACGGCAATGTAAAAAAGTGTGCGCC
This sequence comes from Nitrincola iocasae, assembly GCF_008727795.1. Lineage (NCBI taxonomy): Bacteria > Pseudomonadati > Pseudomonadota > Gammaproteobacteria > Oceanospirillales > Oceanospirillaceae > Nitrincola > Nitrincola iocasae. Next base: position 3,241,114 of record NZ_CP044222.1, on the reverse strand, counting down.
CGTAGCTCAGCTGGATAGAGTACCTGGCTACGAACCAGGCGGTCAGAGGTTCGAATCCTCTCGGGCGCACCATTTACATCTCGTCACTTCTCTTTTCAGATCCGTTTAATCCCTTCTACTTTTTTCTTGTGTAACCCCAGTTCGAAAACACAATGTCTTGTCGTTTCAGTATGTTTGTCTGATTCTTGTAAAAAAATTACATCTTGGCTTGAGTATTGCTGATAGGCATAAATTTAGTTTTAATGGGGCTATTAAAAAATAAACAGTGTGCTGCCTGTCTTGAGTCGTGCACTATACTGAAAGCTATCTGTCGAACCTTACCTTGTTTTGGGGTGTGCGGTCATAAGCTGCCGGCAGATCAACCTGTCTTTATCGTTACAGGAGAGTTAAATGGATGAGTTATTAGCGGAAGGCCTTTCGCTCATGCTGTTTGGCATGGGGTTTGTCGTGGTCTTTTTGACCTTGCTGGTCATTGCTACCAATATTATGTCCCGATTGGTAATGCGTTTTGAGCCAGCTGCTGCACCTGCGGTTCCTGCCAAAGGGAGGGCGTCCTCCTCTTCAGCGTCCGGTCAACCGGATGACCAGACACTTGTCGCCGTAATGACGGCCGCCGTGCAAAAATTTCGTGCTGATCGTAACGGTCAATGAATCATTTTTAACGACATTAAAAAAAGGTTAGCCTCATGTCAGACGTAAAGAAATCGCTTGGCATCACTGAACTGGTTTTACGTGATGGTCATCAGTCCCTGCTGGCAACTCGTATGCGCCTCGATGATATGCTCCCTATTGCCGCTAAAATGGATCAGGTGGGTTATTGGTCAGCAGAAAGCTGGGGTGGTGCAACGTTCGATTCCTGTATTCGCTACTTGGGTGAAGATCCCTGGGTACGTATTCGTGAGCTGAAAGCCGCGATGCCGAACACCCCACAGCAAATGTTGTTGCGTGGTCAGAATTTGCTGGGCTACCGCCATTACGCCGATGACGTCGTAGCGCGTTTTGTTGAGCGCGCCGCTACCAATGGTGTGGACGTATTCCGTGTGTTTGACGCAATGAATGATCCTCGCAACCTGGAGTCAGCGATTAAGGCCGTTAAAGCCTGTGGCAAGCATGCCCAAGGCACTATGTCTTACACCACCAGCCGTGTGCATACGCTGGATATGTGGGTTGACTATGCCAAAACGCTTGAGGATATGGGGGCTGATTCCATAGCCATTAAGGATATGTCAGGTATCCTGACGCCTTACGACGCATTTGATCTGGTTTCTCGCTTGAAAGCTCAGACAGATCTCGAAGTGCAGTTGCAGTCGCATGCAACCTCTGGCATGGCTGATATGACGCTGCTGAAAGCCATCGAGGCTGGAATTGACCGAGTAGATGCGTCCATTTCGTCCATGTCCATGACTTATGGTCATACAGCAACTGAAACGGTGGTAGCTGCTCTGCAGGGACAGGAGCGTGAAACAGGCTTAAATCTTGAATTGCTGGAAGAAATTGCCGCCTACTTCCGTGAGGTGCGTAAAAAATACGCGAAATTTGAAGGCTCTCTGCGTGGTACAGACTCTCGTATTCTCCTGGCTCAGGTGCCCGGCGGTATGCTGACCAATATGGAAAGCCAGCTAAGAGAGCAGGGTGCTGCCGATAAGTTTGATGAAGTATTGGCTGAAATACCTAAGGTCAGAGAAGATCTGGGTCTTATCCCGTTGGTCACTCCTACGTCACAGATCGTGGGTACTCAGGCCGTTATTAACGTACTGGTGGGTGAGCGCTACAAGAGCATCTCTAAAGAGGTTCAGGCCATCCTTAAGGGCGAGTACGGCGCTGCCCCCGCCCCTTACAATACTGAGCTGCAGGCGCGTGTTTTGGAGGGTGCTGAGGCAATTACCTGTCGTCCCGCTGATATGCTGGAGCCTGAGGTTGAAAAACTGACCGCTGAGCTAAAGCAGATTGCCAGCGAAAAAGGCATGAAGCTGGAGACCGGAGACAAAGAAATAGATGATGTGCTCACTTATGCACTCTTTCCGCAGATAGGTCTCAAGTTTCTGGAAAATCGCAATAATCCGGCTGCCTTTGAACCTGTACCAAGTGCTGAAGATCAGCAGTCAGTGTCATCTGTGTCTAAAGAGACAGCAACGTCATCAGGTGATACAGGTGTCTACACTATTACCGTCAATGGTCAGAGCTATGTTGTTCAGGTCGCTGCAGGTGGTGATATATCTTCAGTGACGCCCTCTTCCGGACTGAACGCCGCACCTGTAGCCGCTCCGGTAACCGGTGGCGAGCCCGTGCCAGCTCCGCTTGCAGGTAATATCTGGAAGGTAATGGTGTCCGCAGGACAGCAAGTGAAAGAGGGTGATGTGTTGATCATTCTGGAAGCCATGAAAATGGAAACTGAAGTACGCGCCGCTCGAGCCGGAAGTGTTGTCTCTGTTGATATCAAAGAAGGTGATTCCGTCCAGGTGGGCGATTCACTGATGACGATTGCCTGATAGGTGCTGATAAATGGATAAGTTACTCAGTCTCTGGTACGCCTCTGGTGTTTACAACGTGGCCCCGGGTCAAGTTGTAATGATGTTGGTGGGTGTATTGTTACTTTATTTAGCAATCAATAAGAAATTTGAGCCTTTGCTATTAGTGCCAATCGGCTTCGGGGGGATTCTTGCGAACATTCCTCAAGCAGGTATGGCTTATTCGGCTGTTGAAAATGCCATTTATTTTGCAACGCCCAGCGTGCTGAATGAATTGTCTATTCTGTTTGATGCCGTTTCTATTGATCCTCATGAGTTGAAGGCTTTGTATGCCAATGCTCCAGCATCGGTAAAAGCCGCAGCCACTTTGATTGCCCAGGATGCAGGTTATACCAATGGTATGATGTACAATTTCTACAGTGTTGCAGTGAAATCCGGTGCGGCGCCTCTGCTTATCTTCATGGGTGTGGGTGCGATGACAGATTTCGGCCCTCTGTTAGCCAATCCAAGAACCTTGTTTCTTGGTGCAGCTGCCCAGTTCGGTATCTTTGCGACGGTACTCGGAGCGGTGGGTTTGACGGCCTTGGGGATAATGGACTTTTCCATCAGTGATGCGGCTGCCATTGGTATCATCGGTGGTGCGGATGGCCCGACGGCTATATATGTGGCCACTATTTTGGCTCCGCATCTGCTGGGTGCAATTGCTGTATCGGCCTATGCCTACATGGCCCTGGTGCCGATGATTCAGCCGCCGATCATGCGTTTACTGACTACAGAGCGAGAACGCAAAATCGTGATGAGCCAGCTGCGTCATGTATCCAAACGTGAAAAAATATTTTTTCCGATTGTGTTACTGGTGCTGGTTGCGCTGTTGTTGCCTGATGCCGCGCCGCTGTTGGGGATGTTCTGCTTTGGTAACCTGATGCGCGAATGTGGTGTTGTCGATCGTCTGAGTGATACAGCCCAGAATGCGCTGATTAACATTGTCACCATCTTCCTGGGGTTATCGGTCGGTTCCGTATTGATTGCTGAGAAGTTTCTTGATCTGCAAACCTTAGGGATCCTATTGCTGGGTATCGTGGCGTTTGCTATAGGTACTGCGGCGGGTGTGCTTATGGCTAAGGTGTTGAATGTCATGATGGGTGGCAATGCGATCAACCCATTAATAGGTTCTGCCGGAGTCTCTGCTGTGCCTATGGCCGCACGCGTATCTAATAAACTAGGTCTTGAAGCTAATCCGCAGAACTTCCTGTTGATGCATGCAATGGGACCTAACGTAGCGGGTGTAATTGGTTCAGCTGTAGCAGCTGGGGTGATGATTAAGTTTGTCAGTTGATTGTTAATTTATATCCTATAAACAAAAAAAGGGCTGCAATTGCAGCCCTTTTTGTATGAATGATCTGAATTAATCCAGCTTGAAGTACTTAGCTCTGGCTGCCAGAAATGCTTGGTCAGTATTGTCAGTTCGTGTGCGCAGAATATTCAGTGCGCTGACATAGCTTTCGGCGGTTTTCTTGGTGAGGGCATCACCTCCATCGCGAATCTCTGACAAGATATCCATAGCGGCTTTAGCACCGGCTTCAAGAATCTCTTCTGGGAACTGGTGTACGCGTACTCCATGCTGTTCAACCAGTGTTTTCAGTGCAAGGGGATCATTTGCATAGAACTCTGACGCAACCTGGTCATATTCAGCCTGACAGGCAGATTCAACAATGGCTTGTAGATCGGCAGGTAGGGCGGCGAACTTCTCTTTATTGACGACGAGTTCAGTTGCCAGGCCGGGCTCGATAAAGCTGGGGAAGTAGTAGTCCTTGCATATCTGATGAAAGCCGAGTGCCAGATCGTTATAGGGGCCCACAAACTCGGCGGCATCCAGTGCACCGGACTGTAGTGCTGCGTAGATTTCACCACCTGCCATGTTGACCACGGTAGCGCCCATACGCTGCCATACCTGTCCACCGAGCCCTGGTGTACGGAACTTCATTCCCTGAATATCACTGAGACCGGTCAGTTCTTTGCGGAACCAGCCACCTGCCTGAGTACCTGTGTCGCCGGAGAGGAAGCCTTTTACCCCGAATTGATCATAGACTTCATCCCAGATGTCCTGTCCACCCATATAACGTATCCAGGCGGCCAGTTCGCGCGATGTCATACCATAGGGAACACCGGTGAAGAATGCCGTTGCCTGGCTTTTATTTTGCCAGTAATAAGCAGCACCATGGCTCATTTCAGCTGAACCTTCAATAACTGCATCGAATGTCCCTAATGCAGGAACCAGTTCACCGGCCGAAAAAACCTGAACAGTGAGGCGGCCTTCGGACATGGCGGTGATACGATCTGCTAGACGCTGCGCCCCAGTGCCAAGGCCTGGAAAATTACGTGGCCAGGTGGTGACCATGCGCCAGGTAATACGACGCTGAGCAATGGCTGGTGCGGCTACTGAGGTTGCCGCAACACCAGCACCTATGGCGGCGCCTTTAATAAAACTACGACGTTTCATGGGAGATCTCCATTAGAGTTATTGTTTTGCAGGGTTAATTTAGACTAGAAAAGAACCAAAATCGACTATTCCAGTCATCAAAACTCACTAACGGGCCGCTACAGTTGCCTGTTTCGACCTTTTCAGACTGGCTAGCCCTATTCCGGAAAAAATCAATAAGATGCCTAACCAGTGAAACCAATACATGTTTTCCCCCAGGATCAGGCTTGCCAGAAGTAAAGCCCAGACCGGGATTAGATGAATAAAATTACCTGCACGATTAGGCCCGAGGATTTCTACTCCACGATTCCAGAACAAAAATGCAAATACAGATGCGAATAAGCCGACATAAACGATGCTGAAGAGAGCGCTCATCGTGAATAGCAGGGGTTTTTCCATTAAGTGATGTTCATACAGGTAAAAGGGCGTGATTATCAGCCAGCCAATAATCACTGTAATGGCAAAAAAAGCCTGCCCACTTATGTCGGCGGAGCGCTTTCTCAACAGTACGGAATAGAAAGACCAGCTAATGACTGCCGCCAGAATCCACAAACTGCTCATGGCCCCCTGAAAAACAGCGGCAATATGGGTGGGTACCCCTCCGGTAATAATGACCAGAACACCACTTAGCGACAAAGCAATACCGATGAGCTGCCGGCTGCTGATCGGTTCTTTAAAAAGCAGACGGGAGAACAGCAGGATGATAACAGGTGTTGCCGACAGCAATAACACGGCATCCGTTGCTGTCGATGTTTGCAGGCCCAGGTAAACAAAGGTGTTAAAATTTGTGATCCCCAGAATTGATATGCCTGTAAGAAATAGCCAGTGTTTTCTGATCCGGTGACGAAGTTGCCAGAGAGATTTAGCTGTAAATGGCAGGATCACCAGCAGCGCAAATAACCACCGCCACCAAGCGAGCGCAATCGGAGGAATGTCTGTAGACACTGCGCGTCCTACTATAAAGTTCCCACCCCAGAATAGGGTTGTAGTGGCGAGTAATAGATAGGCAAGGTGTTCAGTTTTGATTTGCATTAGCTAATCTTGATGTTTGTTGTATCTCTATTTGAACCTGTATTGTCCTTGCTTTCAAGCGGGTAGCGCAAGTTTGCCAGAGTTAATATTTGACCCTTGGCGTTTATACCGGTATAAACGCGAAACTTTAGCTGAAATTTACAGCAGTTTAACGACTGTCAGCCAGGCTTGTATATGCTGCCGCTGGCGCTTACTCTATGTTTAAACAAAAACAATAGACACCCTGAGAGGTAGTATGAAAATGCTCTCCTTATTGATTCGGTTAATTTGCCGGATCAACCTGTTGCTGGGTCACGTGTTTTCCTGGTTTTCCTTAGGCATTGTGCTGGTCTGCTTTACGGTAGTCGTCATGCGTTATTTTTTCTCCAGTGGCTTTGTCTGGATGCAAGATTTGTATGTCTGGCTTAATGGCATGATGTTCATGGGGATCGCGGGGTTTACGTTGTTCCAGAATGGCCATGTGCGCGTGGATATCTTCTACCGCCCGGCGGGCAATCGTCGTAAAGCGCTGATCGATATGATCGGTGCCATCCTGTTCATTGTACCTTTCCTGTGTATTATCACTATTTACAGCTTGCCCTACGTAGTGCGCTCCTGGGGTTTTATGGAAGGATCGGCTAATTTCGGCGGAATGCCGGGCCTCTATGTGGTGAAATCATTTATCCTGGTGTTTGTAGTAGTAGTAGCCCTGCAAGCCTTGGCGATGATTATGCGCAGTATTTTGATCCTGAGTCACAATGAAACGCTGGTCCCGGAAAACTACCGTTACAAGGAAGGGGGCTAAGCATGGATCCGGTTCTGTTGGGTGAGATCCTCTCATTATTAATGTTTTTTTCCATCATCGGTGTGTTGATGATGGGCTTCCCGGTTGCCTTTTCGCTAGCTGGGACATCAGTCATTTTTGCTGCTGTCGGTCATGTGCTCGGTGTGTTTGACCTGTCTAATCTCTCCAGCCTGGCGCCCCGTTATATTGGCATCATGTTGAATGAGGTGTTGGTTGCTGTGCCTTTATTCATCTTTATGGGGATGATGCTGGAGCGTTCCGGAATTGCAGAGCAGTTGTTGATTACCATGGGGCGCTTGTTCGGTAAACTACGGGGTGGTTTGGGGTTATCGGTCATCGTGGTGGGTGCGTTGTTAGCGGCGTCTACGGGTATCGTCGGGGCTACCGTGGTCACTATGGGGTTGTTGTCGCTGCCAGCGATGATGCGAGCTGGCTATGATCCTAAATTAGCAACTGGCGTAATCTGTGCTTCAGGCACTTTGGGGCAGATTATTCCGCCGTCTACTGTGCTGATCTTTATGGGTGACATGTTGGCTGGGGTCAACCAGCAGGTGCAGATGTCCAAAGGGAATTTCGCGCCGACGCCCGTTTCAGTGGGTGACTTGTTTGCCGGAGCATTCATTCCCGGGCTGATGCTGGTGGGCATTTATATGCTCTATATGATCTACAAAGCGATTCGCCATCCTGAAACCTGTCCCGCGCTGGAAGTAACAGCTGCGGAGCGCAAGCGTCTGTTTCATGATGTTATTTTTACTCTGTTGCCACCTTTGGTCCTGATCATTGCCGTACTGGGCTCAATACTGGGGGGGGTGGCGACGCCTACGGAGTCGGCTTCTGTCGGTGCTGTCGGTGCCATTCTGTTGGCAGCGGTACGACGCAAACTGACCTTTACAAACCTGCGTCAGGTGATGTTTGCTACCGCCAATACCACAACGATGATCTTTATTATTCTGATCGGTGCGTCGGTATTTTCGCTGGTGTTCCGGATGATGGGTGGTGAAGAGCTGGTGAGTGATTTTCTTAACAGCCTGCCGGGCGGAAAGCTCGGGGCTATCATTTTTGTGATGCTGCTGATGTTTTTGCTGGGCTTTATTCTGGATACCTTTGAAATTATCTTTCTGGTTATCCCGATTACGGCTCCGATTTTATTGATGATGGATATCGATCCCATCTGGTTAGGGGTTATGGTGGCTGTTAATCTTCAGACCAGCTTCCTGACGCCGCCGTTTGGATTTTCACTCTTCTATTTACGCGGGGTGGCGCCGGATGCCATTACCACGCGGCATATATATCAAGGGGCTATGCCTTTTGTGGTGCTTCAGGTCGTGGCGATTGCGCTGCTGATTATTTTCCCAGGCCTAATTACCTGGTTGCCGGATATGATATACGGGCGTTGATATGAAGTGTGAGGGCAGGATGCCCTCACAGATTCTAAAAGCCTGCCAGAACCTCAAGGTGTGCCTGTACACTGAAAGCAAGTGCTACTGGGCTATAGCCACCTTCCAGCACTGAGACGATGCGTTTGTGGCTATGCTTTTCCGCCATCTGCATTATCTGTTGTGTCACCCAGCGATAATCTTCTTCATCCAGGTTTAAATCGGCCATAGGGTCTTCCTTGTGCGCATCAAACCCGGCAGAGATGAAAATGATATCTGGTTTGTGTGCTTCCAACGCCGGGAGCCAGCGCTCTTCAATCGCTTTGCGGAACACGCTGTTATCTGAATGAGCCGCAATCGGGCAATTGACTATATTGGGACGGTCGATTTCGCAATAGCGTTCCGGGTAATAGGGGTATTGGAAGGTTGAGCATACCAATACCTCTGGGCGATCTTTGAAAATATCCACAGTGCCATTACAATGGTGCACATCAAAATCGAGCACGGCAACGCGTTCGATGCCTTCCTGCAATAATGCATGGCAGGCGCCTATAGCCACGTTATTGTAAAAACAAAAGCCCATAGGGAGATTGTATTCTGCATGGTGGCCTGGTGGCCGAACCGCACAAAAGGCATTCTGTGCCTTCCCTGACAGAACCCGGTTGGTTGCCAGTATGACGCCACCCGCCGCCAAATGAGCTGCATCAAGGGAGTGAGGGCAGAGAGCGGTGTCCTCATCGGTATAGACAACCCCTTCACGTGGGACCTTCATTTCCAGTTTTTTCTGGTGCAGCTTGGCGTGTGCCAGCTGAATTTGCTCGGCTGATGCAGGCACCGCTGTAAGCTGGTCCATATGGTCCATAAGACCGGTTCGTTCCAGCACCTTGCGGATTGCCTGCAAACGCACCGGACTTTCCGGATGATCCGGCCCCATATTATGGAGCAGGCAGTCTTCGTGCGTAATGTATGCAGTTGTCATAAATTATTTTTCTCCTCATCTCTAAGTCTATTTTAGAGGAAAACCGCACGATTGAGCGTTAGGCGAAAGTTGTATTTGTATAAATTAATCAGAGACAACTAATTTGTTGATGCAGATCAGGTAATGCAGTCCGCTGTGACGATAGACTCTCAGTCACAGCATAGAACTGTACCTTTAGCACCTGATGTTTCACCCAGCGTCAGGTGCTTTTCTTTTTTTCAGGGGTGCGAAGCCCTGGTCAAGGGTCTGAGGTTCAGTATTTTGAGGCTTGCGGCGCTTGCCTATGGCTTTTTGATCCCGCAGACGTTTTTTAACCTTGGGTTTATCATCGTCCTGCTTTTTAGCTTCCGGACGTTTTTTCTTGCCTATGGCCTTGCCTGACGCCTTGGTTTTAAGCGGTCCTTTAAAGCTGCCTTCGAAACCTGATAGCGTGCGGCGTTCAAGGCTGATTCGAAGATAACGTTCAATGCTACACATCAAGTTCCATTCTGAAGGTGAGATCAATGAGATGGCGGTACCACTTTCACCTGCACGCCCTGTACGGCCGATGCGATGCACATAGTCGTCCCCACTACGAGCCATGGCGAAGTTAATCACCAGATCGATACCTTCTACATCCAGTCCGCGCGCGGCCACATCTGTGGCGACCAGTATCTGTATGCGGTTTTCGCGAAACAGCTTAAGTACCTGGCGTCGCTTGGGTTGGTCCATATCGCCATGCAACACGGCGGCGCGATGCTTCTGATAGCTTAGTACATTGCCCAATTGATCAGCCGCAACACGGGTATTGGTGAATATCAAGGCGCGGCTGTAGGGTTCATGGCTGAGCAAGCGGTTGAGTAGGCGCTCTTTGTGTTTAACATCGTCGGCCAGGATCACTTGCTGGGTAATGGCTTCAACCTGTGTGCGGGCATCGCTGAGTAACAGTGATTCAGGGTTGTTCATCACTTGTTCGGTCAGGCTGCGGATGTCACCAGTATTCAGTGTGGCTGAGAACAGCAGCGTCTGACGCTCTGGGCGGCATTGTGCGGCTATTTTCAGTACATCCTCACTGAAGCCCATGTCCAGCATACGGTCAGCTTCATCGAGTACCAGGACTTCCAGATCGCTGAGGTCGATAGTCTGGCGTTCCAAATGTTCAATCAAGCGGCCAGGTGTGGCGACCAGAATTTCCGGGTTTTTGCGTAGTTTTGCTGCCTGCTCTTTAAACCCTTCACCACCATATATACTCAATGATTTAATCTGGGTGAAGGCAGCCAGTTGCTCACAGGATTTTGAAACCTGTTCGGCCAACTCTCGCGTAGGTGCCAGAATCAGTGCACGTGTCGCTGTTTTGGGCGAGGGTGTATCAATAAAGCGTTGCAGCATAGGCAAAAGAAAGGCATAGGTTTTGCCGCTGCCCGTCACCGCACTGATCATTAAATCCCTGCCACTGAGAGCGGGGGCAATGGTGGCTTGCTGGACGGCAGTCGGTGCGGTAATGCCTTGAGCATCCAGGGCTTTCTGGAGGCGCTCATTGAGTTGGATATCAGTAAACACTTAGGGTCTTTCTCCTGCTTGTAATTGCGCTAATGCTAGCAGAAATAGGCTGCTTTGTCGGATAAAAGCGTGAGTTGTCATGAAAATGTTGAGGTGTCTGTGCCGGGTTGAATAATATAATTCACTTGTTGGTATCGGGGTTTTCAGTTATTTTAGCGCATTATTCTCATACTAATCTTATATTTATGCGTAATATATTACTTCTGACTTTACTATTGCTGCTGACAGGTTGTTTTTCTACAGGGCGGCAAGTCAGCCAGCCATTGACGTCAGCTCCCGAAATAGTGGGGATGCAGGGAGATATCCGCCTGGTGCTCGAGCAGCAGTATCAAGCCTGGGCTGGCACCCCTTATCGACTGGGTGGAGATGATAGGCAGGGTATCGATTGTTCTGCGCTGGTGCAGAGCATCTTTACCGATGCCTTTGACGTGCAGTTACCTCGCACTACCAGTGAGCAAGTTGCTGTGGGTGACGTTGTCACACGCCAGGCTCTACAGCCTCTGGATTTAGTATTTTTTCGAACCGGACGTAACCAGCATGTTGGGATTTATCTGGGTGCAGGTGAGTTTTTACATGCTTCTACCAGTCGCGGTGTAATGATCTCCAAACTTGATAACCCTTACTGGAAACGTAACTTTTGGACAGCGCGTCGTCCGGTTGAGGCTCTTCAGATCGCCAGCTCATAAAAAAGCCCACCTGGGTGGGCTAAGTTAAACGTTGAAGTCTAGCGTTTAGCGACCCATGCGACGGATCGCCTGAGGGGTGAAGTCGCTGTAGTCAAAGCGCTGGCTGAAATCATAGCCTATACCCTCTTCATTAGTCAGACCGCCTACTAGATAACGCCCAGATTGCAGGTCGTAGAAGGTTTCCGCTACTGACCAGGGAACCTGTACATCACGGTACTGGAATTGGTGCATTTCACCGACACGCCAGAGTTCCCCGCGTCCGTCATAATGGTCCACAGTAGCGATCTGCCAGGTGTCTTCATCAATGTAGAAGGTGCGTTTGCCATACACATGACGTTGACCTTCTTTCAGTGTGGCTTCGAGCTTCCAGACCCGATGCAGCTCATAGCGGGTATGATCCGGGTTCAGGTGTCCTGCACTGAGCAGATCATCGTATGACAGGTTGCGGTCTGCGAGCTTCCAGCTGTTATAAGGAATATACAGCTCCTGCTTGCCGACCAGATTCCAGTCGTAACGGTCCGGTGCGCCATTGAACATATCCAGGTTGTCCGTGGTGCGTTGGCCATCGGTTGCTGTGCCGGGTGCATCATAAGCGATGTTGGGTGCCAGGCGTACCCGACGTTGCCCTGAATTGTAGGTCCAGGCCTGACGCGGTTGGGTAATCTGGTTCATGGTTTCATGTACCAGAAGAATGTTGCCGGTCAGTCGAGCAGGTGCCGTGACCTCCTGGACAAAAAAGAACAGAATATTGTCATGGCGCTCGCCTTCGCCCTGGTCTTTCAGATAGCTGGGCCAAGAGAGTTTTTCGTTGATGCGTACCGGAGTGAAACTGCCATTGGTTTGTACCGGAACCTGTACAAAGGTACGTTCCAGCGCGCCACCCCGGTAGCGGGTCATGTGGTTCCAGATGACCTGTAGACCATTCTCGGGAATCGGAAAGGCCAGCGCCTCAGTGAAACCTTCTAAACCGTTACCATCGGCAGTCAGTCTGGCATTGTCCAGATTGCGTTTAGCTGCTGCATAGATGCTATCCGGTAATGCCGCTGTGCGGTGGGTTGGATAGACGGGTATCTTGAAGCTATCAGGATAGCGTTGAAACAGAGCTATCTGGCCTTCAGAAAGCTGGTCCTGGTAGTCTGTATAGTTGTCAGCAGTAATCACAAACAGGGGTTGCTCATCAGCAAACGGGTTTGCATAGCGGTCATCACTAGGGGCTATGCCACCGTCCCAGGCCGGAATAGTACCTGCCGCATTGCCAGCTCGTTCAGCTCCCATGGGAGTCAGGTCCTGCTCCAGTCGTTCAGGACTGGCATAAATGGCACTGCTCAGGGACAGAAGCAGCGCACTGCAAAGCAGTTTCTTTGGAAGGTTTAGCTGTATCATTATTCTTCTCCTGCAGCTATTTAAAAGGCGATAGAGGCATTAAGTGATAGATAGTCCCGGTCTTTTTCAGCATTAAAGGAGCCGCCAAAGAAGCTGGTATAAGATGCCCCGACGCGGTAGCGGTTCATATAGTCGGCGGTAATGCCCAGACTGATCGCTTTTTCATCTTCGCGGAACGCAGCACCAGGCTCAGGACCATTGCCTTTGACACCATGGCGGAAGTTTAGCTCGGGTCTCAGGGTCACACCGGCAAACGCGTTAGGGTATTCTAATGTGCCACGCAGAACGTAGCCGTAGGAGTTGCGAGTCACGAAACCATCAGTGTCACCCGCTTCGTAGCCATAAATACCTGAACGACCATATTTTAATGCATTGGCACTCTCATCCAGACCGTGTACATGTGTCCAGCCAAGTTCAGCAATTGTAGTTAAACGGCTGGCTCCCATTACATTATCAAAAAACTTGATGAAGGTGGTTTGAGCCTGAGTAACGTCGAACGTGCCATAGCCACGGATCGTGCCGCCAGCCCCGGCTTGTTGAACTAGTTGATCGGCCCCTGCATTACCCACGCCCCCGATATTTTGGCGTAGGATGGCTCCGACTAATAGAGGTCCGTTTACTTGGATTGGCATGTCTTGCTTGTGACTGATTTCACCTGACCAGGCTATGTCGCCCAAGTTGGTGCTAAAGCTCAGACCTACCATTTTTATGGAGTCTGGGTATTCGACAAAATATTCAGAATCAAAAGCCGCAATCAAAGGAAATAGCGCCATGGTTTCAGGGGGAAGCAGGCCGCCGGTTACAAGCGCTGATGCTGTGGCAGCATCGATGGAACCGACGCCAGGAATAAATACATTAACAGACCCAGGGGCACGTGCAGAGTTAATGCCACTGATCATCGGCAGGCGACTGTTGTAACGCGCAAAATATAGCCCGAATTCAGTATTATTCAGATTTTCAGCAAAGTATCGAAAGCCCAGTCCGAACTGGTCATCATCACTGCCTTCACGGCGACCATCAACGTTACGTCTTACAACAGGATCAATACCGTTCAGGGCCCATTGGCCACTGGATGCTAAATTGAAATATTCCTGATCTCCGACTGTCAGGTCAATTAGCGGTTGGCCAAGCTGAGAGTATACGCGAATTCCATCACAGCCCTCAGGGGTGAAGTCATTGCTGGAAAAATAGGTGCCACAGCCATCGACAACAGTGGGTTCCCATTCGTACTGGTAGAAGCCTTCAACACTGAGGTTGTCGGTTAAACCGAGTGAAGCAAAAGCACTGCCAAAGGGGAGTAAGCCCTCTTTGATCTCGGCACCCGGTCGACGGAAAGCCGTTACGTCGACCGGGTTAAATGAATTGATACCACCCTGGATAAAAGTGCTTTCGCCCCAGTTGATCGCCTGGCGACCAACACGTATATCGAGTGGCATGTTGCCCAGATCAAAACCACCGAAGAAATAAGCATCAAGTATTTCTACACCTGAAAACTGGGCAAAATCATTAAAGCCCTCGTCATTAAGTCGTGAGTTTGGGGTGTAACCATTGGGGATGTGCCCATGGCCACGCGATCCTTTCTCCAATTCGTAGTCATACCAATATTTACCCCGTCCGAAGAAGCCTAGGTTTTCATAGCGTAACTCCAGATCATGCACACCTTTGAGTACTGTCGAGAAGGGGCTGCCCTGTTTAAAGTTTTGCGTACCATCATCATAGCTTCCGGAACCCATGCTGGTGCCAGCGTTTGGCTGTGAGATCAGGCTTGGGTTGGGATCATCCATGCGAATACTAGTGCCGATGGAAATATTGGAATCGAAGCGGCCTTCAATTTCACCTAACTGAAATTCAAGCGCTTGTGTTTGTGCGGTAAAGCCGGAGGCTAGCAAGCAAGCGAGCAGAGCGGGACGGAAGCCAGGGCGTTGCAGCGCCCGCTGACCTTTACGGCGCAGTATTTTAGTTGCCATTTCGTTCATTCCACCTTGTTATTATTGTCTTACTGAGGTTTATTGTTAGGCTATGCTGCTGCAAAGAGGATTCAATCCAACTTATGCCAGAGCAATGGCCGAATTTGCAATAGATACCAGTCTTATGCATAGCTGTATTGTGAACAATGACATTAGAGCTCAATCAGGCTGACATTTTTGTGCGCTGGATCACATAATTGATATTTTTTGATGACCAGGAGGGTAAGGTGGAGAAAACGATTACAGTACCGACCGGCTATGTACGCCACCTACTGGCGATGGCAGAGCTGCAAGGCTTTAATACCAATGATCTGCTGACGCATGTCGATATCAGCCGAGAGGAGATGGAGCAGCTTAATGAGCTGCCGGCTTTTAAGTTCGGATTGTTATACCAGCAGATTATGTGGATTGCTCAGGATGAGTCTTTTGGCATGCTCAGCGGAGGTCGGGTTCCTAACGGTACCTTCCGTATGATGTGTCACGCCATTATCCATTGTTCTACGCTGGAGCGCGCGTTACGACGCTGCAGCGACTTTTACGAAATTTGCCGTGGCTCAATGATTAAACCTGTTTTGGTGCGTCGGGGGCGATATGCCAAAGTGTCTTTTGCGCCGATCGAGAGTTTAAGTGAAGCTGATTTTCGTTCGCTAATGGGTAAGGAGTCGCCCTTGCAGATACGTACGTCTCTGTCTATGTGGCACCACTTTATGAGTTGGTTGATCGGCCGCCGTCTGGAGCTAAAGGCGGCTTATTTTACCTTTACAGACCCCGGAGATGCAGATCAGTACGTCAAACTGTTTCAGTCCGAAGTGAAGTTCAGTCAGCATGAAGACGCCATTGTTTTTCCAGCCAAATACCTGGATCTTCCTTTGGCTCAGAATGAAGAAACCCTGCGTGGTTTTCTGAAGACGGCTCCCTATCAGCTGATCGTGATGGTGGATGATGACAAGAGTCTGAAAGCGCGAGTGATTTCGATGCTGGGCAAGGATTTTAGTCGGGAGTTACCTTCTGCGGAAGAAGTTGCGCGTGCGTTGCACATGTCAGTTTCAACCCTGCGTCGACGATTGCTGGAAGAGGGCACGTCTTATCAGAAAATCAAGGATGAAGAACGTCGTGCTGCGGCAATCAACTACATGAACGCACCCCAGTTATCGATCAATGATGTGGCAGGACTCATGGGCTTTGACGAGCCGTCTGCATTTTTTCGTTCTTTCAAAAAATGGACCGGCATGACCCCGGGAGAATACCGGCGCAGTGAGTACTATACTGAACGTTATAGCTGAGACATCGTTTTTGAAAGTGAGGCAGGATAATATATCACTATATTTTACAAGTGTTACAGGGCGTGGGAATGAAGTTGATCAAGCGGGGCTGTGTATTACTGCTGTTGTTGCTCCTGAGAGGGTGTGTTAAGAATAAGGTTCTGTCAGATAATCAGGTAGCGGCACAGGCAAATCTAATCGACAGGTTTCTGCCATGATTAGACGTATTCCGGTTTTCTCATTGCGCCGTTCTATTCCATTGTTGATTCTTGGGTTTGCCATCCTGTTGATGCTAGGGTCGCATCTGCTGCTCAAGCCTTTTGTTACCCAGCTGTTTTATCAGGCCGCTGAATCTAATTTGATACATACCCTGAATCGACTCCAGGGCAGTTTCGAGTATCTGCTGGCTCGGGGTGACCTCGAAGGTATTCGGCGTGAGGTTACTTCGACCGGGTCTCACGCTGAAGTAAAACATTTACTGGTTATGGATTCGTCACTGCATATTCTGGCGTCAGAAAATCCGAATTATACCGGGCAGCATCTCGATCAGGTGCCGTTACATTTTGATCGTCGCTTGCCGTTCAAAGTAATGGAGGTACAGCAACCTGAAATGCAGTTGAGAGCAGGTAATGAACATAGCTTGTATGGTCTGGTCCCTTTGCAGTTGCTTTCCAGTGATGGTGCCGGAGCGCAGGAGGTTGAAGTTGGAATTATATTGCTGGAACTGGATCTGGATCAGTCTGCACAGCAGGGCTGGTATCGTCTGGAAGCTGTATTTATCTGGGTGTCTTTTGCGATTGGTGCTTTGGCTGTTTTACTCTGGATCTGGTCGGAATGGTTTATTGGTCGACGGCTGGCGCTGATTACTGACGCCGTAGATAAAATTCGCCAAGGTGAGCTGGAGACGCAGGTGGCGTTGAAGGGGCGTGATGAGCTGGGCGTGATTGCGGCCGCCCTCAATCATATGCTGGAGTCATTGCGTAGCAGTCGTGATGAATTAATGCGCACCCACGCACAGATGGATAGCATTTTGCGCCATATTCCTTCTATGGTGTATATCAAAAACCTGCAGGGTGTTTACACACTAGGGAATAAACGCTTCTACAGTTATTTTGGTGAGGATTCTCAGGGTAAACAGGTATTTGATCTACTGGATGAGCCCTATGCTAGTGAAATTCAGCGCTATGATGAAGAGGTGATCCGCAGTCGAAAACCCTTGCAGTTTGAGTGTAGCTTTCCGGTTGATGGGAAGATGAACAGCTGGTTTATGGTGAAGTTTCCCTTGTTTGATGATCTGGGGCAGCCTGAAGCGATCTGCTCAGTAGCAACCAATGTCACCGAGCAAGAGCAAAATGAGTATATGCTGGGCGTGTCACGGCGCATTTTTGAACATGCGGCCGAGGGCGTTATGATTACCGATGATGCCAATCGTGTGATCGATGTGAATGCATCATTTGAACGTATATCCGGTTACTCTCGAGAGTCTGTTCTGGGTCAGGATCCGGCCTTGCTGAAATCTGATCTGCATGACAGCTATTTTTATCAAGCGATGTGGAATCAGGTTAAGAGTGAGGGTAGCTGGAAAGGCGAGTTGTGGAATAAGCGTCCGGATGGTACGGCTTATCCAGTCCGTTTATCTATCAGCAGTATTCGTGATCGGCGTGACGTGCCAACGGGTTATTTTGGTATCTTTCAGGATGTATCTGAAGAGTATCAGGCACGTACTAAATTACGTAAGCTGGCTTACCGTGACTCGCTTACCGGGTTGTTCAATCGCTTGGCTTTCAAAGAAAAAGTGCATGAATATCTGGCCAGAGCGCGTCGCTATAATGAAACATTTGCACTGTTGTTTGTTGATCTTGATTTATTCAAGGAAGTAAACGATTCCTTCGGACATGATGCAGGTGATGCTTTGCTGAAGCAGGTAGCTGATCGCATTCTGGGGCAGGTTCGAGACAGTGATATTGTCAGTCGTCTGGGTGGAGATGAGTTTACGTTGCTGATCTCACCGGTAGAGAATGATATTGCTCTGGCCAGTATTGCTGAAAACCTTATTGATACACTGAGTAGACCTTTCCAACTGGATGATGTTGAAGTCAGTATTGGCTGTAGCGTTGGGGTGGTAAGTTATCCTCGTGACGGTGAGAACTTAGATCAACTTATGCGACATGCCGATGCCGCCATGTACCATGCTAAAGCGTTGGGGCGGGGTTGTTATGCCTTTTTTGATGTAGATCTGGATCAGCGCAACCACCGGTTGATGCAGATCAAACATGGTCTGCGTCATGCGCTGAGCCGCAATGAAATGAGCCTGGTTTATCAGCCGGAAATACATCTGGAAACACGAGAAATTTTTGGATATGAAGTGCTGATGCGCTGGCACAGTGAAGAGCTTGGACCTATATCACCGTCTGAGTTTATTCCTGTGGCCGAAGAGTCTGACATTATTGCTGATCTGACCAGTTGGATGATGTTGCAAGCCTGTCGGGATCTGTTGCCGCTACTGAATGACAAAATGCAGATTGGCGTCAATATTTCGCCAAGACAGTTTGGTGGTGATCGCTGGTTGACATTGATACGTCAGTGTATCGATCAGGAGGGCCTGAGGCCCTCTCAGTTGTGCGTTGAGATTACCGAGGGTGCACTGATCAGAGATATGGAACAAGCCGTGGTGCAGCTTTCTGAGCTGCGCAAGCTGGGTATCCGGGTGGCTATTGATGATTTTGGTACCGGCTACTCATCACTCAGCTATCTGAAACGCTTGCCAATCGACTTTTTAAAGATCGACCGGACCTTTGTTGCTGACATAGAAACAGATCAGGATGATCAGGCGATTATCTGTGCCATTATCAATATGGCGCAGAGTCTTGGTATAGGCCTGATAGCCGAGGGAGTAGAGACCCAGGAGCAGCTCAAGTTCCTCAAATCTCAAGGTTGTGACATCGCTCAGGGGTATTTTTTCGCCCGTCCTATGTCGGTAGATCAAATTAAGTGTTGACATAATTTGCCGAGACGGTAGAATCTGCGCCCATCCTTTGGAGGGATGGCTGAGTGGTCGAAAGCACCGGTCTTGAAAACCGACGAGTCGAGAGGCTCCCAGGGTTCGAATCCCTGTCCCTCCGCCAAAGGATGAATGAAAATGCAAGGGTTGTTCCCTGATAGCTCAGTTGGTAGAGCAGTAGACTGTTAATCTATTGGTCGCTGGTTCGAGTCCAGCTCGGGGAGCCATATAACCCAGGCAAATGAGCGGGTCGTTAGCTCAGTTGGTAGAGCAGTTGGCTTTTAACCAATTGGTCACAGGTTCGAATCCTGTACGACCCACCACTCATACCTGCCGCAGTTGGGTCGTTAGCTCAGTTGGTAGAGCAGTTGGCTTTTAACCAATTGGTCATAGGTTCGAATCCTATACGACCCACCATTTCCTTTTCCTTGCTTATCCGAACGTTATAAAAAACAGCGATAGGCGGTTTGTATTTGGTTCGACGTGGTTTTTTATTCCAGCGGTTCAGCATCCAGTTCGTAGCGAATCTCATTAATATACCAGCAACTGCTACCAGCGGGTGTTTCCACGGTGGCTTCGTCGTCAACAGACTTTTTCAGTAAGGCGCGGGCCATGGGTGAGTCGATAGAAATATAATCCTTGCGCTCGAAAATCTCGTCATAACCGACAATACGAAATTGGCGAGTTTCACCAGAATCATTCTCTATAGTGACCCAGGCACCAAAGAAAACCTTTCCCTCCTGCTCGGGTGCATAGTCGACAATACGAATCTGCTCCAATGTTTTCAACAGATAGCGTACGCGGCGGTCTATCTCTCGCAGGCGTTTTTTGTTGTACTGATAGTCGGCATTTTCGGAACGATCACCCAGGCTTGCTGCCCAGGTTACCTTGCGGGTAACTTCCGGGCGTTCTTCACGCCATAGCAGATCTAGCTCCTGCTTCAATTTCAGATAGCCCGTGCGGGTGATCAGTTGACTTCTCATCTGGTATATCCGGTAAGTGTCAGGTGGCCAGGCAGTTACGACCGTTATGTTTAGCCTGATAAAGCTTTTTATCGGCATCACGAATCAGTGCATCAGCATTGCGTGTGCCTGCGTTGGCGCAGCTGATACCTATGCTGATGGTCAGGTAGGTTGAAGGACTGCCCGGGTTGGCGATATGCAGCTGCTCTACGGCTTCTAATGCACGAAAGGCTACCTCCACCCCTTCGTCACTGGTTGTGCCCGTCAGTAGCACTGCCAGCTCCTCTCCGCCGTATCGGTAGATGCGATCCTCCTGGCGAAGTACTTCTTTGATGGCCGTGACAACGCGTTGCAGTGCTTTATCACCCTCGGCATGGCCTAGAGTATCGTTATAGGGCTTGAAATAATCGATATCACACATCAGCATGACAAAGCTGTAATCTTCCGAGGCCATACGCTCAAAATGCAGGTTCAGGTCGGCATCCAGTGCCCGACGGTTCAATGCTCCGGTTAACGGATCATGTAAGGCTTGTTTTTTCCAACGCAGTTTGTCACGTAAATTCTGGTTAAAGGCCATACGCTGTTGCTCATGCAGCCACCAAAAGCCAATACCCATTAAATAAAGTATAGCGGCACCACCAAGCAGCATGCGCTGATGGAAGTTGATACGTTCGGCAACTTCCATGGCAACCGCTGAGCGGGTATCCCATTGGCCTTGTTCTATCTCCGTAGCGCACTGTAATACAGGAAGTAATTCAAGTAGAGACTCTTGCGCTGTTGGCGGTGATGTAGTGTCAATTCGCGCAATAAACCGGTCCAGTCTATCAAGGCTCGGGCTGGTGCAGGGGTAGTGTTCTTTATACACGGCGATATTGATAAATCCCCATGCTATGTCCAGATTGGACTTTGCATTGGCAAGAGCATCAGCTGTGTCTTTCGTGATGGCGAGGTCTGATAGAGCCGCTTGTAAATGGTGCCGGCTACGACTGGCAAGTTGCTGTCCCATCAGAGTGCCTGAGTCACCAAAGTAACGTCGCATTTCCGGGTAAAACCAGCGGGTCTCGTAAGTGATCCAGGCCAGTATAATACTGAAACTTAACAGGCTGAGCCAAAGCCAGCGAGTACGCGAGCGCAGCAGATTTCCTATCACTGCAGAACCTCAATTGTTTTGACCATCCATACCCAGTCATTAAAATTACGTAGGTTTGTCGGATTGCGGTTGCCGAGATTTTTTTCAATCAACTTAATCGGGCCATGGTCCCGTAGGCGCAGTTCATGCCCATTTTCGTGCGTGACGAGTAGCCAATTGCCGGAGTCCCACTGCGAAATTTGTACTTTATAGTCATCCATAGCAATGAAACTGACGGCACTGGCCTGACGATGATCAGCGGCAAAGTGTTCAATAAAGGCGATCAGGTCGACCCCGCGGACAGGGACGTTTGCTCGCTGAAATGGGTCATAAATTTCCAATTCACTACCCGCCATCTCACGCAGCTCATTTAAGCTGATCTGCATTTCACCTGATGGTGTTTTCAGTGTCACAGTAGACTCATCAGCAAGTAAACCGGAGCAGCAGATAACCAGTAGCAAAAAAATCAAGTGCTTACTGAAGTGCATGGCTAAGTCGCTCCGCATCCTGTGCATGTACCTTTATTATAGTTATTGTTCAGGTTCAAACTGGGTATGAATAATAATGAATTGGCAATTATTCTAGCAGATAGTGGGCCATAAAACAGACTCTGCTTCATTGAGTCTGTTGTTGATATCGGTGTTAAAGTAATGAGCTTTCTTGCCGATATCAGATGTATTGCAATGGAGACACGCATGTCGAATGAGCGGATAACAAATGAGGTTTTTCTTAATCGGGTAGAAGGTTATACAGCGAACCTTCCCCAAGCTGTGCGCTCACCCAATAGCGCACAGTTTGGTATGCTGTTGAGTCTGATTGCTTCCAGTAACGAGCGCTATTCTTCAGAGGCCAGAGCAACAGCGGCGGCAGACGGTAACTTTCAATTGCCGGGTAAGACGGTTTACCCAGAGCCGGATAGCCTGTTTGACCGGGATCTTGTTGGGCGTTTGAATCATGCCGTCACCGCTCAGGAGACAGGTGAGTTTGCTTATTTAGTCAGCCATCTGAATGTTAAAACCTTGATGCCGTTAAATAGCCCGATTAGAAATGATCGCTTTGCGCAACTATCTCTGGCTTCATTAGGTGGGCATATGCTGGAGCAGATTAGTGCCGCCAAAGACGGTTTTCAGGCGGTAGCCTGAATCACAAGACTCAATCTGTAACCCATTGCATTTTAACTTCTTGGCCTTCCTCAACTTTCCACCACTCATCCGGATCATCACCTTCCTGCCAGCCTGAAGCGATACACCGTACCTGTGCTTTAAGCACGGCTGAAGCTTCGCGTGCGCAGTCCAGATCCACTTTCCAGGGCGTGGTATTGGATTGGAACCAGACACTGATCCAAGCCTTGCCTAATGCTTTTTCATGCACGGCAATAGCAAACTTATGGCCCTGATAGCTGGCGCTGAATTGATGCAACATCCCTTTGCTGCCGGTTGCTTTAACACTGTCGAGGCGTTCAGATAACCACTGGATTACCTCATCCAATTTGCAGTTTTTTATGTAAATTTCAATATCAGGATGGTTTGTCATTATCAGAGTCCAGAAAACGCAATATTCGTAATACACTCAGGCTGAGATAGCCAATGGCAGCAAGGATAATACCACCGCCGAGTAACACTAAACCAAATAATGCCACTAATTCAGCCATTAACGAGCCGGGTAACAGAAACTGGGCTATACCTATAGTCAGCAGCCCCAGCATGAATATACCAAATCCGCTTAATAGCAGCATAAAGTTTTCACGTGGCTGATCAGCGCGTTTGCGCAGGTACTGGCGCAATGGGTGCATAGATGGCTTCATGGTTTGAACGGGGTCACCGTTTTTTATACAGGCTCAGACGTATATCCGCCTGAATGTCCAGTTGCTCGATTTTCAGCAGAGCCTCACGGCGCTCCTGGTTCAGGCGTTGTCCATGGGGCGTCATCACTAATAAATCAGCTAGCTGGGCAGTATCGCTGATCTGAAAACGAAAACGCAAGGTTTCCATGCTGAGTGGTTCAAATAGCTCGTGCAGTTGTGCATCAGGGTTCAGGTCAGAGTCACGTACATCCGTGTAGATCAGCTCGCGTAATTCCCGCAGATGATCCGGGCCAGGCCAGACCACCAGAAACAAACCATTTTTATTTAAGACTTGTGCCGTGGGTTCGGGCAAAAGTCGGGCAAAAATCAACGTGGCCAGATCCACTGAGTCAGGCTGCAACGGAATATCAGCCCCCGTGGCAACTAGCCAGGTGATACGTTTGTCACGCTTACACGCCTGGCGAATGGCCGCTTTGGAGATATCCAGACCAATCAAACTGGCATGTCGCTCAGCCCGGACAAAGCTATGACACAGGTGATCGGTGTAGTAGCCCTCACCACAACCCAGATCCAAGATAACCGGGTTATCCACAGAATCAGTTGCGTGCAATCCTATTGCACATACTGCATCGGCAATGGGCTGATAGTGGTGTTGATCCAGAAAACGCTGGCGTGCTTGTACCATGGCTTCATTGTCACCTGGCGCTTTGGAGCGCTTGCGCTGCGGTAACAACAGGTTCCAATAACCCTGACGAGCACGGTCAAAACTGTGTCCGTTAATACAACGCAGTTGTTTATTATCAGCACCCGGTTGCAGCGGATCACTACAGACCGGGCAGCGTAATACCGAGATCATGCGGTTAATAGCCGGATCATAATCTGTTCATAGATGGCTGACAGGGCGTCCAGATCGTCAATGCTGACGCGCTCATCGATTTGATGAATAGTGGCATTCACCGGGCCGAGCTCTACTACCTGGGCACCCGTGGGTGCAATGAATCGGCCATCTGATGTACCGCCAGCGGTGGAAAGCTCACTCTCCAGTCCGGTGATCTGATGTATGGCAGCACGGCTGGCATCTACCAGACTGCCCGCTGGTGTCAGGAAAGGGTGACCTGAAAGTGTCCAGTCAATCTGCCAATCCAGCTGATGTCGATCCAGCAGCTCAGCAATGCGCGCTTTAATGGCATCGGCCGTGATTTCGGTGGAAAAGCGCAGGTTGAAAGCCACCTCCAGTTCACCTGGTACCACGTTGGTAGCGCCGGTACCTGCATGAATATTGGAGATTTGAAAACTGGTAGGAGGAAAAAACTCATTGCCTTCATCCCAGACCAGTTGCGATAGCTCTGCCAGCGCCGGTGCGGCCAGGTGCACCGGATTGCGAACCAGGTGCGGGTAAGCGACATGGCCTTGAACCCCTTTTACAGTCAGGCTGCCACTGATAGAGCCCCGGCGTCCATTTTTGATAACATCACCCACCCGTTGTGAGCTGGAAGGCTCACCAACCACACACCAGGTGATTTTTTCCTGACGCGCTTCAAGCGTATCAATTACCCGGGTGGTGCCATTGATGAAGGGACCTTCCTCATCACTGGTGATCAGCAGAGCGATGGACCCTTGATGGTCAGGGTAGCTGGCTATAAAACGTTCCAGCGCGGTAATGAAGGCAGCAATGCCACCTTTCATATCGGCGGCACCCCGGCCCCAGAGGTAGCCCTCCGACTCAGTGGGCTCGAAAGGCGGGAAGCGCCATTTTTCTGCAGGCCCTGAAGGGACTACATCGGTATGACCGGCAAAACAAAACAGCGGTCCATCGGTGCCACGGCGCGCCCAGAGGTTGGTAACCTCTGCAAAAGGCATGGATTCAATGGTGAATCCCAAGGCCTCAAGACGACTGATCAAATACGCCTGACAGCCAGCATCATCCGGTGTGACTGACGGTCGGCTGATCAGCTCTTTGGCCAGGGTTAACGTGGCAGATCCGTGTGACATAGGGTTGGCCTGTTATCAGTTATGCTTGTGTAGTTCAGCGTTGAGTTCAATGGCTGACTGGTTGGTTTTTACTTCAATCTGCCCGGTTTGTGAGTTGCGGCGGAATAGTAGATCAGGCTTACCTGCCAGCTCGGCAGCTTTGACCACAGCAACCGTTTGGTTGGTATCATCCAGCAGGGTTACTTTGGAGCTGCCGGTAACATACAGGCCCGCTTCGACAGTACAACGATCACCCAGAGGCAGACCCAAACCGGCGTTAGCACCGATCAAACAGTTCTCACCCACGGAAATCACCAGGTTGTTACCCCCGGACAAGGTGCCCATGGTTGAGCAGCCACCTCCCAGGTCTGAGCCGTTACCGACTACTACACCGGCTGAAATCCGGCCTTCAACCATACTGACACCCAGGGTGCCGGCATTGAAATTGATGAAACCTTCATGCATCACTGTGGTGCCTTCGCCGACGTAAGCACCCAGACGGATACGCGCGGCATCACCGATACGTATACCTTCAGGAACGGCATAGTTGGCCATTTTCGGGAATTTGTCGACACTGTAGACTTCCAGAATGCGACCCTGAGCGCGGGCAGACAGTTGCCGTTTTGCCAGTTCATTCTGGGCAATGGCCCCTTCTGAGGTCCAGGCGACATTGGGTAGCAGACCGAACATGCCGGTTAGATCCAGACTGTGTGGTCTGGCCAGTCGCTGCGATAGCAGGCTGAGTTTCAGGTAGACCTCGGCAGTCGTTTCCGGTTTGCTGTCTGTTTCCAGAATACACAGCACCAATGGCTGGCGTGTACCTTCCAGAATTTCAGTCAACTCGGCCTGATCTTCTGCATCAATAGACAGAAAGGCCACTTCCAGTGCTTTGAGCTGCTCGGCGCTGATCTCGATCGCCTGGTTGCCACCCTGGTAGCCAACCTTGTCGGCTATCGCCTCAACCAATGTGTCGGCAGCATCCACCAGAGGGGCGTAGTAGTAGACTTCCAGCCATTGTCCTGCGGCCGACTTAGTGCCGACACCTAAACCAAATGCAAAATTACTCATGGGTTACTCCGTTCATTAATGCGCTATATTCAGTTTCGTTAAAGCCGACATGGCAAAGCTTATCGCCTTCCAGTAGTGGGCGTTTGATCAGTGCCGGGTGCTCCAGCAGCAGCGCCTGCAGACCAAGGGTGTCTAAGCCCTCCTTGCGCTCTTCAGGCAGTTGGCGCCAGGTAGTGCCTCGCTTATTCAGCAGCTTGTCTATGCCGATAGAGTCAGTCCAGCGGCTAATCTGTTCAGCGGTCAATCCATCTTTCCTGAAATCGTGAAAGTGGTAATCAACCTGGTGTGCGTCAAGCCACTTGCGTGCCTTGCGCACGGTATCGCAGTTATTGATGCCATACAGTGTCAACATAAGCCGCTTCCTATTTAGAGTGATTCTACATAACGGCGAATACGTGTTGCCGCTTCAACACACTCGTCCACTGTGGCTACCAGGGCCATACGTACATAGTTGGCTCCCGGTAACAGGCCATCTACTTCTCTGGATAAGTAGCGCCCAGGCAATACTGTCAGGTTCTGAGATTGCAGTAAGCCACGGGTGAAGCTTTCATCATCAATGGGGGTGGGTGCCCAGAGATAAAAGCTGGCTGGTGGCTGTGTTACATCCATTACCGGTGCCAGAATGTCGATGACAGCGGTGAATTTTTCGCGATAGAGATTGCGGTTATCAATCACATGGGCTTCATCCTGCCAGGCGGCTGTTGACGCGACCTGGTGCTGAACCGGCATGGAGCAACCATGGTAGGTGCGGTATTTCAGGAAAGGTCCGATCAGTGCGGCATCACCGGCAATAAACCCGGAACGCATGCCGGGCAGGTTGGAGCGCTTCGACAGACTGTGAAATACCACACAGTTGCGGTAATCATCACGGCCTATTTCAGCACAGACTTCAAGCAGACCGGTGGGTGGATGAGCCTCATCCAGATAAATCTCGGAATAGCATTCATCACTGGCCAGTACAAAATCATACTGATCGGACAGGGCAATCAGCTTTTTCAGCGTAGCCGCATCGTGTACTGCTCCGGTTGGGTTACCGGGAGAGCAGACAAATAATAACTGACAGTTTTCCCAGACGGCGGCCGGTACGGCATCGTAATCAGGAATAAAACCATTTTCACGGGTGCAATTGAGGTACCAGGGTTTGGCACCTGCAAGATACGCAGCCCCTTCATAAATCTGATAAAAGGGGTTGGGAGAGACGACCAGAGCCTCTGCGCTGGGGTTTATCAGCGCCTGGGTGAAAGCGAAAATGGCTTCGCGCGTGCCATTAACCGGCAGAATGTGCTGCTCAGGATCAAGGCTTTGCGCTTTCAGACCGAAGCGTTGTGTGGCCCAGTCGGCAATGGCCTGGCGCAGACTGAGTAGCCCTTTGGTCGTCGGATAGTTGGATAAACCGGCAAGATTGTTACGTACGGCATCCATCACCAGCGCGGGTGCCGGATGCTTGGGCTCACCAATTCCCAGTGAAATAGCTTCAAGGCTGGGTTCAGGTTGAATGTCGCGAGTTAACTCAGCGAGCTTTTCAAATGGGTAGGGATGCAGCTTATCAAGGTTGCTGTTCATGTGGGTGTCCTGTGTTAACCCCTGCTATCATCAGGGTTTGGGTCTGCCGGATAGGCGCAGCAGTATACCGAATGCGGCTAGTTCATCCAAATAGCCAGGACTCAGTCATGTTCAGCCAGCACAGCCGGATCCAGTAGCTTTTCGAGTTCTGCACGGCTGATATCAGTCATTTCTACTGCTACATCAATGACCTTGCGATTGCTTGCGTAAGCCGCCTTAGCAATTTCAGCCGCCAGCTCATAACCGATTACCGGATTCAATGCGGTGACCAGTATTGGATTACGCACCAGCGCTTCTTCTATATGACGCTCATTGACACTGAACCCGGCAATGGCTTTATCGGCCAGTGCCATGGCCGCGTTGGCAAGCAGTTCCTGGCTTTGCAACAGATTATAGGCGATCAGCGGTAGCATGGTGTTGAGCTGGAAATTACCTCGCTGAGCACAGAAAGTGATACTGGCATCATTGCCGTTGATCTGGGCTACGGCCATGATGACCGCTTCCGGAATCACCGGGTTCACCTTGCCTGGCATGATCGATGAACCTGGCTGCAGTGCTGGTAAGACAATTTCACCCAGACCGGAAAAGGGCCCTGAATTCATCCAGCGCAGATCTTCGGCAATTTTTAGTAAAGCGGTTGCACAAGCCTTGAGCTGACCAGAGAGTGCCAGCGCTGTGTCCTGGCAGGCCTGCGCGGCAAAATGACTGTCTGGTGGGGTCAAACGGTAGGTCGTGCGATTACTCAGGTGGGTACAAAAGCGTCTGGAAAATCCCCGTGGTGCATTCAGTCCACTGCCGATCGCTGTGCCCCCCTGGGGTAATTTCATCAGATCAGCACGTAGCGACTCCAAACGCTGTTCAGCCTGACGTATCTGGCTGCCCCAGGCACGGACTTCATCTTCCATGCGCATGGGGACGGCATCCATCAGATGGGTGCGGCCGGTTTTGATAATCTCGGAGACTTCCACCGCTTTGCGACTGCAACGGGTGCGCAGGTGTTCCAGAGCTGGCAGCAGGGTCTTATCCAACTGTATCAGTGCACTTAAATGAATTGCTGAGGGAATGACATCATTGGAGCTCTGACTCAGGTTGATATGGTCATTGGGGTGCAGCGTCAGGCCCGCATCCTGTTGCACCAGTGAGGCCAATACCTCATTCATATTCATGTTGGTGCTGGTACCGGAGCCTGTCTGAAACACATCTACCGGGAAGTGTTTACGGTAGTGTCCTTTCTGAATTTTATCGCAGGCCTTGATGATAGCCTGGGCCTCATCTTTAGATAATACCCCCAGCTCAGCGTTGGTCTGGGCCGCCGCCGCTTTGATCTGAGCCAGTGCCGAGATAAATGCGACAGGCATTTTTAGTGGGCTTAAGGTGAAATTTTCAACGGCTCTTTGTGTTTGAGCACCATAAAGCGCATCTTCGGGGACTTGAATTTCACCCATACTGTCTTTTTCAGTTCGGTAGGCTTTCATGCTTGGCGTTCCTGTGAAGAGTGTCTCTGTGTTGTGTCCGCCTGATTTTGATTTGCCGGATCACCTTTGCCCTCAAGTATACTAAGCATAGCCGGAACCACCAGTAAAATCAGCACACTGCCATAGGCAAGGCCAAATACGATAGAGGTTGCCATGGGAATCAAAAACTGCGCTTGCACTGAGGTTTCAAATAATATCGGTGCCAATCCGGCAATGGTTGTCAGGGTGGTCAGCAGTACTGCTCGAAGGCGTTGGCAGGCGGCTTCTTCAATGGCCTGGTATGTGGCAACCCCCTGTTCGCGCAGTTTTTTGTAAAAGCTGACTAACACGATGGTGTCATTGATAACGATTCCTGACAAGCCAAAAAGACCAAAAAGTGATAGAACTGTCAGACTTTGTCCAGTTAAGAAGTGCCCAAGAATCGCACCAGTCAAGCCCAGCGGGATGGTTAACATAACAATTACTGGCCAGCTGTAAGACGCAAAGACCCAGGCGAGAATGATATAAATCAATGCCAGGCCCAGCATCAGTCCAGTGCGCATATCAGCCAGGGTTTCCTGCTGGTCACGACTTTTACCCTCAAAGCTGGCTTCTACGCCATAGTGCATCAGCAGGTCCGGTAAAGTCCGGGTCTTAAGGTCGGCGAGTATGTCATTGGCATTAGCGCGTTGTTCATCCAGGTCAGCAGATACATTCAATGCTAATTGACCATTGATACGCTGCACCGAATCCAATCCCTGGCGCGCGTTTAGTTCCACCAGATTGCCTAGCAGGCTGGTGGAGCCATCCGGCAGGACAATCGGTAGTTGCTCAATGGCGACCAGTTGATTGCGACTTGCATCCGGCAGTGATACCCGGACTTCGATTTCATCCTGTCCTTCGTAGAAAGACTGAATTCTGAGACCATCGAAAGCGGCCCTTAGCTGCCGCCCCAGGGTTTCCAGTTGTAGCCCTGCGGCATGCCCCTGGGCATTGAGTGAGTAGATTAGTTGTGACGTGCCAAAAGGTAGATCATCATCGATGTTGGACAGCCCCGGATAGGCGCGCAAGGCATCCTGAACTGCCAGTGACGCTTGTTTGAGCCGGTCGGTATTTTTTCCAGTGAGTTTGATCTCGATGGGCTTGCCAGGGGGGCCTCCCTGGCTGATATTGATGCTGAATTTTTCAATACCTGCCGGAAGCTGAATCGATTGCCGCCATTGCTGAATAAATGCCTGGTTACTGACAGTGCGATCATCAGCAGTAGTTAATTCCACATGCAGCGAGGCATATTCATCCCCAATAAAACTCCCACGGCCGGTACGTGGAAAGTAGGCGATACCCTGTTGTTGCAAGCTGAGTTTAAGCAGTTTTTCATCCAGGTTGCTATCGGTTTGTCGTAGCGTGGTGTCCAAATGCTGTAAAAAAGCATTTATACGCGTGGTATCTGTCCCTGCAGCGAACTGTACATTTGCAGTGAGGATATCCTGTTCAACACTGGGAAAAAAATTAAACTTTAATTGCCCACCTGCCAGTAAACCGGCACTGAGTATCAACAAGCCAACCGTACTGGCCAGTACAACCCAAGGATAGCGCACGGCAAATCTGACACGCTGACGAAATGCATGATTTCTGAACTGATCAAAGGCTTTGTCGAGCCGGATACGCAAGGCTGAGGGCTTGAGGTCTGCAGCACGGTGCAGGCTGTGATGCAGATGTCCTGGCAGAATGAGAAAACACTCAATCAAAGACGCAATAATGACGCAGATGACCACCAGTGGAATATCGATAAGGATATTACCGATAATCCCGCCGACCATGAGTAAGGGTAAAAAAGCGGCAATAGTGGTTAGGGAGGAGGCAATGACTGGCGACTGCATGCGATGTGCTCCGCCAATAGCGGCCTGCAGCCCTGGCTCGCCCTGTTGCAGATGCGTTAGAGTATCCTCACCGACAACAATGGCGTCATCTACAATAATGCCCAAAGCCATGATTAACGCAAATAACGACATCATGTTAATGGAACCACCAATACCATAGAGGATGCCCAGAGTAGCCAGGAAAGACACGGGAATACCGACCATCACCCAAAAAGCGACCCGGGCATTCAGAAACAGAAACAAAATCATCACCAGCAGCAGTAAGCCGGTTAAACCATTTTTAATCAGCAAACCTATACGATCACTGATCAACTGCCAGCGTTCATTAAAGACCACCAATTCAATGCCGTCTGGTAGGTCATTTCGAGCGCTCTCCAGCCAGTTGGTCAGAATGCGGGCAGCTCGTAGGCTATCTTCGGATTCGGTGCGCTTCAGGCTGAATCGAATAGCAGGCTGGCCTTTATAGCTGAGCAGTACCTGGCCATCGCGTATACGGCGTTCAACCTGAGCAATGTCATCAATACGAATCAGCTGTCCTGGCGGGGTGTTATTGAGTGGTAACTGACGAAAGCCTTCTACATCCCGTTGCTGACTCAGGCTGCGCAGCTGTCTTGCTCCCTCATCGCGTGCCGCTGTGCCAGCGGGCAAATCGATGCTGCTAAGACGTATATCAGCCGCCAGCTCAGATAGAGTCATACCCAGTTTATGCAGCTCATCGGGTTGCACCAGTATGGCAATTTCTTCTTCTGCCAGTCCGGTGAAATCAATCTTGCGCACGCCCAGATCAAGCAGTTCCTGTTCAAACTGGCGAGTCAGCCTGCGCAACTCATCCAGGCTGGCTTGTGAACTGGTCAGGATAACATCGGCAATTTCTTCATAACGTAGGGTCTTTTGCACCAGCGGCTCTTCTATGTCGGCAGGCAATCGACTGCGAACACTGTCCAGCCGCTGTTTGACTTCACTAAGGGCATAGTCCACATCACTGCCATCATCCAGCTCGATACGGATAGACGCCGACCCTAACCGCGCGGTTGCAAAAATTTGACGGATATTATCGACACTGCGCAACTCATCTTCTATGGGAACCAGCACTGACGTGGCAATATCCTCAGCGCTGGCACCGCTCCAGATAACTTGTACCGTGACGGTGTCGAGGGAAAAGCTGGGAAAAAACTGGGTGTTTAGTTTAGTAAGGCCATAAATGCCTGACAGAATCATCAACGCCATCAGTAGATTAGCTGCCACTCTATGGCCCGCGAATACCCGGATCAACTGTTTTAATGGACCTTCGTAAATGCTCATGGTGGTGTATTTCCGGTGCCAGCAACACGCCTGACAGGCAGGCCACTGATGGCATTGGGTAGCTGGGTCGTCAGTATCCAGTCACCGGGTTGCAAAGCCTCGCTGCGGACCAGGATCTCACTATCTTGTTCGGTACCTGGTCGCGATCCCAGCCGTTCCACATCGAGGGCTTCAAGCTGCTCATTAACCAGGCGATAGATGCGATCATTGCCATATAAGGCCTGCGGCGGCAGTGCGACTACCTGACTTTCTGGAGGGAGTTGTAGCGTGAGTGTTACCTGACGGCCGGGTTCTGGAAGCCAGGGAGCGTCTTGAAAACGAAAATAGGCTTCAATACCTGTGCGGCTATTGTGGCTGTCGGCTGCTAAGCGGTCGAGATGCAGGGTAAATGCCTGGCCGTCTACCTGTGTGCGTGCCAGGATAGTTTGCTCCTGGCTTTGCAGTTGTTGGCGAAAACGGGTCAGGCTAGAGGATGGCAGTAAGGCTTTCACTTCCAGGTTGCTCAGGTCGTAAAGGCTGAGTATCGGCTCTCCGGGTCTCAGGCGTTCACCAACACTAGCCAGTCTTTCTGCCACACGACCATCAAAGGGGGCATAGATGTCTGTGCGGTCCAGGTCACGTTGTGCTTGATCCAGCAGAGCTTCACTACGATCTCGTTCGGCTTCAGTCTGACGTAAACGATTTGGGTGGTCAGCCAGTGCCATGCGTCGGGAGTTGACTGCCAGTGCTTGTTGCTGGAGCGCGATTCGTGCGGTATCCATCTGCTCCTGGCTACTCAGGTTGCGTTGACTCAGGTCTTCTAATCTGCGCAGTTTGCGTTGTTGAATCTGCAGTAACTCTTCATCCAGTGCGAGTGCCTGTTGATCGGCTTCAAAGCGGATATGCTCAGCGGCTATACGGGCTTGAGCTGACTCAAAATCTGCCTGGCGCTGACGAAGTTGCAATAATAGATCTGTCTTGTCGAGGCTTGCGAGCAAGGTGTTTTCACTGACGCGTTGACCTTCATTAACATTCAACTGCTGCAGCTCCGCGGTGACTGCACTGGTCAGGCTTGCCAGACCGTGGCTGGTTATCTGGCCAAAAATTTGTGTTTCAGCCTGGGCTGTTATCCATTCCACTTGCTGCGCCTGAACATTCCAGCGCTGCGTTTCTGGCGGGATGAGTGGCGTTTCCGCCCGGTTCATCTTCAGCCAGTAAAAGCCAATAATAGAGAGAACAACAATAAACAGTGGCAGTATCCAGATGAAACGCTGTGTCGCACGAGGTGGCTGAAAAGGCGAAGCCATGGCCGTGAAAATCCTTTGTATAAGTGATTGCTGATGTAGCCGGTATGGTGACAGGCTGTGAACATGTCGGCAAGTGATATAAATAAAGCCAGTTGATTTGGTTTTTACCTCAGGCTTGCGGGATAATGAAGTCTACTTGATTATAAGGTGAATGGATCATGAGTGTATTGATTAGCTGGCCATCGAGTCATTTATGTTTGACCGAGCTGGAAAGACAAGCTGCAAGCTGTGCGGTGGAATCGGCTTTTACATCGGCCCTTGAAAACCTTCGGGTGGATATTGGCTTTCGCGATATGGTCGAACAGCTTTATGTACCGATGGGCGCCTGGGTTGCTCAGCAGCAGAGTGACAAGAATAAACCTCTGGTGATTGGTATTAATGGAGCTCAGGGCGCCGGTAAATCAACCCTGTTTAATCTGCTGGAGGTCACGCTGAGTGAGGGTTTCGGTTTGCGGGTTGTGGGTTTCTCCATTGATGATTTGTATAAAACCCGTGCCAAACGATCCGAGTTAGCTGAGCAGGTGCACCCACTGCTACAAACCCGCGGTGTACCAGGCACGCATGATGTTGAACTTGGGATTGAAATTCTTGACTCATTGCTACATGCGAACGATACCACTGTGACTCGAATCCCGGTGTTTGATAAATCTATTGATGACCGTTGTCCGGATTATGTCTGGCAGGAGTGGGTTGGACGTGCCGATATCATTGTACTGGAGGGCTGGTGTGTAGGGGCTACCCCTCAGCTCGACGAAGCCTTGTCTGAGCCAGTCAATCAGTTGGAGCGTGAAGAAGATTCTAATGGGATCTGGCGGCGTTATGCTAATGAGCAACTTAAATATCAGTATGCTGAACTTTTCTCGCGACTTGATCTGCTGATTATGCTGCAGGTGCCTAGTATGCAAGCCGTATTTGAGTGGCGTTCGTTACAAGAGAAAAAACTGGCGGAGCGCGTGCAGTATATACATGATCAGCAGCAGTCGACCGATCACTTACGTATCATGAATGAGCAGCAAATCGTGCGCTTTATCCAGCATTACGAACGTCTGACTCGTGCCATGCTGGAGCAGATGCCGCAGGTGGCTGATCTGGTGTTGAAGCTCAATCAAAATCATAAAATTGAACAGATTGTGATTAACCGCACCCGCGTTGATTAAATCGGAAAAAGTGCTGTTGTGGCAAGGCTGAACACCGCCTTGTTAATACTGCGGTTGGTCTTGTCCGAGATAACGCGTGCCATCATATCCTGATGAGCGATCAGCTTGCCAAATAAGCGTTCAAAACTGAGGTTGCTAATACCCTCTTCACTAACTCCATTGGTAAGAATAAAGGGCTCTCCGTGCTCATTCAGGCGGTTACTCAGTCGCCATACAATAATTTCCACATTGCGGGCGCTGTCATAAAGACGTTGTTGGTTAAGATCGTCGAGTATGAAGAACTCGTCTTTGAAGTTGTAAGCACCGTGGAGCATGCCTGATAAACCTACCATCAAAGCAAACACTCTATCACCATCAAAGTCGGGATCAAATGCCAAAGGAATAGCATCAATGCCGTAGCGATTGTAAAGCTCGGGATGGCTATAGATGCGAGGCGAGTCAAAAAGTTGCTTTTGCCGCATTTCCAGTGTGGTACCGGCCGTCCCTTTGAGCAGTTCACGAGGGTTGCGCTGGTAAAGTTTGACCATCAATTCGCGGAGTAAACTGGTTGTTTCTTCTACATGTGCATCAGCGACCAAATCTATATCCGACTTGGCCAGGTTCTTCAGTTGAAAGGGTCGTTCATTGGTTTGCTGCCCGGCACAGCCTGTTAACAGTCCCAGGATCACTGTCAGAGTTAGAAAATGAAGTAATCGCAAACCTTAATCCTTTCATTTATGAAGATGTAATCATGTAAACAAACCCTGAGGAGGATCATATCTCCCAAGTGTTGTTTTTCGCTATAGTAAGCCAAGTATAACAACCGGAGAAACCCAATGAGTCAAGATACATCAGACCTCAGATCACTGAGGCGTGAATATGAGGTCGGAGACCTGAATCGGGATGACCTGAGTGCCGATCCTATGCAGCAGTTTGCCACCTGGTTTGAACAGGCGCTAGCTCAGTATGCGGATGAAGCCACGGCAATGACCTTGGCTACGGCGGATGCAGAGGGTATGCCGGCTGCCCGTATTGTTTTATTGAAACAGTATGATAGCAAAGGTTTTACCTGGTTTACGGATTACCGCAGCGAAAAAGGTCAGCAATTGGCGATTAATCCTCAGGCTGAACTTTTGTTCTACTGGCCTGCGCTGTCTCGCCAGATCAGGGTGCGTGGGCAGGTGCAGAAATTATCGGCGGCGGATGGTCAGGCTTATTTTAGTCAACGTCCGGCAGGCAGTCGTCTGAGCGCGGCTGTGTCTTGTCAAAGTCAGCCGATAGCGTCACGAGAGCTACTTGAGGTCGCTATCGCAGAGCTTAAGCAGCAGCATCCTGATGGTAATGTTGCCTGCCCAGAATCCTGGGGTGGCTATCTACTCAAACCGCAACGTTTTGAGTTCTGGCAAGGTCGTCCCAGTCGCCTGCATGACCGTTTTAGTTATCGGCTTCAGGATGATGGCAGTTGGGCAATAGAGCGCTTGCAGCCCTGATTTAGTTATTCTTTTTCTATCTATAATGTAAAAAGGTTTCCTGCAGTGCTCTCCTGATGTTCAGGAAACCTTTTCCCGCCATTGCAACTCCCCGATCTGCACATTCAACCAATCAAAACCTATGCGCTTGGCTACTGCCGCTGCGCCATCCAGGCTTTTGAACTCGCGTTCAGTATTTGATCGTTGCAGGTTCAGCGTGATGATTTCCTGATCACGGGTTACGAATTTTAGCGTCCAGCCGCGAGACATGGAAATGGGTATCGCCTGACAGGATTCAAACACGCCAGCTTTAAAAAGCAGCCTTACTTCCTTCTCTTGCATGATCATATCCTCTTTAAGAAACATCATTTAACTATTATTGATAAGTTTATATCAAATAATGATTCATCACAAGTATTTAGTGAATAAATTATGGTTTTAAGTCATTGAAAAACAAGGATAAATAACTATTTATTCAAGGATTTTGAGTTGCAGAATATATATTATCTAACTATTTGATATATAAGGAGTAATTCGCATTTTCTTTGCAAGTTTTTTTAGTCTTTTTTGCTATAAAAATTAGCTTTAGAGTAATCAAAAAATAGTTTTTGATTACTCTAAATTAATAGTTGATGTTTCGTATCTGAGATACAGAATATTAGGGGGAGGTGGTGTGAGTTGGCAGGGTTGAGCGGTAAGGTCGGGTAGGGTGGACCAGGGCTATCCTTTGAGATCTGCCCTGGTGAGCCAATCAGTTGTCTTGTTTGGCGTTAAGGCGCATTTTAAGAGCCTGTTCAATTGCATCAAGTTTTTTGTTGGCTGCGACAACGCGGGCATCGGAATCATCAAGTTCTGGTGAAAATTTGATCATATCCAACACCTCAACCATGAAGGTTTCTTCATTCATTTTGATGACTTCGTCAGCAGTCCAGCGGTTAAAACGATTAGCCATGTTCAACTCCTTTTTTATTTCATAGTGATCTACTTAGAGTGTAATGGGAAGGTGATTAGGAATGCCAGTCTGGAAACATAAATTCTGCGGTGTCTGAGCCGATGTTAGTGCGACCGGAAGAAAAATTGAGCTGGGTCAATATTCCATAGTAAATAAGCGGGTACTCTAGTCGCAGTTAACCGTTAAGAGGTGATGACATGTTCGGAATAGATATCCATAGTCTGGAAGTACTGGTCCCTAGTATGATCGGTATCATCGGTATTACTGCTGTAATGATTTGGGCAGGGTTCAAGCTGCGTGTCTTGATGAAAGAAGATCAAAAAAAGTAAGTCTGCCGGTTTCTTTTTAGATAACAGCTTCATTCTCAAAAATTGTGCCCTGTAAAAACCTGCTGCCTCATCCAGCAGGTTTTTTTATGTACAGGATGTACGGGCAGAAAATTGCTCCTGCATTTTCTGCATACGCGCCATCCTTGGCGCTATATGCCGCGGGCTCTAAGGATTTATACGGGCAGCTGCTGTTCCTGTGTTTTCTGCATGGGCGCCATCCTTGGCGCTACGCTATATGCCGCAGGCTCTACAGGATTTATACGGGCAAGCTGTGCTGTTCCTGTGTTTTTTACATACACGCCGTCCCTGGCGCTATATGTCCTGGTCCGGATTAGATTGCAGCAATAGTGCTGTGCTGTTCTTCAAGGCGGGTATAGGCTGATTGCATTTCTGCCAGCTTGGCGCGCTCTTTCTCCACGACTTCCGCGGGTGCCTTGCTGACAAACCCCTGGTTAGACAGCTTGCCATCCAGTCGGCTGATCTCCTTGTTGAGTTTTTCCAGTTCTTTGCTCAAACGGCTGAGTTCGGCCTCTTTATCAATGATACCAGCCATGGGTACCAGTATTTCCATCTGGCCGACCAGGGCTGTCGCTGACATAGGTGCTTCCTGCTGGCTATCCAGCAGTTCAATCAGCTCCAGCTTGGCCAGTTTGGTGAGCAGTGGGCGGGTTGCTTCCAGGCGGCGTTGATCTTCGGTTGAGGCGTTGCCAAGCCATACCGGAATCGCCTTGCCGGGTGACAAGTTCATTTCACCGCGAATATTACGAATAGCCAGCATTACTGCTTTCAGCCATTCGATGTCGGCATTGGCTTGAGTGTCAATCTTGCTGTCTTCGGCAAGCGGGTAAGCTTGCAGCATAATCGTATCGCCCTGTTTTCCGGCAAGGGGTGCAATACGTTGCCAGATCTCTTCGGTAATATAGGGCATCAGCGGGTGAGCTAAACGCAAAATAGCTTCCAGTACTCTGACTAAGGTGCGGCGCGTACCGCGTAAGCGTTCAGTCGGTGCAGATTCATCCCAAAGCACTGGCTTGGACAGTTCCAGATACCAGTCGCAGTATTCATTCCAGACAAATTCATACAGGGTGCTGGCGACCAGGTCAAAGCGGTATTCGGCAAAGTGTTTGGCAATTTGCGCTTCGGTTTCCTGCAGGCGAGAAATGATCCAGCGATCCGGCAGGGTGAGTTCCACGGTTTCTCCCTGGATGCCGCAGTCCTGCTCTTCGGTATTCATCAGTACATAACGAGCGGCGTTCCAGAGTTTGTTACAGAAGTTGCGATAGCCTTCCATGCGCTGCATATCGAACTTGATATCGCGGCCGGTCGAGGCCAGTGACAGGAAGGTAAAGCGCAGTGCATCTGTACCATAAGCGGCAATACCCTCGGGGAAGTGCTTGCGGGTCTGGTCTTCGATTTTTTTAGCCAGCTGTGGCTGCATCATGTTACCGGTGCGTTTGGCCACCAGGGTTTCCAGGTCGATGCCATCGATCAAATCCAGCGGGTCGAGTACGTTACCTTTAGACTTGGACATTTTCTGTCCATCCTGATCACGCACCAGGCCATGCACATAGACCTGTTTGAAGGGGACTTCGCCGGTGAACTTGAGGGTGAACATGATCATTCTGGCAACCCAGAAGAAGATGATGTCAAAACCGGTAACCAGGGAGCTGCTGGGGTGGAAGGTATTCAGTTCCGGGGTGTTTTCCGGCCAGCCCAGGGTGCCAAAGGTCCAGAGTCCTGAGGAGAACCAGGTATCCAGCACATCATCGTCCTGTTTCAGTGGCAGGTCATGGCTGAGTTGGTATTTGTCTCGTACTTCAGCTTCGTTACGGGCGACATAGACATTACCGCAGTCGTCATACCATGCGGGTATACGGTGACCCCACCAGAGTTGGCGAGAAATACACCAATCCTGCAGGTCACGCATCCAGGCAAAATACATGTTTTCATATTGTTTGGGGACGAATTCAATGTCGCCATTTTCCACCGCGGCAATGGCCGGTTTTGCCAGTTCTTCAACGGCGACAAACCACTGGTCGGTGAGCAGGGGCTCAATGACGACACCTGAACGATCGCCATAGGGCACTTTCAGGGCATGCGGATCAATTTTTTCCAGCAGATCGGCAGATTCAAATTCGCTGATAATCAGTTTGCGCGCATCAAAACGGTCCAGTCCCTGATACTGTTCCGGCAAACGATCATCCAGTTCGGTATTTTCACTGCTGTCAGTGTTGAAGACCTCGGCTCGTTGCAGTATCGCACCGTTGTGATCGAATATATTGATCATGGGTAGCTGGTGGCGTTTGCCGACTTCGTAGTCGTTAAAGTCATGTGCCGGGGTGATCTTCACACAACCACTACCAAACTCGGCATCGACATAATCATCGGCAATGATCGGTATGCGGCGACCGACTAAGGGTAATTCGACATACTGACCAATCAGAGAGGTGTAGCGTTTGTCGTTCGGGTTTACCGCAACCGCGGTGTCACCGAGCATGGTTTCGGGTCGTGTGGTGGCTACAATAAGGTAGTCTTTACCATCACTGGTTTTAGCACCGTCGGCAAGCGGGTAGCGGAAATGCCACAGGTGACCACTTTGATCCTTGTTTTCCACTTCCAGATCAGAGATGGCGGTGTGCAGTTTGCAGTCCCAGTTCACCAGGCGCTTGCCACGATAAATCAGCTTGTCATCATATAAGCGTACAAAAACTTCCTGTACGGCTTTGTAAAACCCCTCGTCCATGGTGAAGCGCTCACGACTCCAGTCCAGCGATGCACCCATGCGACGCAGTTGGCGAGTAATCGTGCCGCCGGATTCTTCTTTCCATTCCCAGATCTTGTCGATAAAAGCCTCGCGGCCTAGATCATGGCGGGTTTTACCTTCTTCGGCAGCCACTTTGCGCTCAACCAGCATCTGGGTGGCAATGCCGGCATGATCTGTGCCTGCTTGCCAGAGGGTGTTTTTACCCAGCATGCGCTGATGGCGGATCAGGCTGTCCATGATGGTGTCCTGGAAGGCATGGCCCATATGTAAACTACCGGTCACGTTGGGCGGCGGGATCATAATGCTGTAGGCATCTCCCTGACCTGAGGGCTTAAAGTAACCGCTCTGCTCCCATTTGTCGTACCAGGTGTTTTCAATTTCATGTGGCTGATAGGTCTTATCCATGCTCATCTCAGTAGTTAACATTCGGGACTGGGGGAAGTGACGCAAGGTGGTAATGCAATGCTTCCGCAAAAATGCGTCATTATAACGGCTGTAGCACACAGGTTGTAGGTTTGTCGGTTAGATTATTTGCGCATGTCCGTTCGGTGCATCTCATAACCCAGTTCCCGGCAGCGGCTGTAGTTCTGACGTGAGCTTGCCAGCAGCTCTGGGGCCTGGATCACCACATCGGCGATGCGTTCAAACTCAAAGGCTGCTTCCGGCAGTAAGCTAGCTGCATTGAGAAACAGCTGTCGGTGTTCGGGTAGCTGATCGCCATGACCTATGCTGATGGGGGCTGTTGGCGTATTGCCGATCAAGTGATGAGGCAGGAAACTGTCATCCCGAAAGGACCAAAGTAGTCGATCAAGGCTTTCAGCTTTTGCTTGATGGTCGGTGTGTATATAGACCTCTAGCCCCTGCTGCATGGCTTTCTGACAAACCCGACAGATGAAGACAGCGCGGCTGTCTTCATCGGCTTGAGGTAGAATGTAAAAATCAGCGCGTCGTGACATCAGTGATGCACTTCCTCGTTGACCTCAACGGCTTCGGCTTGATCAATCAGGTACTGGCAGAGTAATGAGACACAGCGTCCGGTAGCACCTTTTTCTTTGCCATTGCTATTCCAGGCGACGCCAGCGATATCCAGGTGAGCCCAAGGATAGGCTTTAGTGAAGCGCGACAGGAAACAGGCGGCCGTGATGGTGCCAGCTGAGCGGCCACCGATGTTGGCTATATCGGCAAAGTTGGAATCCAGCAGTTCCTGGTACTCATCCCATAGTGGCAATGGCCAGGCGCGGTCAGAGGCAAAGTCACCAGCTTGCTGCAGAGCTCCAGCCAGTTCATCATTATTGGACAGCAGGCCAGTGGCCTGGTGGCCCAGGGCGATAATGCAGGCACCCGTCAGCGTGGCGACATCTATGACGCTGGCCGGTTTAAAACGTTCTGCATAGGTCAGTGCGTCGCAAAGCACCAGTCGGCCTTCGGCATCGGTATTTAGAATTTCTACTGTCTGGCCTGACATGGTGGTGACAACATCGCCGGGTTTGGTGGCTTGACTACCTGGCATATTCTCGGCGG
This sequence comes from Nitrincola iocasae, assembly GCF_008727795.1. Lineage (NCBI taxonomy): Bacteria > Pseudomonadati > Pseudomonadota > Gammaproteobacteria > Oceanospirillales > Oceanospirillaceae > Nitrincola > Nitrincola iocasae. The sequence continues at coordinate 3,199,568 of NZ_CP044222.1, read as the reverse complement.
CGGCGACAATCACGACGAGGTTTATGGGCAGTTGCATCTCGGCGGCGGCTTCAACAGTACCCAAAACACTGGCGGCACCACACATGTCAAACTTCATCTCATCCATGCCTGCACCGGGTTTTAGGCTGATGCCGCCGGTGTCGAAGGTAATCCCCTTGCCAACCAGAACGTGTGGAGCATCCGTATCTTTGCCGCCATGGTATTCAATGACAATGAGTTTGGAGGGTTGCGCACTGCCACGGCCTACTGAAAGTAAGCTATGCATGCCAAGTTTTTCCATTTTTTCTTCATTAAGAATTTTAACCTTCAGGCTATCAAACTCCTCGCCCAGTGCTTTGGCTTTGTCGGCCAAATAAGTGGGGGTGCAAATATTGCCTGGCAGGTTGCCCAGTTCACGGGCGCTGCTGACACCGTTGGCAATGGCGACGCCATCCAGTAATGCACTTTCACCTAGTTCGGCGTCGTCTTCCTGGAGGTGAATAGCATACTGTTCCAGTGACACTGGATCGGATTTTTTGCTCTTGGTGCTGTCGTATTTATAAAAATCGGCAGAGGTCCATTCGGTGAACAAGCGAGTCTGTCGGTAAACGTCACTTTGATCGCTGGCCAGTCCATCGAGGGCGATAGTGACAGACTTTAGTTTCAGTTTACCTAGGACCAGGTTGATGCCTTTGACTAGTTTGCGGAAATGACGATCTTTACGTTCATCGGCTTTACCTAAGCCTGCAACCAGGACGCGTGCAGCAGAAATGCCAGCTAAATTATGCAACATCAGCAGTTCGCCCGCTTTACCCGTCAGGTCGCCGCTGTTGATCAACGTTTGAATTCCGCCGCCTGTTGCTTGATCAATCAGTGCGGCTGTCGGCGTCAGGGCACCTTCCGCTTCAATGCCAATTACCAAGCAGTCAGTGGAGAGGGTTTGCGGGGTGTCGCTGATTATTTCAAAAAACATGTTGGCTCCAGAGAAGACATTCAAAAGCGATTGATAGATAATGCCACTATAAACTATTTCCATCGTTCGAAACCATGTTCGCGACCAGGATTCTGCGTTGATCATATTCCGTTACATCACCCGCGAGGTGTTAGTCAGTACGTCCGCTGTAACGGCTGTACTGATGCTTATCATTACCAGTGCCCGCTTAATTAAATACCTGTCTGATGCCGCAGCGGGAAAGTTGCAGGCGGAGGCTGTCTTTCTGGTGTTGCTATATCGCATGCCTGGCTTCCTTGAGTTGCTCTTGCCTCTGGGGTTATTTCTGGGCATTTTGCTGGCGCTGGGGCGCTTGTGTCTCGATAGTGAGATGGTCGTGCTTAGGGCGACGGGTTTCAGTGGCAATCGCTTGTTGAGTTATGTATTTGGGCCAGCGCTGGTTGTTTCCTTGCTGGTTTTGCTGTTGAGCGCCTGGCTATCACCACTGGGATTGAATAAAGCGGATCAACTATTGGCTGTCCAGGATGCACGCAGTGAGCTTGACCTTGTGACACCTGGGCGTTTTCTGTCCCAGTCATCAGGCCAGGTTACCTATGCGGAAGCGATGCAGGGTGATCAGTTGAAGCAAGTGTTTATCTCTCAGCGTGGTGAGGATGGCCGTCCGAATATTCTGATTGCGGAGTCGGCTGAGCGACGTATATTTCCAGAAGCCCACCAACGGTTTTTAGTACTGCTGAATGGTTATCGCTTTGATGGTCGTCCTGGTGACGCTGATATGAGTCGTATCCACTATAGTGAATACGGGGTGCAGTTGGATGAGCCAGAACTGGCGGCTGAAATCCGGGAGGTGGATGCGAAGCCCACAACTATGCTACTGACTTCCTCTGAACACCGAGATTTGGCGGCTTTACACTGGCGTTTCTCTCTGCCGGTGTTGGTGCTCGTGGTGACCTTGTTAGCTGTTCCACTAAGTTATACTAACCCTCGGCAGGGACGTTTTGCCAAACTGATTCCGTCGATCCTGCTTTATCTGGCTTACATGACGTTGCTGACCACCGCCCGTTCGCAGGTTGAGTCGGGAGGATCTCCCGCCGTGCTCTGGTCTGTGCATTTTGTGTTTGTTTTTATCGCAGGCAACTTCCTCTATTTAGGGCGCTATTGGCAGCAGTTGTTCAGCTATCTTTCGCCATTGAGACGTTGGAAGCCTGGGAGGAAAGCGCTATGAAGGTGCTGGATAAGTATATTTTTAAACAGGTTGCACTGTCGGTGCTAGTGGTGTTGTTGGTTGTTCTTGGGTTGGATCTGCTGATCGCTTTTCTGGATCAGATGGATAACATGAATGAACACTATACCTTGAGTGGCGCTTTTTATTATGTGGTGTGGACTCTGCCGCGACGTCTGTATGAGTATATCCCGCTGGGAACCCTGGTTGGGGTGATGGTGGGTTTGGGCATGCTGGCCTCTCAGAGTGAGTTGACTGTGATGCGTGCGGCGGGTATTTCTACGGGACGTATTTTGCTGACGGTATTCAAACCGGTGATGTTGATGGCGCTGGTGGGGTTGCTGCTTGGGCAATTTATAGCGCCAATAACAGAGCAGCGAGCACAGAGTGTACGTGCTCTGGCGATGGCTGGTGGAGGTGCCTATTCTGATAATGGTGTCTGGCACAAAGAGGACAATACCTTCATCTTTATCAATGCCGTAGAAAGCGGTGAAATTATACACGGCGTGACACGCTATGAATTTGCTTCAGACCTGCAGCTGCTGCGTAGCAGTTTCGCGGAGCGTGGAACCTTTGAAGATGGCGCCTGGAGTCTGAGTAATATTAGTGAAACTCGTCTTCATGATGCGCATACTGAAACAGCCACCTTGGCACAAGAGCGCTGGCAAAGTGGTTTGACACCTGATTTGCTGTCGATAGTCGTGGTGGAGCCGGTCGATTTGTCTATCACCGGGCTTTGGGAGTATGCCCGTTATTTGCAAGGGCAGGGCGTAAATGCCGATGTCTATTTTCTGGCTTTCTGGGCTAAGCTGCTGCAGCCTTTGTCGATTGTGGCGCTGGTGTTAGTGGGCATTTCTTTTGTCTTCGGGCCATTAAGAAGTGTCCCTATAGGGCAGCGAATTGTGTCGGGTGTTATTCTTGGGTTGATATTCAAGTTTGCTCAGGATCTGTTGGGGCCAGCAAGTAGTGTCTATGGTTTTCCGCCCTTGCTGGCAACGTTGTTACCTATTCTGTTATGCAGTCTGGGTGGTTGGTATTTACTCCGGCGAGCGGGTTGAGGGATCTTCAATCATTTTTCTTGGGCGTTTTTGGAAGTTGTACAATGCAGCTTTCTGAAAGTTTGTCATGCCAGGCGAGCTTTTCATCACTGAACAGTATCCACAAATATCCCAGTCCGAGTGGAATAAAAGAGATGATCGCCAGCATAAAGCGCATCAGTGCACGACTCCAACTGAGGTGGTAGCCATCCAGTGTTTGTACTCTCAGGCGCCAGGCCTGCATGCCTAATGTTTGCCCAAGACGGGTCCAGAAGTAACCAAAAAATAGAAAAGTTAAGCAGAATAGTGCGGTCTTAAACAAGGGGCCTTCCACCGCTTCACCATCATTGAGTGCCACCGCAACAAAGCCGGTAACTACCCATATTGCCAAAATCAGCATGAAGTCGTATAGCATAGCCATTAGGCGCTTTATCAAGGAGGCGGGGCGGATTCCAGGGACATCAGTCCGGAAAGGACGTTTAGCCGGGCTGTTCATTGGGTGTGTTCCTGATCGTATTGAGGAGTGACTGGCAAGCGACCTTTAGGTCGCTTGCCAGAAAAGTCTAGGGGTTGATGTACTGCGTTTTGTAGCGTTCAGCCAGTTGTTTTGCAGTTTTTTCTTGCTCATCGTCCAGTTTAAGTAACAGACGTTCAGCGATAGGTCGCGCGGTTTGGTCACCCAGTTCGGCGGCATTCTGTAACCAGGCATAAGCGATAATATCGCTGTTGTAACTGGTATCAATACCATGGTCAGTGGCATAAAGGGTGCCTAGAAAAAACAGAGATTTAGTGTATCCACGATCTGCTGCTCGACGGTACCAATCTTCTGCCACTTCAAAATCCTGATCTACGCCTGTACCAAAATTGTAGCTGCGACCTAAGTTATGCCAGGCGGAAATTTCACCTTGATCAGCAGCGCGTTGGTACCAAGCGAAGGCTTCCAGTTTATTGCGTTCAACGCCCTGGCCAAATTCGAGCATTTCGCCAACCCGGTTTTGTGCTTCGCTGTTACCGGCTTCAGCCAAAGGCAATAGCTGACTGTACTCTTTGGCAAACGCTTTATTCTGTAATGCCCGCAAGCTGGTTACGCTATCAAGGTGACCCTGGTTGGCACCGATGCGATAGAGTCGAGCAGCCTCTTCTTCATCGACCTCCACACCCCAGCCATTTTCATACATCTGCCCAAGCAGGATGTTGGCATCCAGGCTGCCTTCTCTGGCCAGTAGTTGGAGTTGTTCCAGTGCTACTGTGTAATTCTCAGATTCAATGGCATCTCTGGCATCCTGAAGTGTGTCAGCACTGACGGACCCCATGTGCAGTGTCAGCATAAGTCCTGCTGCTGCAATGAAAGTTGATTTTTTCATTCAAAGTAAACCCTTCGTCTTTACCGGGATAAATAGCAAATGGCCTTAACCATCGGGATAAGGCCCTTCTCAGAAGCAGCAAATACCTGCCGATTCTTTGGCAGGGTGGATCAATGTTTCTAGTTGCTGCGAATATTAGCAAAAAAATTGACTGTCAGCACTCCGGATACTTGATCAGTGTCAGTCTTTTCTTTCAGTGCTCAGCAGCTCTACCATATAACCATCGGGATCACGCACAAATGCAAGAATGCTCTTGCCGTGTTTCATCGGGCCCGCTTCCCTGACAACTTCGCCGCCCTTGCTTTTGATTTGGTCACAGGCGGCATAAACATCATCCACTTCTATGGCAATGTGACCATAGCCTTCACCCAGGTTGTACTCATGGGTATCCCAGTTATGTGTCAATTCCAATACGCTGTTGCTGGCCTCATCACCATAGCCGACAAATGCCAGGGTGAAGCGACCTTCAGGGTAGTCTTTCTGACGCAATAGCTGCATACCAAGAATATCGGTGTAAAATTGCAGAGACTTTTCCAGATTTCCGACACGTAACATAGTATGTAAAATGCGCATGGACAGCTCCTGTTGCGGGTAATTCATTGTAAAGTGGGATCATAGAACTTGTCACGGGTTCCTGATCAGCATGAAAAATAGTTGGAATAGCGTTAAACTGTAACACACAGCGCAAGCATTTTTTTGTTAAGGAGAATAACTATGTTTCAGGATATGACAAAACAGATGACTGAGTCGATGGAACCTTTTAAAGATCTGGTGAATATCCAGACACGTATGTTGGAAGATCTGACTCGCCATCAAATGGAATGTACCAAAGCTTGTCTTGAAGCGACTATGCAGCAGACGGCTGATCTACAGAAGTGTAAGACACCGGTTGATTTGATTGAGTTGCAACAAGCATATGCAAAAGATCTGGAGCAGACTTTGCGTGCCGCAAATGAACAGAATATGAAAGCCCTGAGTGAGGCACGCAGCTCCATGGAAAAACTGGCGCGTGGTTCTGTCAATAAGGCGTCTGACACCTTGTGATGCAGACGATCGAAGAGCCAATTGGAGTTTTTTATGCCAGCACCACCGGTAACACCGAGTTGGTGGCAGAGAAAATAGCCGAGCTACTTGCCGGGCGAGCCCGGTTACATGATATTGCGGTTGAAGGTCTGGTGGCTATACCCGCTTACAAATATATGATCATGGGAATACCTACCTGGGATTTTGGTGAGCTTCAGGAAGACTGGGCTGTGCACTGGGATGCATTAGGCCAGATGGACCTGAGCGGCGTTCAGATAGCCTTGTTCGGTCTGGGCGATCAGATAGGTTATGGTGAGTGGTTTCAGGATGCCATGGGGGCGCTTCATGATTTATTACGTAACACTGGTGCACAGATGCTCGGTTATTGGTCTGTAGAAGGTTATGATTTTGAAGCATCAAAAGCCTTGACTGAAGATGGACAGCAATTTGTCGGCCTGGCATTGGATGAGGATGGTCAGTCAGGGCTGACAGACGAGCGTCTGCAAAAATGGTTGGTTGATGTTTGCAATGTCATACAAGCGAGTTAAACTGAGCTGTGTATATTAGTTCATTCTTATGCTGTGATGTTGCAACCTATAATCTGTTAATGAAATAAAGGATTGAATCATGAAGAAGCTTACATTGACCTGTCTGACTGTATCTTTACTATTTACTGCGGGAACTGTGCTGGCAGATGCCGAAAAATCGATTGAATATCGTCAGTCGGTTTTTAACGTGACCAAATGGCACATGGATCCCCTGGGTGGTATGGCGAAAGGGGAGTTGGCGTATGATGCGGATGCCGCTTTGCATCATGCTCGCCAGGTGAATGCCATGAGTCATATGGCTGAGGAAGGCTTTGCTGAAGGCACCGAAGGAGGGGATGCTAAAGCTGATATCTGGTCAAACTGGGATCAGTTCAGCGGTGGCATGGAAAAATTTCAACAAGTTAGTGCTGAACTGGTGTCTGCTGCCGAAGTCGGAACTCTTGAAGCACTGCGTCCTGCTGTAGGTGAGATGGGTAAAACCTGCAAAGGCTGTCACGATAATTTCCGCGACTGAAGTTCAATTCGCCTGATTTCTGGAGCAGCTTTGGCTGCTCCATTTGTTTAAACACCTTGTTTAAACTCTGCTCAGTAGATTCAATCAATCCCCGATATCAGTTAGAATAGCTCTCTTTTTTGCCAATGCCGGAGTTCTAGGTTCTAAAATGGAAATCAATCCGATTCTTAACAGTCTTAAAGACTTTGATGAGCGAACCACTACGCTGAAACGTTATCTTGATTACGATGGCAAACGTGAGCGTCTTGAAGAGGTGGAGCGCGAACTTGAGAATCCGGATATATGGAATAATCCGGAGAATGCACAGCAGTTAGGCCGTGAGCGCAACAGTCTTAGTACCACGGTTGAAACGCTGGATGAACTGGTTTCCGGCATCAGCGATGCGCGTGATCTGCTTGATCTGGCCGTTGAAGAAGATGACCAGGAAACCGTCACCGAAGTTGAAGCTGAAGTCAGTGCGTTGGGTAAAAAGCTGGATGATCTGGAGTTCCGTCGGATGTTTTCCGGTGAAGCAGATGCAAACAATGCGTTTGTGGATATCCAGTCCGGATCGGGCGGCACTGAAGCCCAGGACTGGGCCAACATCATGTTACGCATGTACCTGCGCTGGGGTGAAGACAAGGGCTTCAAAACAGAGTTGATTGAAGTATCCGATGGTGATGTGGCTGGCATCAAAAGTGCCACCATCCGCTTTGAAGGCGAATATGCCTTTGGGTGGTTGCGTACGGAAACGGGTGTACACCGTCTGGTACGTAAGTCACCCTTTGACTCAGGTGGTCGTCGCCATACCTCCTTTGCTTCGGTGTTTGTGTCACCGGAAATCGATGACAATATCGATATCGAGATTAATCCGGCGGATCTGCGTGTCGATGTCTACCGCGCCTCCGGGGCGGGTGGTCAGCATGTTAACCGTACCGAGTCGGCCGTGCGTATTACTCATGAGCCCTCGGGTATCGTGGTGCAAAGCCAGTCGGCCCGCTCACAGCATCAGAACCGTGATGTATGTATGAAGCAGTTGCGCTCAAAGCTGTATGAAATGGAAATGCTGAAACGTAATGCCGCCGCCCAGGAGTTGGAAGATTCCAAGGCGGATATCGGCTGGGGTAGCCAGATACGTTCCTACGTGCTGGATGATCAGCGTATCAAAGATCTGCGCACCCATGTACAGACCTCCAACTGCGATCGTGTGTTGGACGGTGATCTGGATCAGTTCATTGTAGCAAGCCTGAAAGCCGGCCTCTGATTAATCGATAATTTACAGACTAGGGTAATAACTTCATGTCCGAAGTGAATCAACCGCAAGATGAAAACCGCCTGATTGCTGAGCGTCGTGAAAAACTGCGCCAGTTACGTGAACAGCAGGGTGGTGCGTTTCCTAATACCTTTAGACGTGACAGCTATGCGGCTGACCTGCAGGCGGCGCATGGGGATAAAACCAAAGAAGTGCTGGAAGCCGAGGGTAATCTGGTCGCGGTCGCCGGACGCGTCATGCTCAACCGTGGCGCGTTTATGGTACTTCAGGACATGAGTGGCCGGATTCAGCTGTATGTAAATAAAGCTGCACGCCCTTTTGCCAAATCCCTGGACCTTGGCGATATTATCGGTGTGCGTGGGATACTGCATAAGTCAGGCAAGGGCGATCTGTATGTGGATATGGCAGAGAATGAATTACTGACTAAAAGCCTGCGACCCTTGCCGGAAAAGCACAAGGGCTTGCAGGATACCGAAATGCGCTACCGTCAGCGCTATGTCGATTTAATCACTAATGAACATTCGCGTCGGGTGTTCGAAGTACGTTCAAAGATCGTGTCCGGCATACGCCAGTATCTTGCAGCACGTCGTTTTATCGAAGCCGAAACGCCGATGCTGCACAGTATTCCCGGCGGCGCCACGGCACGTCCGTTTGTCACCCATCACAATGCGCTGGATCTGCAAATGTACCTGCGTATCGCACCAGAACTCTATCTGAAGCGTTTGGTCGTTGGCGGGTTTGAGCGGGTTTTCGAAATTAACCGTAATTTCCGTAATGAAGGCTTGTCTACCCGGCATAATCCGGAATTCACCATGATTGAATTCTATCAGGCCTATGCCGACTATCATGACCTGATGGACTTGACCGAAGATATGCTGCGCACTTTGGCCCAGGATATTCTCGGTACCACCACCCTGACCAATACCATCCGTAATGAAGACGGTGAGGTGCTGGAAGCCTTTGAATATGACTTGAGTCAGCCTTTCCGTCGCATCAGCGTGTTTGATTCCATTTTGCACTACAATCCGGACATCAAACCTGAGGCTTTGGCCGATGAGCATGCGGCTCGCCAGATCGCTGAGCGTTTGCATATCAACTTGATGGACAACTGGGGGCTCGGCCGTATCCAGATGGAAATCTTTGATAAAACTGTAGAGCATCATCTGGATCAGCCCACCTTTATCACCGAATATCCTACTGAGGTTAGCCCACTGGCACGCCTAAGTGACCATGATGCACATGTTACTGACCGCTTTGAGTTCTTTGTCGGTGGTCGAGAGCTGGCCAATGGTTTCTCGGAGCTTAACGATGCCGAAGATCAGGCTGAGCGTTTTCGCCGACAAGTGGCGGAAAAAGATGCCGGTGACGATGAAGCCATGCATTACGATGCTGATTATATCAATGCGCTGGAATATGGTCTGCCACCCACTGCCGGTGAAGGTATAGGGATTGACCGTTTGGTGATGTTGTTTACCGATTCACCGTCTATTCGTGATGTCGTGTTGTTCCCCGCCATGCGGCCGCGCGGTTAAACCATGGCACTGGAAAGCGCGCCGAGCTGGAAGCCTTATCTGGATGAGGAGTTTCAGAAGCCCTATATGCAGGCGCTGAAACAGTTTCTGCGCGCGGAAAAAGATCGACATAAAGTGATTTTTCCGCCGTCGTCTGACTGGTTTCATGCTCTGGAGGCTACGCCGCCAGAGCGGGTGAGCGTGGTGATTCTCGGACAGGACCCTTACCATCAACCGGGGCAGGCACACGGTTTGTGTTTCTCGGTGAAGCCGGGTGTGCGTATTCCACCGTCGCTGCAGAATATTTACAAAGAGCTGCAGGCCGATTTGGGGATTCAGCCCCCTGGGCATGGATTTTTGGACAGTTGGGCGGCTCAGGGTGTGCTGCTGCTTAACGCCGTGCTCACAGTTGAACAGGGGCAGGCCAATGCACATCAGGGCCAGGGCTGGGAGACCTTCACCGACAAAGTGGTTGAGGTGGTTAATCAGCAATGTGATCGGGTGGTGTTTATGCTCTGGGGCAGTTACGCCCAGAAAAAAGGTGCAGGTATCGATAGGCAACGTCATTTGGTACTTAAGGCGCCACACCCCTCACCGCTTTCGGCCCATCGCGGATTTCTGGGGTGTCGTCACTTCAGTCAGGCCAATCAATGGCTGATTGAACAGGGACGCGCGCCGATCAATTGGCAGTTGCCTGCACTGGTTTGATCAGCGTTTACTTTCAAACAGCCGGGCATCCAGGCTGTAAGGAAGCTCTAACAGTTGCAGTGGGCTCTGATCCGGCAGCAATACTGTGTCAGTCTCGGCGCGTGCCTTCAGTATCACTGCTAGCAACTCAAATTCACCGGCCCGTCCGGTTTCAGCCGCCAGTACTACCTGACCTATGCCATCTTTGTCATCACAGTGCAGCGGTGTGCCCGGAAGGGGTAGGGTTTTGCTCTGCACCCGGGCGCGATACATAGGGCGCTTCAATTGGCCACGATGCTGTAGACGCGTGATAATCTCCTGTCCGGTATAACAGCCTTTGCGAAAACTGATCCCCTCAAACTCCTGCAGGTTGGTCATCTGTGGAATAAAGGCTTCGGACGTTTCCTGTCGCAGATCGGGGATACCTGCCTGAATATCACTTAGCAGCCATTGTTGCAGAGGCATTACTGCGGCAGTCGCCTGAAGTTTAGTTAGCAGGGGTTTTAGTGCGGCTGCTTCAGCCCAAAGTTCATAGCGCTGCTTGCCGACACAAACAAAGCTGATCTGCTCTAGCTGAAGACTCTGTCCCGGCTGGGTGGGTAAACTCTCAGCGGGTAGACCTGCCAATTGGCTAAGCCTTGCGGTAGTTGCCTTTCCTTGTACGCCCAGTCCAACAAGGTCGCTAGCTATCTCAGCGGTGGCTTTGGAAAATATGATGTATTTTTTTAACTGTGCCAGGGCTTTTTCACTCAGATCCTGACTGCCTCTAAGCCAGAAAACACTCTCCTCAGGCTGAATCACTCGGAACAGACTCAACATATGGCCTTTGATATTGCAGTGTGCTCCGAGTCGGGTCATCTCTGTGCCGATATCACGTAGGTCGCAGCTGAGTTGTCCCTGCAGAAAGCTGAAAGCATCTTTGCCCTCGACCCTAATCACCTGCTGGTGCTGCAAGGGTGTGAACAGGCAGTCACTGGCCGGATCGGAAAACGGTCCGACAATACCAACCTCTTCAAAGCTCAACTGAGTGGGTAGAGCCAGTGTGCGCCAAAAGCTGTGCATAGCCAGATTCATCCTGTGATACAAAAATCATTAAGACTTCTATTGTAGACAAGGATGCGACAGGATTCATCCGCTGCCTTGTGGGGTTATTCCGTTGTGCTTTGCTTGATACGACCGATTGCACTTCCCAGTGTGACAGGGCTGCCCGCGGTGAGTGTGCTCTGCCATTCAACGGCATCCTTGCCGAACAGTAAGATCACAGTAGAGCCCAATTTGAAGCGCCCCATCTCGTCACCTTTGCTCAGGCTGATACTGTCATCGTAGCGCTTACCCAGCACCAGCGGTGTTTTTTGCATGGGAGCTACGTGCCCCTGCCAAACGACTTCGATACCGGCAACGATCATCGCCCCGACAAGTACCATGGCCATCGGGCCGATTTCCGTGTCAAACAGCGCCACCAGGCGTTCATTGCGGGCGAACAGCTGGTCTATCTGCTCGGCGGTGACCTGATTGACTGACCAGAGGTCTCCGGGAATATAAACAGTTTCGCGCAGTACCCCGCTGATGGGCATGTGTACTCGGTGATAATCGCGTGGAGACAGGTAAATGGTGGCAAAACTACCATTGATAAATTCGGCGGCACGAGACTCATTTCCGCCTAGTAAGGTCGTTAGCGAATAGCTTCGCCCTTTGGCCTGAAACAGGCGACCATACTCGATCGGCCCTGCTTGACTCACGGCGCCGTCTGCTGGCGAGACCAGCGTATCCTGATCCTTGTCGATGGGACGGGCATCTGCATTTAATGCACGGGTAAAAAAGGCGTTGAAGTTGGCATAAGCCAGTGGATCGGTTTCCTGAGCGTCGAGCATGTCGACACGATAGCGTTTATGAAACCAGCTGATAAACAGATTCTTTATCCACACAACGCGGCAATCGGCCAGTTTGCCGACAGCGCGTGATAACAAGTGCTGGGGGATCAGAGTTTGCAGCAGAATAAAAAGACGATCTTTCACGGCTATTCCTGTGGTGATTGTTTCAGGGCCAGTACGGCAGATGAACCTAAATAACGAAAGCGCTCAAAGTAAAACTCGTCCATGGGGGGCGCCTGCTGGCCTTGGTCTGCATAAATAATGGCAAGTGGCCCTGATGGCCCGAACAGTGACATCATCAGCCAGTCATGAGCTGGCAGGCAGTTTTCAAAATCGCTTGGTAGCATTGGCATCAGGCGATTATAAGTACGGTAATTATACCAGATGCAGGTAGGCTTATCGCAAAGTCGTTTGAACAGGCTGGGGATTTCCAGGTTGTTAGTATATTGAGTCAGCGGATGCTGGCTATCAAAGCCTTCGTTGATCAGGGGTTTAAGTTGATGCTGGTTTATCTGCATAATGCTTACACGCGGCATGCCCAGGCCCTCATGGACGCCTTGTAACAACATTCTTAACACCTGATCGGCCTTACGGTAGTTAGCATCCGTTTGTCGAAGGGATGAGATGATATTGTCATACAGTGGCTGGTCCAGAAACGAGGCGGCGGTGGGTGCACTTGGCTTATCTGAGGGTTGCGTTGATGCAGAAGACGGCGATTCTGCCCGCCTCAGGCTACTGACGGCGGGGGCTGTTTCATACAGTTTTTGACGTTCTGATTTGCCTAATATTCCCGGCGTCGGTTGCGCAGAAGGAATCAGTAGCAGCTCACTGGCGGGCGACAACACCCCGGGCAGATGGTACTGTCTGGCCGACACGGCACAGGTGGTATGTAAGCGCGCCAGCGTTGCGTTTTGATCGAGTCTCAGATAATCGCCGATGATTTCATAGAGACGGCGCGCCTTAGGCGTGTTCCAGCCACGGGTAGCCGTTAATGCCAGCCAGTTAGCCAGCTTAACAGCAAAAAAAGGTTGTTGCAGAAAGTGATTGACCTCGCGCAGATCCTTGCCATCCAGGCGTGGATCACCCATCGCCTTGAGATGTAGCTTGTTTAGCAGGTTTGATGACGGTGAGGTGTCGTGGCTCAGTGCCTCAACAGTCAGTTCCGGCAATTTCCACCGCTGTGCCAGGCGATAGCCCAACTCCTGGAGCGTACAACCGAACACATCAAATTCTGCCAGGGCTACATCGACACCATCTTCTATCACTTTGCGCTGATAGGCTTCCTTATGCAGCGGTGCATAAAGCCAGGCGCACCAGTGTATAAAGCCATAAAGCAAAGCAGATAGTTTGACTTCTTCGGTGTTGCTGGCATTTTTTCTTTCCTGCCAGTCGGCGGCCTGGGTAGCGGCATGATGGCTGTCAGCCACGGCGCGCATAAACAGGGTATGGACTGTACTGGTAGGATTTAGCCTGAAACTCTTAACCTGGCTGAGTAATTGAGTGATTTGATCAAATCCGAGCGTTTGAACGGCATGGTCTATCCCGGCAATCTTGCCTTCCTTGTCGCTGAGTAGTGCTTGTGCGGCCCGGGTCACATGTAAACAAAGAACCGGATCAGTACGGATGATCGGTGCCAGCGTTAACAGGTTACTGGATGGATGATCGAGGGCCTTGTTCAGTCGAGCAGCCGTGCTGGCTCGGACAGGTAGTGACTTGTCCTGAAAAAAATCGAGCCACTCATTCAGGCCGACGGGGGAGGTGGGGGTTCGAGACATGGGCAGTTCCGGTAAGGCTGTCCTGAAAAATTCAGTTTACAGGGTTTCTTGCATGGAGTTAAGAATCATGCGGTAGCTTTTAAAACGCTGCTCGGATATTTCTCCCTTATCCACGGCACCCATGAGCGCACATCCGGGTTCCTGAAGGTGCTTGCAGTCACGAAAACGACAGTGACCAATAAAAGGTCGGAACTCGATAAAACCCTCCAGTACTTCATCTTCGTGCATATGCCAAAGGCCGAATTCGCGAATACCCGGCGAGTCAATCAGGTCGCCACCATCCGGCATGTGGAACAGTCTGGCAGTTGTGGTGGTGTGTTTGCCTTTGCCACTTTGTTCCGAGAGTCCTCCGACTTTCAGATCAATACCGGGTAGTAATGCATTGATCAGTGACGATTTTCCGACACCTGATTGACCGACAAATACGCTGATGCGGCCATTCAGTAGTGCTTTTAATTCAGTTAGACCTGATTGCTCGGTAGTTGATGCTTCGAGTATGCGGTAGCCGATCTGCCGGTACAAGGCCAACATGGGGTCCAGCCAGACTTTATTTTCCGGGGTTATCAAGTCAGTTTTGTTCAGCAGCAGCACGGGTTCAATTTCCGAGCGTTCGCAAGCAATCAGATAGCGGTCAATCAGGTTGGCATGGGCTCTGGGTTCCGGCGCCAGGGTAATGACGATCTGATCTATATTGGCTGCAACGGGTTTCAACTCGCCATGGTTGTTGGGGCGTTGCAACTGATTATGGCGTGGCAGCACGGCAACCACTACGCCGCCATCTGGAGAGCGGCGCCAGATCACCCGATCGCCGGTAACCAGTTGTCCTAGATGAGTGCGCAAATGACAGCGTACGATAGCCCCCTGCGTGTCGCCTTCCAGCGCTTCAACATCCACCTGTTTGCCAAAGTGGGAAATGATCAGCCCGTTTTGCTCAGTGCCCAGTTCTCCACCACTAAGCTGTTCTTCAATCTGGGTTTCCTTGCGATTGGCACGGTCGGTGCGTTCCTGCTGGATCTTACTGATGCGCCAGGATTGGCGGCGGGTGACTTTGCGTTTACTCATGCGTAGGTGTGCTTTCCTGAGGGTCGGGTTTTGGACTACGTTCTTTATAGAAGATAAGGTAATCTATAGTGCAACTTTAATACAGTCTTATAACTGGAGAATAGCGGATGCCGCGACAGAATGCCCTGCTGTGGATAGATCTGGAAATGACCGGGCTGGATCCGGAAAAAGACCGGATCATTGAAATGGCTGCAATTGTCACCGATGCTGATTTGAACTCACTGGCGGAAAGCCCTGTGATTACGGTACATCAGCCAGACAGCTTGCTAGCACAAATGGATGAGTGGTGTACCCGTCAGCACGGACAGTCAGGTCTGACGGCACGGGTGCGCGAATGTCGTGTTACCGAGGCCGAAGCTGAGCAGCAGATGCTGGCATTCGTGCGCCAGTATACTGATAAGGGCGTTTCACCTATGTGTGGTAACAGCATCGGTCAGGATCGCCGCTTTCTGGTGAAATACATGCCGGAGCTGGAAGCGCACTTTCATTATCGCAATATCGATGTGAGCAGTATCAAAGAGCTGGCGAAGCGTTGGAAACCCTCGATCATGAGTGGTATTAAAAAGAAGGGCGCTCACCTGGCGTTGGATGATATTCGTGATTCTATTGAAGAGATGCGTTATTACCGCCGGCATCTGTTTCGCCTCTGAGTCGAGCCAGGGCCCAGTGGATATGTTCAGCCAGCATAGCTGAACAGTCGGATTGCAGGCGTTGATTTAACGCGGCTTCCACCTCGGGCCCTCCACGGCTATTACCCAGCGCTACAGCCAGGTTGCGTTGCCAGCCTTCAAAGCCGGTTCGTCGGATCGCAGAGCCCTCGGTGCGCTTGAGAAACGTCGCTTCGTCCCATGCAAACAGGCTTAACAGGTCTATGTCATCTAACTGATGCCTGGGTTTAAAGTCGCTTTCTTGTGAGTGTTTGGCAAAGCGGTTCCAGGGGCATATCAACTGACAGTCGTCACAGCCAAAAATCCGATTACCCATTTTTGCCCGTAGCTCTACCGGTATGGGGCCTTTGAGTTCAATGGTCAGGTAGGAAATGCAGCGGCGTGCGTCCAGCACATAAGGACGAGGGAAAGCCTGAGTGGGACAGATATCCAGGCAGGCACGGCAACTGCCGCAGTGGCTGTTTGTTTCTGGCGCATCAACGGGCAAGGGTAAATTGATGAACAGTTCGCCGAGAAAAAACCACGAACCAGCCTGGCGGTTAAGCAGTAGCGTATGTTTACCTATCCAACCCAGTCCGGCATTGCGTGCAATCGGGCGCTCCAGTATCGGTGCACTATCAACAAATGGGCGAAAAGTGCTGTTTTGCTGTAAGTGTTCATCAATGCGTTGGCCCAGTTGCTGTATGCGTTTACGCATCAGTTTGTGATAATCCCTGCCCAGGGTATAGCGGGCGATATAGGCTTTATGTGGATTATTGAGTATGCGCAGGGTCTCAGTCTCAGGGGGCAAGTAATCCATGCGCAGGCTGATGATACGCTGGGTGCCTGGGAGCAGTTGTGACGCGTCCAGCCGTTTAGGTTGATGCTGCTCCAGCCAGCGCATTTCGCCATGCATACCCTGGTCCAGCCATTCTGTCAGGCTGTCAGCTTCGGCTGACAGGTCTGTGTCAGTGATGGCACACTGTTGAAATCCCAGTTCGCCGGCCCAGTGTTTAATCTTGCCAGCCAGTTCGGCGAGTGACAGGGTGTCGGGGAGGGGTTGATTTTGCTTGCTCTGTTCGCTATGCATGCCAGAATAACAATTAAAGATTAAGGAGAATACGGCATGATCACTCGAACCACACTGCCTTCGACATTATACACAGCTGAGCAGTCACGTGCGCTGGATCAGCAGGCAACCGAGGCTTTCGGTATCCCGGGCTTTCGTTTGATGCAGCGTGCCGGACATGCTTTGTTTGCGGTGATACTGCAACAATGGCCGCAGGTTAAGCGCCTGACACTGCTTTGTGCGACTGGCAATAATGGCGGTGATGGGCTGATTGTAGCGGGATTGGCTCAGCAACAGGGCCTTGATGTGCAGGTGCTGACCCTGGGTGAGGAACCTTATGCTGATCAGCTTCAGGGCGAGGCGCTGGAGGCCTGGCGCTGGGCTGAAGCTGTTGGCGTGACAACGCAGCCCTGGTCAGCGCAGCTGGAATTGAGCGGTGAGGTTATAGTGGATGCAATGCTCGGTACGGGCATCAAGGGTGATGTAAGAGGCCAGGTTCGTGACGCCATCATCAAGTTGAATCATCAAAGTCGTCCGGTGGTGGCAGTGGATATTCCCTCAGGTCTGTGCAGTGATACCGGTCAGGTATTGGGTGTGGCGGTCAAAGCGGTTATTACGCTGACATTTATTGGTGTCAAACAGGGATTGCTGACACATGAAGGGGTGAATTACTGCGGCAGCTTACGTTTTGACAGCTTGCGCGTGCCGGATGAACTCTATGAACGCGTGCCTGTCAGTGCATTTCGAACCGATCAGGATGATCTGCAAGAGCTGTTGCCTGCACGTCAGCGCTCGGCGCATAAGGGCTGCTTTGGTCATCTGCTGGTTGTCGGTGGCGGTTTGGGATTGGGTGGTGCGGCACTAATGGCAGCCCAGAGTGCTGCGCGTAGCGGCAGTGGTCTGGTGTCTCTGGCCACGCGACATGAGCATGTTGCGGCGGCTTTGACTCGCCTGCCAGAAGTTATGGCGTTGGGGGTTGGTTCCGGTCAGGAGGTGGTGCCTCTGCTAGAGAAAGCCAGCGTTGTTGTTGCCGGTCCCGGTTTAGGTAATAGTGCCTGGGCGGATCAGTTAATGCAGCAGGTGTTGAGCTCGGACAAATTTCAGGTGCTG
The DNA here is from genome assembly GCF_008727795.1 of Nitrincola iocasae. Taxonomy (NCBI): domain Bacteria; kingdom Pseudomonadati; phylum Pseudomonadota; class Gammaproteobacteria; order Oceanospirillales; family Oceanospirillaceae; genus Nitrincola; species Nitrincola iocasae. Next base: position 3,181,945 of record NZ_CP044222.1, on the reverse strand, counting down.
GATGCCGATGCGTTGAATTACCTGACAAGTGCTACAGATCGCTACAGCTATCGACGGGTGATTACACCCCATCCCGGCGAAGCCGCACGGCTGCTGGGCTGTTCTGTGAGTGAGGTGCAGCAGGACCGCTTTGCCGCTATTAAGGCGTTGCAGTTGCGCTTTGGTGGTACCGTGGTGCTTAAGGGCGCTGGATCACTGACCTTCGATGGCGATGTAATCCACCTTTGTAGCGCCGGTAACCCGGGGATGGCCAGTGGTGGCATGGGGGATGTATTGTCAGGCATAATCGGCGCATTAATGGCGCAGGGATTGAAACCGGTCGATGCGGCTCGCCTGGGTGTGTATGCCCATGCTGTAGCCGCTGACCGGTGTGTGGCAAAATCGGGAGAGCGTGGTTTGCTGGCAACCGATCTGATCCCTGAAGTGCGCCGTGTATTAAATGGTTTAGGAGAGCAGGTAATTGATCAATAGCGTTTATCTGGCTGATGATGCGGCAACCATTCAGTTTGGTGTCTGGCTTGCTGAGGCCGTGGGGACACAGGGTGCGGTGGTTTTTTTGCACGGTGATCTCGGTATGGGCAAAACCACACTGTGTCGGGGTGTAATGCAGTCGTTGGGGCATCAGGGTGCGGTTAAAAGTCCGACCTACACCTTGGTTGAGCCCTATGAGTTACCTGATAAAACCGTTTACCATTTTGATCTGTATAGACTTTCAGACCCTGAAGAGCTGGAATACTTTGGTATTCGTGATTATTTCGCTGAGCAGGCACTTTGCCTTATCGAGTGGCCGGAAAAAGGGTTGGGCTGGTTGCCTGCAGCGGATCTTGAGTTAACTTTAAGTGAAAATTTACCTGGTCGATGTATAAAGTGGTCAAAAAACACTCAAAAAGGGTGTATGATTGCCGATAGAATAGTAAAGAAATTGAATGGGTAAGCGCATACTGTGAAAGTAAATGCTCGCAGTTTTCTGGTGAAGCTGCTGTTATTGTGGGTAAGCCTGTTGCCGGTATTGGTGTTTGCCAATGCCGAGGTGAAGGGTGTGCGCTCCTGGTTGGCGCCGGATAACACTCGCTTGGTGTTTGATCTCAGCGGACCGGTTGAGCATCGCCTGTTCACTCTGTCGAATCCGGATCGAATCGTCATAGATGTCAGCGATACCCGCCTGCAAACTGATTTTGATCAACTGTCTCTGGATGAGAGTCCCATCGATGCTATTCGCTACAGCCATTCCGAGGGTACCCTTCGCATTGTCCTGGACCTGAAAGATCAGGTGCGCCTACGCCCAAAGAGCTTTGACCTGCCGCCCAATGATCAGTATGGCCATCGTTTGGTGGTAGATCTTGAAAATCAGGCTGTGGCGGCTGTTTCTGCACCGGTTGTCAGTGCGACCCCGCCTGCGGATGGGCAGGGTCAGTTGCGTGATATAGTGATTGCTATAGATGCCGGGCATGGAGGTGAGGACCCGGGCGCTGTGGGGGGGAATGGTACTCGGGAAAAGGATATTGTTTTGGCTATTGCGCTGGCATTAAAACGCGTTGTCGATGCGCAGCAAGGCTACAAAGCGGTGATGATTCGTGACGGAGATTATTTTGTCAGTCTGCGTAATCGTTCCCTTAGAGCGCGCCAGGCCAATGCCGACCTGTTCATTTCAATCCATGCTGACGGCTGGAAAACGCCGAGAGCCCGGGGCGCCTCGGTGTGGGTTCTGTCAGAGCGTGGTGCCAGTAGTGAAATGGGGCGCTGGCTAGCAAGCCGTGAAAATAGTTCAGACTTGATCGGAGGGGTCGGCAGCGTCAGCCTGGAAGATAAGGATGAAGTTCTGGCCAGTGTGCTGCTGGATATGTCCATGACTGCCAGTCGTACCGGCAGTCGCGAGGTTGCCGGTATTATTCATAGCAATCTGGAGCAATTTGCGCGTATGCACAAGTCCAATGTTGAAATGGCTAACTTTGCCGTGCTGCGCTCACCCGATGTGCCGTCGATTCTGGTCGAAACCGGCTTCATAACCAATCCTCAAGAAGAAGCGCAGTTACGTACGGCTGCTTATCAGCAGCGTATGGCCCAGGCGATTTTTCAAGGCGTGAATAATTATTTTTGGCAAAAACCACCCGATATGACCTGGATAGCCTGGCACAAGCGTCAGGGGGGTACGTCCCTGGCCAGTGTTGATCGTACCCATCGTGTACAGCCTGGTGATACACTGTCTGTGATTGCTGTGCGTAATGGTGTGTCGGTGACCGCCTTGCGTGAGGCAAATCAGATCAATGGTGATCGTATTCGAATAGGTCAAGTGTTAAGGATACCTGCGGGTTGATGCAAAAAGAACCATTACAACCATCTTCAATACATCTGCTTACACCACAACTTGCTAACCAGATTGCCGCGGGTGAAGTCGTTGAGCGTCCGGCATCTGTGGTCAAAGAGCTGCTGGAAAATAGCCTCGATGCCGGTGCGCGATCAGTTACGCTTGAAGTTGAACAGGGCGGTGTCCGCCTGATACGGCTGCGTGATGATGGCTCAGGTGTCAGTAAAGATGACTTGCCCCTGGCGTTGAGTCGTCATGCTACGTCCAAAATCACCGTGCTGGAAGATCTTGAGGCTGTTATGAGCCTGGGGTTTCGGGGGGAGGCGCTGGCCAGTATCAGCTCAGTGTCGCGTTTGACGCTGACTTCACGACCCCGGCATCAGGATCAGGCCTGGTCTGTAACGGCCGAAGGGCGTGATATGGAGCCGGAAATGGCACCGGCTGCCCATCCTCATGGTAGTACCGTAGAAGTCCGCGATCTATTTTTTAATACGCCGGCACGGCGCAAATTTCTGCGCACTGAAAAGACGGAATTCAATCATCTGGAAGAGGTGGTCCGACGGCTGGCGCTGAGTCGCTTCGATGTCAGTTTTACCCTGACACATAATGCCCGGACCCTGTATCAGTTGCGTCCGGCAGTCTCGGAGCTGGAGCGCGAGCGGCGTTTATCGCAACTGCTGGGGCAGCCGTTTATTGAGCATGCGCTGGTTGTGGATATGCAAGCTGAAGCCTCGGGCTTACGTTTATATGGTTGGATTACTCAGCCGACGCACTCGCGCAGTCAAGCCGATCAGCAGTACTTTTTTGTTAATGGTCGAATTATCAAAGACAAGGTGGTCAGTCATGCGGTGCGTCAGGCCTATCAGGATGTGCTTTATAATGGCCGCCATCCGGCCTTTGTGCTGTATTTAGAGCTGGATCCGGCCTTGGTGGATGTCAATGTCCATCCGACCAAACATGAAGTCAGATTTCGTGAAAGTCGTTTGGTGCATGATTTTATCTACCGTTCCCTGCACCGCGTGATTGCGCAGATGACACCAGCAACTGTACTTGAGCAGGCCGCTCCCATACCACATCAGGCTGAGTTTGCTTCTTCGGACGCGTCGGCTCAAGCACCTGAACAGCAATTTTCACAAAATCGTTTTTACTTGCCACCTCAGACCTCTTCAGCGCCATCAGCGTCTGCGGTGCAGCGACAGATCGCCCAGTATGGGCAGCTCTATCCAGATGACCGCAATGCGGTTGTTGCCAGCGTGAATGAAGCCATGCCAGCCGATGCCGTGGACGGTACTCCACCACTGGGCTTCGCACTCGCACAGTTGCATGGCGTGTATATTCTATCCCAAAGTTCAACCGGTCTGATTCTGGTGGATATGCATGCGGCGCATGAACGTATTGTCTATGAACGTATGAAACTGGCGTTGACGGATGAGCGTCTGAGAAGTCAGCCCTTGTTGGTTCCTGTCAGCTTATCGGTCAGTCGGCGCGAAGCCGATCTGGCGGAAGAGCAGCAGGAACTCTTTGCGCGCTTGGGGTTTGGTTTGCAGCGACTGGGCGATGAAACCCTGGGTATTCGTGAAGTGCCCGTCTACCTGGCTAAGGCTGATGTGCAGCAACTGGTCAGGGATGTACTGGCAGATCTGTTTGAACTGGGTGATAGTCGTCGGATAGAAAATCATATCAATGAATTGCTCGGCACTATGGCCTGTCATGGCGCTGTGCGTGCTAACCGACAGCTGACTTTGGCGGAAATGAACGCCTTGTTGCGCGACATGGAACAAACTGAGCGCAGTGGCCAGTGTAACCATGGACGTCCGACCTGGGTGCCGTTGAGCATGACTGAACTGGATAAGTTGTTTCTGCGTGGACAATAACATGAAACCGTTGGTGGTGTGCCTGATGGGACCTACCGCTTCGGGAAAGACTGACCTGGCTATGCGCCTCGCTGATCACCTGGATGTTGAGCTGATCAGTGTTGACTCAGCACTGATCTACCGGGGTATGGATATAGGTACAGCAAAGCCTGATGCCGACACCCTGCAGCGCTATCCTCATCATCTGGTTAATATTCGTGATCCGGCTGAAAGTTATTCGGCCGCTGAGTTTCGTGAAGATGCTCTGCAATGTATCGATCAGGCGCTGTCTGCTGGACGCACCCCGTTATTGGTGGGGGGGACGATGATGTACTTCAATGCATTGCTGAAAGGTCTGGCGACTTTGCCTGCGTCTGATCCGGGCGTACGGGCTGAGCTGGACGATCGCATTGCAGCGAAGGGGATCGAAGCTTTACATAGTGCGTTGAGGGTCGTGGACCCGGTTGCTGCTGCGCGCTTGCATCCGACCGATACCCAGCGAGTCCAGCGGGCGATGGAAGTTTATGTGCTTACCGGTAAAACCCTGACGCAGCACTGGCAAGAACAGTCTCAGCAGGAGCTGCCCTTCAGGGTATTGTCTCTGGCGTTGCTGCCGGGTGATCGTGTTGCACTGCATCAACGTATCGCTTTACGCTTTGAACAAATGCTCGCAGAAGGGTTTGAATCAGAGGTGTCCGAGCTGTTCAGGCGTGGTGATCTGCATGAAGGTATGCCCTCTATGCGCTGCGTAGGTTATCGGCAGATGTGGCACTACCTGGAGGGCCATCTAGATTATGCCAGCATGCATCAGAAGGCTGTTATAGCGACACGCCAGTTAGCTAAACGGCAGTATACCTGGCTCAGAGGTTGGCCGGAATTACACATCCTGCCAGAAGAAAAACACGATATCCTCAGAGATAGCTTGATGTTGATAGAGGGTCGCGTTATATAATGCAATGGTTTTGTGCATTGCAGGTCTTGTGCGGTTGGTATAAGGTCTGCCATTGCTTAAAAGTATAATTACACTAATTTTTATGACTGAATGTTTTCAGTGAAGGAGTAAACAATGTCAAAAGGGCAGTCATTACAAGACCCTTATCTAAATGTGTTGCGCAAGGAGCGGGTCCCTGTATCGATTTTTTTGGTTAACGGTATCAAGCTTCAGGGGCAGATCGAGTCATTTGATCAGTTCGTTATTTTGCTGAAAAATACAGTCAGCCAGATGGTCTATAAACATGCCATCTCAACCGTCGTTCCTTCCCGTCCGGTGAAGTTGCCGCAGCCGGAAGATAAGCCTGAAGAGTGAGTGAACTGATTGTTTTTTGAGCGTCCGGAGTCCGGAGAACGCGCCATATTGGTGCATATTGATCTGGCCTCAGAAGCTGAGGCTGAAGATCCGAAAGAACTTGAAGAGCTTGCTCTTTCCGCTGGTGCTGACCCCATTTGCTTCATGAATGGCAGCCGCTCTGATCCGAGTCCTCGCTTTTTTCTTGGTAAGGGAAAGGTTGAGGAACTGGCGGAGTTGGTTCGCTTGCACGAAGCCGATCTGGTTATTTTTAATCACGCGCTGAGCCCTGCTCAAGAGCGTAACCTTGAGCGCGAAATCAAGTGCCGGGTGCTTGACCGTACCGGCCTGATTCTGGATATTTTTGCTCAGCGTGCACGTACCCATGAGGGTAAGTTGCAGGTTGAGCTGGCACAGCTGGAACATATGTCTACACGTCTGGTGCGTGGTTGGACTCACCTTGAGCGTCAGAAGGGCGGGATAGGGCTGCGAGGTCCGGGTGAAACGCAGCTGGAAACCGATCGGCGCTTGTTACGTGCCCGTATCAAAGCGATTCTTAAACGACTCGATAAGGTTCGGCGGCAGCGTGATCAGGGGCGTCGTGCGCGTGTCAGAGCGGAAATCGCCACAGTCTCTCTGGTTGGTTATACCAATGCAGGCAAGTCAACTCTGTTCAATCGGTTAACAACGGCGAGTGTTTATGTCGCTGATCAGTTGTTTGCCACCCTTGATCCTACGTTGCGTAAAGTGCAATTGCCGGATGTGGGCCCCATTATCTTGGCGGATACCGTCGGGTTTATACGGCACTTGCCGCATAAGCTTGTGGAAGCTTTTCGTGCTACCCTTCAAGAGACGGCTGAGGCTGACCTGTTGTTGCATGTTATTGACTGTCATGACGATGAGCGTCAGGCGCACATAGCGCAGGTTAATGATGTGTTGACTGAAATAGGGGCCGACTCGCGGCCTGTGCTGTTGGTGTATAACAAAATAGATCTGTTGGATGACTTTTCTGCACGGATAGATCGTGATGAGGAAGGCACACCGGTTCGGGTCTGGTTATCTGCTGAGACAGGTGAGGGTGCTGAGCTGCTGTTGCAGGCGGTGAATGAGCGTCTGTCCGGGTTGATGTTTGAAGATGTTTTGCAATTAAGTCCATCAGAAGGTCAGCTTCGCTCTTTGCTTTACACAAAAGATGCTGTGTTGAATGAGCGGATTGATGAGGATGGCCGTATTAGTCTTCAGGTGCGTATACAGCAGAAGGATTTTCGTCAGCTATTGAGTCGACTGGATATTCCGGCGGAACGATACCTGCCGGTTAGGGTCGATAATGAATAGCGGTTGCATCCATGTAGCGCGCCTCATAGAATTTCATTTTTTTAATTAAGTTGTTTTTAAAGCGGAGAACACTATGGCTTGGAATGAGCCTGGCGGAAATGGTAAGAACCATGACCCCTGGAGCAGCGGCGGTGACAAAAATCCCGGCGGTGGTAAGCGTAACGGTGGCGGTAACAATGATCAAGGGCCTCCTGATCTGGATGAGGCGCTGCAAAAGTTGCAGGATCGTTTAAATGGGCTGTTTGGGAGTAAGAAAGACGGCTCTGGTAACAGTGGCGGTACTGGTAGCTCCGGTGGCGGCAAGGGCGGCAGCTTTACACTCGTGGGTATCGTGGCGGTTCTGGCTCTGGTTGTCTGGGCCGGTATGGGCTTTTATACGGTAGATCAGCAGGAACGTGGTGTCGTGCTGCGATTGGGTAAATTCCACAATGTGGTAAACCCTGGTCTGCAATGGAACCCGCCGCTCATTGACGAGGTGAATAAGGTCAATGTCACTCAGGTGCGTATCCATGATCATCGTGCGTTGATGTTGACGGAAGACGAAAATATCGTTGATGTCGATATTAGTGTGCAGTACGTTGCTGAAAATCCGGAGTTTTTTACTCTCAAGGTGAGAAATCCTGAAGTCAGTCTTGCGCAAGCATCAGAAGCGGCATTGCGTCAGGTTGTCGGTGGTTCTGATATGAACTCTATTCTGACTGAAGGTCGCCAGATCATGGCGATCTCTGTGCAGGAGCGTTTGCAGCGTCATATGGATAACTACGAAACCGGTATTCGTATCTCTGGTGTTAACGTCCGTAATGCCCAGGCACCAAGCCAGGTTCAGGATGCCTTTGATGACGTGATCAAGGCGCGTGAGGACGAGCAGCGTTCGAAAAACGAAGCTGAAGCCTATGCTAACAGCGTAGTTCCAGAAGCACGCGGTAATGCTCAGCGTATGTTTGAAGAAGCCAGTGCCTATCGTGAAGAGGTGGTTGCCAGAGCCAATGGTGAGTCGCAACGTTTCCTGGCGCTCTTAACTGAATATCGTCAGGCGCCAGATGTTACCCGTGAACGCCTCTATATCGATATGATGCAGAATGTGCTGACCAATACGCCGAAAGTACTCATGGATGTTGAGAGTGGTAGCAATAATGTTATGTTCCTGCCGCTGGACAAGTTGATGGAACAGCAGCGCGGAACGTCGGGCGCCTCAACCCGAAGCAGTAGTGCTGAGATGAATCTGCGTCAACTGAATGATCAGGTTACGGAACAGGCGCGAAATCGTCAGGCCGGCAGTCTGAGGGAGGGTCGATAAGATGAAATCCAATTCAGTAATAGTGCTGGTTGTTGCACTGATCGCAGTCTGGCTGGTGTCTGAATCAGTTTATATTGTCAAAGAAACCGAGCGTGCGGTGAAGCTGCAATTCGGCGAAATTGTCGAGCCGGATATCGAACCAGGTTTGCATTACAAAATTCCATTTGTGAATACGGTGCGCAAATTTGAGTCGCGTCTGATCACCATGGATTCCAGACCTCAGGCATTTCTGACGCTGGAAGCCAAGCGTCTGATTGTTGACTCGTTCATTAAGTGGCGCATCTCTAATGTGCAAAAGTATTACACCGCAACCTCAGGTGATGAAGACCGGGCCAACAGCCTGCTTTCCAGTCGAATTGAGACTAACCTGCGTAATCAGTTTGGTGAACGTACTTTGAATCAGGTTGTATCCGGTGAACGTGAAGAGCTGATGGACCAGGTCAATCAGGCGTTGAGTCTGGTAGCGCAGGATGAGCTGGGTATTGAGATAGTCGATATCCGTATCAAGCGTATCGATCTGCCCACAGAGGTTTCAGCATCAGTTTATGATCGTATGCGTTCTGAACGTTTGCGTCTGGCACGTGAGTTGCGAGCACGTGGTATGGAACTGGCTGAAGGTATTCGTGCGGATGCGGATCGTCAACGTACCGTTATTACCGCGAATGCATTCAGCGCTGCTGAAATCGTTCGCGGTGAAGGGGATGCTGAGGCCGCTAATATCTATGCTAACGCTTTTACGCAGGATGCAGAGTTCTACGCTTTCATGCGTAGTCTGGATGCCTACCGCGAGTCCTTTAATGGCAGCGGTGATGTGATGGTGCTTGAACCGAAGAGCGACTTCTTCCGTTACTTACAGAACCCAATGGTTCAGTAAGTAGGCTAACAAGTACGCTAGCGTATGACTAAAGCAGGTGCCAATGGCACCTGCTTTCATGTTAGAATTCGTTAACCGGGTCAGGGCCCGGTTTTTTTATGTACAGGATGTGCGCTATGCTGCGGGTGCAGGGATGTACAGAGAGTGGCGATGACAAGAGGAATGATGCATGGCACTGGCAGATAGATGGTTGCTGCCTGAAGGTATAAAAGAACTGCTGCCTCCTCAGGCCCGTCAAGCGGAACTGATGCGCAGACGTATACTGGATTTGTATAACAGCTGGGGCTATGAATTAGTGATGCCGCCATTGGTTGAGCATCTGGAATCCCTGTTAACGGGTACCGGTCGTGATTTGGATCTGATTACGTTCAAGTTGACTGATCGTCAGAGTGGTCATGCGCTGGGCATTCGTGCTGATATTACTCCCCAGGTCGCACGTATAGATGCGCACAGACTGCGCACTGAAGGTGCCAGTCGCTTGTGCTATTGTGGCTCGGTAATTCACACCCATGCCGCGCATATGCTTGCCAGCCGTAATCCGCTGCAGGCCGGTGCAGAACTGTATGGTCATGCGGGTATTGAAAGCGATGCGGAGATCATTGCCTTGATGCTGGAAACACTTCACGCCGCCGGTATCAGTGATGTGCTGACGTTGGATCTGGGGCATGTGGGTCTGTTTCGTGCGTTGGTTCGGGAAGCCGGTCTGGATCAGGAGCAGAAAGATCAGTTCATTGACTTGCTGCAGCGCAAGGCGATGCCTGAAATAGCCGTTTTTATTGAAACACTTCCGGTCAGCGAAACGCTGCGTAAACAGTTGTCGGTTCTGCCAAGTTTGCATGGTACTGTAGAGGTACTGGCTAAAGCGCGTGATTGCTTCAATCAACCAGAAGCACGTCAGGCCATTGATTATCTGGCACAGTTGGCAGCCCTGATTCAGCAGCGCTATCCGACGGTGCGTTGTTACTTTGACTTGGCCGAGTTGCGTGGATACCACTACCATACCGGTGTGGTGTTTGCCGCTTATACACCCAGCTATGGTCAGTCGCTTGCCAAGGGCGGGCGCTATGATGAGATAGGTGAGGATTTTGGTCGAGCGCGTCCGGCTACTGGCTTCAGTACTGATTTGAGTACGCTTATCGATCTTGCGGGTGTGACGGCTGAGGCTGAAAAGGCCATACTTGCACCTGCCGATGTTTCAGATTCGGCGCTTCAGGATAGAGTTCGTACGTTACGACAGCAAGGTTATCGTGTCATTCAGATGCTGGATGGCCTGCCTGTACCGGCATCATGTGATCGTCGGCTGGAAAACCAGGGTGGAGAGTGGCAGATCAAGCCGCTCTGATTTATTAACACTTTTATGAGTACATGAGACAGCAATGGGTAGAAACGTCGTTGTTCTGGGCACCCAGTGGGGTGATGAAGGAAAAGGTAAAATCGTCGATCTTTTGACTGAAAAGATTGCCGCGGTGGTACGTTTTCAAGGCGGTCACAATGCTGGCCATACGCTGGTAATCGATGGAAAGAAAACCGTACTCCATCTGATTCCTTCCGGGATCCTCCGGGAGAATGTACTCTGCCTGATTGGTAATGGCGTGGTGCTTTCTCCGGAAGCCTTGCTAAAAGAGATCGCAGAACTGGAAACCACCGGTATCCCGGTCAGTCAGCGTTTGCGTTTAAGTCCGGCTTGTCCTTTGATTCTTCCGTCTCATGTGGCTCTGGATCAGGCGCGTGAACTGGCGCGTGGTGAATCTAAAATTGGAACCACCGGTCGTGGTATCGGTCCAGCTTACGAAGATAAGGTCGCTCGCCGTGGTTTACGCTTAGGCGATATCCGTGATGCTGATCTGTTTGCTGCAAAGTTGCGTGAATTGCTTACGTTTCACAACTTCATGCTGCAACAGTATTATGGCGTGGAGCCGGTCAGTTTTGGTGCTGTGTTAGCTGAATGCATGGAAATGTCCAAGAAACTGCTGCCGATGATTGCCGATGTAACCACTATTCTGCATGACTTGCGCCGTCAGGGTGCCAGCATCATGTTTGAAGGTGCACAGGGTTCCTTGTTGGATATTGACCACGGTACCTATCCCTATGTGACCTCGTCTAATACCACCGCAGGTGGCACGTCTACCGGTAGTGGTTTTGGTCCGCTCTACCTCGATTATATTCTCGGTATCACCAAAGCCTACACTACACGTGTCGGTGGCGGTCCTTTCCCGACAGAGTTGTCTTGTGGAATCGGCAAGCAGTTGGCTGAAAAAGGTCACGAGTTTGGTGCGACCACCGGGCGTGCACGTCGTTGCGGTTGGTTTGATGCTGTAGCGCTGAAGCATGCCATCGAGATCAACTCGATTTCGGGTTTGTGTCTGACTAAGCTGGATGTGCTCGATGGTCTGGAGCAGATAGGCATTTGTACTGGCTATGAAGATGCGCAGGGTCAACCGGTCTATTCACTCAGTGGCAGTGAAGATTATGAAGCGATTACGCCCGTGTATGAGATGATGCCAGGCTGGAGTGAGTCGACAGTGGGTGCTAAAACGGTTGAAGACTTGCCTGAGAATGCGCGTGCGTATATTCGTCGGTTGGAAACGCTGGTAGGTGCACCGGTTGATATTATTTCAACTGGTCCTGACCGTAATGAAACGATTGTGTTGCGCGATCCGTTTAACTGATCGATGAAGCAACCACTGCCAGAGTAAGCTCGCTGGCAGTGGTTGTTTTGACTTATCCGACTGTCTGAATCGTTTTGATCAGCAGTTTAAACATTTTCGGATTGGCCGCTACCAGATTGCCAGTTTGGCGATGAGCATTACCACCCTTGTAATCACCCACTAAACCACCCGCTTCCTGAATCAGCAGTATGCCTGCATCCATATCCGCTTCGCTCAGATCCGCTTGAAAGAAGCCATCCAGTCGGCCTGCGGCGGTATAGGCCATATTCAGTAGCGCAGATCCGCTGCTAAACAGATTGGCACCGGCTGTGGAGATGTGGCTTAACAGGCGCTGATGTTCTGCAAACGCCTGGTCACGATCGGTAGCAGAGACAAACCCACTTCCCAGTAGTGCCTGCAGCAGGTTTTTGTTGTTGCTGACACGTAAGCGGCGTCCGTTAAGCTGTGCACCATTACCACGGCTGGCGGTGAATTCTTCGCCGGTTACCGGATTGATGACCACGCAGTGTTCGATGCGGCCATTGATGCGACCGGTCAGGCTGAGTGCATAAACCGGTAGAGCGTTGGAGAAGTTGAGCAGGTTGTCGACTGGGCTGATATGCCAGTCGCATACCACCGGACCTTCACCTGTTGCTTTGTAGTTGCCACTGAAATCTCCCTGCACCGTGTGGTGTGGGTAAGCTTTCTGAATGGACTGAGCTATGCTCCGCTCAACCTGTGAACAGGTTTCGCTAATGAATTCAGCCGCACTGGACTGTTCGGATTTGATCAGATCAAGGCGTTCTGCCGCGCGGGCAATCTGTTCTCCGCCAAGGCGGGCAGCACGAAGTGCGATATTTACTATCGGTTGCATCAGGTTAAGCGTCCAGTTTTGTTCAAGAGCAAAGCGCCATTATACTGAAGTGGCGGTTGCTTATCTATTCATGTGGGTTTTTTTCATGTTCTTGGTATTGGTGCATGGCTGGGGTGGTGGTATCGCTTTGCTGTGACACGCTTTGCATCATCCCTGATCGCTCGGCAGCCGCCTTCCCTGGCGGCTGACGGTCACACCAAAGCGATACCACCACCCCGCTGAGAGTTCGGTGCCACCTGATGATTTAGGATCGATGTGTTGATCAGTTTTTCATCGCTGGACAATTTGATGTTGTTGGTGGAGTATACTGAGTAAATTTAGGGTAATAAAAAGTGCCAGCCTAACACCATATTTTTAGATTTTGCTTACGCACTTTTGGGCAAGGTAGGATTAATGCAATATTATTTATTCGAAGAATATTTTGGCACTTAGAGAGTAAAGATCAGTGCTAAATGACGAACAACAGCGAGTTTATGAATGGCTGAATGATGATCTCAGCCTTTCAGTCTTTGCCGAGGCGTATAAAGGTGCTGCAATTTTAATAAATCAGAGGTCAGCAGGTTACGTCTCCTTTGTTGCCCATGTTGGTCGGGACTTGATGAACCGTCTTGCATCTACTGTTGCTGGCATCAAATCGGAGCGCGTTCAATATCAGCAGCATATCGACAAATTACAGGGTGGCTGGCGTGAGGAGTGGCGGTTAACTAATGAGTTTTCGTCTGAAGTGGCCGAGAAAGGACACCTGATTCCCATCGATGTATGTCAAAAAATCTCTACACTGATTGATGAGCACAAATCTGGCCGCATGCGAAGTTCAGAGGCTGATGGCTTGTTTTTCAGCACATTTCTCGATTACTCCGATAGAGACAAGATACCCGATAATTTTCTTTCAGAATGGAAAGCTGCAAAAGAATGGTTTCTTGGTCATGCACATCTTCGGGACAAACCCTTTCGTGAAAATATCGGCAATGACTTAGAAAAGCATTTCAATTGTCTGGATGGGTATCTCTACATAGCAGCCAGTAGTCAATATGATCGACTTAAGGACTTAAATGAAATCCTGGACGCCACCAACCAATGAGATGATAGATAAAGTAATGGCTTCCGTTAAAAAAGAGACGGATCGACAGTACTTTTTCTCCAGGCTAAATAACCCTCTCTGGGTAGAACCACTGCGACAACGTGGCTATTTTAGCAGCCCCCCCGGTTTGAAACAGCTGCGTGACGGGTATGTGCAATATCCACATTGGCCAGAACTGAGCTATTTATTGACCATTACAGAGGAGGTACCAGATCAAGTAGTCGAAATTATTTTATCTCTGCCGAAAACAGATAACCCTCGGGTTTATGATGATGTCCTTGCAATAGCACTTAAGCTAGAAGGGCGGCAATCCGCAGAGTTGTACCCGAAGCTTAATGAATACATTGAACTTGATAATCCGTTCCTTGCTCATCGTTATCCTGAATTACTTAAGCATTGGATGGCGCAAGGTAACATTGCCGAATCGCTTAAAGTAACGAAATCACTGGTTTCCTTTCGGGAAGACCCAAAAGCTCGTGAAAAAGAGCTACTTCGCAAAAAAAATCCAAAGTCTTTAGTATCCTTACTAGAACCTATACCCCGCTTTCAACAATGGGAATATCAGCAAATCCTGGAAAATGGTGTTCGCCCCTTGGCCGAGCATGAGCCCTATCAGGTTTCCCGCATCCTGATTGATGCGGTGGCAAGCATGATCAGGCTGGGAATTTATCAGGAAGATTTCGAAAAAGGGAGCGGACAGGATTATTCGGAAATCTGGTGCCGGAGGCTGGATAAGCCAGATCGCGAGTATCAAGATGTAAAAGGAACTCTAGTGCAGACGCTGGCTTATGCCTGCGAGCAGGTTTATGACAAAGCTCCGGAATCCATTGACTCCCTGGACCAGGCATTGCGAAATCATCGTTGGAGGGTGTTCACGCGGCTGCGGCAGCTCCTTTATGCATCTAATCTGAATGATAAGACCCTCCCATGGATACGTGAGCAAATCCTTGGACATGATGACTACTCTAAATGGGAGCACCACTACGAATTCCAATTGATGATCCGTAAGGCAAGTGAGCGTTTCGGCCTCCGCTTGCTCAGCGAGGACGAACGAAAAAGAATATTCGATGGTATTCTCAGTGGACCTTCGACAGATGATTATCGTGCTTGGATGGGCGAGAGTTACACTGATGAGAGTTTTCAACAACATCAACGCTACTTTCATCGCATGCAGCTACGCCCCTTCGCTGTTCTGCTGAGCGGGGATGTCCAACGTTATTTCGATGAGCTGGTAGGTGAAACACTGGATGAAACTGTTACTGATGACAGCTATTTACCCTATGGTGAGGTAACCGGCGGTACGATCAGCTATAGGAGTCCGAAGTCTGTCAAGGATCTAGAGAGCTTTACGGATGAAGAGCTTCTATCCTATCTAAACGACTGGGACGAAGAGTGTCGGGACAAAGACAACTCGCTGATTGAGATCAATATATCTGCGCTGGCTGATGTCTTTCAGTCCCTTTTCAAAAAGCAGATTATGCCTGATGTCGAGCGACTGGATTTCTGGCTGGCGAGCGGTGACAGGATTGCTCGGCCAGTCTATGTCGCTGCCATGCTCAAGGCCATGATCGAGGTCGTCAAGGAAAGGAATTTCGAAAACCTGGACCGGTGGATTTCATTTTGTACATGGATCTTGTCTCATCCAGACATCCAGCGAGTAGAAGGACAACCCGAACCCCAAGACGAATCACGCGTCCACCCCGATTGGGGCAGTTCGCGCCGAGCCGTAGTTGATTTTATTGATGCATGTGTGAAAAAGGATACGGATGCGCCAATTACCGCAAGGGATGGACTTGGGGTTATGCTTCGACAAGTGTGCAGTCAATTTGATTGGCGGCTCGACCAGGATTGTCCAGTGCTGCTTAATCGTAACGATCCCATTACTGAGGCTATCAACAACACCCGTAGTCGGGCACTCGAGTCCCTTGTTAATTTTGGCTTCTGGGTTCGCCGTCATTTTCCAGAAGATCATGTCTCGGAAGTGACCGATATCCTCACAAGACGTATAGCAGAGGATGCTGATATTAAGTTAACTGCGCCTGAGCATGCGCTAGTGGGGATGCACTTCGGAAACCTTTGTACTCTCAATCCGGGTTGGGCTAATCTGCAACGAAAAATCTTATTCCCTCAAGCAAATGAAGCTGTTTGGCGGAGTGCCTTTTGTAGCTTTATACGCTTTAATCGTCCAGTCAAGCTGACGTTTGAAATTCTGAGGGGTGATTTTGAACACGCAGTAGCGAACCTGAGCATCCTGTCAACCGAAGAAGGCAGTGGTAAGGATATTGTCGACAGACTAGGTCAGCACCTTTTCGCCTACTACCTTTGGGAGGTCTACTCTCTAACGGGTCATGAAAGCCTGCTTGAGCGTTTTTACGATATGACTAAAAACGACCGTGAACGCTGGAGTCAGCTTTTCGATCATGTTGGTCGATCACTGAAAAATAGCGGTAGGCAACTGGATAAGACATTGACTGCTCGCATTATCGCATTTTTTGATTGGCGCTTTGAAGCTGCTGAGCCGCTAGAACTTCAGGAATTTACCTTTTGGCTGGAAGCCGAATGCCTCGAACCTGACTGGCGTTTGCAATCGTACTCGAAGATTCTTGATCTTGATCTTGAACAGGGAAAGGGTATTGGGCTTTCCATTCAGGTAAGAGCCTTAAATAATCTGCTCCCAAATCACTTAGCTTTAGTTGTCGAATGCTTTGCTAAAATCACGGATACCATGGATCAAGGTACACAGATATATATTTTAGACGAGGAAGCTAAACCTATCTTGAAAGCGGGCCTAAAATCTGAAGACCAGGAGGTCTGCAATAATGCTGTACGTGCTCAAGAAAACTTGTTGCGGTTAGGCTGCTTTGATTATCTGGAGGTTTAATGAATGAGGGCTTGTGATGGCTTGCGTTAGTGCGTCAAGCGAAGCTTGATGCATCTTACAGGGTGAAAGTCCCTGTCAGGTAAGGGTTAACCACCCATCTATATCGAGTGTTGCGCGTTGTGCGGAGTCTGAAATCAGGAATATTTGTGTGGCAGGAAGCACGGATGAATAAGCAACGTGAAGCGTACACAGAGAATCATATAGGCCACGGGGGCTGTCGTGGCCCTGACGTGCCGGTATCGCCCGATAATAAAGTGAGTTCTGACTGACGAGGTTTGTAACGCCATCGAAGTCCATGCAAACCAGCCGCCTTGGTGAGGCTGTGATGAGTCAGAGATGTTCCACAGGGGACGTGGTAGGGAAGTCCAGCGTAACAGCAGGCCGACGATAGACGACAAGCTGGTCCAGCAGGGCGTCAGCCTGATCCTGTAAAGCACTGGGAACAGGACTTTCGCGGTTATCGGCCCAATAACAGTGCTCATCAGACGGTTCATAGCTTAGGACTGAACCTGCAATGCAAAGGCTATGGTTACATCGTGGAGGCCGACATCAAAGGTTTCTTCGACAATATGGATCTCGACTGGATGAAACGTATGTTGGTCCACCGGATCGATGATGATGCCCTACTGAGCCTGATTGGTCAGTGGCTAAAAGTGCGGATTAAATCACCGGAAGGAGAATACACTAAGCCTAGCAGTGGTAGCCCACAGGGAGGGGTGATTAGTCCGATTCTGGCGAACATCTATCTGCACTGTGCGCTTACCTGGGGTTCGAGTTTTACTGGGGCAAGGACGTCAACGGTTAGCCTCGGTTGAGGCAGCGAACGGCATCGAAGAAGCTGAAGGTGACGATGAGCGAGTACTACCGCAGGATCAAATACAAACAGTCTACAGCACTGAGGGAGTGGCTCCTGTGAGCGCTCGGGGCATACTTCTGACAGCGCTGATGCATTGCAATCGAATGAGTATATAGCCACAGTTCCATGGTAATAGAGTGCGATATTCTACAACGGAATCAAAGTGTTATAGATCCTGCTTTTATCGGTAATGACTGCCTCTGTGAAGTTTTGCCTAATCGAATCACCTTGTGCAGAAATTCAGATGGGCTGCAGGTGCAGGGTAGGGCCTCTAAAGATGATGTTCACACAGTTGAAAAATCATCTGGTTTGCGCTAGATTTTGATATTCAAAGGACTATCACATAATCAAGGAGAAGATTAAATGCTTATATTGACCCGCCGCGTTTGCGAGACATTACTGATTGGCGACGATGTGACAATTACTGTATGAATCGTACCGGGTTTTGTGGAGGCAGTTTGCTTTAAGTCAGGCCGCTATAGCCTGACCAGTTTGGTGCTGATAGTAGTTTGCCTCAGCTTCCGCTGGAGGTATATACCCAATCGAACCCAGTAGCCGTTGATGGTTGTACCAATGCACCCATTTCAGAGTAGCCATTTCAACGGCTTCACGGCTCTTCCATGATTGGCGGTGGATCACCTCAGCCTTGTACAAGCCATTGAGGGTCTCAGCCAATGCATTGTCGTAGCTGTCTCCTTTACTGCCCACAGAAGGCTCTATATTGGCCTCGGCTAGGCGCTCAGTGTATCGGATGGAAACATACTGGCTACCTCGGTCACTGTGATGGATCAGCCCCCCCCCGGCCCGATGTGGTTGTCGTTCATGCAAGGCCTGCTTGAGTGCATCCAGAACGAAATCAGTCTGCATACGGTTGCTGACCCGCCAACCCACAATTCGACGCGCAAAGACATCGATCACAAAAGCCACATAGAGCCAGCCCTGCCAGGTCGAGACATACGTGAAATCCGATACCCACAACTGGTTGGGCTGATCAGCATGGAAATAGCGCTTAACCCTGTCTTGTGGGTAGGCGGCTTTATCATCAGGTACCGTGGTGCGGACAGCTTGGCCTCGACGCACACCCTGTAATCCAAGACGCTGCATCAGGCGCCTCACGGTGCATCGAGCCACCTCAACCTGCTCCTGTAGAAGCTGCTTCCAGACCTTAACTACATCGTAGCATTGCATGTTGTCATCCCAGACACGCTGGATTTCAACACAGAGCTGGTCATCCCGTTTACTGCGGTCAGGGCGCAACTCAGGATCACGAGCTCTGGCGACCTGCTTGCAGTAACCCGACGGAGCAATCTGTAGGATTCGACAGATCGGCTCGACTCCGTATTGGTCACGATACTCATCAACAAAAGCAATCAATGTTTGGTACGGCGGTCGAGCTCCGCCTTGGCAAAATAAGCACTGGCGAGTCGAAGAATTCCATTGGCTCTGCGCAGCTCTCGATTCCCACGCTCAAGCGCTTTCATGTGCCTTTGCTCATCAGTGGTTTGACCAGAGCGCTGACCTGTATCCGTCTGATGGCGGCGTAACCAGCCGTGAAGGGTCTGAGGGAAACAACCAATCTTGGGTGCAATGGACTCAATAGCGGCCCACTCAGATGGATAATCATTAAGGTGTTCTTGAACCATACGCACGGCACGCTCACGAACTTCGGGGGAGTATCTGTTAGAGTTTTTCATAGCCTTATTCTCTCAAAGAAATAGGCCTCCACGAAAGCCGGTACGATTCAATAATCTCTACCAGGTCTTTGAGTGATCGTGCTAATCGATCCATTCGCCAGACCACTAGAGTGTCGCCCTTGCGAAGTGTACGAAGACACTGCGTCAATTCTGGTCGCTCTCGAAGCTTGCTTGTGATTTTTTCCTGATATATCTGTTCACATCCGGCTTGAATGAGGGCATCGAGCTGCAGATCTGAGTGCTGGTCTTGGGTGCTGACCCGAGCATAACCAATAATCATAAAAAAACGTACCTAATCTGTTTATAGATTGTTGTACGGGAATATGATCATAAAAACAATGATTATTGAGTGTTTTTGGTGTGGAAAGGTGAGTGTCCAACAAGCGGTGGTTTTTTTGTAATCCTTCATACCCCTACAACAATGTTTATCGAGAATTTGTAGCTCACCATCTATTGCGTAATCGAGGTCAGCAACGAATAGAAAGACGTTAACACGGAGTTTTTTCCTAGGACTCACATTAGCGAGCATTTTTACAGAGCCCAGTTTAGGGAATCTATCAGGAAATCACTTTGATGAGACAAAATGTATTAGGATGACTAAGATCAACCTTTCTATGGATTTAGTAAGTAGGGGTGTACTGGTCAACTAAAACCGGACACTTTTTTTAGCTCGTTTTCATAGTCCACCGGTGACCGATCACCGTTGGCCGTATGTAATCTTTCCAGGTTGTAATAACGCATGTATGCTGCCACGTCATTTCTCATATGCTGCCGTGTGGGCTGTGGGATTTTCAGTAGCCAATCATGCTTCAGGCTCCCAAAGAAGCGCTCTACAACGGCATTATCCCAACACGCACCCACGTCTCCCATGCTGGCCCGCATGTTGTAATCGGCCAACAGTTTACGATACCGACGACTCGTGTACTGAGAGCCTCGGTGGCTGTGGAACACCAGCCCAGGTGGAGGGTTCCGCAAATTAAACGCT
This sequence comes from Nitrincola iocasae, assembly GCF_008727795.1. Lineage (NCBI taxonomy): Bacteria > Pseudomonadati > Pseudomonadota > Gammaproteobacteria > Oceanospirillales > Oceanospirillaceae > Nitrincola > Nitrincola iocasae. The sequence goes on along the minus strand of NZ_CP044222.1, from coordinate 3,161,977 downwards.
TTCATCAGCGATTTACTGACAAGATCGGTCGTCATGCGCTTATCTATATGCCAGCCGACTATACGGCGGGAATATAAGTCCATTACCACCGCCAGATACATCCAGCCTTCTCCAGTTCGGCAATACGTCACATCACCAGCCCACACCTGATTCGGCCCTGTGGGATTAAAATTCTGATTCAACAAGTTATCAGCGACCGCATCGCTGAATTTGCGCTTGGTGGTCACTTTGTAGGCCACGCGCTGATGTACAATCAGGTTCATTTGCTCCATGAGTTTACGTACCCGATAGCGACCAATTTTAAAGCCTTCTCCGCGTAGTTTTTTCAACATCTCTCGGCTCCCCAAGCTTGAACGACTGCGCTTAAACAGCTTTTTCATCCGGCGTCTAAGCGTCAACCCTTCAGCCGGTATAAGCTTGCCAGGCCGTTTTTGCCAGTCATAGTAGGCCGAGCGGCTCACACCCATTACCTGGCAAAGAACAGCAACTGGGTAATGGGTTGATTCAGCCGCGATGAAATCAAACTTTACTTCATTTCTTTCGCGAAGAAGGCTGAAGCCTTTTTTAAAATCTCCTTTTCCATCCGCAGGTTACGGTTCTCTTTGCGTAACCTAAGCAGTTCTTCTCGTTCGGTCTCAGTGACTTGGTTGCCACTGTTTTTAGCTTCTAGTTTATCTTTCCAGCGATAAAGCATATTCGTATTAATACCCAAGGATTTGGCCGCCTCTGGAATCGTATAACCTTGATCTGTGACCAACGCCACGGCTTCTTCTTTGAACTCTGCCGAGTACTGTTTGTAGGTTCGTTTCTGACTCATAATGACACCTCAATAGCTGACTGATATTGTCGCTAATTAAAGTGTCCGGATCTATTAGACCAGTTCAGGGTGTGTAAATTTAATTTCGACTAATGTATAAATATAGTAAATAAGCACATTCATTTAAGCAGGATTGGCTAAGAGTGAATGACGTCGAAAAGATCGAAATTAGGAGAGCTACACTAGACTTCCCTAAGTTTTAGGGCTTCTAAACCAGACTATTCTTTATTAAGGACTACCCAATGAGCCCAAACCTGAAGATCGAAAACGTAATTGTTTATAAGCGACGCCCCCTACTAGAAGACGACAACAAAGGATTTCTCACCCCTCTGCTCTCTGTGACTGAGGACGGAGAGCTCCAATATATCGACAAATCAGACTATCCCTCCGACATATTTGTTTCACAAGCTTATCAATCAATCGATAAAGCCTATGCAGAGCATGAGCCGTTCCTACTGAGCGTCCACTTTCGGGACGATGAAAAAACTGAATCAGTGGGTGAAAAAAGGTACTGGACAGACGGTAAGCATGCTAAATCACTTCCAGCCGGGTATTTAATCCCCGTCGTGAATACGATACTGCCGCCAGCGGAATCAAGCCGTCTTCCTTCTGGACTTAAAGCACCTAAAACTCCATTTTTTATAAAGGATGGTCAACAAGGAAGCTTGTTCGGATTATTCATGGCTACAGATGAGGGTGAGAACGGCCAACTGCTTGAGCCAAGATCTTCTAATGCGCTCAATTACGCTTCACACGCAGTAGCCAAATTCGATCATAACGAGGTCAGAGACAGCCTTGTTGAACTATCGATTAACGGAGTACTGAAAATATTTGTGTCTACGTTGAAACATCTGTCTCAGCACACTTATGAAACTTATGACTATATGAGCAATTCAAAGTTGATTACTTACTTCAACGGCATGCAGGCGGGAAAGAAGAATACATTTCTCAGTAAGCGTGAGGCTGATAAGTTAAAACAAGGCATTGCTCAGTTCGAGCGCCAAAACCTGAACATTAAGGGCAGTCCCCACCTAGATCGATTAAAGACCGTTCTTGATGAGTATCTAGCTGCTACTGATACGGGCCACCAAATTGTCAGAGATTACTTTGAGTCCTCCAAAGGTAAAATATTCCTCGAGGATTATGTTGCCAAGAACAAGGATGCACTTCTGAGTGATCAAATCAGCAAAATCGAAGAAGATGCAAAAAAGCAAGAAACCGAGGCCAAACGACGAATCGAGCAAATTGAGGCTCAAATCGCGAAAAAGCAAAGCGAGCTGAAAACGGTTGGAGATGAGGTTACGCAAGCACGACGTGATGCAGAAGTAACAATACAGATTATCAAGGAAGAGACTGAAGTTACTCGCAGGGAAAATCTCAAGGAGCTGGAGTCCGAACTTCAAGCCGGGATTGAAAAACTTGAACAACAACGGGATGAAATTGCCGATGATGTAGCTAGCAGGCTACAAACACTCCAGTTAGTAGAGCAAGTTGAAGACCTAAATACTGAGATCAGGGTACTCGAACGAGAGATCACTAAACGGAAGGGGGAAAACGAGGAGCTCAATAAAGCTCGAAAATCAGTCGAGGATACTTTGAAGCATAGTGACCTAGCTGCCAAGGTCGGTGAGATGGCTGTTGTCAGCAGAGTCCTCAAAGGCGGATCAGTTACGAGCAATGAATCGAGTAAGTTCAAGCCCCTTCAATTTGCAAGTGAAAAGCCTAGTTCGGCTACAGAAGTCGTAGACTCGGTTCGTAGTCATTTAGATGAAGACTATGGCAAAACTTTCTCTGATGTCGAAATGGCTAACCTGCTTCTCAGCACCACTCAGTCGTTTCTTACAGTGCTAGCAGGGCCGCCGGGGGTCGGTAAAACTTCTTCTGTTGTCCGTCTCGCTGATGGCCTTCAATTGGGCGACTCATCCAATGATAAAAACTTTCTCTATATGCCCGTTGCTCGTGGCTGGGTTTCTGGCCGGGATATCCTCGGATTCTATAACAGCCTCAATAACTCCTACCAAAGAGCCCGTACTGGCCTCTATGACTTCCTGAACAATCCGGTGGATGAAACGAACGATAGTTTACGGCTGGTGCTGCTCGACGAAGCCAATCTTAGTCCGATGGAGCACTACTGGTCTGATTTCATCGGTATGTGTGATAAAGAAGGCCGCCATCGTCCTATTGTTACGGGTCGTCCAGAAAAAGGGAGTGATCTGCTCAAAGTGGCCAGGAATGTGCGGTTTGTCGCGACCATCAACCATGATGCGACAACAGAGCGATTGTCCCCTCGGCTGATCGATCGTGTTCCAATTATCTCGCTTGATAATGATGATAGTTCCAAGAACGACTTTGCTACGGGCCTGAAACTCAATGGCGCATTGAACTACGATCTCTTTGAAAAGTACTTCACAACGGAAGATGCGGAACTTTCTTCAGTTCTCGAAGATAAACTCAATACGATCATCAATCTCCTTGGTGAACGTGATCCCGCACTAGGTCAGCCGGTCTCTATCTCTCACAGGAAGGTTGCGGCGATTACTGAGTATTTTGGTGCAGCGATGGACGGCAATCTCATGGATGCGACAACCGCCTTCGACTTCGCCCTCAGTCAGCATATCCTCCCGCATATTGAGGGCTACGGATCGAAGTTCAGAGTCAGAGTTGAGAAGCTGCAGAGCGAAATCGGCTCTAGTTATACACGATCCTCACGCCATCTAGAGCGCATTCTGGCCAGCGGCAATGACATGACCGGCACCTACTCATTTTTCTAGGAGGTCGAGATGGAACTTGAACTCTTAATACTAGATGGGAAAAGATCAGGAGAGGTCGTAACCTTGCCGGATATTGAGCAACCGATACAGGAGAATTTGCCATGGGTGCTCGAGGATGAACGAATAGAGTTTCGTCTTCGAGTCCCACGACACTTTTCAAACGCGACACTTGAACTGTACCAACATGCAATTGAGGCGACTCATCGCGAATATCCTGATGCAGCGGAAACCACAGAGTTTGTATGGACGCCTAAAACTTCGAATTATCGAACTGAGAAACTTTTCAGTAACTACTTCGGAATCTCCGAGCTAACGGTACTTTTACATAATGAGGCGGGAGAAGCGGTTGAGCTAGCAGCGTTTCAGCCCCTACAAGTGGCAGCTAAAGCGACTTCTGCAGAAAATGTCGAGCGAATGTTTGAATACCTGGCGGGCCTATCTAGCGATGCTTTGCATTCGGTCTTCAGTGCCACAAGGCACAGCGCCGGATTCAGTGAGGGTGCTGTTTCGCCTGCTCACACGTTAGAAAGGATCGAGCGATCGATTGAGCTGCTAGTGGATTCAATGCCTATCATCATCAACAAGCCAATCACGCGACTCGTACCCAAGCAGCGAATGGTTTCGCCGACTGGTGGCGAGGAGATGGATGATTCAACCATAGGGTGGTTGCTCGAGAATCTTTCTGTTTTGGAGCCCGATGAAAATCCGGATCAGGCACATATCCTCTATGAAGGTGAGCATTTCAGAGCATCTAGCTTGAGAATGCCGGTGCTACTCGAAAACCCTGATGTCTACGAAAACTGGATAATTCACGGTTATGTAGATCTTCTTCTCAGGGAGGCACAGCAACTGGCTCAGAAGTACCAGCGTGAGTTCAGGGCAGGAAACCTAAGCGCACAGCTACCCAAAGGCTATATCTCATTTTTTGATAAAGTATCGAAGTTCAAGTCCCATCTTATGGGGGCTCACATAACACGAATCGACAGGCTCATTGATAACCTTAAGCAGATCAAGGGGCACTTAGATACGCGCCTACCCGTCTCTAGGCCCCTGAATGAGCGGCCAATTATCACACCTAAGACACGCAGCAACCATGTCTACATGGAAGTCTTTATTGATATCATCAAATGGCATCAACGTGGGACTCTTGACTGGTCGGCTTACGAGAACCTGTTTGCCATACAGAGCATCCCTGATCTCTTTGAAGCATATTGCTATTTCCGGGTTGTTCAGAGCGTAAATATCTACTTCAATCCGGCTCTTGCGAGCAGTGATTCAACACCAAATCTTGAAACTGTATTCACAGATCCGAAAGGCACTCAGCTCATTGTAGAGCGAGAGCCCATCTACTGGACTCCTTTGAATTCAGCTCAGCATCGGCATGGGTTGGTAAATAGCGAGGCCTACTCCATCAAGGATAAATCTTACTTTAGGGAGCGGGGTCAGTTTTGGATTAACTCCAAGCGAGTGCCTGATATTGTGATTCAGTTAATAGACTCTGAGACAGGGGATATTCGGCTACTAGTAATGGATGCTAAATACACGAACCGTAACTGGGCATTCGTAAACTATCTTCCAGAGTTGACAATGAAGTATGTCCATGGGATACACCACCCTAACCAGAAGACGCCAACAGTTAACTCCTTAACGATACTCTACACCGAAAAGGAATTAGGTGATTTAGCGAGCTATCATCATGGCGAAATGGGTATTCATGGGACTAACCCTGTATCACCCAACTTGCAAAGTGTTGGTTTGATACTCGGTGCCAAGCGCGACACCGATCCGCTACAAAAACTCGTGACAAGATTGCTCGAGATAAACGGTGTTAAGCGCACGGGTTTGACTCTAGTAACTAAAAGTAGAGAGGTGGCATAGCCACCTCAGTGCTTTAAATGAATCGGCACCTGTACGCTAGAGATTTAGTATTTGTAGCGGACTAGTGTTCCACTTACTTTCGTCCCAAGTGCGCACTCTGCCCCCAAAGTGAACACCTATTCTGGTGCAAAGTGAACATTTTTGCCCGATTTCCAGAATCAGTGTTCACTTAATTCCAGAATGCCTTCTCCGCGTTGATTGTTATCACTGATAACCTATTCATTTTCAGATGGATACGGTTATGACCAGACAGAGAACATCCATGCGTAAACTTCGTGAAATCCTTAGGTTACGGTTGCATGCTGGCCTATCCGTTCGTCAAGTCCGCGATAGCCTGCGTGTCAGCGTCGGTGCCATCCAAAAAGTAACGAGTTCAGCCGAACAGCAAGATCTCAATTGGGAAACCATTTGTACTCTTGATGATAGCGCACTGGCACGGCTAATCTATCCGAAAGCACAGTCCTCAGGTGCAAATAAATTAGTCAATTTTTCATTTAAGCTTTTCACTTGATTGAAGTGTAACTTTATTTATATTGAGTTTATCAATATAAATAGTTGAAATATATGATTAATAAACTGATTCAAAAGCTAATACCTTCAAGTGCTGTGAGTATGTCTGAAGCCGTTGATTTGCAGGCAAAAGAAGATGGTTGGCTACTATCTAAGTCAAGTGATGAGCTGTTACAAGACGTCAATAGAAGGCAGCTTATTAGGCAGCTTTGGGATCTAACTTCATTAACGCACGAATCATTTGAGTTGCATGTGGAGCAACCTATCCGTCGGCTTGCCGAAATAGTGCAATTATTACCGGCATCAGCTAATCATCATCATTGTTACCCTGGTGGTTTGATAGATCATGTGCTTGAAGTCGCTATATATGCTTTAAAAATACGCAGGAACAGGTTGTTACCACCAGGAGGTAAGTCTGAGGAGCAGTCCAAAGTAGCAGAAATATGGACCGCCGCTATCATCTATGGTGCACTTTTACATGATATTGGAAAAATTGCGTTTGATATGAGAGTGCAGGCTATCGATGGTACTGACTTATGTCTGATTCATGGAAATATACCCTTTGGAACTCAGTATACCATTTCATATGTGAAGGGCAGAGATTACCAAGTTCACGGCGTTTCTGGTTTGCTATTTTTTACCAGAATTTTAACCCAAGTGAATATCGACTGGATTCGATCTGAAGTAGATGTCTTTAATCAATTGGTTATGGAATTGTCCGGCCATCATGATAAGTCTGGTGTGATTGGTGAAATTGTAAAAAAGGCAGATAAAGCCAGCGTAAGTAAGTTCATGGGAGGTAATCCTAAAATCGCAATAGAGCAAAACATTGTTTCACTTCAAGGGAAGCTGATCACTGGACTACGTTATATAGTAAATAATCGACTAAAACTTAATGAGAAGGGTGCAAGTTGCTTTGTTACAGGTGATGCTGTTTGGCTTGTTAGTAAAACAGTAGCAAATGAATTGCGGTCATATTTACTTGAGCTTGGCTATAGTAGTGTGCCTTCGAGCAATCCAATTTTGTTTGATGAAATGCAAAGTTGTGGATTGCTTCAGCCTAACTTGCAAAAAAAAGCTGTATGGAAGTGTAAAATATCAATTGATGAATGGTCGGTCTCCTTGACATGTGTAAAGGTTCATCCTTCAGTTTTGTGGCCAAATGGTGACTTAAGCGATTTATTTAAAGGTGATGTTACAATCGAAGATAATCAGTATATTGAGTCTGACAATTCTAATCCGCAAGATCAAGTTATTTTAGATAGCTCTGAAGAATTAAAATGCGAAGATAAAAATATAATTAAGCCCGAGGTATCATTGCACTCATCTAGCTATCTGGATGTATTTGACGACCTTGATATTTCTAGTGCTAATGTGAATTATTGTGATGGATCTGAAGAAGATTTAAATAATTCTATATCTTATAAAAATGAATCTATTGATACTTTTGAAGTGGATGTGTCTTTAGGGAAGCAGTTTCTTGAATGGGTATTTAGCAGTATTAATTCTAAAAAATTAATTATTAATGATGCAAGGTCATTCGCCCATACGGTAGATGATACCTTATTCATTGTTAGTCCTAAGGCATTCAAAAGATTTAGTCTTGAGAAGTATGGTGATGACAATGCATGGAAAGATATCCAGAAATCCTTCCAGAGATGTAAAGTTCACCAGAAGAGTGAGGACGCAATGAATATATTTAAGGTGAATGTACAGGGGCCTAAGAGAAGCTCAGTAATCCAGGGGTACCTACTCAGGAAAGAGTGTAATCAAGTTAGTTTTTTGTATAATAATCCCTTTCTAGAGCTGAAAAGGGATTGATGAAATGGATGACAAAGTGACTTTTGATGAGCTGATCGAGCTGTACACTCTTGAAAAAAATCTACGGAGTAGTAGTAATAAACTTTTTATATCAATTGTATCTAGGTTTTCTATAACTATTGATGCTGTATACCCTGATGATGTTGATAGGCAGGCGGTTTTATTATGGAGGAAGGATTTTTTGAAAAAAATAAAACCCGCAACTATAAATTCATATATTGCATATCTTAATAGTTTTTATAAATTTGGAATTAAAAATAACTATTTGAAAAGTAAATTTAGCCCATTTGAGGGCTTGAGCGTTAAAGCCCCTATTAGTAATGATAGAAGATTGAGTGATAAAAAAATTAATAGAATTTTTAAATTCATAGATGATAATGATGTTTTATTTAATAGGGATCCTTCGTGGTTTTGGAAGACTGTAGTAATGGTTTTTTATCACACAGGTATGAGGGTTTCACAGCTTATAGGTCTGAACAATCAAGATGTGGATTTGGTTGATGGTTGGATTAGATTAAGAGCAGAGCATTCAAAAAATTATCTTGAATACAAAGTTCCAATTAGTGATGATTTGAATCGTGTGCTTGTAGACTATATTTCAAAAAGAAAACGCATAGCAAATCAATTTTTTAATATTCACGAAAATAGGCTTAAGTTTGATCCAAAGCGTAAAGATTATATGAATTCAGATGATGTTTTTTATGCATTTGGGCTGTTGTCAAAAAGTGTTGGTTTTAGGGTAACAAGTCATATGTTTAGACATACTTTAGCCTCAGATATAATTAAAAGTAGTGGTAATGTGGTTTATGCACAAAGACTTCTAGGTCATTTGAGTGTTCAAACAACCACTAGATATATACATCTCGATACTGAGGATTTAAAGGAAACCTTAAATGACTGTAGAAAGTAAGCCCTACTTAAGCTGAGTTTTGCGCTACCGATTTTAGCTCAACTTTATAGATTGTTGCTATCGCTTCGTTCTGTGAAGCGATAGCTTATGGACTATGTGCTGAGTTGTTATGTTGTATAATCAGTATCAGAAAGTTGCTGCGAATCCAAAAAAGCCATACATAGTTGTATTAATATCTAGCTTAATCTATACTCATGATAGTTCGGCCAAAAGTGTAAGTTCTAATTGTTGTATTACACTTCTTATCACTCTGTTGATAGGTCTAAGATCTATCTTGCATCTCTGCACTTCCCTGATTATCTGCTATTATACCGGCCTTGTTTTTTTGCTGGAAATGTCGAGCTATGTTGGGCCAGATACGTATTGTCATGATTCATACCACGCACCCGGGCAATATCGGTGGGGTGGCGCGTGCCATGCAGAATATGGGATTAACGGATTTGTGTCTGGTTGCGCCTAAGCGCTTTCCTGATCCGGAAGCGGACGCGCGTGCCTCTGGGGCCACGGATCTTCTGGCCTCTGCTAAGGTTGTTGAGACGTTAGACGAGGCGTTGGACGGGTGTCATCTTGTGGTGGGCACCAGTGCGCGTGATCGACATATTCCCTGGCCTGTGATTACACCGCGGCAAATGGCGTCGGTGGCATGTGACTTGCAACCGGGTAAGCGGATGGCCATTTTGTTCGGTCGTGAAGACCGGGGTTTGACTAATGATGAGTTGCATCGCTGTCATCATCATGTGCATATACCCACTAATCCTGATTTTAGTTCGTTGAATGTCGCTGCAGCGGTGCAGGTGATTGCTTATGAATTGCGTATCGCCAGTCTTGAAAGCGAGCCAGGGCTGTTACCGCAATGGGGGACGGCCTGGGATATTGATCTGGCTGATGCGCGTGAAACTGAGTTGTTGTTTGAGCATCTGGAGAAGACCCTGGTTGGCGTCGAGTTTCTTGATCCGGATAATCCGCGCCAGTTGATGACGCGGCTGCGTCGGCTGTTTCTGCGAGCCGTTCCGGACAGGGTTGAGGTGAATGTGATGCGTGGCTTCCTAAGTGCTATTGATAAGGTGCTGGCAAGAAATCCCCGGATGAAGGGTGAGGAGAAAAACGATGTTTGAACGGTTGAAGGAAGATGTGCGCTCGGTGTTTGACCGAGACCCGGCGGCACGTAATTTTCTGGAAGTGATTACTAACTATCCGGGCTTGCATGCTGTTTGGTGGCACCGAATGGCCAATGCTTTGTGGCGACGTAATTTTAAGTGGCTGGCGCGTATGGTGTCGAATTTTGCCCGTTGGACAACCGGTATTGAGATACATCCGGGTGCGCAGATAGGTCGGCGTTTTTTTATAGATCATGGTATGGGTGTGGTCATAGGTGAGACTGCCGAAGTGGGTGATGATGTCACCCTCTATCAGGGGGTGACGCTCGGTGGTACCAGTTGGAATAAGGGGAAGCGTCATCCAACCCTGGAGAATAATGTCATTGTCGGTGCGGGTGCGAAAATACTGGGGCCTTTCACCGTAGGGGCGGGGGCTAAAGTGGGTTCTAATGCGGTGGTGACCAAAGCGGTACCGGCTGGCGCTACTGTAGTGGGTATACCGGGCCGTATCGTCAAGCGTGCAGACGATGACCGGGAGGGTAGTAGTGATGAACAGCGTCGGAAAATGGCCGATAAAGTCGGCTTTGATGCCTATGGTGTCACCAATGAAGTCTCCGACCCGGTAGCTCATGCCATTGGTTGCATGCTGGATCACCTGCAAGCTATGGATAAGCGCATGGATAAGATGGGTAATGTGCTGTGTGATATGCGTCCGGAGTACTGTGATGAGCAGTTGCCGGAGTTGAAAAAAGAGGATTTTGAAGGCGCTGTAGAAGAGGAATCAAAGCCCTGAAAAAATTGTGATCGATACAGTGATCCGAAGCCTGAGTAAAATAGTAGGATATATAGTTGACTATTTATGTTGGTTTTAGCATAATCCCTACATTCTGTAAGCGATGTGAGGTGAGAAATGCGGTTAACAACTAAAGGACGTTATGCGGTGACAGCCATGTTGGATCTGGCACTGCATGAAGGTAAAGGGCCAATCAGCCTGGCGGATATATCAGAACGACAGGGGATCTCTCTGTCTTATCTGGAGCAGTTATTTGCCAAGCTGAGACGTAATGAACTTGTCAGCAGTGTACGTGGACCGGGCGGTGGCTATCAATTGAAGCGCTCTCAGCGTGATATTAATGTTGCCGAAGTGATCGATGCTGTCAATGAGAATGTTGATGCTACCGGCTGCAACAAGCGCGGAGACTGCCAGTCAGGCGAGGTGTGTCTGACGCATCACCTTTGGTGTGATCTGAGTGATCAGATTCATACTTTTTTGAATGGCATAACACTGGCTGATCTGGTGGAACGCCAGGATGTTAAAGATGTGTCTCAGCGTCAGGATGGTCGACACACTGAGCAGATGATTGCCAGTGACATACATGTTAGCTAACGGACTCTGAATTTAACTTTGTCAGTGAAGGTGTAATGAGAAAGCCGGTGTATCTTGATTATGCGGCCTCGACTCCCGTAGACCCTCGGGTTGCCGAGAAAATGATGGCCTGCCTGACGTTGGATGGAAATTTTGCTAATCCGGCTTCCCGGTCGCATATATACGGCTGGAAAGCTGAGGAAGCGGTGGAAACAGCGCGTCAGCAGGTGGCTGAATTGGTTAATGCCGATCCACGTGAAATTGTCTGGACCTCGGGAGCAACCGAGTCCAACAATCTGGCATTAAAAGGAGCTGCGCATCAGCATCGGCGCAAGGGGCAGCACCTAATCAGTTCAGTGATTGAGCATAAAGCCGTCATAGATACGCTGCGCCATTTAGAGTCAGAGGGTTACGAGGTTACCTGGTTAGCTCCTGATTCTAACGGTTTGATTCAGCCGGATCAGGTGGCAGCCGCCATCCGTGAAGACACACTGTTGGTCAGCATCATGCAGGTCAACAATGAGATCGGCACAATTAACGATATTGCCGCAATAGGTCATATCTGTCGTGAGCGTGGGGTGTTGTTTCATGTTGATGCCGCGCAGAGTCTGGGTAAATTGCCTATCGATCTGCGCGAGTTGCCGGTGGATCTGATGTCCTTCTCAGCCCACAAACTGTATGGGCCCAAGGGCGTCGGTGCACTCTATGTTCGCCAGCAGCCTCGGGTTCGCTTAGAGGCTCAGATACACGGTGGCGGGCATGAGCGGGGGATGCGCTCGGGTACGCTGGCGACACATCAATTGGTGGGTATGGGCGAGGCCGCCCGTCTGGCTGCTGAGTCTATGGCAGAAGAATCCGCACATATTCAAGGAATCAGAACACGTTTTCTTGAGGGTGTCAGGGACTTGCCGGGTATCCATGTGCATGGTTCATTAACACAGCGAGTTGCAGGTAACCTGAATCTCGGTGTTGAGCAGGCTGATGGTGAGTTGTTACTGATGGCGCTGAAAGATCTGGCTATATCGACAGGTTCGGCCTGTACGTCGGCCAGTCTTGAACCCAGTTATGTGCTGAAGGCTATAGGTGTTCCAGATGCGTTGGCACATGCCTCCCTGCGGATCAGCTTTGGTCGTTTTACCACAGTAGAAGAAGTCGATTTTGCCGTTGCCCATTTCCGGCAGGTGGTGAGTAAATTGGTCAGTATCACCGCCTGACCGTGGTTAGCGAGAATTAGAGGTAGGGTTATGTCTGAACAGGTTGAGCAGTTAATTAACAAAGAGTACGCGGCAGGTTTTCATACGGATGTCGAGTCTGAAACCTTGCCTCCCGGGTTGAATGAGGATGTCGTTCGCTTTATTTCTGCCAAGAAAAACGAGCCGGAATGGATGCTGGAGTGGCGTCTTAAGGCTTACCGGGCCTGGCTGACGATGAAAGAGCCGGAGTGGGCGCATGTGCATTATCCGACTATCGATTTTCAGTCGATCTCCTATTTTTCAGCACCTAAAAGCCTGGCTGACCGGCCGCAGAGTCTGGATGAAGTTGATCCCGACCTGATTGAAACCTACAACAAGCTGGGTATTCCTCTGCATGAGCAGGAAATGCTGGCGGGTGTGGCTGTGGATGCGGTATTTGATTCTGTGTCTGTGGTGACCACCTTCCGGGCAAAACTGGAAGACGCCGGTGTGATTTTTTGCCCTATCAGTGAGGCGGTGCACAAGTACCCTGAGCTGGTGAAAAAATATATCGGCTCTGTCGTACCTCAGCGTGACAACTATTACGCTGCGCTTAACTCGGCGGTTTTCTCTGATGGCTCCTTTGTCTATATCCCCAAGGGGGTGCGTTGCCCGATGGAGTTATCGACTTATTTCCGCATTAACCAGATGAATACCGGGCAGTTTGAACGTACGCTGATCGTTGCCGAAGAAGGTTCTCACGTTAGTTATCTGGAAGGCTGTACGGCCCCTCAGCGTGATGAAAATCAGTTGCATGCGGCGGTTGTTGAGCTGGTTGCAATGGATAATGCTGAAATCAAATATTCTACCGTGCAAAACTGGTATCCCGGTGATGCGAACGGTAAGGGCGGGATCTATAACTTTGTCACCAAGCGTGGCATCTGTCATACCCGCGCCAAAATTTCCTGGACCCAGGTTGAAACGGGTTCTGCAGTCACCTGGAAGTACCCGAGCTGTATTCTTAAAGGGGATCACAGTATCGGTGAGTTTTACTCGGTTGCGTTGACCAATAACTATCAACAGGCCGATACCGGTACCAAGATGATCCATCTGGGTAAAAACACCCGCTCGACCATCATCTCCAAAGGGATCTCTGCTGGATACAGTCAGAATGCCTACCGTGGCCTGGTGCGTATGGGGCCAACCGCGGCCGGTGCGCGTAATTACACCCAGTGTGATTCGCTGCTGATTGGTGACCGTTGCGGCGCGCATACCTTCCCCTATATTGAAAGCTCGCATCCTTCGGCCATTGTCGAGCATGAAGCCACCACCTCTAAAGTGAGTGATGACCAGATGTTCCTGTGTCAGCAGCGCGGTCTGGATCCGGAAAAAGCGGTGTCGATGATCGTTAATGGCTTTTGTCGTGAGGTGTTCAAGCAGTTGCCGATGGAGTTTGCCGTAGAAGCCGGCAAGCTTTTGGAAGTCAGCCTGGAAGGTTCTGTCGGTTAAGCGATCCTCAGCCGTATACGTTAATGTTTTTGGAAGATACTATGTTAAATATCAGTAATTTATGTGCCTCTGTAGAAGATAAAGCCATCCTCCGTCAGTTATCGCTGGAGGTAAAGCCAGGAGAGATTCACGCCATTATGGGGCCCAATGGTGCCGGTAAAAGTACGCTGGGCAATGTATTGTCAGGGCGCCCCGGCTATGAGGCTACCTCCGGTAGCGTCACTTTTAAGGGGATGAATCTGCTCGATCTTGAGCCTGAAGTGCGGGCGCGTGAGGGACTGTTTCTGGCATTTCAGTATCCGGTGGAAATCCCGGGTGTCAGCAATATGGAGCTGCTCAAGGCGGCTGTCGATGCTCGCCGCGCACATACCGGACAGGAAGAGCTGTCAGCCATCGATTTTATGAAAATGGCGCGTGAAGCCAGCAAGGCTGTCGATCTGGACCCAAACTTCCTCAAGCGTGGCGTCAATGAGGGCTTCTCCGGTGGTGAGAAAAAACGTAATGAGATCATGCAGATGATGCTGATGGAACCGTCACTGTGCATTCTGGATGAAACTGACTCAGGTCTGGATATCGATGCCCTGCAGGTGGTCGCCCGTGGCGTCAACGCCATGCGTGCAGAGAACCGCAGTTTTATTGTTGTGACCCACTATCAGCGTCTGCTGGATTTCATCGTGCCGGATTATGTGCATGTACTGGCTAACGGTCGCATCGTTAAATCGGGTGACAAGTCACTGGCGCTGGAACTGGAAGCCAAGGGTTACAGCTGGCTCGAAAACGAGGTGGCGTGATGACTTCTGAGTTTCAGCAACAGGCAATATCGCTGGCAGCTAGCCAGCCGTTTCCGGCTTGGTTGGGTCAAGTAAGAGAGCAGGGCAGTCAACTGTGGCAGGATTTGCCCTGGCCGACACGTAAAACCGAAGCCTGGCGCTATACCTCTCTTCTACCGATTGAAAATGCACAGTGGCAGTTGGCGTCTCAGGCAAAGCTGGATTCTACTGATGGGCTTATCGAACTGGATGCCTATCGCCTGGTGTTTGTGAATGGTCGCTTCGATGCTGCTTTGTCTTCAAGCCTGCCTGCCGAAGTGGTGCGTTTTTCCGCCGCAGATAGCGAACAGCAGGCACTGATCAATGAACATCTGAATAGCATTGCTGATCAGCGTAAACACCTGTTTGCGGCACTCAATAGCAGTTGGCTTGAAGAAGGTGTTTTACTGCATGTGCAGGCCAATCAGCGCCTGGATAAGCCGGTGTATATCGTGCATGCAACCGATACGCCGTCAGCCGAAGTGGTTAACAGCCGTTTACTGGTGGTGTTGGAAAGTGGCGCTGAAGCGCAAGTGCTGGAGCATTTCTTTAGCATGAAAGACCAGGAAAAAGGCTGGGTAAATTCCACCACTGAGCTGGTCCTGAAAGCCAATGCCTCACTAAGCCATCATCGTATTAACCTGGAATCTGAGCAGTCACTGCATACCGGTGGTGTGCATGTCAGTCTGGACGCCGATGCGCGTTTGCTGGGATTCACCCTGGCGACTGGCAGTCGTCTGAAACGCATTGATTACCATGTGTTTCATCAGGGCAGTGGCGCTGATTTGCAGCTTAATGGCATCTATCTGCCACGCAATAATCAACGTATTGATTACCACACCAATGTTGAGCACTGTGTCCCTAACTGTACCACCACGGAAGTGTTCCGTGGGGTGATGTCGGATAGCTCAAAAGCGGTTTTTAATGGCCGTATCCATATTCATAAGGATGCCCAGAAAACCCTGGCACAGTTAAGCAACCGCAATCTGCTTACCTCAGATCGGGCCCAGGTCAATACCAAGCCTGAGCTGGAAATTTATGCGGATGATGTGCGCTGTGCGCATGGAGCAACTGTCAGTCAGCTGAATGATGAATCGCTGTTTTACCTGACCAGTCGCGGTATTTCTGAAGCAGAAGCGCGGGTAATGCTGAGCTTTGGTTTCGTTAACGAGCTGGTAGAGAACCTGACCCTGGAGCCCCTGAAACTCTGGCTGCGTCCACGTCTGGCAAAGTTGTTTGGCCAGGATGGACAACTGACACGGCATATTATTCATGACTGAACAACGTAAACCCTTTGATGTTGACACTGTGCGGGCTGACTTTCCTATCCTGCAACAGCAGGTGAATGGTCATCCTCTGGTCTACCTGGATAATGGCGCCACGACACAGAAGCCTCAGGCGGTGATTGATGCGCTGGTGCACTACTACACCTGTGACAACAGTAATGTACACCGGGGCGCACATACCCTGAGTGATCGTGCTACCGAGGGCTTTGAACAGGCGCGCTTGGCGGTGGCGGCGTTTATCAATGCACCGGAAGCGCGTGAAGTGATCTGGACACGCGGTACCACCGAAGGCATTAATCTGGTCGCCGCCAGTTGGGGGCGTCAGCATCTTCAGGCTGGGGACAGAGTGTTGGTTTCGATGATGGAGCATCATTCCAATATTGTGCCCTGGCAGTTAATTGCGGCTGACAAAGGTGCGCAGGTAGAGGCGATTCCCGTCACAGCATCAGGCGAAATCGATATGCTGGCATTCGAAAGTATGCTGGATGAGCGCGTCAAGATGGTCTCTGTCGGGCATGTATCCAACGCCCTCGGCAGTATCAATCCGGTGCGTGAGATAGCCCGGTTGGCTCATGCAGTGGGGGCGCTGGTGATGATTGATGGAGCTCAGGCGATCAGTCACTGGATGACGGATGTACAGGCTTTGGAGTGTGATTTTTACGCCTTTTCCGGGCATAAACTGTTTGGCCCGACTGGTATTGGTGCTCTCTGGGGACGTGCTGAACTGTTGGAAGCTATGCCGCCCTGGCACGGTGGCGGCGAAATGATTGAAGATGTCAGCTTTGCAGGCACGACGTTTAACAAGATTCCTTTCAAGTTTGAAGCTGGTACACCCAATATTGCCGATGCCATAGGTCTGGCCGCGGCCATTAGCTATCTCAACAGTCTCGACAAAGCGGGCATGATCGCGCATGAGCAGGCTCTGATGCAGTATGCTCAGCAGCGTGCTGAGGCGTTCGAAGGAATGCGTTTGGTGGGTACAGCGCAGAACCGCATCTGTGTGATGAGTTTTGTGCTTGAGGGGATACACGCCGCTGATATCGGTATGTTGCTCGACCAGCAGGGCATCGCTGTGCGTACCGGAAATCACTGCGCCCAGCCAGTGATGGAGCATCTGGGTCTGGATGGTACGGTCAGGGCAAGTTTTAGTTTTTACAATACGCTGGCTGAGGTGGATCGTTTGTTCGATGGTCTGGCCAAGGCACGCGAATTCCTACTCTGAATTACAGGTGGAGGTTAATTTATGTCGGTAGAACGTTTTGATCCGTCGACTCAGACAGTAACGGTACTTCCAGCTGCCCTTGAGCATTTTCGCAAACAACTGAGCGCTCAGCAGAATGCTCAGGCTATCCGCTTGAGTGTGAAACCCAGCGGTTGTTCTGGTTTTATGTATGTCCTTGATCTGGTTGAAGCCGGGCAACAGGAAGACCTCAAACTGCAGGTGGAAGATGTGACGCTGCTGATTGATAAGTCCAGCCTGGCGATTGTCAGTGGCTCAGAAATTGATTATGTGCGTGAAGGTATTAATCGCCAGATTAAATTTATCAATCCCAATGCCACCAGCGAATGCGGTTGTGGTGAAAGTTTTACGGTGAATGAATAATGGAAAGACGCATGGTTGTGACTCAGACTGACTGTCCGGCGCGTATTGTTCCGGCAGGCACGCCTGTGACCATTCCCAAGGATACCTTTGTCACTATCACCCAGTCCCTTGGCGGCAACTATACGCTGACCTGGCATGGACAGATGGTGCGTGTGGATGGTACCGATGCGGCGGCGCTGGGACTGGAAGCGGAAAAGCTGTCCTTCCCGCCCGCGGAAACGGATGAAATTGTCGAAACTCAGGTCTGGGACGCACTGCGGACTATTTATGATCCGGAAATTCCGGTAGATCTGGTGAATCTGGGGCTGATTTATTCGGTCCGTATTGATCAGCAGGCACACAGGGTTGATATCGACATGACGCTGACAGCACCGGGTTGTGGTATGGGGCCGGTACTAGTGGGTGATGTCGAATACCGGGTGGCCAAAGTCCCTAATGTTGAAACGGTTAAGGTTGAGTTGATATTTGATCCGCCCTGGCAACGCGATATGATGAGCGAAGAGGCGCAACTCGCTACCGGTATGTTCTACTGAAAGAGATAACAGACAGCTGATGAAAACTTTTGGAACCGATATAACCACCGACGATATAATCGACACCCTGTCTTTTTTTGATAGCTGGGAAGATCGTTATCGTTACATCATCGATCTAGGCAAAGAGCTTCCGCCTATGGATAAGGCACAGCAGACCGAAGCCAATCAGGTCAAGGGATGCCAGAGTCTGGTGTGGTTGTCTGAGCGCCTGAAGGATGACAAACTCTATTTTGAAGCCGATAGCAATTCGCATATTGTGCGTGGACTGCTGGCGGTGGTTCTGGCGGCCTACAATGCCAAAACCCCGGCTGAGATTCAGCACTTTGATATCGAAGGCTATTTTGAAGCATTGAATCTGATAAAACACCTCAGTCCAAGTCGTGGTAATGGGCTGAAGTCCATGGTGGCCCGGATTCGGGAGACCGCTGCGCGTATGTCGGCGATGGCGTAACTCTGTCTATCCTGCATTAACTATCCGTCTCGTTTTGCTTTAGTGTGTAGGCAAATGCGATGACTTCGGCAATCGCTTTGTAGAGTGTTTCCGGGATTTCGTCACCTAACTCCAGCCTGATCAGTACTTCAAGCAATTCCGGGTTCTCGTGAATATGTACATCATGTTCACGCGCCAGCGCCAGGATCTGTTCGGCGATCAGGCCTTTGCCCTTGGCAACAATTTTGGGCGCTGTCCCTTTCTGTTGATCATATTTCAGGGCGACGGCCTGGGTGTCGAGTTCGGATTTTTTCATCAGGTATGCACGTCTACTAAGCGTTTCTGCAACGGAGTGAGCTCCGGATTAGCCATTTTTCCCAGTCTGGCATTGAGCGGCGACACATCAAACCCCTTGCGCTTCAAATCACCTTCGAAACCATTCAGGCGTTCGCGCAGACGCCCAAGTGTTTCGGGCTTTTCCACCCAAAAGCTGGCGCTGAGTTGGAAGTTATCTTGCAGATTGATATCGGCATCGATAGAGCCGTCTTCCTCCAGTTCGAAGTGCAGGCGTACGCTCCAAAGGGTGACAAAGTTGCCCTGTTCATCCCGGCGACGGTGTTCGGTAATGCGCAGCTCGGCATTGTCGAATTTCTTATCCTGCTGGATTGGCAGGTCCAGTCGGAAGTGGCGTTCCTGACCGCCATCGGGCAGGTCCTTCCAGCCTTGCAGGCTGCTGATCTGTTGAGCCGTTGAGCGGGCAAGCAGTGAATTGATTAGTTGTGTCAGTTGTTCGCGGGCCTGAGGCGGGAGCTGATCGGCCAGTTTAAGCAGTTGCCCGAGTTGTTGTTTTAAGTCGGGTGGCGGCGCACGCTCACCGCTGGCTCGGTTCAGTCCGGCCTCACTCAGCAGTCCCCCTTGCTGTAGATTACGGGCAATCGCCTTATCGGCATCGGCTGAGCCAGGTTTTACGCTGAAAAGCCCCAGCATTGACTGAATTAACTGATTTAACGCACTGTTTTGCTTCACTCCCTGGCGCTCACTGATTTGCATCAACTGGTTTAGACCATCAGCCAGTGGCAATTGTACCGGTAACACTTCGCGTAGCGCTTGTTGCATGATGGCCTGAATGCCGGGCTGTTGTGACAAGGGTAAGGCGGGTTGGGTAATCTGCAGGCGTAACAGTCCCTGGTCATTGCGGCTGACTTCAACCTGTTGGCCTGCCTGTATAGGGCGAGGGCTGACCAGATCGATAGCCTGTCCGGCTACCAGAACACGCACCGGATACCCTTGTGGTCTGGAGGCTGTTTCGGCCTGGCCGAGCGCATTGACTAAGGGGGTGGTAGGTGTGGTGAGTGGTGGGGCCGTGGCGGCTTGTGGAGCGCCAGAAGCGGGAGGTGCTGACGATTGACCGGGTGTTGTTGTCGCTGGAGGTAGAGGGGCTGGTTGAACATTGGCTTGTGTCGGCTGCTGTCCACTAGTCTGAAGCGGGAGTGGTTGGCTGGTTATAGTCGCTGCCAATGCATTTGCACCCGCTACTGCAGCTGGTAATGCAGCCGCTGGAGAGGTTGGCGAGCCGAATGTTGCCGCAGCCGATGCTGCTGTAGCGGCTGCCGTTGCGGCGCTGCCAGCGGGTGCTGATGTGCCAGGTGCTGTGTTGCTGGCCGAGGTATTACTGCTGGCACTGGATGCGGGAGCTGTCGTTGCTGGTACGGTGCTGGTCGCGGACGCGCTGCTGGCTGGGGTAGCACTGGTAGCCGTTGCCGGTGTAGCTGTGGCCGGTGTGGTGCTGGCGGGGCTGCCGCTGGTTGTGGGTGCTGTAGTTGCGGGCGCCGTGTTGGTCGGGTTACCGCTAGTACTGGGTGTCGCTGCAGCCGGAGATGTGTTACCGCCACTCCCCGGTGTTGCCGTGGCGGGTGTGCTGCCTGGCAGTGGTGCTGTTTGCGCTGCAACAGCGGGCTGTGAAATGACCACCCCGCGAACCGGTTGATTTAAAGGTAGACTGTTGGCCTGGCTGAGTGATCCGGCGGTGATACGCAGCAAAAAAGCTTCAGCCGCCGCTCTGGCCTGGGCCGGTGCATTCTGGGCATTGCCAGCCCCCGATTGCCCGGGCATTTGTGCTGCAGAAGATTGCCCTGTGTTGATTGGCAGACGCAGTTGTAGATTACCTTCCGTGTCACGGCTGAGGATAACCTGACTGCCTTGAGGTAATGGGCGCTGGGTAGTCAGTTCCAGGGTTCGATTGCCGCTTTGCAACTGGACAGTGAACTGTCCAGGCTGTGCCGGATTCTGTGATACACGCTGAACGGTCGCACTGGCTTCCTTGCCGGCAGGCAGCATTCGGGCAATATCTGTCCCTCGACCAGTTTGACTGGCTTCATTGCTGACATGGTTAGCACGTATGTTCAGGTATGATTGCACAGTCTTCCCCGGTAAACCTCTAACATGACTGACTCTAACAGTTTATAATAATAGTTATGTTTATATCGGCGGTAATACAGATTTTTTCAGTGTTATTGCTGATTCAGTATATTTTTCATGACAGGGTGATTTGTGGCTGACCCGCTTCTTCAGGTGGTAGACCTCTTCTGCGAACGTGATGACCGAGTTTTGTTCGATGGATTATGCTTCAGTGTGTTTCCTGGCGAAATCTTGCAGGTCGAAGGTCAGAATGGTAGTGGCAAGACAACACTGTTGCGTATTCTGAGTGGTCTGTCACGGCATTATGAAGGGCAGATCCTTTGGCGTGGTGAGCCGGTTGCCCGGCAGGTAGACGCATTTCGGCGTCAACTCTTGTATTTCGGTCATCAGCCAGGTGTTAAAGCGATACTGACAGCGGAAGAGAATTTGCGCTGGTACGCGGCATTGGATCCAGGTATTGATCTACAGCAAATCACTCCGGCGCTTGATGCGGTAGGCTTGAAAGGGTTTGAAGATATACCCTGTCACATGCTCTCGGCCGGACAGAATCGACGGGTCAACCTGGCTCGCTTATACCTCAGTCGGGCACCTTTGTGGATTTTGGATGAGCCTTTTACGGCAATCGATAAAAAAGGGGTTGCTGCAAAAGAAGCACTGCTGGTAGAACATGCAGCGCGGGGTGGCACAGTGATGCTGACCACTCACCATGAGCTGGATTTGAGTCGGCATGTTCGTCGTATCAATCTGGATGAATTGTCGGGAACTAAATGCGCATGATAGACACAAATCCTCAGCGATTGGCTGCATTACAAACTGACAGTGAAACTGATTACAGCCTGGCAAAAATTTTTTTCGCTACGTTAAAGCGTGAGATGCAACTGGCATTGCGCCGACGCAGTGATCTGGTTAATCCACTGATCTTTTTTTTGATGGTCGCTACGCTGTTTCCGCTGGGAGTCAGTCCTGAGCCGACCTTGCTGGCAATATTGGCCCCTGGTGTGGTTTGGGTGGCGGCTTTACTGGCAACCTTGCTGGCGATGGATAGTCTGTTTCGTTCAGATTTTGAAGATGGATCGCTTGAACAGATATTGTTAAGCCCGCAACCTTTGTTTGTCGTGGTGTTAGGTAAAGTATTGGCGCATTGGATGATGACCGGTTTGCCGCTCACATTGATGGCGCCTTTATTGGGTGTGATGCTGTTTTTGCCGGCAGAGGGAATGCAGGGGTTAATGCTGAGTCTGCTGATCGGCACTCCGACTTTGAGTCTGGTGGGAGCAATAGGGGCGGCGCTAACAGTGGCTTTGCGTAAAGGTGGTGTGTTGATTTCATTGCTGGTGCTGCCCTTGTATATACCGGTACTAATCTTTGGTACGGCGGCTGTTGAGGCTGCCTTGACGGGTCTGCCGGTCGGTGGGCATCTGGCTTTACTGGGCGCGTTGCTGGCACTGGGGTTGGCTTTAGCGCCACTGGCCATTGCAGCTGCATTACGAATTTCGGTGAGTGGATAAAGAGAAAATTATGGCAGGAAAAAACCTGATGCCGCGCTGGTTTTATCAGTTGGCTTCACCACGCTGGTGTTACCAGATTACCGGAAAGCTATTACCGGGGTTTGCAATCGCTGCAGTCATACTGATTGTGGGCGGAGTGATCTGGGGGCTGGCCTTTGCGCCACCGGATTATCAGCAGGGTAATAGTTTCCGGATTATCTATTTACATGTGCCGACCGCTTACATGGCGCAGTCCACTTATATGACGATGGCGATTGCCGGAGCTATAGGTCTGATCTGGAAAATGAAGGTGGCTGATATGGTCGCCAAATCCTGTGCACCTATCGGGGCTTCATTAGCTGTGTTGGCACTGATTACTGGCGCAATCTGGGGTAAGCCTACTTGGGGCTCCTGGTGGGTTTGGGATGCCAGACTAACGTCTATGCTGATCCTGCTTTTTTTATATTTAGGCGTTATGGCACTGAACTCTGCCATAGAAAGTGAGTCTACCGCTGCACAATCTACGGCTGTATTAGCGTTGGTTGGATTAGTGAATATACCAATCATCAAGTATTCAGTGGACTGGTGGAATACATTACACCAGCCCGCCACGTTTAGCATAACGGAAAAACCAGCTATGCAAGCGGAAATGTGGGTGCCTTTGCTGATCCTGGTGATAGGTTTCTACTGTTTTTTTGCCGTTGTACTGATGATGCGCTTACGTAATGAAATCATCCGTCGGGAGCGCCGCACCGGTTGGGTTCGTGAATTATTGCTGCAGCAAAGGGGTTGATGTGAGTTTCGATAGCTTTTCTGATTTTCTCGCCATGGGCGGGCATGGGCTGTATGTCTGGAGTAGCTACGCCTTGGGTCTTGTGGTCCTGCTGGCGAATGTGATTTCACCTATGATGACGCGAAAACGACTGTTCGCTGAACAGTTGCGTCGGATTCGCAGAGAGGAGACAAAATCATGAATGCACAACGCAAGCAACGCCTAACGATTGTGTTGATGATTGTATTTGGCGCCAGTGTCGCTGTCGGTCTGACGGCCTATGCGTTGAGTCAGAACATCAATCTGTTTTACTCCCCCAGCCAGATTTCCATGGGCGAGGCACCGGCTGATACGCGTATTCGTGCCGGAGGTATGGTGGTTGAGGGCAGTATCCTTCGTGACCCGGACAGTCTGAAGGTGGAATTTGATATTACTGATTATGCCCATACCACTCGAGTGGAATATGTGGGGATATTGCCTGATCTGTTCCGTGAAGGTCAGGGGATCGTTGCTCAGGGAATGCTAGATCAGGGTGGCCGTTTCGTAGCATCTGAAGTACTGGCAAAGCATGATGAAAATTACATGTCACCCGAGATAGCTGAAGCTCTGGCTGCATCGGGCAAAGCGCCAACCATGCCAGCCTCAGCCGGTAAGGAATACTAAGCATGATCCCTGAGTTAGGTACTTTTTCGACGATACTTGCTTTATGTTTGGCCTTGATGCTTGCCGTTGTGCCGTTGACTGGCACTTACACTGGCAACAAACTCTGGATTGATTATGCCAGGCCTTTGGCTAAGGGAGTATTTTTCTTCCTGACCCTGGCGATGTTGCTGTTGGCCTATTCATTTCAGTTGGATGACTTCTCGGTCGTTTATGTGGCTCACAGTTCTAATATCAACTTGCCCTGGTATTACAAGGTCAGCGCGATCTGGGGTGGCCATGAAGGATCATTGTTACTGTGGGTGTGGATACAATCCTTCTGGACCCTGGCTGTAGCGATCAAGAGTAAAGACCTGCCTCTGGATATTATGGGGCGTGTATTGGCGGTTATGGGGATGATCTCTGCTGCCTTTTTACTGTTTATCTTATTCACTTCCAGTCCCTTTGAGCGCTTCCTGCCCAATGCACCGATGCAAGGTGCGGACCTTAATCCCTTGTTGCAGGATTTTGGTCTGATCATCCATCCACCGGCTTTGTACATGGGCTATGTGGGTCTATCAGTGGCTTTCTCATTTGCCATAGCGGCGTTGTTGAGTGGTCGACTTGATGCGGCCTGGGCACGCTGGTCACGTCCCTGGACCAATGTCGCCTGGGCATTTCTGACGCTGGGGATCGCGCTGGGTAGTTGGTGGGCTTACTACGAACTCGGCTGGGGAGGCTGGTGGTTCTGGGACCCAGTGGAAAATGCATCATTAATGCCCTGGTTGGTGGCTACTGCCCTTGTTCACAGTCTGGCTGTTACTGAAAAGCGCGGGGTGTTCAAAAGCTGGACAGTGTTGCTGGCGATTTCCGCTTTCTGTTTGAGTTTGCTGGGGACCTTCCTGGTGCGTTCCGGTGTATTAACTTCGGTACATGCCTTTGCCACAGATCCTGAGCGCGGTATCTTCATTTTAGGTATGTTGGTGTTTGTCATCGGTGGTTCGCTGCTGTTGTACGCCATTCGGGCCGGTTCGGTAAAAAGTGAGTCATCTTTTGCGCTCTCATCACGTGAAAGCTTTCTGCTGGTAAACAATATTCTCTTTACCGTAGCCTGTGCCACGGTATTGATTGGCACCCTCTATCCGCTGGTGATGGATGCGCTGGGTATGGGCAAAATTTCAGTAGGGCCTCCTTACTTCAATGCCTTGTTTGTGCCGCTGATGTCTCTGATGGTGATTTTCCTCGGCATTGCCTCTGTGAGTCGCTGGAAAGAAACCTCGGTTTCCCTGCTGCTATCAAAACTCTGGTTGCCCGCCGTGCTGGCTGTGATTGCTGGTTTTGCGACCAACTGGTTGTATAGTGGCTCGCTGGATTTTTGGGTGGTATTGGCCTTTGTACTGAGTTACTGGATCGTGTTCACCTGGGGGCTTGAGTTTGTCGGTCGTCTGCGCAGGCGCAAAGGGCTGCTAAGTGGGTTGAGCAAGCAGTCACGTAGCTACTATGGCATGTTGCTTGGGCATGTGGGTGTAGCCGTTACTGTGGTAGGTATTGCGATGGTTACCGTATTTGTTGAGCATCGTGATGCGCGAATGGCGCCGGGTGATACCTTGGAATTCCGCGATTACACCTTTATTTTTGATGGTGCACGCAAGGTGGAGGGGCCAAACTATACCTCGGATATGGCGCGTGTCAGAGTTCTTTATGACGGTAAGCCTTATCGGGAAATGTTTCCGGAAAAGCGTATGTACAACGCCAGGGGCATGGTAATGACACAGGTCGCGCTTGATCCGGGTCTGTTCCGCGATCTTTATGTTGCCATGGGCGAGGAGCTGGAAAACGGTGCCTGGGCCCTCAGACTGCAGTTTAAACCCTTTGTTCGCTGGATCTGGTTGGGCGCCTTGCTGATGACAGCCGGTGGCCTACTGGCAGCGAGTGATCCGCGTTATCGTAAGCAGGCACGCAGGGATGCGGCTGCACGACAGACTGTCACGGAGTAACTATGCGTAAATTAATGGTGTTTGTTCCCTTCGTTGCCTTTCTTGTGTTGGGTTTTTTTCTGTACAAGGGGTTGTTTATGGATCCCACAAAACTGCCTTCTGCATTGATTGACCGGCCACTTCCAGAATTTGCCCTGCCGTCTCTTTATGAACCGGAGCAAATACTGACTCAGGATGATTTAAAAGGTGAAATTGCGTTGTTGAATGTCTGGGCAACCTGGTGCGCTACCTGTAAAGAAGAGCATGAACAACTAAATAAAATTGGCCTGGAAGAAGGTATCCCCATCTACGGATTGAACTACAAGGATGATCCGCAGCTGGCGCGTGACTGGTTGCAGCGTTACAACGACCCTTATAGCAAGGTGATCGTTGATCGTGAAGGGCGCTTAGGCCTGGATCTGGGGGTTTATGGTGCACCGGAAACTTATATTCTGGATCGTGCAGGTGTGATTCGCTATCGCCATGTTGGTGAAGTGAACGAGAAGGTCTGGCAGCAACTCAAGGGACTGATGGATACCATTGCGGCTGAGGAGGGGGCATGAGTGTGCGATTAAGCTTGTTTGCATTGCTGCTTCTGCTGTTGTGTACCGGTGCTCAGGCCTCATTTGAAACTTACGAGTTCTCATCTGCTGAGAATGAAATGCGTTATTTCAATCTGTCTAAGGAGTTGCGTTGTCCGACCTGTCAGAATCAGAATATATCCGACTCTGATGCGCCGTTGGCAGCCGATCTGCGCCGTGAACTGCACCGGATGATTGAAGCTGGTTATGATGATGAGAAAATTCTGGACTTCATGGTCAGCCGTTTTGGTGAATTTGTTCACTACCGTCCCCGTGTTACTCCTGATACTTACCTCCTTTGGTTCGGGCCATTTGTACTGCTGTTGGGTGGTTTTGGTGTGGTCTGGTTGGTGGCAAGAAACAGACGGCTAAGACGCCTGACGGTTGATGTTGATGCGACGGTGGATTTACCCGCTCAGTCTGAAGTCAATACCAAATTTTCAGATGAATTGACCTCTGAACAGCGCTCGCGCCTGAATAAATTACTGCAACAGGATAAGAATTTATGACGTTACTCTGGCTGGGCATCGGTGTTTTGACACTGATTGCTGTTGTTATCGTGTTCTGGCCTTTGCTGAAAAGTCGTCGAGAGCGGCCTGCTGCAGAAGAAACTGAAGCGGACAGAACAGCCCAGAATGTGGCTATTTTCCGGGAACGCCTGGCTGAGCTGGAAAAAGAACTGGATGCCGGTACGCTGACTGAGAGTGCTTTTATCGAGTTAAAAACTGAGTTAGAAAAAAACCTGCTGATTGACGCAGATGAAAAGCGTCCTGTCACGCCAGCGATGAGGGTGGGGCAGTCTCAGTTAGTTACCATTACGCTGATTGCGCTGTTGGTGCCGACCTTCTCATTCGGGCTTTATGCCTACCTGGGTCGTGCTGATGATGTCGCCAGTAAAATGGCCATGGATGTCTGGCAGCAGGCTCCTGGACAAGATGATATCTCCATTGAGGAAGCCATCGCACAGCTCGAAGATGAGCTGGAACAACGCCCTGAGAACGCGGAAGGCTGGTACCTGCTGGCTACCACACGGATGAATATGAATCAGTATGCTGTTGCAGTTGATGCCTTCAGGAAGTCACTCACGCATTTACCTGAGTCGGCTCCTGAGTTTCCGATGGTGATGGGTCAATTGGCACAGGCTATGTTTTTCGCCAATCAGGGTGAAATGAATGAAGAGGTTATGGCGCAGGTGGATGCCACCCTTCGACTCGATGCAAATGAGTTGACCGCCCTGGGTCTGTTGGGGATTGCTGCATTTGAAGCGCAAGACTATCAAACCGCCATTATGCATTGGCAAAAAGCGCTTCGGGCCGCCGATGGGCAGGCCGCGCAGTCGCTGCAAACTGGTATAGCTCGGGCCAAAGCGCAACTGGAAGCGCAGGGTGTGGTTATAGAAGAGGTTGCCGAAGGCCCTGGAGTGCGTCTGCAGCTCGATCTAGACGACGCATTGATGACGGAGGTCCGTGGGGACCAGTTGATCTTTGTGTATGCCCGTGCTCCGGGTGAACGCATGCCGATTACTGTTGAAAGGTTACAGGTTTCACAACTGCCTGCCGATGTTTTTCTCAGTGCAGCCAACTCGATGGTTGAGGGTAGAAATCTGGCCGATTTTGAAAATGTCGATATAGTGGCGCGTATCAGTGTATCTGGTAGAGCAGAACAACAGCCGGGTGACTTTAAAGGTGAGCTCAGCAATGTTAAAGTGACAGATGGTGATGAGTCTGTCAGGCTGACCATCAGTGAACGGGTTGAGTAACCTTAACACTATTTATAATCAGAGTTGTAACTTGGGAACCGCTTGAATCATGGAGATCAGTCTTCGCGAATGGCTTATCATCGGCGCTATTTTTGTCATCGCCCTGATTCTTTTTGACGGTTGGCGCCGCATCCGTGCCAACCGTAACCGTCTGCGTATCGATATTGACAAAACCTTGTCTGAGATAGGTGAGACCAGCCATCATAACCCTGAGTTGCCGAATGGCGGTGCACGGGTTCGTTCAGCCGTTGATGAGCCGTCCCTGACAGCATCTGGATATAGTGACTTGCAGGCAGAGGTCCAGGATCAACCGGTTATCAAAACAACTAATTTAGAGCCCGAGTCCAAACCTAAATCCAAACCTGATACCCTCGATGTCGGTATTACTGGGTTAAAAACACCAAAACCGCAAGAATCACAACAGTCTCAAAAACCACCGGCGTTTCGTGCCAGTGCCGACGATATGGTTGATGAGCAGGCTCCGGCGTCAGATAGCATAGATATTCCCATGCTCAATGATATTAATCCTGCTGAACTTCAGGAGGGTATGATTGATGAGTTTGATTTGCCTACTGAGACAAAACCAGCCGCATTCAGTGCCTATGAGGATGATACGGATCATTTGCAGCCACCTCTGCCTGTTGAACCTGAACCTGAACCTGAACCTGAACCTGAACCTGAACCTGCCGCTGACGCTGACGCTGACGCTGAGCAGTATGAGTGGGATCCTGAGCTGGAGCGCCAGTTTGATAGCTTTGATGAGCCGGAAGACCTGTTGGCACCCCGGACAATGGTTGAACCTGAGCCAGAAATAGAACGAGATCCAGAACCAGAACCAGAATTCCTGGCTCCAGAGGATACAATCAGCCCGCCTGAAGATAGCAAAGCGGACTATTCCGGTTTGGATCCGTTGTTTGATGATATACCCTCAGATCGCTTTGATGATCCTACTTCGGATCAGGCATCTACCCAGTCGAATCTCTACCTTGATCTGGATCTGGAACAGCCGATTCATCAGATTATGGCTAGCAAAGCCGCGGCTAAAAACTCAGTTAAAGACGACAGTAAAGACACCAGCAAAGATTATAGCCGTCGGGTAGCGGAAAAACCGCGTCGCCGCCAGGCTGAGAACCCCAGCTTTACGCTACCTCTGGATGAACCTGAGGATGACCTGTTGTCAGATATGGGACTTTCTGCGCTGGAATCCGAATTTGAAACTCGGCAGGAAGCTGAACCGCCCTCTAAGCCGAAAGAGCAAGCGCCTAGAACATCAGCGCCCAGCACACCTGCAAGACCTGATAATCGCGCGGCAGAATCCCGGACGACCAGCTCGGCAGCCTCTAAATCGGCGGCGGCTGCGGCTCGTAAAGCACTCACTGATATGCCGGATCCAGACGAAGTGCTGGTAATCACAGTGGTCGGTCGTGATCGTCAGAAACTGCCAGGTGCACCTTTGCAAAAGGTGGTAGAGGCCTGTGGTATGGAGTTCGGTGATATGTCGATCTATCACCGTTTTGAAGGCGATGCCGCGGCGTCATCTTTACAGTTCAGCATGGCCAATGCAGTCAATCCGGGTACCTTTGATCCGGATGCCATGGAAGAGCTGGAAACCCCCGCCGTGTCCTTTTTCATGTCGATGCGTGAACCGAAAGACCCGATGACAGCCTACGAGTGCATGCTGGCAACGGCTGAAACACTTGCCAAGCACCTGGACGGTGATCTGCTCGATGAAGACCGTTCGGTGATGCGTGAACAGACCAAAGAGCACTATCGTCAGCGTATCCGTGATTTCGAGATGCAGAGCCGTCGTCGAAAACTGGGTCGATAACCTCTAAGCCACAAGACACCCTATGACTCATCAGGATATAACTGCCAAACTGGCTGATCTGCGTGAACAGCTGGATCAGCACAACTATCGTTATTATGTACTGGATGACCCGAGCATCACTGATGCCGGATATGATCGCCTGTTTGCAGAGCTACAGGCACTGGAAGCGGAATACCCCCAACTTATTACCCCCGAGTCTCCCACCCAGCGCGTAGGCGCCAAGCCGATGGGCGGTTTTGCCGAAGTGGCACACGAACTGCCGATGTTGTCATTGGATAACGCCTTTAATGATGATGATTTGGCGGCGTTTATGCGACGTGTCGAAGAGCGTCTGGATCAGTCACCCGTCGATTTTGCCTGTGAACCCAAGCTGGATGGTATTGCCATCAGTCTGATCTATGAACAAGGATTACTGGTACTGGGTGCGACACGTGGTGATGGTTATACCGGTGAAAATATTACCGGCAATGTCCGTACTATCCGCAGCGTGCCACTTAAACTGCATGGCGAAAATATTCCAGAGCGCCTGGAAGTCCGCGGTGAAATCTATATGCCTCGCGCCGGTTTTGATGCACTTAATCAGGCTTCTATAGAGCGCGGTGAAAAAACCTTTGTTAATCCGCGTAATGCCGCCGCCGGTAGTCTGCGCCAGTTAGATCCGCAAATTACTGCCTCACGGCCGCTGGAGTTTTGTGCTTACAGTACCGGAATCCTATCCGGGGGTGAGCTGCCGGAAGGGCATGTGCAAACCCTTGAGCAACTGCAGCGCTGGGGTATACGTATCAATGCCGAGATGCGCCTGGTCTCCGGGCTGCAGGGCTGTCTGGATTACTATACCCAACTGGCAGAAAAGCGGCAGACGCTGCCCTATGATATTGATGGCATCGTCTTTAAGGTCAATCAGCGCCAGCAGCAGCAACAGCTGGGGTTTGTCTCGCGTGCGCCACGCTGGGCGATTGCCCGCAAGTTTCCGGCACAGGAAGAGATCACCCGGCTGAACGCAGTGGAGTTTCAAGTAGGGCGTACCGGTGCGATTACCCCTGTTGCCCGACTGGAACCGGTATTTGTTGGTGGCGTCACGGTCAGTAATGCGACGCTGCACAATATGGATGAAATCAAGCGCCTGGGGGTGATGTCCGGTGACTATGTGATGGTGCGCCGCGCGGGTGATGTGATTCCGAAGATTGTCAGTGTGGTTATGGAAAAGCGCCAGAAGGAAAATCGTAACCCGGACGATATTGAACTCAGTGAAATTCATCTGCCCGAACACTGCCCGGTCTGTGGTTCGGATATCGAACGTAGCCTGCTGAATAAACACCGTAAGGCTACTGATAGCCAAAGCTTCGGTACCGTCTATCGCTGTGTCGGCCGACTGGCTTGTCGGGCGCAGGTTAAGCAGTCTATCTTGCATTTTGTGTCTCGCCGGGCGATGGATATCGAAGGGCTTGGCGATAAGAATGCTGAGCAGCTGGTTGAGCGCGGATTGGTGAAATCTCCAGCAGACCTGTATCAGCTGACGAGTGAGCAGTTACTGCAATTAGACGGCTTTGCCACGCTGTCATCCGAAAATTTATACCAGGCGATTCAATCCAGTAAGTCGGTAACGCTGGAGCGTTTTATCTATGCTTTGGGTATACCCGAAGTAGGGGAAGAAACTGCTCGGGTGCTGGCACAAAGCCTCGGTAGCCTGAACCGTATTCGTGAAGCCTTACCTCAGCTGTTGGTGTTTTTGCGCGATATAGGCCAGGAAGTTGCGGCTGAAATTTATAACTTTATGCAGGATAGCCACAATCAGGACGTAATGGATGCCCTACTTGCCGCGGGTGTGTCGCTTAAAGCCTCTGGTGAGGTAGCGGTTGGGCTGCGGGGCAATATTACCTTCAGTGACTTGCTGAGTCATTTAGCTATACGCGGCGTCGGACCGACCAGTGCCAAAGCCCTGGCTGCCTTCTTTGACAATCCGGAGCAACTGTTTAACACCGATGCTGCACGTCTGGCTCAAGTACCCGGGTTGAATAGCAAAGCGCAGCAAGGCGTCGCCGAATGTCTGAAGGACAGCGACTGGCTGGATAAGGCCCGAACGCTCTATCAACAACTACAGGACTTTGGCCTGTATGCAGGAAGCGAAGCCGCGCAGGTTGCTGCGGAGAACTCAGCCGAGAGCTCATCAGAAAACGTGCAAAAAAATGCACAACCTCTGGCGGGAGAAACCTGGGTGTTAACCGGAACGCTGGAAGTCATGACCCGTGATGAGGCCAAGGATCAATTGCTGGCGCTGGGGGCGAAGGTGAGTGGCAGTGTATCCGGTAAAACGGCTTGTGTGGTGGCAGGTCCTGGGGCTGGATCAAAGCTGACGAAAGCGGAGCAACTCGGCGTCAAGGTGATCGATGAAGCGACCTTTTTGACTTTGGTGGAGAGCCTGAAGTAAGCCTCAGGCCCAGCTTTCCACCTGCGCGTCATTAATAAGTAAGCGCACCAGATCCGTTCTGGAAATGATGCCAAGCAGCTCGTCTTTTTCGCTGATCACTGGAATGGCGCTGATCGGGTAATTAACAAAAGTTGAGGCAATCTGGGACAGCTCAGTTTCCAGTGTCGCGGCAACCATCTGTTTCTGATACACCACCGCCACCGTAACAGTGGAGTCAGTGCCGTGCTCAAGAATATCCGGGCGAGAGATCAGCCCAACAGGCCGTTCGCTGTCGTCCAGCACAACCAGATGGGCAATGTTGTGTTCTTCCAGTTGTAACCAGGCCTGACGCAGTGATGCAGTGGTGGTAATGGTCTGTACTGGAAAGGTCATAATCTGCTGCGCACGCAGTACCGGGCGAGCCGTTTTGGGTTTGCCAGCTTTACTGGTTTCTTCGTAGGCTGCCTGAGCGCCACCTGTTGTTTGCGGCGCAGGGTGTCGATTAGATTCCGGATCCAGCCGAATAAAGCGTTCTCCGGGACGCTTCATATTCTCATCCGAACCTGGCAGTCTACGTGACGCATTACTGGCAGCGGTTTCATCAACACTGCGTTGTTTAAACAGTGCCTTGACCGGTGTCTGTATCCTATTGCCTT
Organism: Nitrincola iocasae; assembly: GCF_008727795.1. Lineage (NCBI taxonomy): Bacteria > Pseudomonadati > Pseudomonadota > Gammaproteobacteria > Oceanospirillales > Oceanospirillaceae > Nitrincola > Nitrincola iocasae. The sequence goes on along the minus strand of NZ_CP044222.1, from coordinate 3,128,942 downwards.
GGTCTATGATTATCAGTGACATACTTAACGACTCCCCTCTCTTGTAGAGTATATCGTCATTTTGCTGAAAAGCATTAAATTCGTCGTCGAATCAGGTCGCGTAAAATGAACCTTGCCGGATCCAGGCGTGCTGCCAGATCCTTGGCTAAGGGCGCGGGTGTGCCACAGATCTCTGCCGTCAGCAGTGCGGCGCTAATTGGGCAGGTTATCAGGCCTTTGGAACCATGACCGGTGTTGACATAGAGTCCAGCTAAACGTGGTACCGGCTGATCAGACAGGCGGCGGGAATCGGTTCTCAATGGAGCAAACAGTTCCACTGTGGCATCGTAATCGGCCACCTGGCCTACCATCGGCAGATAATCCGGGGTGCTGCAACGAAATCCGGTACGTCCATCACAGTCGGCCGGTGTCAGCGTCTCGAAGGCGGGTAGGGCGGCGGCCAGAGTATTAAGGTTCTTCTGATGATCGCTGTCACGCAGTTCGGTATTGGCATAATGCAGATCAAACGTAGCGCCAAAGCAGTAGTGCGCTTTCCGAGCCGGAGAGATATAGCCTTCACCACAGACAACCGTATGGAGTTCAGGAAGTGATACACTGGCCTGGACCAGACTGGTTTGTCCGCGTATCGGTTTAACCGGCAAGTGGGCAAGCACATCTAACTGACGTGTGTCGGCGGCGGTACAGATAATCACCTTGGCGGCTGAAAAGCATCCTTGGGGCGTTTTGACTGTCCAATGACTGTGATCGGCATCGGCAATCAATTGCTGTACTGGCTGATTGAAGTGACATTCGATCGCCGGATGATCCAGCAGATAGCGGCAATAGTCAGCGGGGGCGACCCAGCCAGCATGGGGAAAGAATAATCCGGGGTAGCCTACCTGGGTTCCGGCTAGCGCTGAGGCTTGTTCAGCAGAAACAGCACGAAACAGGCTGTCTGCGTAATGACCCTCAGATAGCAACTGTTCCTGACGCTTGGCATCCTTGGGCTGTATGGCCAATTGCAGTACCCCGCAGAGCGAGGCCAGCGGTGGATCTGTGTCGGGAAGTTGTCGCAGTTGATTGGCGCTAAATAGCAGCCCCTGCAGGTGAAAGGCACTTTCATAAGTGGGCTTTACCGCTAACTTGGCGTACAGCGCGCCCTGGGCATTACCTGATCCTTGCTGCGCCGGTTCAGGTCCGGCTTCGAGAAGTGTCACGCTTATACCTTGTTCGGCCAGCGCCCGGGCTGTTGAAGCGCCCGCCAGCCCGGCACCGACAACAATCAAGTGTTGTGGCACTGGTGCTGATGGCTGGGACAATGTCTGTGGTTGCGACGGTGGTTCTAACGGCGACTGTAACGGCGCGTCCCGCAGTTGCCCACAGAGCATTTCCCGTTTACGGCCAAAGCCGGAGCGTTTACTCAGGCTAAACCCGGCCTGCTGCAGACCTTCTCTGACCTGGCGCGCCACGGTAAAGGTTGCCAGCGTGCTGCCGGGGCGACTGTTAGCGGCCAGTTGCTGAAACAGCGCTGGCTGCCACATATCTGGATTTTTATCAGGAGAAAAGCCATCCAGAAACCAGGCATCGACGTTGGCCCGGAGTTGCGGCAATTGCTCCAGTGCATCACCGATAATCAGTGTCAGTTGTACACGACCCTGGTCAAAGAACAGGCTATGGAAGCCCTGTTGCCGGGGCGGGTACTGCTGTAGAAAACTGCTTTGACAATCGGTTATATCAGGCCAGCGCTGCAGCAGGATTTCCATGTCGGTCAGAGATAACGGATATTTCTCAAATGCCAGGTAGTGCAATTGGGCATCGGCTGGTGCGCAGGACAGCCACAGCTTCCGAGCAGTAAAAAAATTCAATCCGGTACCAAAACCGGTTTCACCTATGACAAAAGTCTGTCGACTGGCTAGCGCCTGAAAGCGTTGCTCGAGCTGGTTGCCCGCCAGAAAGACATGCTGGCTCTCTTCAATACCGCCATCCGTGTTGAAATAGAAATCATCAAAGGCTTCTGCGACAGGTACGCCGTCTTCCCAACGCAGTCTGGCACTTTCAATACGACTCATCGGCAAACCCCTGTGCTATTGATTCAAGGCTTTTAAGGTAGTAATCCCAATCGAAACAGGGGCCTGGATCTGTTTTTCGCTCCGGCGCAATATCACTATGGCCGGTGATGCGTGCAGGCGTGATCTCAGGGTAAGCCTGCATTAACAGCAGGGTAATCCGGCTGAGTTGCTGATACTGTGCTGGGGTGAAGGGGGTGGTATCTGTACCTTCCAGTTCGATACCGATAGAGAAGTCATTGCAGTTGTCACGGCCTTCAAAACAGGAGGCGCCGGCATGCCAGGCGCGTTGATTGAAGGGCACAAACTGCAGCACTTCGCCGTCACGGCGAATCAGCAGGTGAGCCGAGACCTGTAGCGCTGCAATCTGGCAGAAACCGGGATCGGCCTGCGGATCCAGACGGTTACAGAACAGGTCTTCGATATAAGGGCCACCAAACTGACCCGCAGGCAGGCTGATGTTATGGATCACCAGCAGCGACACCTCATCATTCGGGCGGGCGTTGAAATTATCACAGTTAACCTGACGGGCAAACGTCAGACGATGATCCTTGAGTAAGCTTTGCACTGGCACAGAGTGATCCTGATGGTTAGAATGCTGCATCTTAGTTTGAAATATCGGAATAGCCTATTCTCATGCTTACACTCCCTGAACTGCAAGCCGTTATCCAGGATAATGTTACCTCTGCCCTGTTGGAAGATGTCGGCAGTGGCGATATTACCGCTGAACTTATCCCGGCGGCGCATCAGGCCAGTGCCCGGGTGATCACCCGTGAAGCGGCGGTTATCTGTGGTGTGGCCTGGGTAAATGAGGTGTTTCGCCAGGTGGACCCTGAGGTGGAGCTGTTGTGGCAGGTTCAGGATGGTGATCGGGTGGCTGCGGATACTGAGCTGCTGTTACTCCAGGGGTCCGCTCGAGCACTGTTAACCGGTGAACGCGCAGCGCTTAACTTTCTGCAGACCTTGTCCGGCACAGCAACACTCAGTGCTGCGTATGCCGATAAAGTGTCGGCAACCAGCGTAAAGTTGCTCGATACCCGTAAAACCCTGCCGGGGCTGCGGATGGCGCAGAAATATGCCGTCAGTTGTGGAGGCTGTTTTAACCACCGCATCGGTTTATTTGATGCCTTCCTGATCAAGGAAAATCATCTGATGGCTTGTGGCGGCATTACCACCGCCATCGAAACCGCGCATCAGAACCATCCCGGCAAGCCAGTTGAGGTGGAAGTGGAAACCTTTGCGCAGTTACACGAAGCGCTGCAGGCCGGAGCGGACATTATTATGCTGGATAACTTCACCCCGGCGCAGATGCGAGAAGCGGTACAGATAAACGCCGGTAAAGCGAAGCTGGAAGCTTCAGGTAATATCACCGATGCCACGTTGCTGGATTTTGCCATCACCGGTGTCGATTATATTTCCATAGGTGCCTTGACCAAACATTGTCGGGCGATCGATCTGTCAATGCGGATCACCCTGTAACGTTCACTGAGCCGATACTAGAGAACCCGGTTAGTGGTGAGGTACTTAAAACTCGCCTCCGGACCGGTGCCGTCAGCGTAGAGGGTCACCCCCGAGCGCAGGCAGATAGTCAGATGGTTATGTGACGCCTCGGTTTCTGTCGGTAGCAGATGATTAACCGCGGCTTTTTCATCCAGCAATTCCTGCTCGGTATGCTTCATCATCTCCAGGCTGTATTCATTCAGATCCAGCCCTTTAACGATCTGATAGCGGCCATAGTTACAGCGCACCGGAAAGGAATAGAAAATCCCTTTCTCAATACCATAACTGCCATCACTGATAATACCCATACTAACAATCTGGCCCGGTGGGGTGCCGAGCGCCCAGTCGCGCATATGATGAATAACGGCCTGAGCCGCAGATGCGGCACTGGATACGCCGCGGGCATCAATAATCTGACTGCCACGGGTCTGTACCTTGGGGATGAACTCCTGCTGATACCAGTTCTGATCGATCTGCTCCATAACAGGCTGCCCCAGCACACTGGCATGATAAAGATCAGGAAACTGAGTCGGTGAATGGTTACCCCAGATGATGATGCCATCAATATCCAGTGGATTAGCCCCTGTGTGGTTAGCCAGGATACCCTTGGCCCGATTGTGATCAAGTCGAGTCAGGGCAGTGAACTGTGATGGCGACAATTTAGGCGCATTACGACTGGCGATCAGCGCATTGGTGTTCGCCGGGTTGCCCACCACCAACACCTTCACATCACGGTTAGCGTGATCGTTGAGGGCCTTGCCCTGACGGGTAAAGATTTCCGCATTCACTTCCAACAAGTCGCGTCTTTCCATACCCGGCCCACGAGGACGAGCCCCGATCAATAATACATAGTGAGCATTGTTAAAGCCCTCTTCGACATTATCGTGCAACGAAATAGTGTGCAATAACGGAAAGGCGCAGTCTTCCAACTCCATGGCCAGGCCACGCAGGGCTTCCATACGTTCAGGCATTTCAATCAATTGCAGGATGACGGGCTGATCATCTCCCATCATACTGCCATCGGCGATCTGGAAAAGCAGGCTGTTACTGATGGCACCAGCGGCACCGGTAATGGCGATACGAACAGGGCGTCTCATAAGAGGCTCTCTTTTTATAGTGTTTATGGATTGCAGAATACTAGACGAAAGTCTAGTTAATATAAACCCCTGCTAATGTTTTCTGCTAAAGTCGATTACGGCTGGCTGCTAAGTGGATGGCAACCCACTCACTTAGTTTATTGACAAGCGATAACCCCCTATGTGAATATTCAATAGCTATACAAAATACATGGATTTTATGTTTTGGCTAGGGATGCGCCTGTTGATATGAAACCTTACCTCGGCTTCTGTCACCTATCCCAGGGTGATAATCTTTTTACACTCATCAGTGCTGCCCTCTGCAATCATGCCAATGAGTTTGAGACCTTAATTTCTACAGAAATTGCCAAAAATGGCTATTGGTTACATTGGGTTAACGATGTTCTTCCAGCCGACCAGTGGCTTTTAAAACACCCTGACGAATGGGGTGATGTACTGTTATGCAGTTTAAGCGAAGCCTGTCCCATCGTGCTGGGTCCTCTCGAACCGCTGAACAACACGCCACAGCCAGGGGTCAATATTCTTGAAATTGAACACCTGGAGCCAATCGAAGCGTTAGATAGTCAGCTAGGTGTCGATCCCAAAAAATATGTTCCTGATATTCTGCGTGATGCTGTGTTTGGTCAGCCAACCCCTACCGATGCGGAACAACTTCATTATCAGCAAGCTGTACCCGTCATGAAAACCTATGCCTTGCTGGATGCTGCAAAAATGCCTTACCTGCTGCCCGATATTTTGCAGGCCTCAGGCCTTCACTACGAGTCACTGTTTCAAGGAACTCTGCAGGATGAGATTAGCCATCATGCCCCTTACCTGGTCGAACTGGAGCAGGATCATCGATTGACACGGCAATTATTCACCGGTCCCCAAGGCATTCTTGGGCTATGGGAAAAGTCACTCGGTATCTTCATCCGGACACGCGCCGAGTTTTCAGCGCTGCGGCATCATCTGCGCAAGTTTACCCGCTTACAAAATGCACAGGGTAAAGGGTACTTTTTTCGCTTTTGGGAAAAAACCAGCCTCCCGGCGTTAACCCATGGTCAACCCGCCGAGCTGGCCGAAGCGCTCCTTCAGGACACCAGTTATTTAGGGCAGTTTTGGCTTATCCCCCTTCCCGAAGACAACAAGGTTATTACCTGTAAACGGCATCCCGAACGCCATGGGCAGCCAACACGGCCAGCTAAAATAACTGAGGAAATCTTAGCGGCTTTCGATACGAATCTTGAACAGTTTCAAGACCAACTGATGATCGATAATGCGCTAAAACATTTTGCTAATAATGAATTAACGCCACCGGCACCGGATCAAGCGCACTTACTCAACTTGCTAGCATTTTTACGTACAGAAGGCTTTTCTGACAAAGAAAAGCGTCAAGAAGCTCTAGATCGCTATACGCATGCCTATTCACTCGGCCTTGCTGATCAGGCGCTGGCTATATTCAAAGAAAGCGCTCAGGGGCCGGCTATACGTCTTTGGCACGTGAATAACTTGATTAAGGATTCGAGCTCATGACCCTTATCCAACTTAAGCCACGCCTCCTGTGGCTACTCATACTCTTGGGAGCATCTACCATGGCTAACGCTGATGAATTCAAAACCTACTGTATCGGTCGTTTATTGATTGATATACCTGTCAGCTTTGAGCTCGTCAATCAGAGTGGCTGGGCCTATGTGAGTGAATTTGAACGCTTGGGGCCGGGTGGGCATGAAGAGGCTGAGAGGATTGCGCGTGAACAGGTAAATGCCTTGAAAGATGGTGTTGTGACTAGTCAAACCGGAAGACGGCAACTATATCTTAGTCAAGAAAAAATTGGTGATGTCTATGTCGTATCAAGACAAGGTGATTATTCAACTTCCAGTATGGATTTGAGTTATATGTGGTTCGAGGACGCTTTTTTTTCATCTCAAGGAGTAGTTTTCCGTGCCGCCATCGTGATGGATGAAACTGACGCCGATACGCAGCGCCAAAAATTACTCAGGGTCGCTAACGCCACCCGTCCTCGCGAACCCGACGAAATCCCCAGAGGAGAAGGAAGCTGCGTAGCGGGTGCATTTATTGCACTGCCGCCTGAGGGGGAAGTTCAGGGTGCAACCTTTCGGCTTCCAAACGAGGATCCTATAGGTGTTCGGATCAGTTTTAGCCTTCGAAAACCCGGTGAAAGAGAACTCGATCTTGAAGCCGCTCAAAGTAATATAGGCAGCAGAATTACCATTGCTGGTCTTCCTGGCCGGTATGGTAAAGATTACGGGCGTGAAATCTTCTATATGGCTTCCGTTGGCCAGCAGACGACAGATCAACAATTTGGACTATCTCTGGATGTTCGTTATTTTGATCGAAGACGACCCTTTGGGGTTGAACCCTTCACACGAGAAAAAGCTGACCAGATTTGGGACAGATTAGTCGACAGTGCAAGGATTAGAAGGTAATCACTATGAGACATTCTTCTGTTCAATATTGCCCAGAACCCGTTGTGCTTCCCATTGTTTTTGTCCCCGGCATTATGGGGAGCCGATTACGAACCAGGCACGATGGACAGATCGTTTGGGATCCTCAAGATAATAAAGTGAATGCAGCAACTATCGCTTTCAAAGGTGCGAAAGCTAAAAGAGATCTCCTCGTCAACGAAGGTGGACTTCCTTACTCCCCCGATTATCTCGAAGTGGATTTCGGAGAGACCCAAAGCAGTCACTCCATGCACCAGGAACAAATCGAACGTGGTTGGGGTGGATTGATGCAGGGATCCTATTTCAATTTTATAACCTGGTTGCAGCTTATCGCCCCGCATCCAGCCAGCGGGCAGTTGCCACCTGGATGCTTTAGTTTGCAGTATGAAGTCTGGGCGCACCCCTATAACTGGACCGATGATAATTTCAATGCAGGAAAGACACTGGCCGATACCGTACAAAAAGCCATTGACGGCACACATGAAAAATATCAGGGTACAAATACCCGTGTACTCAAGCCGATCATTATTACCCATTCCATGGGCGGCCTGGTTTCGCAGGCCTATACCCAGTTGCATAGAGGTGAAGGAGAGGTGCATGGCGTTATTCACGGCGCTCAACCCTGCGACGGTGCCCCTGATGCTTACAAACGCATGCTGGCCGGTGCTGAAGGAATGGCGCGTTTTGTGCTCGGGGCGAATCAGGCACAAGTCACAGCAACGGCAGGTAATATGCCTGGTGCCCTTCAGTTGTTGCCTAATCAATGTCACAAAACCGTTGCAGGTGACACTCAGTGGTTAAAGGTGACTGGACGTCAGGGTGAACCACTTCTAACCAAGCCGGAAGAAAATCCTTACTCAGAAATATATGCGAACCAGCAAGACTGGTGGCGTTTGATTTATGCAGAGTATCTAAATCCTGAAACCGATAACATACGTATGGATCTTTCGTCATATGCAGATGCACTAGAAAAGGCAGAAATATTCCACGCTCAACTCGGCCCAGAGGTATTTCATCCCAACACACGCATGCTTTATGCCGATGATACTGGGCACCCATCATGGGATCATGTGGAATGGAGACAAATCTATGGCGAAGACGATCACACTGATAGGAATAATTGGCCCAGAGGTACATTTTCAGCAACACTTGGTAGAGGACAGATTGAAATCTCAAAAAGTGTTCAGGACCCATTATACGATGTGCAAGGCTTACACGAACTACTTTCAATATATAAAATCCAGCCCGCCAACGCACCTGGTGACGGTGCAGTTCATGCAGGCTCTGGTATCCATGTTTCAGGCCCCATGTCCATTCCCACTCAACGTGGTTTTGAACACCAATCCTGTTTTGATTCATTCGAGGCTCGTCGTATAACAGCAGAGTGGTTGCTGGATATGGTGCAAGAGCAACTCTAAACATTCATGAACCCTGCTTTCATAGCATGAACAGTGTCCACACGCTGCAGGGTATCAGCACGTCGAGTGAGTTCGGTTAGTCGTGCTTGAATAACTACTGGGCACAGTGTGGTGCCCAGAGGATTAGAAACTCACCTTGAAGCCCGGAGCAGCCTGGGCTTCAAGGGGTTGTTAAGACGAAGCTAATAAGCGCAACGACGCCTCTGCCAGGAATTGTGAACGGCTTTTGAAAAGTTTGTTTTCGTTCACCGCTCGGTCAATTTTAGTGATCAAAAGGTGAGGCAGGGTGATATTCAGCCGATCGGCATTGCCTAAATATTTGGTAATGTCGACATCAACAAGAAGCCACACCCCGCCACTGAATTCCTCATTTGCGATGAGTGCTTCCAGTGAACTGGCTTGGGGAATATCTCCCCCCTCTTCAACCAGACTTTCCAGATGAAGGTCGATTGCTTCAACTACGTTACTGATGGCATCTTCCATGGTATCGCCAGCTGAGTAGCAACTCGGAATATCCGGAACAATGACACCGTATGCGCTATCCTTTTCATGATGGATGGCAACTGGGTAAAGCATTGTTAAAGTCTCCTGCTATTGAATATCTGCTGCATGAATTGAAAAACACCAGGCTTACCTCAGCCCAGCTTGTTTCAAGATGCTTGCAACGGTCTTTGTTGGTAAGTCTTTTTTAGGATGCGGTAGCGTGACCTTTCCTTTACAGACCATCACCTGTATCAATCGGATCATGACCAGTATCAACTTATCACAGCCGATGAACTGCTATGCTTGCCAAAATTTTGGGAGGTATGCATGGAGTTGGTCTGTCCTGCCGGGAATCTCCCGGCGCTGAAAAAGGCGGTAGATGAGGGGGCTGATGCGGTTTATTTCGGTTTTCAGAACGCCACCAATGCGCGGCAGTTTATTGGATTGAATTTTAACGACAAACGCGCGCGTGAAGGTGTCGACTATGCGCAGAGTCGCGGCTGTCGGGTGTTCTGTGCTATCAATACCTATCCGCAACCCTCACGTTGGTCCGAATGGACCGGCGCTGTGGATCAGGCCGCAGCACTGGGTGTGGATGCGCTGATTCTGGCCGATATGGGGCTGTTGGATTATGCCGCTCAGACCTATCCTGATCTATCACGTCACCTGTCCGTGCAGGGATCAGCGACCAGTCGTGCTGCGCTGACCTTCTATCAGCAACAGTTTGGTATTAAGCGGGCAGTGTTGCCGCGGGTACTGTCGATTGCTCAGGTTGAGGACTTAGCCAAACAGAGTCCTGTCGAACTGGAAGTGTTTGCCTTCGGTAGCCTGTGCATCATGGCCGAAGGGCGTTGCTATCTATCCTCCTATCTGACCGATGAATCCCCCAATACCCGTGGGGCTTGTTCACCGGCCAAGGCAGTACGCTGGCAGGAAACGGATGCAGGCCTGGAAGCACGCCTCAATGGGGTGCTGATTGATCGTTTTCTGGATGGCGAAAAAGCCGGTTATCCTACGCTGTGTAAAGGGCGCTTTGCTGTCGGTGATGAAACCTATCATGCCCTGGAAGAACCGGTCAGTTTGTCCACATTGGATCTGTTACCCAAGCTGCAAGCGATGGGTATCGCTGCGGTAAAAATTGAAGGGCGTCAGCGCAGTCCGGCGTATGTGGCGCAGGTGACGCAGGTCTGGCGGCAGGCGATCGATAAGGCCAGGACCTCGGCCGCTGATCCGGCACAGTTGCAGCGCTGGGCAGGGCAGTTAAGTCAGTTGTCTGAGGGCAGTCTGACGACACTGGGTGCTTATCACAGAAAATGGAAGTAGGAATTGGCGATGAAATTGTCTTTGGGACCCTTGCTGTATTACTGGAAAAAATCCGAGGTTGAAGCCTTCTATGAGCAAGTCAGTCAGTGGCCGGTAGAAATCGTTTACCTGGGTGAAACCGTGTGTGCCCGCCGCCGTGAACTGAAGCTGGATGACTGGGCCAGTATCGCTAACCAGCTAGTGCAGGCGGGTAAGCAGGTGGTGTTGTCCAGCCAGACACTGATTGAATCGGAAGGGGATCTGAAACAACTGATGCGCCTGGTTGACCTGGCCGCCAGCCAGGGTTGGCAGGTGGAAGCCAATGATCAGAGTGCGTTGCAACTCCTGTCTGAAGCCGAGGTGCCCTTTGTTAGTGGGCCAGCGGTGAATATCTATAACCCAAGAACACTGCAGCGTTTGGTGAACCTGGGGCTGCAGCGCTGGTGTTTTCCGGTGGAGCTGTCGCGTGAAACCCTGGCCGATATGCAACAGGCAATCGCTGCGCAGGGCATGCAGGTCGAAACGGAAGTATTCGCTTATGGTCATCTGCCACTGGCCTGGTCATCGCGTTGCTTTACCGCGCGTTATCATGATTTACCCAAAGATCGCTGTGGTTTTGTCTGTCAGCAGTATCAGGATGGGCTGTTAATGCGCTCTCAGGAGGCACAGGATGTTTTTGTGCTTAATGGTATTCAGTCCCTGTCCGGCGCTTGCTGCAATCTGGCTGATCAGCTGCCTTTAATGCAGCAACTGCAGGTTGATGTGGTGAGGCTCAGCCCTCAGGCGCAGAGTATGGCTGAAGTGGTCAGTCATTTTGATCAGTTACGCCACGGCTGGACACCGCTTGAAACGACCATCCCACTGCATGATCAGCTGGATTGCAATGGCTACTGGTTTGGTCGCCCAGGTATGGAGCAGGTAGAGTCAGGCAGGTAATGGCTGGTCAGAATATGGGTAGAGCCTCTGCCAGCCCGTCGCTTTGCAGACTGGCCGAGGCTTGTCACAGAATGGATCGGCCTTATTGGGCCATCCATTCTTCCATCATCTGATCATAGGGTTTGGTCTGACCCTGGGGTTTTTCATTTTCCAGGGCTGGCTTGGGTGCACCGGGTTGATCCAGCCAGTACTGCTCGTCACGTGGCTCGTTAAGCACAGGTGCATAGTTTGCGAACACGTTGGCCCGTGCCAGACGCGCCATAGTGCGATCCATGGCGTCCGCCAAATTGTCCAGCGCTTCCTTGGGCGTGATTTCGCCGTTGACGGCTGGTGCCAGGTTCTGCCACCACAAGGGTGCGAGACGTGGGTAATCCGGCACGTTGGTACCTGTCGGTGTCCACATGCTTTCATTTTCACTGCGGTAGAACTCGACCAGTCCGCCCAGCTTGGGTGCCAGCTCGGTCATTTCATCCGAGAAGATATCTGAACGGCGAATCGGTGTCAGACCGGCAATGGTCTTTTCCAGAGAAACAGTCTTGGAAACTGTGAACTGGGCAAACAGCCAGGCCGCCGTACGACGATCCTCAGGTGTGGAGTTGAAGAACGTCCAGGCTCCCACGTCCTGGTAACCTACCTTCATGCCTTCTTCCCAGTAGGGGCCTGCAGGAGACGGCGCCATGCGCCACTTCGGGTTACCCTCATCGTCAGTCACTGGAAGGCTTGGGTCGGTCATGTCAGCCGTAAATGCGGTATACCAGAAGATCTGTTGCGCAATCTGGCCCTGTGCCGGTACGGGTCCGGCTTCGCCAAAGGTCATGCCCCGTGCACTCTCCGGCGCATAGTCACGCAGCCACTCTACCATCTTGGTGACTGCATATACGGAGGCCGGAGAGTTAGTCGCACCACCACGGCTGACACTGGCACCCACCGGATTACCCTCTTCATTGACTCGGATGCCCCAGTCGTCGACTGGATTGCCGAAAGGTACGCCTTTGCTGCCCATACCTGCCATGGAGAGCCAGGAGTCATGGAAGCGCCAGCCCAGGGATGGATCGCGACGACCATAGTCCATATGGCCGTAAACACGTTCACCATCGATTTCTTTAACGTGAACACTGAAAAACTCGGCGATGTCTTCATAGGCTGACCAGTTAAGTGGTACACCCAGATCATAACCATAGCGCTCTTTGAACTGAGCCTGCAGATCCTCGCGAGCAAACCAGTCTGCACGGAACCAGTAGAGATTGGCGAACTGCTGATCCGGCAACTGATAAACCTTGCCATCGGGCCCGGTGGTGTACTGCAGACCGATAAAATCATCCAGGTCCAGGTATGGACTGGTAAAGTCCTTCCATTCGTTTTCTATGGCATCCGAGATGGCAATGGTCTTGCCGTAACGCAGATGAGTCCCGATAGCATCCGAGTCGTTGATGTAGCCGTCGTAGATATTCCGGTCGGACTGCATTTGCGTCTGCATGGTATCCACCACATCACCTTCACCGATGATGTTATGGGTGATTTTAATACCGGTAATATCTTCGAACACCTTGGTCAACACTTCGGCTTCGTAAGTGTGGGTCGTTAAGCCTTCGGCTACAGTCTTGATTTCCATGCCGCGGAAGGGTTCAGCGGCTTCGATGAACCACTCCAGTTCGGCAAGCTGTTCTTCCCTGGACAGGGTCGAGCGCTGAAAATGCTCATCCAGAGCTTTTTCAGCCGCCGCCCTGTAGTCCTGGGCGTATAGCTGTGATGACGTCAGCAGAGCCCCGGAAATAATCAGCGAAAGGTACTTCATTTTTATGTTTTTCATACATACCTCATCTAGCTTTGTTTGCATCCCTGTAATAAGGAAAGTCCCTTTCTTGGATTAACCCCAGCGCATCAGAATGACCATCCAGACAACAGACACTGCGGTTGCAACCAACACATGCAGTTCAGTCACTCCGATGAATACAAGGTGAATGAACGCACTGGTCAAAAGACCAATGAACAGCCGGTCACCACGCGTTGTGCTGATCGGCAGGAAGCCTTTTCGCTCGACACTGGGCGAAAAGTACTGCCATACAGTCATGCCCGTCAGAATCAGGGCAATCGAAATAAAGAATCCAGCCGTCGGACCGGTCCAATGCATCCAGCTCATAACAAGTCTCCTCAGGTACGACCCAGAGCAAAGCCCTTGGCGATGTGATTGCGTACGAAGTAGACCACGGCAATACCCGGTACGATGGTGAGGACGCCCGCTGCCGCCAGTGTGCCCCAGTCGATACCGGAGGCACCCTGCGTTCGGGTCATGATGGCCTGGATCGGCTGGGCTCCGGTTGAGGTGAGGGTCCTTGCCAGCAATAACTCTATCCAGGAGAACATAAACAGGAAGAAGGCGGTCACACCGATACCGGAGCGGATTAACGGGATGTAGATTTTTACGAAGAAGGTTGGAAAGCTGTAACCGTCGATATAGGCGGTTTCGTCTATTTCCTTGGGTACGCCACTCATAAAACCTTCAAGAATCCACACAGCCAGGGCTACGTTGAACAGGGTGTGGGCCAGTGCTACGGCGATATGGGTATCGAACAACCCTACGGACGAGTATAGCTGGAAGAAAGGCAGCGCGAATACCGCTGGTGGAGCCATCTTGTTGGTCAGCAGCCAGAAGAACAGGTGTTTGTCACCTACAAATTTGTAGCGGCTGAAAGCGTAGGCGGCCGGCAGAGCGACTGTCAGGCTAATGGCCATGTTCATGAACACATAGGTCATGGAGTTTACATAGCCCATGTACCAGCTGTCGTCCGTCAGGATATTGATGTAGTTGTCGAAGGTCAGATTCTTCGGCCAGAAACTGAGTTCGCCAAGAATCTCCGAATTGGTCTGCAGTGACATATTCACCAGCCAGTAGATCGGCAGAATCATCACTATCAGATAAATGATGAATGCGATGCGTGATTTCATCTCTGTCCCCTTGTTGTTATTGTTGGGCTGACTTGTCTTTCTGCAGCGTCATGATGGCGGTGTAAAATACCCAACTGACGGCAAGAATGATCAGGAAATAAATGATGGAGAAGGCCGCAGCAGGCCCCAGGTCAAACTGCCCCACGGCCATGGTGGTCAGCGCCTGACTCAGGAAAGTGGTGGAGCTGCCGGGCCCGCCACCAGTCAGTACGAAGGGTTCGGCGTAGATCATGAACGAATCCATAAATCGCAGCAGTACCCCGATCACCAATACATTGGTCAGTTTGGGCAGTTGGATGTAGCGGAACACCGCCCAGCGTGAGGCTCGGTCGATACGGGCAGCCTGGTAATAGGCATCCGGGATGGCTCGTAAACCACTGTAACTGAGCAGTGCAATTAGTGGTGTCCAGTGCCAGACATCCATGAGAATGATGGTGAACCAGGCGTCTACAGCGTTGGCATTGATGTTGTAGTCCATGCCTAAACTGCTCAAAGACCAGCCCAGAAGTCCGATGTCGGTACGAGCAAGGATCTGCCAGATGGTGCCGACAACATTAAGGGGTATCAGCAGCGGCATGGCCACCAGAACCAGCGCGGCTGATGCGGCCCAGCCTTTCTTCGGCATCAGCAACGCAATACCAATGCCCAGCGGAACCTCAATGGCGAGAATGGCAAAGGAGAAGGCAAACTGCCTAAGCAGGGCGGCCTGCAGGTCCGGATTTCGGAGCATCTCCTTGTACCACTCGGTACCGGTCCAGTAGGCTGAATCAGCGCCAAAAATATCCTGTACGGAATAGTTGACCACTGTCATCAACGGGATCACGGCCGAAAAGGCCACGATCACAAAGACCGGGATGACAAAAAACCAGGCTTTATTGTTTTCTATTTTATTCATGATCGGCCTCCACGAGTCGCTCGTCGACGTACACTTTCAGCCAGGCTTCAGGAAAGCTGATACTGGCTGTATCACCTGGAACCGGCTGGTCTTCGGGAGTACGTATTTTTATGATGATGGAGCCGAACGCCACATCGACGATCCGATAGGTGCCCAGATCTTCGATGCCGGTGACAGTGACGGCATAGCTCTGGTCACTGGTATCGGTGCCAAGCGTGACGTACTCCGGACGTATACCCAGCTTGATGTTATCTGAGCCGCTGAGACGTACCTTCTCGAGAAGTGTCTCACTGACCGGCATCTGCCTACCATTGAACATCAGCCCCTCGTCGGTCAAGCTGGGCTCAAAGAAGTTCATCCCGGGGCTACCAATGAAATAACCGACAAAGGTGTGTGCCGGCCGCTCGAACAGCTCCTGCGGAGTGCCGAACTGCACGATCTGTCCTTCATACATCAGGGCGATTTTGTCAGCAAAGGTTGAGGCTTCTAACTGGTCGTGGGTCACGTAGACCATAGTGATATCAAATCGCTCATGAATCTGCTTGAGCTTGCGGCGCAGACGCCACTTAAGCTGTGGATCGATAACGGTCAGTGGCTCATCAAACAGAATGGCGGTGACATCCTCACGTACCAGGCCGCGTCCCATGGACACTTTTTGCTTCTGGTCGGCACTGAGGTTTTTCGCCTTGCGTTTCAACTCACCGGAGAGCTCAAGAACTTCAGCGACTTCATGCACTTTTTCGCTGATTTGCTGTTCCGAGAAACCGCCTTGATTGCGCAGTGGGAAAGCCAGATTGTCGTAGACTGTCATGGTGTCGTAGACCACCGGGAACTGAAAAACCTGAGCGATGTTGCGCTTCTCCGGCGGTAGTTCGTTCATCCGTTTACCGTCGAACAGCACATCGCCTTCCGAAGGCGTCACCAGCCCGGAGATGATATTCAGCAGCGTGGATTTGCCGCAGCCTGAAGGGCCAAGTAGTGCGTAAGCGCCGCCTTGGGCCCACACATGTTCCATCTTGCGGATGGCATAGTCCTCCGGTCCCGAAGGCTTTGCGCTGTATGAGTGTGCCAGTGTTTTTAGCCTGATTTCTTCAGCCATGTCAGAGACCCTCCGCCCGACTGGGCACCTGTACTGTTCTACCATCAGGCGCAAATGCATAGAGTTTGTGGGTAGGGAAGTACACTTTGATTTGCTCGTCGGTGTGATACTGATAGATGCCTTGCAGGTGCAGAACCAGGTCGAAAGATTCGCTATGCACGTGCAGGAAGGTTTCCGATCCGCTGATTTCGGCCAGATCTACCGTGACTGAAATTTCCAGATCATCCTCAGCTTGAGGTACCAGGCCAATGTGTGAAGCACGGACGCCGAACTGGTACTGACCTGGTGCGAGGGAATCCAGATCCGCATTGAGCTGAAAATGAACCCGCTCATCAAAGGTCACTTCCGTTTCGCTGACGCGTCCTGGCACGATGTTGATGGGCGGTTCAGAGAAGATTTCTGCCGTCTCGATATTCTGAGGGCGATGGTAAACTTTTGGGGTGGAGCCTTTCTGCAGCAATCGGCCTTCATGTAATACAGCGGTTTCGCCACCCAGTGCCAATGCTTCCTGGGCCTCGGTGGTGGCGTAGACGGCGATACAGTTGCGTGCCTGGAACAGGGTTTTCAGTTCACTGCGCAAGGCCTCGCGTAACTTGTAATCCAGATTGACCAGCGGTTCGTCGAAAAGTACCAGATCGGCATCCTTGACCAGCGCCCGGGCCATGGCGACCCTTTGCTGCTGGCCACCTGAAAGTTCGAGTGGCAAGCGTCTCAGCAGGTCTTCAATCTTGAGCAGCTCTGCGGTTTCCCGGACCCGCCGGTCGATCTCTTGTTTACTTTGTTTGGCAAGCTTCAGTGGCGAGGCGATGTTCTCAAACACACTCAGGGTGGGGTAATTGATGAATTGTTGATACACCATGGAGATGTTGCGTTTCTGAACAGCCATGCCGGTCACATCCACGCCATTCATCAGGATATTGCCGCTTGATGGTCTGTCCAGCCCCGCCATAATACGCATCAGCGTTGTTTTTCCGGCAAGTGTCCGGCCAAGGAGGACGTTAAAGGAACCTGGTTCCAGCGTCATGCTGACGTCCGATATCCAGGTTTCTCCATCCACAACGCGCGATATATTCTGCAGCGTTAGAGACATGATTGTTCCTTTCTTTTATTGTTATCATTAGAAGTTAGTCTACAAGAGCTATGTTAAAACGAAAAGATACGAAAGTAATTTTTTACTGAATCGAACACTGGTTTCTCTATAACGAATCCCGTTGGGTGCTAGCTAGAACCCTTGCTCCTCAATTTCTGCCTTTACCCACAGCGAGAGTAGAGTGTTACTTGGCACTCAGGGGACCGCTCTGCAACTTGGCCACGGCGGCATACCAACCCGCATAGAGTTCGTCGCGTTTTTGCTTGCTCATCTGCGGCTCGAAGCGCCTATCACACTGCCAGGCTTCCTGTAGCGTATCAAGGGATTCGTAGACACCCGCCTGAAGCCCCGCGAGGTAAGCCGCGCCCAATGCAGTGGTTTCCACCATTCTAGGACGATCCACCGGAGCACCGAGAATATCAGCCAGAAACTGCAATACCCAGTTGTTGGCCACCATGCCACCATCAACCCTCAGGGTGATGGGCCTCAGGCCATCCTTCTCCATGGCTTTTTGTAGATCCTTGGTCTGGTAACACACCGATTGCAGGCCCGCCGTGACGATTTCCTTAATCCCCGTGTCTCGGGTCAAGCCGAAAATGGCGCCGCGGGCGTTGGGATCCCAATAGGGGGCTCCCAGCCCGGTAAATGCTGGCACCAGATACACACCGTGATCTACGGATGTACCCTCTGCCAGTGGTTCGGTCTCGCTGGCATTGCTGATCAATTGCAGGCCATCCCTGAGCCACTGAATGGCCGCACCGGCGATAAAGATACTGCCCTCCAGGGCATAAGTCGGCTTGCCTTTGAGGCGATAGGCCACGGTTGTGAGTAGTCGGTGTTCCGAGACCAGCGGCTTGTCTCCGGTGTTCATGATCAGAAAGCAACCGGTTCCATAGGTGCTTTTCGCCATGCCGTTTTTAAAACAGGTCTGTCCAAACAGGGCCGCTTGCTGGTCACCAGCAACCCCCAACACCGAGATGCCGTCAAGGCGACCATGCCCCTCAATCTGGCCAAAGTCTGCCGCAGAATCCATAACTTCGGGCAGCAGCGAATCGGGAATGCCGAACAGCTCCAGTAGTTCCTGGTCCCATTCCTGCTTGTGTATATTGAACAGCATAGTGCGACTGGCGTTGGTGGCATCAGTGCGGTGGGCTTTGCCGCCCGTCAATCGCCATAACAGGAAACTGTCGATGGTACCGAAGGCCAGTTCACCCTTTTCGGCACGCTCTCTGGCACCAGGTACATTATCAAGCACCCAGCGAATTTTTGTGGCTGAGAAATAGGGGTCTATTAATAGTCCGGTTTTGCTGCTTACCAAAGGTTCCAAATGCTGTTTTTTCAGAGTTTCACACCAGTCAGCGGTCCGGCGATCCTGCCAGACAATCGCTGGATACACCACTTCGTTGGTAGCTCGGTCCCAAAGTACGGTTGTCTCTCTCTGGTTGGAAATCCCCACCGCGACAACTTCGTCGTTGTCGCCACACCCTCGCTGCATGACCTCATCACAAGCTTCTCTTACCGTGCGCCATATATCTTCAGGGTCGTGTTCCACCCAGCCGCTGGCCGGGAAATGCTGGGGAAATTCTTGCTGACTGCTGGCGTGTATAGTGCCATCCAGGGTGAAAAGAATGGCACGAGAACTGGTGGTTCCCTGATCTATCGATAGAATGAACTGAGTCATGGTTGTTTGGCCTCGGGTGTTCTTATTTTTTCGTATTTTTACCTTTTTGAAAACAAAAGCCAACCCTTGGTGCGGGTGAAAACTGCTGCGGCCGTTACAACTCCATAAAAAGGCTGAATAAAAGCATAAAACACTCTAGAATAAGTTCAAGTTTGAAAACGTTATTTCGTTCGTTACAGAAAAAACCGGGATGCGGAGGAAGTTGAATGGCACTGCGACGTCGACAAGACCTGATCATGGAGCTTATCCAGCAGAGCGGCTTCGTGACCACCGAGCAGTTGGTTGAGCAGTTCAAGGTTACGCCACAAACCATCCGCCGGGATCTGAACGAACTGGCCAGTCAGAAAAAACTGCGTCGGCATCATGGCGGTGCAGGTATTGATTCCAGCACAGTCAACACGGCCTATCAGGCCCGCAAGATCATGGATCTTGAAGCCAAAGAGCGCATCGCCGCGTCACTGGTGAATATGATCCCTGACAACTCCTCCATGTTCATCAATATCGGCACGACCACCGAGACCATCGCCAAGGCGCTGCTGGAAAAAAACAACCTGCGAGTGGTGACCAATAATCTTCATGTGGCCTCCATTCTGTCGGCCAAGGAAGATTTTCATGTCATCATTGCCGGTGGAGAAGTAAGAAGTCGTGATGGAGGTATCGTGGGCGAAGCTACTCGGGATTTCATCAACCAGTTTAAGATGGATTTTGGCATTATCGGTATCAGTGGTATCCACAGCGACGGTTCGTTGCTGGACTTTGATTACCGGGAAGTGCGTGTTGCCCAGTCAATCATCGAGAATTCAGGGCAGGTCCTGCTGGCGGCTGACCACTCCAAATTTGGCCGCAATGCCATGGTGCGTCTTGGCAGTATTACCCAGGCTGATCATGTGTTTACCGATAAAACACCGCCTGTTGAGATATGTAAGCTACTGCGCGAAAGCAATGTTGAGCTGCATCTGGTCTGATCCACCACATATCTGACTGATCCCGCCTTGCCATTTTGTTGCGTGGCCTCGTTTTTGCTTGCTTTTGATTTTCGTTTTTTTTCTTTATTTTCCTTTACGAAATTATTTTCCTTTCGCATAATAGCGTTTAATGTTGGTATGGAAAACGTAAAGTGCGCTGTGTTCATCTTTTCACTGGCGTCAGGAGATGATAAAAAATGACTGGAGAGAGTTCACAATTTGACCTTGTGGTCGTAGGCGGTGGCATTAATGGTACGGGGATCGCCATGGATGCAGCCGGCCGTGGCCTCAAGGTGCTGTTGTGCGAAATGAACGACCTCGCCTCAGCCACATCTTCCAGCAGCAGCAAGCTGATTCACGGCGGGCTGCGTTATTTGGAACACTATGAGTTTCGTTTAGTACGTGAAGCCTTGGCTGAAAGGGAGTCGCTGTTACGGAATTCTCCGCATATCATGTGGCCGATGCGCTTTCGTCTGCCTCACCGTCCTCATCTTCGTCCCGCCTGGATGATCAGAATGGGGCTGTTTCTTTATGATCACCTTGCCAAACGCGAAATTCTGCCTGGATCAGGTTCGATCAAGTTCGATGAACAGGATCCGCTCAAGCCAGACATTACCCAAGGGTTTGAATATTCCGATGGCTGGGTCGATGACGCACGTTTGGTGGTACTGACGGCAAAAAAAGCGCAGGAGTGCGGTGCTACTATTCTGACCCGAACCAAATGTATCCACGCCGAGCGAGGCACAGATTCATGGAACATTTCGCTGCAAAACAGGCATGACGACACTATTCGCCAGGTTTCAGCGAAAGTGATTGTTAATGCGGCTGGACCCTGGGTCAGTCGTTTATTTAGTGAAAGCCTGTCGATGAAGGCGCCGAAAACTATTCGCCTGGTTAAAGGCAGCCATATTGTGGTTCCCCGCCTGAATAGGGATACCGAGGCCTATATCCTGCAGAACGAAGACGAACGGATCGTTTTCGTCATCCCTTACGAGGATGAGTTTTCATTGGTTGGTACAACCGATGTGGACTACGAGGGTGATCTGAATGAGGTGAAAATTTCGGCAGAAGAAACCCGGTATCTGCTCGATATCGTTAACTCACATTTCAAGCGCCAACTGACGGAAGTTGATGTTGTTTGGTCCTATTCCGGCGTGCGTCCGCTGATGGATGATGAACAGGGCGATGCCAAGAAAGCCTCTCGGGATTATTCGTTTGAAATCAGTAAGGAAAAGGGCAAGGCCGCGGTTATTTCTGTTTTTGGCGGCAAGATTACTACCTATCGCAAGCTGGCCGAAGCTGCCACTGACAAGCTGTGCCAGTTCTTTCCCCCTACCAGCGGTCACTGGACAAAAACTGCTATTCTGCCGGGAGGGGACTTCGAAAACCACGGCACTCTGGAGACGCAACTAGCGGAAGATTACCCCTGGCTTCCGGAAGCTGTCACTAGCCGCTATGTGCGCACCTTTGGAACCTGCGCCTACGATATTCTTGGTGATGCACAATCGGTTCAGGATCTCGGTTATCATTTTACTGGCACGCTGTATGAGCGTGAAGTGGAGTACCTTATCCAACACGAATGGGCGATGACCTCAGAGGATATCCTCTGGCGCCGCACCAAACAGGGGCTCTATGCCAGCGAAGACGCTGTCCGTGAGTTGAATAGCTATCTGTCTACTCATAGTCATCATGATTGAGCCCAAGCTGGCTCAGGGTTATGTATCTAGCTAGCCGAGCTAGCTGTACTTGGGAATCTCTGGCGTAGAAAGGCTTCAAGGCGCAAGGCTAACGAGCCTAAGCGGGAGTCCTGCATTGACCATTCAAGACTGTCGAGCAGATTACGTACGCCCAATCCAAGTTCGGTATCACCTTCCAGCAGCAGCTTACGTTGAAAGAACAAGCCGTCTGCGTCGGCTTCCTGGCGGGCCAGTTGTAAAAAGGTGGGTAGATCACCACTAATTTGAACTTCACCGGGCCTCTGACTGAGTTGCAGACGATCATCGGATAGCGTCAGGGTGATGCTAATATCCAGATCACGGAGTTTCAGACTGATGAAACGCCCTTCAAGCAGATCGAATTCACCGGCGGCAATATACTCCCCGAACAACTGATTAAGCTGAGGTTCCAGCAACTGTCGCTTGAGTCGCAGTGGCGCCCAGCGGTCCAGGTGATGAATCATACGGACAGGCGTCGGCAGACGACGCGAAAGCGCAATAAACATGGAGTCTCCTTAATAAGCCGTTGCTGAGCATAGTAATCGGCTTTAACCCCAGGCTTGTTGATGTTAATCAAGCCAGCGTTAGTTCGCTGAGTTTACTCCGTATCATCATAATGAATGATGGAGAGTAGCCGGATAGGTACCTCGATGAGCGCTTCAGGGCCGTGAGGGATCTCTGCATCAAATGACAGGCTGTCACCCGGTCCCATCTCATAGAGGTGGTTGCCGTGGCGGTAGAGAATCTGGCCTTCCAGCAGGTAGATAAACTCCTGACCAGGATGAGAGAAGGTCGGGAAGACCTCGGCGGCATCATCCATGGTGATCAGAAACGGCTCGTAGCTTTTCTTGTTACCGCGCTGATAACTGAGCAATTGGTAGGTATGGCCTTTCTCTGTACCCCGGCGCACGACCTCCATCCCTTCACCTGATCGGGTCAGTTGAGCACCGCCTTCAGGGCGGTCATAGTCGCTGAACAGTGTGGAGATGGTCAGTCCTATGGCATCACAGAGACGGCTCAGGGTATCCAGACTGGTGGACACCTGGGCATTCTCAATTTTGCTGACCATGCCCTGGCTCAAATTGGCGATACGCGCCACATCAATAATCTTCAGGCCCTGCTCAACGCGTTTACGTTTTACTTTCATGCCGATGTATTGCTCAAGCCGAAGTTTGGGATCTTGTGGTGCCTGCATATCTGCTTTCCTTTGGTGCAAATTGTTGTGTTTATGCCCAATTTGGGTGCTGTCAGTGATTAAAAATCTCTAATAACTCAACGCGATTTTGGACTTAAAAGTTTCCTAAAAATATAAAAAAATTATCATAGGTAATATTTTCAGGCATTTATCACCCTTTAAAGCTAAACAATGGCCCAAGGTAGCAAAGCTGGCAAGCTTGTTGCTTTACTTTAAGGAAACTAATTTTCTTAAAAGTAAATAACAGGATTGCAACAATGGAAAGAACCTATCGGGTGGTTATCTCCTGTCCTGATCAAGTGGGCATAGTGTCCAGCGTCAGTGGTTTCATCGCCGGACAAGGTGGCTGGATCACCGAAGCGCACCAGTTTGCTGATGCCGAGCGTCAGCAGTTCTTTATGCGCTACGAAATTCTGGCCAGCTCTTTGCCTTACGACCTTGAGGGCTTTAAACACGAGTTTACACCGATTGCAGAACGTTTTGGTATGCATTGGTATGTCACCGATTCCGCGGTCCCCAAAAAAGTCGTGCTGATGGCATCCAAACAGGCGCACTGTTTGTCTGACATTCTTTATCGCTGGCGCAGTGGTGATCTGGCATTTGATATTCCCTGTGTCATTTCCAATCATGACGATCTGCGCAGTTATGTCGAATGGCATGGCATTCCCTACCTGCATCTGCCGGTGGACCCGAACAACAAAGAACCCCATTTTCAGGCAGTACGCGAACAGATCGCCGCAGTCGATGCTGATCTGGTGGTGCTGGCGCGTTATATGCAAATTCTACCGCCACAGCTGTGTGAAGACTATCCGGGTCGCATTATCAATATTCATCACAGTTTCCTGCCATCGTTTGTGGGCGCCCGTCCTTATCATCAGGCCGCTGAGCGCGGTGTGAAACTGATTGGTGCCACCTGCCATTACGTGACCTCGGAGCTGGATGCCGGACCGATCATTGAGCAGGACGTCGCCCGCGTTAATCATCATAACAGTACGGCGGACATGGTTCGCATTGGCAAGGACGTGGAAAAAAGCGTTCTCGCCCGCGGGTTGCGCTATCACCTGGAAGATCGGGTGCTGGTGTATGGCAATAAAACCGTTGTGTTTGCCTAGGAGAGCACTATGCCCTGGCGTTTACTTAAATATGGCTTGAGCAAATCGCATAACGAGCCGCGTTTCTTCCCGGACACTAAACCACTTAAGCCGCACTATGATGTGGTCATTATCGGTGGGGGCGGGCACGGGATGGCGTGCGCCTATTACCTGGCCAAGGAACATGGCATTACCAATGTGGCGGTGCTGGAGCAGGGGTATATCGGCGGGGGTAACACCGGTCGTAATACCACCATCGTGCGTTCCAACTACCTGACTCCGGAAGGGGTCAGGTTTTACGACACCAGTGTAAAGCTGTTTGAAGATCTGTCTGATGACTTCGATCTGAATATTTTTTACTCCACTCGCGGTCATTTCACCCTGGCGCATACCGACAGTGCTCTGCGCACCATGCGCTGGCGCGCTGAGGTGAACAAGCATATGGGTATTGCCAGTGAAGTGGTGGATCGTCAGCTGATCGCTTCGGAAGTGCCCTATATGGATCTGGATTGTGCTGGTCACAGCCCGGTGATGGGAGCCCTCTATCATGCACCGGGCGCTGTGGCACGTCATGATGCCGTAGCCTGGGGTTATGCGCGGGGGGCTTATAACCGCGGAGTGGAAATTCATCAGAAAACCCGTGTCACCGGTATCAGAACCCAGGGTGACAAGGTCTGTGGTGTGGACACTGACCGTGGCCGAATCAGCTGTAATCAGGTGGTGTCGATGGTGGCTGGATCCACCCCCCGCATTACCGAAATGGTCGGCATCCGCACCCCTATAGAGATTTTTCCATTACAAGCCTGCGTGACCGAACCGGTGAAGCCGTTTATGAACACCATCGTGGTATCCGGCAGCTTACATGTCTATGTCAGCCAGTCTTCCCGTGGTGAGCTGGTGATGGGGGCGTCGGTCGACCCGTCTGTATTGCATTCCACCCGCTCAAGTTTTGATTTCACTGAGGGTCTGTCTGACAAGATGCTGGATCTGTTTCCGTTTGTCAGTCGCCTGAAAATGATGCGCCAGTGGGCCGGGATGAGTGACATCACCCCGGACTTTGCGCCGATTATGGGCAAAACCCCACTGGACGGCTTCTACCTGGATGCGGGTTGGGGCACCTGGGGCTTCAAGGCGACACCGGTCAGTGGCAAAACCCTGGCCTGGACCCTGGCCAATGATCGCAACCATGAACTTATCGAACCTTTCCGTTTATCCCGCTTCGCTGACTTTGATCTGGTCGGCGAGAAGGGTGCGGCATCGGTCGGACACTGAGGAGACGACATTGAAATTACTCGATTGCCCGGTCATCGGCTCACGCCCGATCAGTGAATTTGACTATATGGGCGAGGTGCGTGTTCCGCCAACAGACGCTGATGAGTCTACCTGGAGTGACTATGTCTTTAATCGTAATGGCGCCCCTGGCGTGCTGAAAGAGTGGTGGTATCACCGCCCTAGTGGGCGCTGGTATGTGCTGTTGCGGGACACCCTGACCGACCGGATTACCGGCCACGTTGATATATCTGAGGTGCAGTATGAACTACCGTCTTGAACCCCAGCCGCTGGAGTGGATTGACCGGTCCGAAACGCTGCAATTTACCCTGGAAGGCAAGCCTTACAAAGCCTATCAGGGGGATTGCATCAGCTCGGCACTATTGGCGGATGGTCGCCGTGTGCTGGGGCGCAGCTTTAAATACCATCGTCCACGCGGTGTGCTGACCCTGGCTGATCACGACGTCAATGCGCTGTTTCAGTCATCAGAACGCCCCAATATTCGTGGAGACGTGACCCAGGTCACTGAGGGGCTGGCGCTCAGCCCCTGTAATGTCAACGGCACCCTGGAGAATGACAGTGACAGCCGCATTGGCTGGTTGTCACGCTTTATGCCGGTAGGTTTTTATTACAAGGCGTTTTATCAACCGCGGCGGTTGTTTCCTTTATGGGAAAATCTGATCCGTAAAAAAGCCGGTTTAGGGCAGGTGGATACCAGCTGGCAGGTTGAGCGTCAGGCCAAGTCCTATGCCTATGCCGATCTGCTGGTGATAGGTGCCGGTGCTTCGGGCATGCAGGCGGCCTTGAGTGCCGCTGATGCCGGGCTGGATGTGGTGTTGGTGGATGAAAATCCGCATATTGGCGGTAGCCTGGATTACCAACTGGCGAATGACTCCAGTGTTGCCCCCGAGCGTCAACGGCTGAAAAACAGTGTCAGCCAACACCCCAATATTCGCGTGCTCACAGCGACGCTGGCCTGTGGCTGGTATACCGATCATTACCTGCCCTTACTGACACCCCAGGGCATCATCAAGTTACGCAGCCGTGCGGTCATTCATGCCGGTGGTGTGATGGAGCAGCCCGCAGTGTTTCGTAACAATGACCTGCCTGGGGTGATGATGGCCTCAGCTGCCCAGCGCCTGATCAGTCGTTATGCGATAAAACCGGGCCAACGTGCCGTGGTGCTCTGTGCCAATGATGAAGGCTACCGGGCGGTACTGGATCTGTTGGATGCCGGAGTGGACGTGGTTGCGATCGCTGATCTGGGTGATCTGAACCGTCGTGGTGACAGTGCGAGGCAGGTGGTGGCTAAAGGGATCAAGGTGCTACAGCAGCATGGAGTGTACGAAGCGCTGGGTCGACAGTCCCTGACCGGCGTCAAGCTGGCACCTGTGTCAGAAGGGCAGTGTGATCTGAGCCGCCTGGAGCCGTTCGACTGCGACCTGTTGTTAATGAGTGTGGGTTGGGCACCGGCCGCACAACTGATCTATCAGGCTGGTGGCAAGCTGGCGTATGACTCAGGTCTTGAACAGCTCTTGCCTGCACAGCTACCGGAAGGCATCTTCGTTTGTGGCCGCTTAAACGGGGCCTATACTCTGGCGCAGCGCCTGGCCGATGCTAGGGCTGCGGCCGATGAAGCTGTCGCCTGGCTGGCCGGTCAGCCGCAGCCACGTGATCTGACGGCGTTTCGTGACAGTCAGCCGCACAGTCACCCCTGGCCAATTATTGAGCACCCCAAGGGCAAAAACTTTATCGATTTCGATGAGGATCTGCAGCTCAAGGATCTTAATAACGCGATGGCCGAAGGCTTTGATAATATCGAATTGCTGAAGCGTTTTTCCACCGTAGGTATGGGGCCCAGTCAGGGTAAACACGCCAATATGAACGCTATCCGTGTGCTGGCGCGGCACCATGGCATCCCAATCGATGCCGCCGGTTCCACCACCGCACGGCCCTTCTTTCATCCGGTCCCGGTATCAGCACTGGCTGGACGACGCTTCCGTCCGGAACGCCTGACAGCTTTACACGCGCAGCATCTGCAGTTGGGCGCACAGTTTATGGAGGCCGGTGTCTGGTTGCGTCCGGAATACTATGGCGCAGTTGCCGAGCGTGAAGCCTGCATCCGCAATGAAGTGTTGGCGGTCCGTCAGGGGCTGGGACTGATCGATGTATCCACGCTGGGCAAAATAGAGGTGATGGGAGCGGATGCTGAACGCCTGCTGGACCTGGTGTACACCATGAAAATGTCCAGTCTGGCTATCGGTATGACCCGTTATGGGCTGATGGTGGATGATTCCGGCGTCATTATCGATGACGGTATTGTCGCACGGGTCAGCGATGATCGTTTCTATGTCACCGCGACCACCAGCCATGCCGATGCCACCTTTAAGATCCTGTCCAAACAGATTCAGTTCTGTGGTTTGAATGTGCAGCTGGTTAACCGTACCGGTTCACTGGCGGCGATGAATCTGGCTGGCCCTCATAGCCGCCGTATCCTCTCTGCACTGACAGATATCGATCTGGATGAAGCGGCGTTTCCCTATCTGGGCATGCGTGAAGGCCAGTTGTGTAGCTATCCCGTACGCCTGATCCGCGTGGGTTTTGTCGGTGAGCTGGGCTACGAGATCCATCTGCCACACAACGCGGCGGCAACTGTGTGGCAAGCGCTGATGCAGGCCGGTGACTCTGTTGGTATTCGCCCGTTTGGTGTTGAGGCGCAGCGTATTCTGCGCCTGGAAAAAGGCCACATTATTGTCGGTCAGGATACCGATGGTCTGACCAATCCTTTCGAAGCCGCCATGAGCTGGGCGGTACCACTGAAATCGAAACTCTGGTTTACCGGTAAACCGTCACTGGCATTGCTGAAAGAGCGCTGTAAACGCCGCCTGGTGGGCTTTCGCCTGGCTGAAGGCGCACCGGAAAAACAGGTCAAAGAGTGCCACCTGATCATAGAAGGGGGCGAGATGGTGGGTCGAATCACCAGTGTGGCCTTTAGTCCGTCACTGGGCTACGTAATCGGACTGGCGATGCTGGATCTGCCACTGGCCGACCAGTTGGAAACGATTCAAATCCGTACTGATCAGGGTGCTTTGCTGCCTGCAACCCTTTGTGATCTGCCATTTTATGACCCGCAAGGGGCGCGTCAGCGTGTTGATATCGAGGAGGTTGCCTGATGAATGCGTTGAAACTCACGCCAGTGGATGCCTGGCAAGGCTGGATACTGACCGGTCCTGATAGTAGCGAGGCGCTGCAACAAGCCGATTTGCCCGTACCGCAGCAAGCCTTTGAAGCGCTTATGCATGGCGGCAATCTGGTCGCTAAAACCGGCCGTGATGAGTTTATGGCCTTTGTACTGCCTGATGCCCGTCAGCCGCTTGGCGAATGGTGCTTTCGCCGTCATGACAGCATTTTTCAACTCAGTGGGGCGGCCTGGATGGCGGTGATGGCGCAAGTCTGTCAGTTCGATTTTCGTCAGCTGCAGCCAGGTGACTGGCAGATGCTGGCGGTCGCCGGGGTGAACTGCTGGCTGTACCTCAGCGCCGAACCTGAAGCCCGACTGCTGATCGGTTGTGATCCCGGATTTTCTCAATACCTGCAAGACAACTTGGATGCCGTCATCGCCGATGTCGGTCCGATTTCAGAATACCCAGGAGGTGCATAATGTTGCCCACAGATGTTCAGAGCTTTATCACAGAGAAACAGATCAAATACGTACTGGCCCAGTTCGTGGATATTCATGGTGTGGCCAAAACTAAATCCGTACCGGTGCATACCCTGATGGATGTAGTGGAGAAGGGCGCCGGGTTTGCCGGTTTTGCGGTCTGGGGCATGGGGATGGAACCGCACGGACCGGATTTTATGGCGCGTGGTGATCTGAATACCCTCAGTGCTGTGCCTTGGCAGCCAGGGTATGCCCGCCTGGCCTGTGATGGTTACGTCAATGATCAGCCGCACTCGTATTGTAGCCGGGTACTGCTCAAGCAACAGCTGGAGCGACTGACGCAACGCGGCTGGACCCTGAACAGCGGACTGGAGCCGGAATTCTCGCTGTTCCGTAAAACAGCTGATGGCAAACTAATACCGGTTGATGAAAGCGATGTACTGGATAAACCCTGTTATGACTATAAAGGCCTGTCCCGCTCACGTGAATTTCTGGAACAACTGGTTGAATCGCTGCAAGCCGTCGATTTTGATGTCTATCAGATTGACCACGAAGATGCCAACGGTCAGTTTGAGATCAATTACACCTACAGTGATGCCCTGACCTCGGCGGACCGCTTTACCTTTGTGCGTATGGCCGCCGGTGAAATCGCCAACAAACTGGGCATGGTCTGCTCCTTTATGCCCAAGCCTGACTCCAGCCGTACCGGTAACGGCATGCACTTCCACCTCTCCATTTGTGATGAAAGCGGTCGTAATCTGTTCAATGATGACAGTGATCCACTGGGTATGGGCCTGTCGAAGATGGCCTATCACTTTACCGCCGGTCTGCTGCATCACGCTCCGGCGCTGTGTGCCTTCGCGGCGCCCACGGTCAATTCCTATAAGCGTTTAGTGGTCGGACGTTCCTTGTCAGGCTCCACCTGGGCACCGGCGTATATCTGTTATGGCGACAACAACCGTTCCGCCATGGTGCGCGTGCCCTATGGCCGCCTGGAGTTCCGTCTGCCGGATTCCGGCTGTAACCCCTATCTGGTGCATGCGGCACTGATCGCCGCCGGGCTGGATGGTATCGAGCGTGAGCTGGACGCGGGTGAACCGCACAATATCAACCTGTACGAACTGGATCGTCAGCAGTGCCTGGAAAAGGGCATCGGCATCCTGCCACAGAACCTGGATGAAGCCATCAATGCGCTGGAAGCCAACCCCATGTTCAGTGAGGCGCTGGGCGCTGACTTTGTACAGGAATTTATCAATATCAAGCGGATGGAGTGGGTGGAATACAGCCGTCATGTCTCCGACTGGGAACTGAAACAGTACGCTGAATTTTTCTGATCTGGTTTTGTTGAGGATAAACATATGTGTGGAATTGTTGGGCTCTATTTGAAGAATCCGGCGCTGGAAGCGCGTCTGGGTGAGCTGTTCGAACCCATGTTGATCGCCATGACTGATCGTGGACCGGACAGTGCCGGTTTTGCAATTTACGGTGATGAAGTGGCCGAAGGCTATATCAAACTGACACTGCGCCATCCGGATGCGGATTTTGACTGGGAAGTCTTGGCTGAGTTGGCCAAAACCCAGTTGAGTGCCAGTCTGGAGTGGTTTCAGAATGCCAATGTGGCGGTGTTTAAACTGGAAGCTGAAGAGTTCGCGGCGCGTGACTGGTTTGCGCAGCATGCGCCGGAGGTTCTGATACTGAGTGTCGGTCGTTCGATCGAAATTCTCAAAGAAGTCGGACTGCCGGTTGATATTGCCAGCCGCTTTTCACTCTCGGGTATGCAGGGTAGCCATATTATCGGCCACACTCGCATGGCAACCGAATCAGCCGTCACCATGGAGGGTAGCCATCCTTTCTCAACCGGTATGGACCTGTGTCTGGTGCATAACGGCTCGCTGTCCAACCACAACCGCCTGCGTGAATCGCTGCGTCGGGAAGGGATCAGTTTTGAAACTGAAAATGATTCAGAAGTGGCAGCAGGCTATCTGACCTGGCGTTTGCGTCAGGGCGACAGCCTGAAACAGGCGCTGGAAAGCGCACTAAAAGATCTGGATGGCTTTTTCACTTTTACCGTAGGTACGCGTAATGGCTTTGCCGTGATTCGCGACCCCATCGCCTGCAAACCCGCGGTATTAGCTGAAACCGAAGATTATGTCGCCATGGCGTCCGAATATCAGGCGCTGACCAGCTTACCGGGTATCGAAAAGGCCCATGTCTGGGAACCCGATCCAGCCACCGTTTATGCCTGGGAACGCCAAGGTCAGTGAGGAGCAAGAGTATGAAAACAATCGATTTAGACCAGAGTAGTGTGCGCGATCTTAATCAGGCACTGCACGACCAGGCGCTGGAATGCACCGAGCGTGAATGGCAGGTGACCCACCCGGCAGGCAAGCACAATCTCGCCTGTGGCCTGGACCAGAATCTGTCCATCGATATCGTCGGTCATGCCGGGTATTACTGTGCCGGTATGAACAAAAAAGCCCATGTAGTAGTACATGGTAATGTCGGTCAGGGGGTGGCTGAGAACATGATGTCCGGCAGCGTCAGGGTCAAGGGCGATGCCTCCCAGTCAGCCGGTGCTACCGGACATGGCGGGCTGCTGGTGATCGAAGGCAATGCCGCGGCACGCTGTGGTATCTCCATGAAAGGCATTGATATCGTGGTCAAGGGCAATGTGGGCCATATGAGCTGCTTTATGGGCCAGGCCGGTAACCTGGTGGTTTGTGGTGATGCCGGTGATGCGCTGGGTGATTCGCTCTACGAAGTGCATATCTATGTCAAAGGACAGGTTAAGTCGCTGGGTGCGGATTGCATCGAAAAAGAGATGCGCGATGAACATCTGCAGGAGTTGGGTGCGCTGCTAAACCGCGCCGGTGTCGATGAAGACCCTGCCAGCTTTAAGCGCTACGGCTCCGCCCGTGAACTCTATAACTTCAAAGTCGATAATGCGGCCGCCTACTGAGGATAGCATCATGAGTGACATAAACGTAAAACCGGGTCTGCGTGAATCAGCCACCTTTGATCGTCATACCATCGCTGAAATTCAGCGTGCTGCTGATACCGGCATCTATGATATTCGTGGCTTTGGTGCCAAGCGCCGTGTGCCACATTTTGATGACCTGCTGTTTTTAGGGGCCAGCATGTCGCGTTATCCGCTCGAAGGTTACCGGGAAAAGTGCAATACCCAGGTGGTACTGGGTGACCGCTTTGCTAAAAAACCTATCGTAATCGAAACCCCCGTCACCATTGCCGGTATGAGCTTTGGTGCCTTGTCGGCCAATGCCAAAGAGGCGTTGGGTCGTGGTGCATCCGCCGTCGGTACCTCTACCACTACCGGTGATGGCGGCATGACCCCGGAAGAGCGTGGTCAGTCGAGTAAGCTGGTGTATCAGTACCTGCCATCGCGTTACGGCATGAACCCGGATGATCTGCGCAAAGCTGATGCCATCGAGGTGGTGCTGGGGCAGGGCGCCAAACCCGGTGGTGGCGGTATGCTGCTGGGACAGAAAATCACCGACCGTGTGGCGATGATGCGCACCCTGCCCAAAGGCGTGGATCAGCGTTCGGCCTGTCGTCACCCTGACTGGACCGGCCCGGATGATCTGGCAATCAAAATTCAGGAACTGCGTGAAATCACCGATTGGCAGGTGCCTATCTATATCAAAATCGGTGCGACGCGTACCTATTATGACGTCAAGCTGGCGGTTAAAGCCGGTGCCGATGTGATTGTACTGGACGGGATGCAAGGCGGTACGGCAGCCACCCAGGATGTGTTCATCGAACATGTCGGCATACCCACCATGGCGGCCATTCCACAAGCGATACAGGCTTTGCAGGAGATGGGTATGCATCGCAAGGTGCAGCTGATTGTCTCTGGCGGGATCCGCAATGGCGCCGATGTCGCCAAGTGCATGGCCTTAGGTGCCGATGCCGTGGCTATCGGCACGGCAGCGCTGGTGGCACTGGGTTGTAATCATCCCAAGTGGCAGTCTGAGTACGAGAAAATCGGCTCAGCTGCCGGCTATTACGATGATTACCATGAAGGTAAGGACCCAGCGGGTATATCCACCCAGGACCCGGATCTGATGGGACGGCTGGACCCGGAAGAGGGTGGGCGACGTCTGGCGAACTACTTGCGGGTGCTGACACTGGAAGCACAAACCCTGGCACGCGCCTGTGGCAAGAATGACCTGCGCAATCTGGAACCGGAAGATCTGGTCGCGCTGACCGTTGAAGCGGCAGCGATGGCACGGGTGCCTTTAGCCGGTACCCAGTGGATACCCGGCCAGGGATACTAAAGCAGTTAGCCAGCAGTAGAGCTGTAGATACTCTCTGTCAAAACCGGCGATTGGGCCGGTTTTTTCTTTGGCGTAGTACACACGAGGCTAACCTCCGATTGTAGGAGCCCGGTCTCCGGGCGAAGAGAAGGGCATCGCTCACAGTGAGCTCCTACAGGGTATATCTCCTAGTAGGCGGAATTAGGCGCAGCTGACAGGCTTATGTGCGGTTGCACAAAAATATAACACGACGCTGCCCCAGTGTTTCTTTCTGGGGCATGAAATCCTTGGTTTTTGTTCGAAATATTCAATTAAGTAATTGAAATATAGTTATTATATTTAGATGGCATGAATTTTTCATATAAAAATATGTTTATCTAAGAGAAATTATATTTCTTTAAAATTAATTTTGGGGGTGGCTATGTTGTACTTTAACCACAGATTCACACGCGGGGGAACCTTGTGATGGAAGGCATGATTCTGGAACTGGGCTATGCCCTGGATACCTTTTATTTTCTGATGTGCACGGCACTGGTGATGTGGATGGCAGCGGGTTTTGCCATGTTGGAAGCCGGTCTTGTACGAAGCAAAAACACCGTGGAGATACTGAATAAAAACGTACTGCTCTACGGCATAGCTTGTACAGCCTATCTCTTTGTCGGCTACAACATCATGTACCCGGGTAGCCCGGTCAGCAGTGTTATTCCAGGCATTGATTTCCTGTTGGGTACCGATAATACAGTCGAGGACGTCACCCTGGGTGGCGATGGTGCGCCTTACTACTCGAGTATGGCCGACTTTATTTTCCAGGCGGTGTTTGCGGCGGCGACCATGTCGATCGTTTCGGGTGCTGTCGCAGAGCGTATGCGCTTGTGGCCATTCCTGGTATTTTCGATTTTCATGGTGAGTGTAATCTATCCGGTTTCCGGTTACTGGAAATGGGGTGGTGGCTTTCTGGATGAACTAGGCTTCCAGGATTTCGCCGGTTCCATTGTGGTGCATGCCGCCGGAGCATCTGCTGCACTTGCTGCGGTGTTGCTGGTTGGTGCCCGTAAAGGCAAGTATGGACTAAAAGGTGAGGTGCGGGCGATCCCGGGTGCTAACCTGCCAATGGCGACTCTGGGTATGTTCATTCTGTGGATGGGTTGGTTCGGTTTTAATGGCGGCTCAGAACTTAAAATTGCCAATGTTGAAGAAGCCAATGCGGTTGCGATGATTTTTGTGAATACTAACGCCGCTGCGGCTGCGGGTGCCGTCGTAGCTGCACTATTTGCCAGGTTCCTGTTTGGTAAAACCGATATCACTATGACCATTAATGGTGCTTTGGCTGGCCTGGTCTCCATCACCGCTGAGCCATTGATGCCGAGTGCTGGTCTTGCGGTTCTGATTGGTGCTGTGGGGGGAATCGTCGTGGTGGTCTCGGTACTGGGACTGGATAAACTCAAACTGGATGATCCCGTCGGTGCCATTTCAGTACACGGTACTGCCGGTATCTGGGGCGTTTTTGCCGTGCTGCTGAGCAACCCGGATGCCACCTTCATGGGGCAATTGATAGGTACGCTGGTCATTGTTGCCTGGATGTTTGCTGCCAGCATGGTGGTTTTGGTGATTCTGAATAAAGTGATGCCGCTGCGTGTCAGCGAAGAGGAAGAGCTTGAGGGCATGGATATTCATGAGTGCGGTATGCTCGCTTATCCGGAATTCGGCCCGGCTTCTCAGGCATCAGAAATGCACTCGGGTGGTGACTCTGATCAGCGTGCCACACGAAGCAAACCTGTTTCGAATCCAGCTATTAGTTAGTAGCTAGGTTCTGAAACAAGCCCTCCATTAAAGGCCCGCCAGGGCCTTTCTATATTCTTAATGGCAGCTTTAGCAACTGGCTACTGATTTCATACCGTAATGGATTAGCAGAGCGCTCAATCTGTAGCTCATTCTTATCAGTCAACAGCAGATCACGTGGTGGAACCAGGCTATTAAATCGGGTGTTATACACAATGCGCAAGTGTGATGGGTGTTGTTGATCGTCTTGGCGCAACACCAGTGCCAGAGTTTCATCATTCAATAATACAGTGGAGCCAAGCGGATATTTTCCATGTTGTTTCAGTAACAGTCGCATACTGGGCTGGTGAAATTGATCTGATCTGTCCGCCAACTGTTTGAAGGCTCTGAGTGGATGATAATGCCAGTCACCATTATGTCTGCACTGACTGAGTTTTTCATGCGCATAAACGGCGGCGGCCAGTTTGCTGACACGATTCAATGCTTGATCAGTATGGCCGTTGGGTAAACCGCTGCCATCCAACCGTTCGTGGCAGTCACGCACGATGTAGAGGGTTTCACGGGCTAAGTCAGGTAAGGCATCCAACAGACTGACCAATTGCATGTGTGTAGCCGAAAGGGCCACGCGGGTTTCTTTGTCAAGTTCCAGCTGGGAGCTCTGGATACCATCAGGTAGCAGTGCCCGTGATAATTCATGGCATAGACCACCCAGAATTAAGCCGTCCAGCATCTCATCTTTAATCTGATCACCATATTGAGTTGAAAGAGTACCTGCCAGGCTGATGGCAAAACTGATCGAATGCTGAAACAGAAAGGTTTGCGAGTCCCGTGGACAACAGAGGATAGCGAGCCCCTGAGGATCTTGACGTAGTGCCTGCAATAGCTGTTGTGAAGCCTCTTGCGCTTGTTCAATTGGCAGCGCTTGGCCACTGCGCAAACGGGTGATCAGACTTTTGATTGCAGTGATTCCGGATTGATGAGCCCGGCGTATATCAATCGGAGCCGTTTCTGCGGTAGCAGGAATAACAGGTTTTTTGTTCGAAGAAGTCGCATTGGTCAGATCGGACTGTGTTTGTTGTTCAGAATAAACTTCAGTAGCGGAGCCTATTCTGTCACCTGCTACGACCTTATGTTCAGCCGGCACAAACAGCGCTGGTGTTCCGGCCGTGCTCCCCTCGTTGCGAACATGGTTGATATGATCTCGTTGCAGATCCGTTACCAGCCGAGACAGTTGCTGTTTCTGGCCAGCTGTCAGGGAAGTGAAGCAGCAGCCCAACTGAGTGTAGTCACCTGATGATGCGTAGTCAGCGCGTACAATGCTGAGATCAACACTAAAGCAGCTGCTGTCCGGAAAGGTAAGTGACAAGGGTAAGACTTCTGAAAGGTCGCGAAAATCGTCCAGCAGATTACCGGTCAGTTTGATGCGACAGCCATCCACCGATAGATCCTTAAGTCGTCCCGTCACGGTAACTTTATCGGCAAAAGGCAGACTGGCAAAAATATCCAGCAAGGGGCGAACCGGCGCACGATAAGAGCGTCGACGTTGCAGGTAATAAATGCTATCCGGAATGGCCGCAGTAAAAACCAACTCACCGTTTTTATCAGTGGTTGGGAGCATGAAAATACCCGGCAGGGTCAGTAAGCAACCGTTATACTGTGATGTCAGCGTCAGTTTGCGTGCCTGTATTAGATGATGGCGTCTCTGGGGCAGTGGAGCGTCAAGCCATATCAATCCCTGCTGTACGTCCAGTCCAGCGATATAGGTAGTTAGTACGCATGAGGAGTTATCCGGGTAGATAGTAATCGGTGAGGCACGCTCGCTCAGCCGACACAGCATCTGCTGGATCTCTCTGGCAGAATAAATTAATTCACCTTCAGGTACCTGTTTATCTGACATCGATATAACTCATCTATTACCGGCGTGGCGGTACAGAGTAAGTACCGACAACATGTGCAACGGGCATATCCTGGCCTTCACTGTAGAGCTCAACCTCACCTATTACCAAGCGTTTACCCAGTTTCAGTAAGGTGGCTTTGGCCAGCAGAGCCGCGTTAGCAACCGGTTTATTTAGAAAATGACAGGTAAAATCCGTGGTAACCGTCAGGGCTTCTGGGCCTATGCGCGACAGAATGGCAACATAGAGCGCTACATCAGCCAGTGCCATCATGGTCGGGCCGGACACTGTGCCTCCCGGACGCAAATGGCTGATGTCGATGGGTTGACGAAGCCAGGTATGCTCAAGGGTTACTTCGGTGATTTGGCCTGCAAATTGCGGATAGACTACAGCAAGAAACTCCGTGAGTTCATTGCGATCCATCAACAAAGCAGAGGTTTGTTCAGTCATGTTTAGTCCTGGATTAATTATCGAGTCAGCATGGCACCGGGAAGGCCTTTAACAACGGCTTGAGCGACACCTGCAGCAATAACGGCTTTAACCAGGTCGCCGGGGATAAAAACCGCCATCACCAGCAAAGCATCCAGCCAGTCGCGACCGGAAATTAGCTTGAAACCGGTAATACCGAATAAGTAGAGAACCACTATGCCGCCAAAGACAGACGCTAACAGCGCCGCGGAAAACACTGGCAAGCGTTTGAGCCAGAGCGCCATATAGCCAGTAGCAAATGCTGCGAAAGGAAAGCCAATGGCGAAACCCGCGGTTGGACCGACAAAAACGCCCAGTCCACCACGCCCGCCAGCCAGCAAGGGTGCGCCTAATGCCACGACAAAGATAAACAGCGCCATAGCTAGCGCACCCCGCCAAGGACCCAGCATCACGCCAGCTAGCATCACACCCAGTGTTTGTGCAGTAATCGGAATGCCGGTAATAAAGGGGACCGGTGGAATCAATCCTAAGGCGGCAATCAGGGCGGCATAGAGTGCTATCTGAACCAGGGACTTATCTTGTTTCATGCGTTTCGTTCTAGTTTTAGCTGGTACAGGACCGGCTGAATTAATGTAAGGGAGGTATTGTAACATGCACAGACATTTCTGAGTTCTATGGAGAGGTATTTCAGCGGCGTCTGTTGGTTGGGTCAGTCGGGCTGATACCGCCACGGGCTGCCAGAGCTTCAGCCACATTATCAGACAAACGAATGGATTGAATAGTCAGTGGTATCGCCAGGCGCCAGAGTTTGCGGCCGCCGCCGCGCGCTTTCCATGCATCCAGCAAATGGCTGACGACCGCCATCAATACCGGAATAAAACGTATCAGTAAGGTGACGGCAAACGCAATACGGCGGGTGTCGATACCCAACAGGCGCAGCGGTGAAAACAGCGGCATCACCGCGTCCATCATGTCATCCATGCGGGTGGTCAGGGTAATCAGGTTTGCCAGCAGTATCAGTGTCAGCATCCGCATCACCAGCACGGCGGCCGCTGCCAGTCCAATGCTCCACCACTGCAGCAGAAAGATCAGAGAAAATAGCGGTAGCAATACTTTCAGGGCCAGGAGCTGATGGAGGGCCGCTGAGCCTAGTGACACATAGGCGAGCAAAGTGACTGCCAGCAGGCCCAGCAAAATGGCAGGTTGTTCTACTGGATAGAGCAGCAGACTGATGACGGCTAAAGAGAGTAACTTTACTCCAGCGGGGAGGCGATGGAGCCAGCTCTTCTGGGCCAGATAGAGGCTGATCATAGGCCACGGGCTCTTCTGGCCGCTGCCTGATACGCAGGTAACACCTGATCCGGCGGACCATCTAGAAATACCTGCCCCTGCTCAAGCCAGATTATCCGCTCAAACGATTCCAGTGTATCCAGCTCATGGCTGATCATCAGTAGCTGTTGTGGAAGCTGTGATAATAGATCCATTATCTGATAGCGCGTAGGCAGATCCAGTGCTGAAAAAGGCTCATCCAGTATCAATACACTGGGATTCATCAGCAGTACAGCAAAAATACACACCAGTTGTTTCTGCCCATCTGAGAGACTGTGTACGGCCTGATCAGCCCAGTCACTGCGCTGCTGAGTAGCAAGAAAATCGGCGACTTGCTGGACGGCTTGTTTCTTACTGACCCCTTGATTAATCAAGCCGAAACACAGTTCTTCTTCAACGGTAGGAAAAATGATTTGATGGTCTGGATTCTGAAAAATAAAGCCAACCTGTGCCGACATATTCTCCGGACCACAGGATGGATTATGGCCATGCACATCAATACGACCCGAATCTGGTTGCAATAGCCCGTTAATCAGGCGCACCAGGGAGCTTTTACCAGAACCATTATGGCCGATCAGGCCAATGCGTGACTCCCGCAGTTCAAGAGACAGATCCTTGAGAACACACTTGTTGTTACGAGTTAAGCTGACCTGATCAAAAGTGATAGAAGGGCAAGTGTCGGCGCTGTTAGTCATAGGGCTTGGCTAATAGTAAGGGGGGGTAAAGAATAACTGTTCAGTGATTAGGGACGCAAGCGTAACCGCTGTTATTGCTAGAGTGATATTTTTATTTGTATCTCAATTGGGGGTGGTTTGTGCTGGATGTTACAGGGGGAATGCCGAAAATGCAGGAGCATTTTTCGGCCCTGGCGGCTGACGGTCCCACCAAAGCGATACCACCATCCCGCCGAAACCCTGTGCCAGTCCAACTTCAATCTGGCACTGGAGCCTCCATGGATGGGTTTAAGGCGTGTCAGACAGATCCGGCCCATTAGCCCTAATATTACTCATTCTACATTAATCATATTCAGCTTATGTGGCATTCAGTTCAAAGCCTGACGCACTCCAACTGGGTAAGCTTTGATAGTGCTTAATCACAGGTTTCTATGAGTCAGATCAACAAACTGTGGTTTGAGCTCTTGACGCTGCATACTAAAAAAATTAGGCTTTGGTCCCAGAAGTAAGGACAATTTCTGCATGTAATGATCAAAATACGACAAGGAGATAGTCATGCCGTTTCCCAGACTGAATCACACTGGTCCCAGA
The DNA here is from genome assembly GCF_008727795.1 of Nitrincola iocasae. Taxonomy (NCBI): domain Bacteria; kingdom Pseudomonadati; phylum Pseudomonadota; class Gammaproteobacteria; order Oceanospirillales; family Oceanospirillaceae; genus Nitrincola; species Nitrincola iocasae. Next base: position 3,089,139 of record NZ_CP044222.1, on the reverse strand, counting down.
CAGTTTTTATTTCAGGATCAGACCCGTATCCCCTCGACTCAGAGGGCCCCTTGCTCCTCTTCAGTTATTACGACTATCAACCAGCAACCTGTCACACGACTGGATGCTTTTCGTTCGTACCCAAAGCATAAATAAACAGGCAAAAAAACCTGTTCTTACTGACTCGCATAACAAATAGCACTACATGAATGGAATGTTTAATAAGGGATTACTATGGCTCTCTTTACCCAACAGGACCGGCTCCTGGCTATCGATACCCCACTGGGGTCTGATGTATTGTTACTGACCCGATTAAAGGGGCAGGAAAACATCTCGGCACTGTATTCCTTTGACGTAGAACTCTATTCCGCCAGTACCCAGATTGCCGCCGACAAAATTGTTGGCGAAAACGTTACCCTGAAAATCATGCAGGCCGATACCCTGGGGTTTAGCTCGGGTGGCTATCGACACATTAATGGCTACGTCCGGCGTTTTCGGGGTGAAGGTGAGCAGTTGCAGGGATTACGCCGTTACACGGCCGAAGTGGTGCCCTGGTTATGGTTCTTAACACAAACCAGTGACTCGAGAATTTTTCAGAATAAAACCGTCAAACAGATCGCTACTGAGATCTTTGCTGAAAATGGCTTTAATGATTTTGAATTCCGACTGATCGGGCAGCACCCGATCAGGGAATATTGCGTGCAATACCAGGAAAGTGATTTCACCTTCCTGTCTCGTCTGTTTGAAGAGGAAGGGATTTTCTATTATTTCCATCACGAAGACGGCAAACATACCCTGATTATCGCTGACCATAATGGTGCTTATGAGACCTGCCAAGAAGGCTCAGTGAGCTACCAGGCTGGTTCTTTGTCGGCACATAGTATTCATGCCTGGTCGCATCAATATGAGTTTCGAACCGGACGTTATGCCAAACGTGACTATGATTTCAAAAAGCCTTCTGATCGACTGCAGACGGGTGTCGCGGCAGATATGCCCTTAAATGGTGTGAAACGCTTTGAGCATTTTATCTACCCGGGCCGCTACGAGGACAAAAGCTTCGGTGATCAACTCACCCGTTTACGCATTGAACAGGACGAAGCCTCCCACGATCAGGTCAAAGGTGAAAGTGGCTGCCGGAGCTTTACGCCCGGGCATAGTTTTACCCTGAATCGGCACGATGATGCCCCCGACGAGATGGATGACTACTTGCTGCTGGGCGTAGATCACCAGGCCAGTGATTACAGCTACACCAGTCAGGATGACGTCGAGCGCGAATACAAAAACACCTTCCGCGCCATGCCAGCTTCCCGCGTCTATCGTCCGGCGATGATTACCGGCTGGCCAAAAATGCAGGGACCCCAGAACGCCATGGTGGTCGGCCCGGCCGGTGAAGAGATCTACACCGACAACTATGGCCGGGTAAAAATTCAGTTTCCCTGGGACCGCTACGGCCAGTACAACGAAAACAGCTCCTGCTGGGTCCGCATGAGCAACAATTGGGCCGGCAAGAATTGGGGTGGCATATTCATACCCCGTATCGGTCAGGAAGTGATTGTCGACTTCTACGACGGCAACCCGGACCGACCGATCATCACCGGGCGTGTCTACAACGCTGAACAGATGCCGCCCAACAGCCTACCGGCGAATAAAACCCGCATGACCCTGCGCAGCGATACGCACAAGGGGGAAGGGTTTAATGAGCTCACCTTTGAGGATGAGGCGGGTGAAGAGTTTATTTATATCCATGCGCAGAAAAACATGGAATTGCAGGTGCAAAACTCACGCCACAAGCGAGTTGAGTTTGATGATACCGCCACTATTGGCAATAACTCCTATCTGGCCGTTGCTCATGACCGCATCGAAAAAATCGATCAGAATCAAGATACGACTATTACCGGTAATTTGACTGAAAAAATTGATGGCAATCAGGGGATTACCCTGGGTGGCGATCAACACACCAAAGCGGGAGGCGATATCACCTATAAAACCGGTGGTGAAATTGTTCTGGATGCCAGAAAGATCACCCTGGTGTCTGGTGGGACGGCTTTGGTAGTGTCCGCAGGCAGTGTCAACGTGGTTCCCAGTCTCAATGTGGGTTCTGCATCGCCAGGCACCGCCGCTATACCCGCTATCCCAGAGGTTTTGGATACAGCGTCGGGCACAGGTTCCCCCTTTGTTTCTCACTGTCCCAAGAGTGCCGCATGAGTTCAATAACAAGACCGACCTGGATCGGACAGTGTCAGGTACGCGTTCACCCGGGGCACGATATTCCCTGGGCTGGCAATGCTCAGGATGGTCGTAGCTATGTGGTGATTCAAGCTGACACCCAGAATGAATTTGAAGCCGCTTTGTTAACCTCGCTAGAGGAGCTGCATCTCGACCTTACTGGGCTTGAAGAGGTTGAGCCCTTGCTGCAGCATTTTGCTCGTCAGGGTATGAGTCGCCCCTTGGTAGAGCTGGCTCAGCAGCTCAATGATGATAATCGAGTGGTCTTTGGAAGGTTTGAACCGGTCAATAGGGGACCCTTACAAGCAGGGAATGCAGAAACAATAGATACCCAATGCCGCCAGGAAAGTGACTCTAGCATCACGCATCTACCACCGCCCCCACTGGGTTCAGAAGTAGAATGGGGATCTTTACTACAGTCAGATGCAGAACCACTTTGGGCCATCGTAGACGGTGTAAACTGGCCTGAAATCCAATCGCTGTTGAGCGAGCACCTGCCGCCACATGCGTGTTTGTATTCGACGCAGGATGTCCAGTCTCAGGCGATAGCCCCTTGGTTGGTTCGTCTGGAACCCGATAATCCCATAACCTACATTGTTCAAGCACGACCACAAGATAGTCATGCGCTAATTCTGTTTCAAAGTCAGTCTCAATTAAAGGCACTGCGAGATCATTTTCGCTTATTTACCCTGGTCTGGACCCCCGCTGATGAACAGGCACCGATCTATTTTCGTTTTTATGACCCACGTGTCCTGACAGATCTGTTCAGTGCGCTTGATCCTTGGAAGCAAACCCGATTTTGTGCCCCGGTCAGTGCTTTTTATGTGCCGCTGAGCCCCTGGCTGCGTGTTCCGGAATGGGCTAAGTTGGATCAGCCCCTGCCACTGACCGCTGCGTTCAGGCTGTAGAAAAACCTCTTCATCTATGGTCTGATGAGATTTTCAGGAGACGGAGGCTCTGGGATGGCTCGATTCAAACATTACGACTACAACCAGATGTCGATGGTGGTCATCAACTACTTGGAACAGATTCAACCGGGTACTTTTGAATTTGCGCTACACTACCTGATCTCTGAAAAACTCGACCTGTCTGCTTTTCATCAGCCCTATAAAAATGATGCTGAAGGCCGCCCAGCCTATGATCCGGCTATACTGCTCAAGATTATTTTATTTGCTTACTCAAAGGGCATTACCTCCAGCCGTGAAATCCAGTGGTGCTGCGAAACCAATATCATCTTCAAAGCGTTATCCTGCGATACCGTGCCGCACTTCACCACGATTGCTCACTTTATCAGTAGCCGAGGCCAGGCGATTGAAGCCTTATTTGAACAGGTGCTGCTGATCTGTGATCAACAAGGGTTGCTGGGTCATGAACTCTTTGCCATCGATGGCTGTAAGATGCGCTCCAATGCGTCGAAGGAATGGTCTGGTACGTTTAAGGAGTTGGAACAAAAGCGCCAGAAGCTCAAACGCCTGATCCAGCATCACCTCAGTGAGCATCAGGAAAAGGATACCCATGAAAGCGAAGAAGCGCTGGAGCGTGATATTCGCAAGGCCAAGACCATCCAGACACTGGATGCGGCGGCCAACAAGATCGGTGATTTTTTAAAGCGCAGCCAGCCAAGGATGGGCAAGGGCAAACGCAGCAAGGAAGTGAAGAGTAATATCACTGATCCTGAATCAGCAAAAATGACCACCAGTAAAGGCACCATTCAAGGTTACAACGGTGTGGCCGCCGTCGATAAAAAGCATCAGATTGTCATTGATGCTCAAGCCTTCGGTGAAGGACAAGAGCACCACACCCTGCAACCAGTATTGGAAAGTATCAAGGCTCGTTATCAACGACTGGGCATTAATGACAACGTATATGCAAGTGGCATCATAGCGACGGCCGATACGGGTTTTGCGAATGAAGCCAATATGGAATATCTTCACCAGAACCAGATCAACGGTTACATTCCTGACAATCAGTTTAGAAGCCGTGATCCCAAATTCGCACACCAGAAAGACAAATACGGCAAGCGCCACCAGACACCCGGTAACCCTAAAGCTAAACACCTTATTCCAGCCAGTGAGTTCCAGTTTGATCCCGTGACGATGACGTGCAGATGTCCAGCGGGTGAGCAAATAAGTCATCGAGGTATCAGAACTAATGAACACGGCCAACTTACAGCCTACTTTGAAGGTCGGTTGCTCCAGTGCCGTCATTGTTCTAAAAAAGCGAGTTGCATGAAAAATCCGACATCAGCTGACCATCGCAAAGGAGCCGGAAGGCAAGTGAGCTTTGCGCTTAATGATCAAAGAGCACCCACCTACACCGACTGGATGAAACACCGAGTGGATAGTCCGAAGGGTAAGCAGATTTATAGTCACCGAATGTCTGTGGTGGAACCGGTATTCGGCAACATTGGGACCAACAAAAGGCTAAACCGCTTTAGCTTGCGCGGCAAAAGCAAGGTTCAGGGCCAGTGGCAGTTGTACTGCTTGGTGCATAATGTTGAAAAACTGGCAAAATACGGACAGTTAAGTAGTTGAAGCAACGAAGGCGTAAGCCCGGCTGAAAGCCTTATCAATCAGGCCACTGTTGACTGATGTGGCAGTAAGACAAAGAAATGCCAGTCCCGAGAGCGCCGAAACAGACATTGAAGGGAGTGGCATTATAAATGAACAAATCGAGCACCGAGGAAAGATTGATGCACTATAAATTGGTTTTTCTACAGGCTCGTTACATACCGCCTGGACATGGGAAGTGAAAACTATCGATAAGCAGCGCAAAAAACGCTTTTACTTTGAGGGTCTCAAGGTCAGTGTGGAGGCGTATGCGGAGATTGAATACGATGATGAACCAGCTACAACTGAGGAGGCGGAGTCTAGTTCAGATTACTCCCACAGTAGAAACGTTGAACTAGACGTTCCAGTTTATTCAATTGAAGATGAAATTGATCGATCGCAGAAAGCAGTCGAAGAGATGCGGGCAAGACATGCCGAACAGGCATCAACCAACAGTCAGGATGGAGAGACCTATGAAATACTTAAACCCACCGTTGCAGAGGTTACCGAGGAGAGTCCACCTTGGGACGATTTTTAAAGGGCTAGCCCTGGCCCTGTTGGTATTGGCATTGGGTGGTTGGTCTTTAACGGCCTTAAGTACAGAGCAGGCTACAGAGCAGGAGATATACACCATGGAACGTAGTTACTACCTGATTATTCGCAGCAATGCCGTTGTCTATGATGTGCAGGTGAATGGGTTGAATAGCAAAAAAAATAAAGAATTGGGTGCTATTGATTTTAGTTTGCCCATCAACCACCTGATGCAAAGTGGTGAAAACACCCTAACCTTGAATTACTTGGCCTTAGCAGGAATAGATCCTGACACCCATGAGCCGATAAAAGAATACCATGATAATTTTTATGTGCGTATAGCCATTGAAAGTCTGAATCTAACCACGCGTGAACGTGAACGTATTACGCTGATGGATATCAGCTATGATCATGAAAATCAGAGGATACAGGGCAACCCTCTGAATCCACAGGGCGAGGAGCATGTGTATGAGACTGCGCATATGTTTACCGATGGTAAAATCCGACAAGCCAGTCCGCATGTTATCGTGACCAATAGAGGGCCCTCCGATCCAACTGAACGCCTCACCGTACGTTTTACTACACCGGATCGTTTTCCGGCGTTTCATTGGTTGGATGCGGTGGAGCTGGAGGATACACCACAGATGCGGGCGGAGCTGGTAGCCGCGTATGAGCGGATGTATAGCTATATTTACAATGAAGAGTTTGATTCATTTCTCCAAGAGCTTGAACCTGTGTGGCGTCATGCGGCGATTACGATGGGTGTAGGCCAAACAGCCATGGACTTTGTAGAGCGCCTGGATATTGAAAACCGTAACGTGCGAGTAAGACCCAATGGTCAAATTCTGAACCCGTTAAAAATCCCCGATAATCTGGATCATCATGTGGAGTTTATGGGTGAAGGTCGCTTGGTTCGAATTCAACCAGCGCCAGTAACATGGCAATACCCTGATTCTGATAGATATTCGCGCATGCAGTTACTGTTTTACAAAACCCCATCCAGGGAATGGAAAGTAGCAAGAATCCTCACAGATTGACGATGTCCATAATGACTGATTAAACGGAAAAGTTAAGATTATTACGTTAATGCGCAAGGAGCGATGAATATGAAACCTGTGGTGTGTTTAGGCGATTGTTATGCGCTGTAACAGAGCTAGCATCGCCTTGCTTATGTTTGTAGGCATACTCCTGTCATCTGTTGCTTATGCAACAGAGCAGGAGACATACACCATGGAACGCAGTTACTACCTGATTATTCGCAGCAATGCCGTTGTCTATGATGTGCAGGTGAATGGGTTGAATAGCAAAAAAAATAAAGAATTGGGTGCTATTGATTTTAGTTTGCCCATCAACCACCTGATGCAAAGTGGTGAAAACACCCTAACCTTGAATTACTTAGCCTTAGCAGGCCGAGATCCTGAGACGAATGAGCTGATACATGAGTACCATGATAATTTTTATGTGCGTATAGCCATTGAAAGTATGAATCTAACAACGCGTGAACGTGAACGTATTACGCTGATGGATATCAGCTATGATCATGAGAATCAGACCATACAGGGCAACCCTCTGAATCCACAGGGCGAGGAGCATGTGTATGAGACTGCGCATATGTTTACCGATGGCGAAATCCGACAAGCCAGTCCGCATGTGATCGTGACAGGAAGGGGGCCTTCGTTTCCGACCGAACGCCTCACCGTGCGCTTTACCACACCGGATCGTTTTCCGACGTTTCATTGGTTGGATGCGGTGGAGCTGGAAGACACCCCGCAGCTGCGGGCGGAGCTGGTAGCCGCGTATGAGCGGATGTATAGCTATATCTATAATGGCAATTTTGATGCTTTTTATCAGGAACTAGCGCCTGTCTGGCGTCAAGGAGCAATTACGACGGGTGTGGGCCAAACAGCCATGGACTATGTAGAGCGCATGACTATTGAAGAACGTATAGTGCCTGTCCGTCCTGATGGAAGAACGCTTAACCCGTTAAAAATCCCCGATAATCTGGATCATCATGTAGAGTTTATGGGTGAGGGGCGCTTGGTTCGTATTCTTCCTCATCCCGTCACTTGGCAATATCCAGATTCTGAACGCTATTCAGCAATGCCGCTGCTGTTTTACAAAACCCCTTCCAGTGAATGGAAAGTAGCTGACATCCTTACAGACTAAGGTAGTTTCAATAACTCATTTTATGGAATTTTTTTGAGCTTAAAATTTATTAGCAAGGAGCATGCAAGATGAAACCCGTCGCTCGCTTAGGTGATTTACACCAATGTCCAAAACATAAACACGGCACCACCGCAATTACGCAGGTAGCGGGCAATTCCACCGATGATGGTCGTCCGATAGCCTGTGTGGGTGATAAAACTGCCTGTGGTGCCACGATTATCGAAGGCTCATCCACAGCTTTTATCGATGGACGCGCCGTCGCTTATGTTGGCTGTAAAACAGATCACGGCGGCGTGATTATTACCGGTTCCTCCACGGCAAAGGTGCAGCCGTAGGCATTTACCGCAACAGTAGGGCTTCGGAAGTATGCTTTGGAAGCATTCCCTTGAAACAAAACGGATTCCCGGCTTTCTGATACTGATAGGGAGGTGAGTATTCAAAGAAAAACATTTTTTGCTGAAAAATTTAAGATGTTAAACGACTATAACATAATCAAAGGAGCGCTTAAGTGCTGGTTCTTACACGAAACATTGGTCAATCCCTCAAACTAGGCGATGACATATGCCTTACCGTTACTTGTATAAATGGCGGACAAGTCAGGTTCGGCATAACCGCACCTAAAGAGATAAATATCGTCAGATCAGAACTCATCGATAAAGACCGCACCAGCTCAACGAAAAAACCAAGGACTATTGGAAACGGAACTCCAGAGTGATACCACCCTACCCAAACTCTGTGTCAGAGCAAGCACTGATTTTAAGCCGACGTACGCTGGCACCCAAGTTGTTGAGGGCTGATGGGATCGGGTCTGGCTGACCCTGTGCGCCAGGGATGGCGCACTGGAGTCCCCATGGATGGGTTTACGGCGAGTCAGACAGATCCGATCCCATTAGCCCTAAGAGCCTAAATGAGGCTACCAGCCCCTGCGTTTTTTCAAGTGCGCACGTTGTTTCTCTCGCTGTTGTTGTAAAACCAGACGGGCGTCTACCTTCAATGGCTGCTGCGCCGCCCAGAGTAGATCACGGCGTGTATAACCCATGTCTTCAAGTATATGATCATCATAATCCAACAGTCGTAGAAGTTTGCGCCGTTTGAACCAGTTTTCCAGGGTATTTATCAGCCATAGCGGTGGCATGGCTGGCATGTAAAAGTCAGGAAGTGCTGACTGCTTTGCCCGTGTTTTATTCACGGCTTCCTGACGGTAAAGCTCGCATTGTTGGTTTAGGCTTGTCATTTTTCTACCCTCCTGACGATCCATTGCGAGATCGTTTGTCAGTGTTCAAAGATTGCTCATTGCTGTTGAGGGTTTAAGCATGGATGTCTAACATTGTTCAATCAAACGAAAAATACTACACTGTTGGTTAAGAAAAATTGAAAGGTGATGATATGACCAGTCTGCAACCCCCATCAACGCCAGTGGTGCCGGCTTCTCTGCCTCTACTGGACACCGAGGTGCTGCGTACATTTGTAGCTATCGCTGAAAGTGGCAGCTTTACCCGTGCGGCCGCTCAGGTATTTCGTACGCCTTCAGCCCTTAGCATGCAGATCAAGCGTCTGGAAGAAACACTTGGCAAGACCCTGTTTCTGAGGGAGGCAAGACAGGTCAGGCTGACCCCGGATGGTGAAGTGCTGTTGAGTTATGGCCGACGTTTACTCAAGCTCAATGAAGAGGCCGTTACCCAGTTTCTGTTACCGTCACTTTGCGGCACGGTGCGGCTGGGCACGTCTGATGATATCGGTACCCGCATTCTTCCGGGCGTGCTGGCTCAGTTTGCTCGGTCACATCCGGCTACTCAGGTGGATGTGGTGATCGGTCGCAGTATCGATATGACCGAACGACTGGATGCCGGTGAACTGGATTTGATCGTGATCACTGCGGGTAATACCGGGCAAGAAGAAGGCCGTGGCAAGATCGTTCATACTGAAGCGTTAGTCTGGGCCGGGCGAGAAGGAGGTATTGCGGCGATGAAAACGCCGCTGCCAGTGTCTCTAGCCAACGCGGGTTGCACCTGGCGAAACATGGCGCTGAAATCTCTGGATCAGGCGGCTGTCGATTACCGTATCGCCTATACCAGTGAAAGCTGCTCAGGACAGGCTGCCGCTATGATTGCAGACCTTGCTGTGGCTCCCTTTCCAGCCTGTATGGTGAAACCACCCTTGCGCAAGTTGGGCAAGGAATATGGTTTACCGCCACTGGGTGATTATCAGATACTGCTGGTTCAGAGGCAGGGGGCGGAGGATACCTGCAATACCCTGGCGGGTCATGTGATCGATGCCCTGCAGGGGTTGCGTTGATTTTTTTAGCTGATAAATTCAATTAGTAATATAGTGACTGTAATGTTTATCCTGTGAAGGGAAGGTTAAAGCAAGCTAGCTTAGGAGACAGGATGTTTAAAGAACTCGAATTGGGCCCAAGGCAACGTGCAACAGTTGCCGCAGCGATTACACTGGGATCAGTGTTGGTACTATTAGTGGTTTTCAGCTTGAGTGTGTGGGGACTGGCGCGCTTTGTCGGGGCGTTCCAGAATGTGTTGCTGCCCCCGGTAGTTGCGCTAATCCTGACAATGTTGTTGCGTCCATATTACAGCTTCTTGGTTAAGGTTTGCCGCGGATCCCGGGTCGGGGGGCTGGTTGTGTTTTTTCTTTCCGCACTCATTCCACTGGGTGTTTCTATCTGGTTTGTTAGCACCATTGCCGCCGATCAAATGCTGCGGTTGTTCGATGACTTACCCTCTATGCTAAATGCTACGCTTGAGGCAGGGCGTTCTCTTTCGCCGCAAGTTACCGCGCTATTGGAGAAGTACGGGTTGATGGCTGAGGTTGATAAGCTGCTTGAGAACCCTGTTGATATGGTAGCTAAGGTATTTCAGGATTTATGGGGGCGCATGTCGCAGCCTATTGCGCAGATGTTTCAATCCGTGGTGGGGTTGTTCGCTTGGGCGGGGCTTCCTCTCTATTTGGCCTTCTTTCTCATGGCAAAACCGTTTGAACCCAGACAGATTGGCGAATTTCTGCCTTTTCTCAAGAAAGACACCAGAGAAGATGTGATCTATCTGTTTGAACAGTTTGTCGGCATCCTGCTAACGTTTTTTCGTGGTCAGATCATTATCGCGCTGATTCAAGGTGTGTTGTTTGCTGTAGGTTTTACGTTAGTAGGGTTTCCCTACAGCATTGTGATTGGCTTCACTCTGGGGCTTCTCAATATTATTCCTTACCTGGGAAGTATCGTGGGTCTAAGTGTTGTGCTGCCGTTGGCCTATTTCGGCGAAAATGGCGGTGTTACATCGCTGTTGCTGGTGCTGCTAGTGTTCGCTGTGGTGCAGGTAATTGAAGGTTATGTCCTCACGCCAAAAATCATGGGTAACCGCACAGGATTGCATCCAGCACTTATCATTTTTGCGGTGTTTTTCTGGGGCGCTGCGCTTGGGGGCATCCTCGGCATGATTCTGGCGATTCCGTTAACCGCCTTTGCTGTTGTATTCTGGAGACTGTTGAAAAAGAAATACATTACCGAAGTGGTGTAGATTTGAAGCACCTGAAAACAATGATTATTGCAGGTAAAGCCTATGACGAAAGCACAACTTCAACAACTTGCAGCGGCTTTGCCTAAAGCTGAACTGCATCTACATATCGAGGGCAGCCTGGAACCGGAGCTGATGTTCCAATTGGCTGAGCGCAATGGCATTACGCTCCCTTATGCCAGTGTAGAGGCTTTACGTCAGGCCTATCAATTTACTAATCTGCAAGAGTTTCTGGATCTTTATTATCAAGGTATGTCGGTATTGCAGACTGAGCAGGATTTTTATGACCTGACCTGGGCGTATCTGCAAAGAATTGCCGCCGATGGGGTTATTCATACAGAGATTTTTTTCGATCCCCAGGGACATTTGTCGCGCAATATCAGTTTTGAAACCCAGATTCAGGGGATCTATCGAGCCCTGTGTGATGGTGAAACGAAGTTGGGCATCAGCTTCAGATTGATCATGTCGTTCCTGCGCCATCTTTCCGAGCAAAGTGCCTTTGATACTCTGGAGCAGGCGATGCCCTGGCTGGATCGTATAGACGGTGTTGGTCTGGATTCTTCAGAACTGGGTCATCCGCCGGAAAAATTTACCCGGGTGTTTGCGCGTTGCCGTGAATTGGGTTTGCGGGTTACCGCCCATGCCGGTGAAGAGGGTCCACCTGAATATGTCTGGCAGGCACTGGACTTGTTGAAGGTACAACGTATTGATCATGGTAACCGGTCACTTGAGGATGTCACACTGATCGAGCGCTTACGTAATGATCAAGTGCCATTGACCGTCTGTCCCTTGTCTAATCTGAAGCTTTGCGTGGTGACAGAAATGTCACAACATCCTATTCTGAAATTACTGGATGCTGGCCTTTTGGTAACCATCAATTCGGATGATCCAGCTTATTTCGGCGGCTATATGATGGATAATTTTCGTGTACTGTCGGAAAATATACCGATTACAGCTGCTCAAATTGTGCAGTTGATGCGTAACAGTTTCACGGGTAGTTGGCTTTCTGAAACGGAAAAGCAGGCCTGTTTGCAGCGTCTTGAAGCGGCCGCATTGATATCTTGACCCCTGAGGTACTTGTATGAGTGACCAGCTGTTTGAATTTCTTGATGATATTGATGCGGTTAACTCCCATGCGCAGCAGCCATGTGTCTCAGTTAAGCACACTCCGAAACCTCGGTCGCTTAAACTTTTAGTAGTGGATGACGATGAAGATGTCCATTTGATGACTGAGTTGTTACTCAAGGGTCTTAACTTCGATGAGCATCAACTGCTGGTACAGCACGCCTACAACAGTCAAGAAGCGTATGACATACTGCTGCATGACCCTGATATAGCTGTGATGTTACTGGATGTAGTGATGGAATCTGAAGATGCCGGTTTGCAACTGGTACATAGGATTCGTCACAGTCTGCGGCGCTCCAAACTCAGAATTATTCTTAGAACCGGGCAGCCTGGCTATGCACCGGAGTTGGAGACGATTCAGCGTTACGACATTAACGATTACAAAACCAAAACCGAGTTGACCCGGGAGCGTTTGTACACCTGTCTGATGACCGCTGCTCGTAGTTATCGTCAGTTGGATCAACTGGAACAGCTGGCTTACGAAGACCATCTCACTGGGTTGTTAAACCGCAATGGTTTGCTGCGTGCATTGGAGATTAAGGCAGAGGGCAAGGTTGAGGACTATGCACTGGTACTGCTGGATATTGATAATTTCTCCATGATCAACGATACCTTTGGTGCTCACTATGCGGATCGTTTCCTCATCGATTTTGCCGCTATACTGCAACATCTGCCCATGACAGAGGGGGTTGCCCGTCTTGGTGCAGACCAGTTTGGGTTGATTGTCGGCAGTAGGGGGAGCCTGGTCGAGGAGATAATACGCAGTCAGCTCACCTCCCGTACCCTGGCAATTGAGGGGGTAGAAACGGCTTTGAGCTTTTGTATGGGAATAGCGCATTGCCATAAAGAGCTGGCGCCATCAGAAATGCTCGGGCACGCAACCCTGGCCCTCAAGCGAGCCAAAAAAGTGGGTATAGGGCAGGCAGTAACATTCAGTGATGCGATGATCTGTTCGTTGCGGGAACGGGTGAGTATGCTCTCTTCACTGAAGCAGGACCTGGATCGTCATCGCTTGTACCTGGTTTATCAGCCACAGATCCACCTGAAATCGGGCCAGTTGATCGGCGTAGAAGCGCTGGTACGCTGGATGGATGAGTCTGGCCAAATGATATCACCGGCCGTATTTATTGAACTGGCTGAGCAGTCCGGGCTGATTGTTAAACTGGGTGAATGGGTATTGCGCCGGGCCTTGTATGACTGTGCCGAACTCTGCCGGACACGACCCGGTTTTCGTGTAGCTGTCAATGTATCGCCGTTGCAATTTCAACAATTGGATTTTGTAGATCAAGTCAAAGCAGGTCTGCATGAACAAGGTCTGGAAGGGCAACATTTGGATCTGGAAATCACTGAATCAGTATCCATGAGCTATGCGGAAGAAACCATTGAAAAGTTCAATGCATTGCGTGCGTTGGGAGTTACTATATCGATTGATGACTTCGGCACCGGGTTTTCTTCGCTTTCCTATCTGGAAAGACTGCATGTCGACTGTTTGAAAATTGATCGTTCCTTTGTCGATAAACTGACCACGTCGACATCGGGTTACCGTATTGCGCAAACCATACTGACTCTGGGGCAGCGCCTTAATATGCGCGTATTGGCTGAAGGTATTGAAACTGATGCCCAGTTGAACGAGCTGGTAAAACTTAACTGCGATGAAGGTCAGGGGTATTTAATTGCCCGACCCATGAAAATAGACGCACTGCATGAGTGGATCGCAGTGCATGCTGAGCAGCAGAGTTTGTGAATCAGGTCGGTAATGGATGAAGCACTTTTCTCGCTATGTTCGATCACTCTTGTCCGCTGCAGCTTTACTGGTGTTTTCTCTTGGTCTTATTTTATTTTTTGCATTGTTTCTACTGCAGAAAACCAACCGTGAAAGTGAAACCGTTTCTGTCACTTTATTGCAGGAGTCACTGAATGAACAGCTGGAGCTGAATGCCGAAGCTTTGCGTGACAACCTGCTCACCTTCATGGATCAGGCAGGTCAGAGTCCTAAACTCCTGGCTGCATTACTGGGTCAAACGGCCAGACAACAGGGCCAGTTGAACCGACTGCAGGTACAGAAGCTTACCGCTGCTTCTCTAGTAGCCAATACGCTCGTCAGTTCAGCTTATGTGCATTTTGAAGCCGAGTCTTATGATGGTCTGGATAGTGTTTATGCTGGTATCAGTGAGCATAGCTCAGCTCAAGGGACTCTGGAGGTTTATTGGGTTCGCGAGTCTCAGGGCATCACCTTTTACCCGAGTCCGGATGCTGCCTTTAAATACAATGAAGCCAGGGATGCCTTCGGTCAACGTGACGCCGAGTGGTATCTATGCCCTAAAGAGCAACTGGCACCCTGTCTGACTGAACCCTACGCCTGGGAATTAAAGCCGGGTGAACTGATTGATATGATATCGCTGACCAAACCCATTATGGTCAGTGGCAAATTTGCCGGAGTTGCAGGAGTAGATCTGAATCTGGATGCCTTTCAACGCGTCGCCCTGCATCTCGTCAGCCCGGTATTTGCCGGTCAGGCCAAGCTGGTTTTACTAAGCCAACAGCAGCGAATCCTGGCCGCCTCTGATTATCCAGAGGCCCGAGGTCAATATCTTGATCAAATCAGTCCAGAGCTTGCACATTACCTGGCATCCGGCGATGAAAAAACCTATCAGTCAGGTAATGAAATCTATTTAGTCAAGCAACTGCCAGTCTCCCTGGTCAACACTGAATGGACGCTTGTATTGATGCTGCCAATGCAAAATACCTATTCCACTATGGAGGCTATGCGCTCTGATTTGATCAGCAGAAATACCCGCAACATATTATTATTGTTACTGGTGTCAGGTTTGGTTTTGTCGGTCAGTCTGGTGATTGCGTTCCGTTACGTTCGCCAGCGTGAATCTGCGTTGAGCAGAAGCCGACACCAATTGGAAACGATCTTTAATACCGCGCCTGGGCCTATGGCTGTCGCCAGTTACCAGCGAAACCGATGCAACACCACGCGTGTTAACAAGGCCTGGCTGAGAGAGTTTGGCTACACTGAATCACAGGTACTGGGCTCGAATGGTGAAGAGCTGGGGTGGTGGTGTTCTGATGCTGATCGACAGCGTGTTACCCAGCAAATTTTTGATCAGGGAGGGGTGGATCAGTTTCAAGTTTGGTTGAAGCGTGCCGATGGGTCTGTGTTCTTGGCGTCGGTATCGGGTTCAACCATTGAGTTGGGGAATGAAAAAATGTTGGTCATGGTGTATGACAACGTTACCTATACACACCATTTGCAACAACAGCAGCTTCGTTTGAATCGTGAACTGGATCAGCGGGTAAAAGAACGTACTTTAGAATTGGAGCAGGCGATTGGTGATCTGGAAATGGCTCAGCAGGAGTTGATTCAAACCGGGAAGTTAGCGGCTCTGGGTAATCTGGTTGCGGGTATTGCGCATGAACTGAATACACCGGTCGGTAATGCAGTGATGGCATCGTCACGCTTTCGTGGTGATTATGAAGCGTTGCGCTCCAAATTAGAGCAAGGGATGCGTCGATCTGATCTGATGATGTTTATTGAGCAGGGAGAACAAACTACCGATATTCTGGTTCGCAACCTGCAGCGTGCGGCGGAGTTAATTAATAGCTTTAAACAGGTGGCTGTGGATCAGGCTACATCTCAGCGTCGTCGTTGCTCGCTGAATGAGGTAGTACATAATGTCCTGCTGATGCTGCAACCTTCCATTCGTAAATCACCACATCAAGTAATTAATGATCTGCAGGAAACCATCATCATGGAAACTTATCCTGGTCCTCTGGAGCAAGTGTTGATTAACCTGATCCAGAATGCCTTGATTCATGCTTTCGAAACTCAGCCGGGAAGCATCCGTATTACAGCATCGGCCTCTGATGAGTGGGTGTGTCTGCGTGTGCGTGATGACGGTAAGGGTATGGCTGAGGCAATCCAGCAGCGTATTTTTGAGCCCTTCTTTACCACCCGTCTTGGCCAAGGCGGCAGTGGTCTGGGCTTAAGTCTGGTTCACAACATGGTTACTGGAGTATTGGGTGGTAAAATTCGCTTGATCAGCCAGCCAGGGCAGGGCAGCGAGTTTGAGCTGACGTTGCCACGTTCATCTGAATGACCTTTCATTTTGCCAATAATGCGGAAACTACATGAGCAAGACTGTTCAGACTGAATTATTGAAAAGCGAGGCACGCAAGTTGCTGATCGAATCTGAACGGCAGCCTTTGTCGACGATGCCGTTCCATATTTATCTGGCAGGCCCATCAGTGTTTTACCCGGATGTTGCCAGCTTGTCAGCACAGCTAAAAGCTGATTGCCGTAAACTGGGAATGGAACCCCTCTATCCGCTGGATAATGAAATACATCAAGAGCAGCTGACACCTGCCGAAATGGCGCAAGCTATTGCTCAGGCTAATATTGGCATGATTCAACAAGCGGATGCCATTATTGCTGATATCAGCTGTTTTCGTGGCACGGCGATGGATGTGGGTACGGCATTTGAGATCGGTATGGCAGTACAGCGAGGCATACCAGTGATCAGCTACACGGAGGCTCCCCGTCCGGATTACCTGACTAGGGTCAAGGCGGTGGATAGCGATGTTCGACAAACACAGGGAATATGGATGGATGCGGTTGGCATGATTGAAGATTTTGGCCTGCAGGAGAATCTAATGATTGCCTGCACTACTGAGTATACCGATCAGGGAGCGGCTATGGCGCTGTCTATGGTCAGAGTGTTGTTAACTGGGCCGCTTGCTGTAAAGCGGTGCTAAAAATGGCGCCTGAAAAATCAGACGCCATGTTATAACTAACCTAAACCATCCTTACCAGGCGCTTTTGAAGATTTCCTCGATTTGCGCCTGTGTTGCCTGAATCGGGTTGGTTATTCCACAGGCATCTTTAAGCGCATTTTCAGCCAGTATGGGGATGTCTTCCTGCTTGGCACCCAAATCAGCCAGTCCACGAGGAATACCCACCTGATCTTTTAGTGCCTTGATCGCCTCAATGCAGGCGCTTGCACCAGCCTGAGCTGATTCACTGGCTGCCAGTCCCATCGCCTGACCTACTTGCGCCAAACGCTCAGCCGCCACCTGACTGTTAAAGGTTTGCACATGGGGTAGCAGTACGGCGTTACACACACCGTGGGGTAAATCATAAAAACCGCCCAGTTGGTGGGCCATGGCATGTACATAACCCAGAGAAGCATTGTTGAACGCCATGCCGGCCAGGAACTGGGCATAGGCCATCTGCTCACGGGCTTGCATATCATCGCCCTGTGCCACCGCACGAGGCAGATACTGAGCTATCAGTTCGACGGCTTTCAAAGCGCAGGCATCGGTGATGGGAGTGGCGGCGATGGACACATAGGCTTCGATCGCATGGGTCAATGCATCCATCCCTGTAGCGGCGGTCAATTGACGAGGCATACCCCGCATGGTCAGTGGATCATTGACCGACAGGATGGGGGTGGTGTGCTTATCCACTATGGCCATTTTAATATGACGGGTTTCATCGGTGATAATACAAAAGCGCGTCATTTCACTGGCTGTGCCCGCGGTAGTGTTTATGGCCACCAGCGGCAATTGGGGTAGGGCAGATTTATCCACACCTTCGAAATCACGTATATTGCCACCATTGGTGGCGACCAGAGCTATGCCCTTGGCGCAGTCGTGAGGAGAGCCACCGCCCAGTGAAATTACCAGGTCGCACTGGCCTGCTTTAAGCAATGCCAGTCCAGCCTCCACGTTGGCAGTGGTCGGGTTGGGATGTACCTCAGGAAATACACTGCACTGGATACCTGTCTGCTGTAGTGAGGCTGTGACCTGATCTACCAGTCCTGCAGCGACCAAGCCTGCATCGGTGACAATCAGCGCGTGTTTGAAGCCTTTTTTCTGAATTGTTTCGATGGCTTGTGCAAGTGCGCCTTCACCCATTAGGTTCAATGAAGGAATATGGAATTCGCTGACCGCCATGGTCTATCTCCTTGTTGATAACTGATTAGTCTTAAGTGTATCAAGTTGGTTGGTGGGCGCTTTGATCAAGGTCAAATTGCAGCAGAGTAACTCTATGCACAGATTGATCGTTCGACTTGTGCACAAAAACCGGGGACAAGGCTGTGTATAACCCGTGGGGGAATTGGGCAGGCGCCTAGCAGCGGGGTGTGTAGGCTAACTGGGTAGGAAACGCACAGTAAAACGAACGCCCCTGTGAGGGACGCCCGTTAGTCACAAAAATCGATGATCAGAGCAGATCAAAACGATCGGCATTCATCACCTTGGTCCAGACCTTGACGAAATCCTGCACGAATTTTTGTTTCGAATCGTTCTGCGCATAGACTTCGGCATAGGCGCGCAGAATGGAGTTGGAACCGAATACCAAGTCCACGCGTGTGGCTGTCCACTTCACTGTTCCAGTTTTGCGTTCTACGATTTCATAGGCGTTTTTGCCGGTGGGTTTCCAGCTATAACGCATATCAGTCAGGTTGATAAAGAAATCATTGCTCAACTGCCCGACTTTGTCGGTGAACACGCCATGCTGGCTACCGCCGTGATTAGTACCTAGTACACGCATACCACCCAGGAGTACTGTCATTTCCGGTGCTGTCAGGCCCATCAACTGAGCACGATCCAGCAGCAGCTCCTCAGGACTCACGGCATAGTCTTTCTTCACCCAGTTACGGAAACCATCGTGTACCGGTTCCAGGTAGCTGAAGGACTCGACATCAGTCATTTCATCAGAGGCATCACCGCGACCTGGTGAAAAGGGTATATTAATTTCCATGCCTGCCGCTTTGGCCGCCTGTTCGATACCGACATTGCCCGCCAGCACGATGACATCCGCTACACTGGCACTACTTTCGGCAGCAATGCCTTCCAGTACAGCAAGCACTTTGGCTAGACGCTCTGGTTCATTGCCTTCCCAGTCTTTCTGAGGTGCCAGACGAATACGTGCACCGTTGGCACCACCACGCATATCAGAGCCACGAAAAGTGCGGGCACTGTCCCAGGCGGTTGTGACCATGTCAGCGATACTCAGACTGCTGGCCGCAATTTTTGCTTTCACCGCAGTGACATCATAATTGTTGTTGCCGGCGGGAATAGGGTCCTGCCAGATCAGGTCTTCCTGTGGTACTTCCGGGCCGAAATAGCGGTTTTTCGGCCCCATGTCGCGGTGAGTCAATTTAAACCAGGCACGTGCAAATACCTCACTGAAATACGTGGGATCCTGGTAGAAACGCTCAGAAATTTTGCGGTATTCAGGGTCCATCTTCATGGCCATATCAGCATCGGTCATGATTGGGTTGTGGCGGATAGATGGGTCTTCTACATCGACCGGTTTATCTTCTTCCTTGATATTAACTGGCTCCCACTGCCAGGCACCTGCCGGGCTTTTTTTCAGTTCCCAATCGTAGCCCAACAGCAGATAAAAATAGCCGTTGTCCCACTGGGTTGGGTGGGTTGTCCAGGCACCTTCAAGGCCGCTGGTGACCGTATCACGGCCAACGCCACGCGAGGTTTTGTTATTCCAGCCTAAACCTTGCTCATCAACATCAGCCGCTTCAGGCTCAGCACCGAGTAAGTTAGCATCACCATTGCCGTGGCATTTGCCTACAGTATGTCCCCCAGCGGTCAGGGCGACAGTTTCTTCATCGTCCATGGCCATGCGGGCAAAGGTTTCACGAACATCCTGAGCTGTTCTCAGCGGGTCAGGGTTGCCATCAACCCCTTCCGGATTAACATAGATCAGGCCCATCATTACCGCAGCTAGTGGGTTTTCCAGATCACGCTCACCGGAATAGCGGCTTTTTTCATTATCACTGGGTGCCAACCATTCTTCTTCAGCACCCCAGTAAATATCCTCTTCAGGGTGCCAGATGTCCTCGCGACCGAAGGCAAAGCCATAGGTTTTTAAGCCCATGGATTCATACGCCACGTTGCCTGCCAGAATGATCAAGTCAGCCCAACTGATTGCATTGCCATATTTTTGTTTGATCGGCCAGAGCAGCCGACGCGCCTTATCCAGGTTGGCGTTATCTGGCCAGGAGTTCAGTGGCGCAAAGCGTTGGTTGCCGGTACCGGCACCACCGCGCCCATCCGCAACACGGTAAGAACCGGCAGAATGCCAGGCCATACGAATCATCAGGCCACCGTAATGGCCCCAGTCTGATGGCCACCATTCCTGACTGTCGGTCATCAGCTTAGTCAGGTCTTTTTTCAGGGCCGCTACGTCGAGCTTTTTCAGCTCATCGCGGTAGTTAAAGCTCTGTCCCAGCGGATTGGTCTTGGTATCATGCTGGTGCAGAATATTCAGGTTCAGCGCATTCGGCCACCAGGCCATATTGGTTTTGCCACTGGTGGAGTTGGCGCCATGCATTACAGGGCATTTGCCAAACGAACCGGCGTTATTGTTTTCCATATCTCTCTCCTGTTTCATGACTTGTACGCTGTGTAACAGCCTTCTTTAGTAAGGACATTTACACTTCACCAACAGAATAGATGAAAATTTAGCCTTTCGCCTTATTTATGCAATTTCATTTATTCACCATGCTGATAGTTTTTATTTATCATTAGTGGTGCAGTTTTTCCTTTGTTGTTCGATATACACTATCAAGGTGCGACAGCATGGCACGTTCAGCTGCATCGGGATCTCCGCGTTTCAACGCATCAACGATATAACAATGCTCATGGTAACTGCGCTCAATTGAGCCCGCTTCAACCATGACCTGGCGCCGTATACTGAGTCCGTAAGAGTAGAGTTCTTCAGAATAGCGGAGCAGGATTTCATTTCCGGCATACTCGGAAATAATTTTGTGAAAACTTTTGTCAGAGAGCTGGAAGTGGACTGGTGAGTCAAAGAGTTTGCTTTGGGCTTCCAGTAACCGTTCTAACTTGAGAATGCCTTCTGCATCAATCCTCATTGCGGCGTTTCGGGCAATGGCGCGCTCAACCAATATCCGGCTTTCAAACACACTGTCGATATCAAATTGATTGACGATGTGATCTATACCGTCCATGTAAGTACTACGAAAGCGGGCGAGACTTTCATCGCTGGCGCAGATGCGTGTTTTGCTACCCTGTGCGACAGTGATCAGACCGTAGGCTGTTATTTGAGATAAAGCCCCACGCACTGTTTCACGACTCACACCAAAGAGTTGAGCCAGCTCGCGCTCGCTGGGTAATACATCACCGTCTCGCAGCAAGCCGGTCAGAATCATTTCAATCAGTTTGTCTGACAGGATGTCTTTTTTGGTTTTATTTTTGAGTGTTTTCTCAAAGGCAAAGGCCAGATTTTCCATTCGATTTCCTCATCTGGGAGTCCATTGTTCTGTGCAATCTCTGTGGCTTGATAGCTCGTCTGCGCAGAGCGATACAGACTGTATCTATTGGTATGTATGATAGACCAGTTGCTGAGATTTATCCACAATATAAACGTAGGATTGCGCTTATATCCACTTATTGTGCTGTTTTTTGCTTGACAATCCCGCGTTTCACTATCTAGACTTCGCTAAAGTGGTCTGCTAGACATACCACTAGACCAGTGGTGTTATTACACAAATTTAACAACAATAAGGATAAAACCATGATTAAGAAGTTTCTGTCACTTTCTGTGCTTGGACTCGCCTTAACTGCAACTCAGGTTCAAGCAGATAAAATCGTTTTTGCAATTGGCGGCTCACCCCAGAGTTTACAAGGGCAAACGGCACAGGAGTTCACCCGACGCCTTCAAGAGCGTCTAGGTGATGGTGTTGAGGTGGAGTACTACGACAGTGGACAGCTGGGCGATGAACGTCAGTTAGTTCAACGTCTCAGGATGGGTACCGTGGATCTGGCGGCAATCTCATCCATCATGTCTTCTATTGCCCCTGAATTTGCATTATTTGATCTGCCTTTTCTAGTCAAAAATCGCGATCACCTGAAACGCATTGACAGTGAAATAGTCATGACTGATTTGGCTGCTAATGCTGCAGAACAAGGTTTGAAAATTGTATCAACCTGGGAAAACGGTTTTCGGCATATTACCAATAACAATCACCCGATTGTGACACCCTCAGATATGGAAGGCATGCGTATCCGAACCCCACAAAGCGAGTGGCGTACCAGTATGTTCAGTGCGTGGGGTGCTAATCCGACGCCCATGGCATTTTCTGAAGTATTTGTCGGCTTGCAGACGGGCGTCATTGATGGCCAGGAAAATCCTCTGACAAATATATACGGCGCACGTTTTCAGGAGGTGCAGAACTACTTGTCTTTATCCAGCCATGTTTATAGTCCTATCTGGCTGACGGCTGGAACGGGGCGCTGGGATAGCCTTTCTGATGAGGTGAAACAAGCCATCGTCGATGTCGCGGCTGAAACCCAGGACTGGGCATTGGTACGCGGCGCTGAGCTGGATGAAGAATTGTTGGTGCAGATGAAAAACTCAGGCATGGAAGTGAATGAGGTCGACCGCGAAGCATTTGTAGAAGCGAGTAAATCAATCTACCAAACATTTGCCAGTCAAGTGCCAGGTGGTGAGCAGTTGGTTGAGCGTAGTCTGACATTGGCAAATGATTAATTAATCTTGCTGTCTTTGGGTGGCAAAGGCTACCCAAAGACACTCTTGACGAGAGTTGTTTCCCATGTGGATGATCAATATCACTCGATTTTGGGTCGAGAAACTGCTTGAAATATTTACTGTTTGTTTGCTTATTGGACTCACCAGCATCGTGTTGGCTGCCGTTCTCTTCAGAGCATTTGACAGTTCACTGATCTGGTACGACGAAGTGGCTTCGGTTGGGCTGGCCTGGCTGACGTTTTATGGCGCTAATCTCGCCGCGCTTAAACGTGCCCATATGGGCTTTCCTGGCATTATCAGTCATTCACCGCTCCCTATACGTATTCCCTTGTTTATTTTTTCGGAGCTGATCGTGATTAGCTTCTTTGCCCTGGTGGCCTACTACGGTTATCAGGTGATGGAAATTCTGGCTTGGGATGCTCTGGTGTCGCTGCCATCCGTCAGCCTGACATTAACCCAGTCGGCTGTACCCATAAGCGCCTCGCTATTTATCCTCTGCGAACTACTGAGTCTTCCTGGTGCCTGGAAAAAGATGTGTGCCGGAGTTGATACAGAGCATGAAGCAATTGAAGAGGCTATTCGTCTGGCTGAAGAAGAGCTCAAGGAGGCCAAAGCATGATTCTCTTGGTTGTGATTGCGGCACTGTTTGCACTGGTGTTGATTAATGTGCCTATAGCGGTGGCTATTGGTGTCGTTGGGGGCGTCGGTGTGTACCTGAATATGGGGGAGCAGCACCTGATGAATATTCCCCTGACATTATTTAATGGGGCCACCAATTTTCCGTTGATAGCCATACCCTTGTTTATTTTCGCTGGTGCGTTGATGAATACCTCTGGTATTTCAACTCGCCTGATTAATCTGGTTTCAGCCTTGATTGGCTTTGTTCGCGGTGGTCTGGCGATGGTCAATGTCGGTGTGTCGATGTTCTTCGCTGAAATTTCAGGTTCAGCTGTCGCCGATGTGGCCGCTACCGGTTCAGTGTTGATTCCTGAAATGAAACGCAAGAAATACAACCCGAACTTTTCCGCTGCGATTACCTCATCATCAGCCTCTCTGGCAGTGATAATTCCGCCGTCCCTGTCAATGATCATCTATGGGGCTTTGGCAGAGGTATCGGTTGTTCAGCTCTTTGTGGCCGGCATTATACCTGGCATTCTGGGTGGCTTTGGCTTGGCCTGTTTCTGCTATTACTACGCCGTGAAATATGACTTGCCAAGAGAAGAAGCTTTTTCATTGGGACGTGTGTGGACAACCTTCAAGGAGGCCGCTTGGGCACTGTTGTTGCCGGTCATTATCCTCGGCGGCATCTTCGGTGGGTTTGTCACGGCGACCGAAGGTGCGGGGATTGCTGTGCTGGCGGCCCTAATCATTGGCGGCGTGGTTTATCGTGAACTAAATCTGAAACTGTTGTATCGGGCCTTGACTGAAGGTGTCGTTCAAACCGCGGTGGTGATGTTGTTAGTGGCGACTTCTGCCGTGTTGGGTTTGTTCTTGACCGAAATGCAGCTGCCACAACAGCTGGCGCGTCAAATTACTACCTTCACTGATGATCCTATCGCCGTGTTAGCGCTGCTCAATATTCTGTTATTACTCCTGGGGATGTTTTTGCATGGTGCTGCCGCCATCATTCTGGTGGTCCCTATTGTCATGCCTTTGGTTTATCAAGTGGGAATAGATCCGATTCACTTCGGCATCATCCTGACATTGAATCTGGCCATAGGTCAGCAAACCCCTCCAGTGGCCTCGGTTCTGGCAACCGCTTGTTCTATCGCAAAAACAGATATGTGGCAAACCACCCGCGTCAACCTGCCGATGATTGGTGTGCTGTTCATCATCCTGGTGCTGGTGACGTATATCCCGGCGATACCCATGTCCCTGGTTAATATTTTCTACTCTACAGGAGGTTGATAATGCGCTCTGAAAAACCTGTGATTGCCCTGACGCTGGGTGATCCTTCCGGGATAGGTCCCGAACTGATTGCACGTCTGGTTTCTGAACCTGAGTGTTTTACAGAAGTACATGCGGTGTTGATCGGTGACCGCTGGGTGTGGCAAGAGGGTCAACGCGTTGCGGGTGTGCAGCATGATTTGCCTGAGGTGAGTTGTTTTGTGGAAGCACGTCTGCACCAGGGAGCCGTGTTTTTGCCAGTCGATACCCTCCAGCCAACGGCAAGCCAGTATGCGGTTGAAAGTGCCGCGGGAGGGGCTTCTGTACTGAATCTACTGACGCAGTGTATGGATGCGGCGCAGGCTGGTGATGTCGATGCTATCTGCTTTGCCCCTCTGAATAAGCTGGCGATGAAAATGGGTGGTTTGAAGCATGAAGATGAACTGCATTTTTTTGCCGAACATCTGGGAGTGAATAGCTACTTTTGTGAGTTCAATACCCTGGGGCATTTATGGACCTCGCGTATCTCATCACATATACCGCTCAAAGATGCCGCCGAGTATGTCACTCAGGAGCGGATTATTCAGGCTAGTCAGCTAATTCATGACTCCTTGAAACTGGCAGGGTTTGATCAGCCACGCATTGCTGTAGCGGCATTCAATCCGCATGGAGGAGAAGGCGGTACCTGTGGTCGTGAAGAGATCGATATTATTCAGCCAGCCGTTGTCGCATGTCAGGCGGCCGGATATCCAGTTCAAGGTCCTTTCCCGGCCGATACCATTTTCCTCAAGGCACGTGACGGTGAGTTTGATGCGATTGTGACGATGTACCACGACCAGGGGCAGATCGCGATCAAGCTGATGGGTTTTAAGCAGGGTGTCACCGTACAGGGTGGGCTGCCTATTCCCATAACCACGCCAGCCCATGGAACCGCCTTTGATATTGCCGGGCAGGGCAAGGCTGATGTTGGACCCACACGCAACGCCTTTCTCATTGCCTGCCGCATGGGTGGCAACCTCCGCAGGCAGCGCATTAACCGTTAATGACAAGTTATTACCAATGTATGTGTAAGCGTCTCTTTTTATCAGGAATAAGATAATGAAAATTACCAATGTTCGTACCCGTGTTTTTGAATGGAAAGGCCACACCGTGCCACCCACAGCTAATTTTTGCTCCAATGCCATGGATGAGCTCTGGGATAAGAGTGATTCAATGGGTACTTTCCGTTTTCATGGCTGGACCACGGTCGAGATAGAAACCGATACCGGCCTAGTCGGGTTGGGTAATGTTGCCTTGGCGCCACGTATTGCCAAGGCAATCATCGACCAGTATCTGACGCCGCTGATTTTGAATCAGGACCCCTTCGATTATGAATATTTGTGGCAGCGCATGTACCGATCTACACATGCCTGGGGGCGCAAAGGAATTGGTATGGCGGCCATTTCCGGTGTGGATATCGCCATCTGGGATATTCTGGGTAAAGCGACTGGCAAGCCTGTGTTCAAACTGCTGGGAGGGCGCACCAAGGACAAAATTCCCTGTTACGCCTCCAAGCTGTATCGCACTGACCTGAACGAGATGCAGCGCGAAGCGCAGTCTTATCTGGATCAGGGTTTCAAAGCGATGAAAATGCGTTTTGGTTATGGTCCCAAAGATGGCCCAGAAGGGATGCGCAAGAACCTTGACAGTGTTGCCGCGGTTCGTGAGGTGATAGGTGAAGATATTGATCTGATGCTTGAGTGCTATATGGGTTGGAATCTGGAGTATGCCAAACGGATGCTGCCTCGCCTTGAGACCTATCAGCCACGTTGGTTGGAAGAGCCTGTATTGGCGGATGATATTGATGGTTATGTGGAGCTGAACCAATTGACCAGCATTCCGATCTCCGGTGGAGAGCATGAATTTACCCACTATGGCTTCAAACAATTACTGGAGAAACGGGCTATCTCTGTGGTGCAGTATGATACCAACCGCGTGGGAGGGATTACGGCGGCTCGCAAGATCAATGCGATTGCTGAAGCCTACAGTGTACCGGTGATCCCACATGCGGGGCAGATGCATAACTACCACCTGACCATGGCCACTCTGGCATCACCCATGTCTGAATACTTCCCAGTGCACGATGTCGAGATTGGCAATGAGTTGTTCTACTACCTGTTCGAAGGGGACCCGGAACCTGTTAATGGCTTCATTGATCTGGATGATAACAAGCCAGGTCTGGGATTGAGTCTGAATACACGCTACTTCGACCAGTTCAACATCATCGAGTGAGGTGACAGATGCGAGTTATACAATATGTTGTCGCTGATCAGCTGTGTGTCGGCCTGGTACAGGACCATGACTGGATACTTCCAGTTATGGCTGAGGGCGGTGTTTATGCTTTGGCGCAGGAGGCAATCACTCACTCCCGATCACTGCGTGAGTTGATTAGTGAACGGATGACTGATGAGCGCATCGCTTATCAATTGTTAATTGACGAAAAGCGTTTATTACCACCCATCACACATCCCGATCCTGCACACTGTCTGGTGACGGGGACAGGGCTGACGCATCTGGGCAGTGCCGATACCCGGTCTGCAATGCATGCCAAAGTAACGGCTGATGCGGCAGAGCTCACTGATTCTATGCGGATGTTCAAACTGGGTGTCGAACAGGGTAAACCACCCGCCGGTCAAGTCGGTGCGCAGCCAGAATGGTTTTACAAAGGTGACGGCTCCTCAATCGTAGCACCTGAACAACCCTTGCAAGCACCTTGCTTTGCTGAGGATGCAGGTGAGGAGCCGGAACTCGCTGGACTCTATATCAATGGACCGGATGGCACACCCTGGCGTGTTGGCTATGCGATGGGTAATGAGTTTTCGGACCATGTGACGGAACGGTTCAATTACCTCTGGCTGGCGCATTCCAAACTGCGTGTTTGCAGTCTGGGCCCCGAGCTGTTGCTAGGTGAATTGCCTGAACACCTGGAAGGGGTGAGTCGTATCCGCCGCAACCATTCAGTGATCTGGGAGAAGTCGTTTCTGACCGGTGAAGTCAATATGGCGCATACCCTGGCCAATTTAGAGCAGCATCATTTCAAGTATGCACAGTTCAGGCGTCCAGGAGATCTGCATGTGCATTTCTTCGGCACGGCTACCTTGAGTTTTGCGGATGGCATTAAGGCTCAGGCCGGTGATGTGTTCGAAATCGAATTAAATCAGTTCGGAAGACCGCTGCGTAACCCGCTGCAGTTTGAGAACGAACAGCCTGTACTGGCAATCGCTGACCTGGCATGAAAGGAGATAACATAATGATACTGGAAGGTAAGTTACTGATTGGTCAGTCTGCTGTCAGAGGCACTGAGGCGGCTGTTCATGGCGTTAATCCCGCAAAAAATCAGCTACTGGAGCCGGACTATCCGGGCGCATCCCAAGCTGATATTGAGCGAGCCTGTCAGCTCGCCAGTGATGCTTTTGATGGCTTTCGGATAACCTCGCCACTGCAGCGAGCCGAGTTGCTTGAGGCTATTGCGAGCGAAATAGAGGCGATTGGCCAGCCGTTGATTGAGCGGGCGCAGCTGGAGTCCGGTTTGCCCGAAGCGCGCTTGATCGGTGAGCGGGGCCGAACCTGTAATCAACTGCGGTTGTTTGCGGGACTGTTACGAAGCGGGGCCTGGCAGGAGCTGCGTATTGATCCAGCCCTGCCGTCACGCACACCCCTGCCCAGAAGTGATCTGCGTTATCAGCTAATGCCACTCGGTCCCGTAGCTGTGTTCGGGGCCAGTAATTTTCCTTTGGCCTTTTCTGTGGCTGGCGGAGATACGGCTTCAGCCTTGGCCGCAGGATGTCCGGTGGTGGTGAAGGGACATCCGGCACATCCTGGCACCTCTGAATGGGTCGGGCGGGCCATTCAGCGCGCCGTGGCGAGCTGTGGGCTGGAAGACGGGGTGTTTTCACTGTTGTTTGGTGAGGGCAATGCACTGGGTCAGGCTTTGGTAGCCGATCCCAGGATTAAGGCGGTCGGTTTTACCGGATCGCGCGGTGGTGGTATGGCGCTGATGCAGATCGCTCAGTCTCGTCCTGAGCCTATCCCGGTGTATGCTGAAATGAGCAGTATCAATCCCGTTATTTTATTTAACGGCGCACTACAGCAGGATGAGGGGGTGACACAAGGATTTGTTACCTCGCTGACCCTGGGCGCCGGTCAGTTTTGTACCAATCCTGGTTTGCTGCTGGCGGTTGAAGGCGCTGAACTGAATCAATTTCTGAGTCAGGCCGGTGAGCTACTCAGCACTCAAGTCGCACAAACCATGTTGACGCCAGGTATCCATAGTGCTTATGAACAGGGCGTGGCTGTGCTGGCGGCACACCCGGCTGTTACCACACTGGCACGAGGGTGCTCCACAACAGGACCGAACCAGTGTCAGCCAGGATTATTCCAGGTTCAGGCAGATGCCTTTATACAAAACCCGCTGTTACATAACGAAGTGTTTGGTGCTGCGTGTTTGGTGGTTTCATGTCGTGACTATGCCCAGTTGAAACAGGTTCTGGAGCAGCTTGAAGGGCAATTAACCGCAACACTTTTCATGGATGAGAGTGACCTGCCAAGGGCCAAAGAGATATTTCCCCTACTGGAGCGTAAGGCCGGCCGAATTCTTGCCAATAGTTGGCCAACCGGCGTGGAAGTAACACATGCTATGGTCCATGGTGGGCCTTTTCCTGCAACATCAGATAGTCGATCTACGTCAGTGGGGAGCAGTGCTATTCGCCGTTTTCAGCGGCCCGTTTGTTATCAGGATATTCCTGACGCCCTGCTTCCGGATAGTTTGAAAGACAGCAACCCTTATGCAATGAAACCTGTGATAGATGGGGCGCATTAGCCCCATTGCTGTTCTTAGTAACGCATAGACGCTTCTCTGGCTGTTACTCAAGCATTACTGCTAAAATTCGCGCTTTTATTAGCTTGAATTCATAACTAAGAGAATCGCATTCCCATGACCCCTCAGCCTGTGCATTACCCTTGGTACAAAAAGGAAGATACTGACGCCTTCTTCGCCCTGTTTCAGAACAACATTGCCAACTTCGTGATTATTGCGATCTCCATGTTGGGTATGGGGTTTTCTGCATCAATCGTGTTTGGCCAGGTATTGCCGGGTGCGGCGGTCGCGGTGATGGTGGGTAATTTTTACTATGCCTGGAGTGCCGCACGTCT
Source organism: Nitrincola iocasae (assembly GCF_008727795.1). NCBI lineage: Bacteria > Pseudomonadati > Pseudomonadota > Gammaproteobacteria > Oceanospirillales > Oceanospirillaceae > Nitrincola > Nitrincola iocasae. The sequence goes on along the minus strand of NZ_CP044222.1, from coordinate 3,059,422 downwards.
GGCGCGTAAGGAAAATCGTGCCGATGTCACGGCACTGTCTTACGGCATCAGCACTCCTGTTATGTTCGTCTTTCTGTTTGGGGTGTTGTTACCGGCAAAGACCCTGACCGGAGATGAGGTCATGGCGTGGAAAATTGCCGTGGCGGCCTGCTTCATTAGTGGGCTGATTGAGGTGTGCATCAGTGTAATTGGCCGCTGGATTCAGACACATTTACCTCGTGCGGCGATGCTGGGTGCAGTTGCCGGGGTGGCTTTGACCTTTATTGCTGGTGAAATGCTGTTCAAAACGCTGGAAATCCCGGTGATTGGTCTGCTGGTACTGGCGATCATCATCGTCGGCTTGGTTGCCAGAGTGTCAATGCCGTTTCGTATTCCGGCATCATTGTTTGCCATTATCGTCGGTACGGCGTTGGCTTATTTGATTGGTGCGGCTGATACAGCCAAGTTCAGTGACGCTTTCACCCATCTGGGGTTCTATCCGCTGTTGCCGGGAATGGCCTGGTTTGAAGGTCTGGGTTTGCTGTTCACCAGTATGCTGGCGATCCTTACCGTGGTGCTGCCGATTACCCTGTACAATGCCATCGAGACAATGAACAACGTCGAAGCCATGGAAGCGGCGGGTGACAAGTATGATGTACGTGAGTGTCAGGCCGTAGATGGCGTTGGCACCATGCTGGGTGCGGTATTTGGTGGCGTGTTCCCGACCACCGTTTACATAGCTACCGTGGGCTCCAAGTGGATGGGAGCTGGCCGTGGCTACAGTATTCTCAATGGTGTGGTCTATGGCATAGCAACCATGTTTGGTTTGATTGCCGCCTTAGCGGCGATTATTCCGGTATCGGTAGTGGCGCCGATTCTGGTGTTTGTCGGCATGTCGATGATTGCCACCGCATTTCAAAGCAATGAGACACGCTACTATCCGGCGATTGCCTTGGCGATGCTGCCTTACTTTGCCAACTATGTCATGACCCGTTTTAACCGTGGGGCCGGTGATGTGGTCGATAATATCTCCAGTGCCATTGTGGTGTTGGGGCAGGGCGCGATGTTTACGGCGATTCTGCTAGGGGCGATGACAGTTTCAGTGATTGACCACAAATTCCGTCAAGCGGCTATCTTTGCCTTGGTCGCAGCAGCCTGCTCGTTTGTGGGGCTGATGCATGCACCGGAACTGTCATTCAATGCTTCACCGGATTTCAGCCTGGGTTACCTGGTGATGGCGGCCTTCTTTGGCTGGTTTGCATTTAAGTCAGCGAAACTGTGATTAGCTCCAACCCTGTATTTCATCGGTAAATAGCAGTACTACACACTGCGTTTGCGTGTTCAGTGGTTGAGCGTTGGTAACGAGATTTGCAACATTGTTGATAGCATGGCCGGGCCGGACAAACCAACTATTATCAATGATATTGAATAGGGCTTGGGTTTAATACATTAATGATATCTCCACTAACATTAGATTATTCTAATGTGTTATTATGCTATTTAATAACCTTTAAAGTGGAGATGTCTAATGAAGACAAGTAACTATGCTGCATTGATTTTAGCTGCAAGCCTGTTGGCGCCTATTGCTGTTCAGGCAGACGATCACAGTGTTGAGAAAGCCTTAATCATGGTCAATAGTGGATCACTTCAGACTCAAGGTATGGCTATGGTGTTGGGTAATGCCATGCAGGGACAGGGAGCGCAAGTTGATGTGTTGCTCTGTGACGAAGCCGGGAATCTTGCCTTACAGGACACCGTCAGTGAAGCGTTAAAGCCAAACAACGTGACACCTGAACAACTGATGTTAAAACTGCAACAGGGTGGTGCAAGCGTGAGTGTGTGTGCCTTGTATTTGCCTAACAGTAGCAATGACAGGGATGCACTGCGTGAAGGCGTTGACGTTGCCGCGCCACCAGCGATTGCTGAAAAAATGTTGGCTACGGATACACGTGTATTCAGTTTCTGATTATTGTTGCATACTTGCATGGCAAAGACGAAAGCCAGGCTCAAGTGCTTTACGGTTCTGGTTGTGCCTAAGACATTCAGAACAGATTAATCGGAATTTTCAGGTAGATTTGGCCATTGTCTTCGGCGGGTGGCATCTCACCCGCGCGCATGTTGATCTGCACCGATGGCAGAATCAGGGCTGGCATGTCGAGTGTCGCATCCCGTTCGGTGCGCATGTGCACAAATTCGGCTTCACTGATGCCTTCATGTACATGAATGTTGTTTTTGCGCTGTTCGGCAACGCTGGTTTCATGGACATATTCTTCACGCCCTGGTGCCTTGTAGTCATGGCATAGAAATACACGCGTTTCGGCCGGTAAGCTCAGCACTTTCTGAATAGATTGATACAGGGTTTTCGCATCACCACCAGGGAAGTCACAGCGTGCAGTTCCGTAGTCAGGCATGAACAAGGTGTCGCCGACAAATACGGCATCGCCAATCACATAGCTCAGACAGGCTGGTGTGTGTCCCGGTGTATGGAGTATGTAACCCTGCAAATTTCCGATGGCGAAGTGATCACCTTCTTTAAACAACTGGTCAAATTGACTGCCATCACGAGCAAACTCTGTGCCGGCATTGAAGGCCTTTCCAAAAGTGTCTTGTACCACGGTAATCATGGCACCTATAGCGGTTTTACCACCCAGTGCATCATGCAGGTAAGGTGCAGCAGATAAGTGATCTGCATGCACGTGAGTTTCTAAAATCCACTCAACCTGCAGCTTCTCAGTCTTCACGTAAGCGATGATTTCGTTGGCAGAGTAAACGTCTGTACGCCCACTGGCATAATCGAAATCCAGCACTGAATCGATAATGGCGCAGGCATTGGATGTAGGATCCTGCACCACGTAACTGAAAGTATTGGTCGGTTCGTCAAAAAAGGCTTTAACCTTTGGGATGTTTGACGTATCTATTCGAGTATCGACTAAATTATTCATGTTTTAACTCCTAAGCATTAATAGTAACGGCTGAAAAAACCCTCACTTTTGATGCTAAGTGAGAGTTTTAGATCAGCCACTAATAGCTAAGTATATGTTTCAAAGCTGCTTGGTGCAGAAGTAGAAATCAACACACTCGTATTCACCGGAATTGACTCGCTCATCAGCACCAGCGGCTGTTGCAGAAGGCGGTACAATAACGCGGTCACCTGGTTGCCAACCTTCTGGTGTAGCAACTTTATGCTCGTCGCTGGTTTGTAGCGCGTCAAGCAGGCGCAGGAATTCCGGTATGGAGCGACCATTGCTCATGGGGTAGTAAACCATGGCACGCAGAATACCGTTAGGATCAATCATAAACGTTGCTCGCACGGCCGAGGTATCCGCGGCTCCAGGATGAATCATACCGTAGGCGCGTGCCACATCCATTTTCAAGTCGGCAATGATCGGGAAGGGAATCTCAACGCCGAACTTCTCTTTAATATTACGTATCCAAGCGATGTGCGAGTGATGACTGTCGATAGACAGGCCCAGTAGTTCGCAGTTGCGCTTGTTGAACTCAGGGGCCATTTTGGCAAAGGCCATAAACTCCGTGGTGCAGACTGGGGTAAAGTCAGCCGGGTGTGAGAAGAGCACCAGCCACTTGCCCTTGTAGTCGTCCAGGCACTTCATGCCATCGGTTGTGGGGGCATTAAACTCGGGTGCTCGCTGGTTTAAGCCTGGCAATCCAACAGCTGTATTTTCAATGTTTTCCATAGTTAAATCCTCGGTTATTTGCTTTAGACAAGTCTAATATAACAGTCAAATAACTAAATGGAATATGTTTATATCTATTGTTGCGATAGCTGTTTTTTATTGCATCGACGCAATAACAACAGACTTGTGGCGAAGCAAGCGGTTGCTTAAGCGAAGTAGTGCAGCAAATGTGAGTAACTGAATCGCTGCCAGCAGGGTAATTCCCAGCCAATAAAGTGGACTAAATGCGGTGACAATCCCACTTTTTACCCAAACTAGATGCCACCAGAACATACCCATTACAAACACTGCTACACCGGGGCAGATTAATCCAAAACTGACAGGATTGCGTTGATCACCGTGAAGATGTGCTTTGAGATAGCCGTTAAGTTTCATGACCCTGAAGCCCAGCAGCATGATGCCCAACTGAAGCATGAAGATTGCAGTCAGTACAACAAACAACTTCCCCTGTTCAATTGAAGTACCAAAGTGATGACTTAAGCCGTGTTGTATCCGCACCCATTCAATACCAAGCAAAGTCATGATAGGAACCATCATCCAGATGCTAGGGGTCGCCTGTGGCTGTAAACCATGTTGTAGCATGGCTTGTAAGCCGGATATTAGCACTAGTAGGCCGGTGACAAGCGTTACCATCAGAAACAGTATAGATAGTGTGCCTGCCAGTGCCGCAAGAACTTGTGAGTGAGACATGGCTGCAGGTGCCGCAAAGCCCACTGACAACATAGAAAAAGTAAAAACTGCGATCAACGGCGACAGGTGATTGTGTTCTTCACTACGGTAGCCACCATTAACTAACATTCGGCTCAGGTAGCGACCATATAGTTTTAGGGACCAAATGCCTATAGCTGAAAACGCCAGTATTGCTAGTGGGAACAGATACTCCACAATTGTCCATAGGTTTGGTACTAATAAGGCACCAAGCGCAAAGCAAACATTGACGGTCATTGCTAGTGTAAGTGGTTGAGTCATGAGTTGAACTTCATTTGGAGACCCTAGCAGTTTCATGTATGCCTCCGTGGTGCGGGCAGCACTGAGTTCACGAAAGTTCCAGACCAACAGTACGAAATGTAGTAATGCTAATAGCATCATTAACAGAGTAGCCAAAATCGCTACGGGTCGCACTCCAATAGGTAGTGGTACATGGCCTGTCAGCACTACCTCAAGATGCTGCCAAGTCGGCATGGGGAAGTTTGTATGTGGCACCAGCCACATCAGATACATGAAAAAAGATATTGAGAGTCCGCCTGCGCCCAGGGAAGCAAGCCAATAACTAGGGTGCCAGGGTTGCTCTGGATCGCGTCTTAACATCGGCGGCCTCCTTGCTTATGAGGTTGGTATAGAACGTTCTAGGGTATGAGTAAATGTTTAGCGAAATTATTCTGTCGTCTGTACGAGCTGCTTTATAGCACTATCAGGATCAGTTTCCTGTGTAACCACTACACGGATGCCTTTGCGGGCGAGGCGCGCTGATAAACCTTTTCCTACTTCCGCCGTAAGCAGAATGTTCATATTATCCAGTGGGTGAGGTGCATTTGAATCACTGTCGTGAAATGACTCATCCTTGCTGAGCTCAAGCAATGATTTATCCACTACCCGACTCTCCTCAAGCGTATAGATCCAAAACTTACGACAGCGGCCCGCATGCCCAGTAACGGTCTTGCGGTTTTGACTGGTAACGGCAATTTTCATTTTAAGCGCTCATTTGCTATTTGTTGCGATAAATCTAATATATCAGATTTATTGTTAAATGGAATAAGCTTATAGCAATAGAGTGGGCGTTGTTTTGTGGCGGTGTTGAAAAGAAATGACTGTGGCTTTTCAGTATTCAGCTGTTTTCTGAATCAGCAGTTGAGGCGCTAACATTGGTTGGAACGCTTAATAAGTGCTTCAGGGCGTTTTGTCTTCCTGTGAGCGTAAGAGTGCTTTGGCCGGGGTCACGATTCGCAGGGTAAAGAAAGTCAGTACACTCAGAATCAGCGCAATTTCGAGTCGTCCGGTGGCGACTGATATACCGATTGCGCCTGTTAGCCACAGGCTAGCCGCTGTTGCTGTACCGGAAACGAAGCTTTCACCTTGGACTACATTTTTGAGGATGGCACCCCCGCCAATAAATCCTATACCGGTAATAATACCTTCCATAACACGTGCTTCGGCATCTGTTGAGCTTAGCACCTGAAGTCCGACCAGCATGTAGCCGCATGCAGCAACAGCTACCAGAGGAAAGGTGCGCAGGCCCGCCGTGCGTTCATGCTTTTCGCGGTCCCAACCAATTGGCAGAGCAAGGATATAAGCGAACAATAAATCGCGGATATGCAGTATGACAATGTTCCAATCAATATCAGGTATCAAGCTCATATAACTATACCAACGGATTTAAAAATGCATCGCGGAAAATGAAAGAGCCTCGTTGATTCCAGGTTCAACTTAAGGTTAGCACCTGCTGATTAATTTAACCTGTGGCAGGCAGTGATACAAGCCAGAACTCTGTTCGGTGCCGCGCAGACAGGTGGTCGTCTATGCGAGAGACTTCATGGTACATGCTAGTGGAAGCTGATTAGCTTTCACTCGTGTTTCATCCCTAGCAATGGAGAAAATACCATGAGTAAAAGTAACGACCACGCCACCACAGACCGCTTTTCTGAAAGTGCCCATGAGTCAGTTGATCAGATCGCCAAGTCGGCGGGCAGGGCCGAAGAACGTATTCGCCATGAAGCCGAAGATGCGAAAGATTATGTCAAAGATGCCAAACAGAAAACCAAGCAGCGCTCCGATGAAGCTATGAATACCGTTAGCCTCTTCGTACAAGAGAATCCTTTGATCTCCCTGGGCATAGCCTTTGCTGCAGGAAGCTTGCTTTCCGCCTTAAAACGTCGGTCATAGTGTCTAGTTGCAAGCAGTTAAGGCACGAGGCCGCGCAGGTGCGCGGCCAGATTGATCGTCGGGCTGGTGCGATTCATCAACGTATCGACAGCTACCTGCATCAGGTGCGAGCTTTGGCTCGCCACCCTGCTGCACTGCCTGTTGCGTTTGTCTGTGGCATACTGGCTGAACGCCTGAATCTGCCTGGGATCAAACGTGTCTACGGATTCCTGACTAGCCAGATGAAAATCATGCAGATCGTTTCCAGCCTTATCGGCTCGTACAAGCCTGCTGACCTGCTCAGTGCTCTGCAGTATCAACGACAGTCCGGGCATGAGTAATCAAGCTGTTAACGCTTGCCCGGCTCTGGCGAAACGTCAGGTCTCGTGTAATATAACGCAGTCGCCAGAATGTTAGGGTCGCCAGCACCAGGTTGATCAGCGCCACCGTCAGCAGGGCGCTTGTCAGGCTGAAGGCCTGCAAGCTGACCAGTGCCATCGCTACTGCTGCCCCGGTAAACAGCCATCCACCGATGACTAGCAGTGCTATCACCAGGCTGAGTCCAATCATTGCCAGCAGCGTGTGCCCGAACAGTTTCGTTTCTACTACGACAAGATGTAGCATATCAGCTGATAAAGTTCTAAAAATGCTGGTGATGTCCTCGATGTTGTCCTTATCACTGGCATTGTCTTGGACGCTATCTTTTTCCGTCATGGCTTGGCACCTCGACCATTAAGTACATTTTCCAGGCTGGTTTTGATCTCGCTCCAGATGGCTACGAAGAAGGCTGTCAGGGGTACTGCGAGCACCATGCCGATAATACCGCTCAGGACAGTGCCCCAGAAAAACAGTGAGATAACTACTAATGCGGGGTGTAGGCCTGATCGGTTGGCCATGATCTTCGGTGTCAGCAGCCAGCTTTCAATCAGTTGTACTGCTGCGAATACCAGGCCGGCCAAGAGTAATAACTCAATACCGCCATCTGGCTGTAGATAAGCCATGGGCAGGACCACCAATAGGCCGATCAGAGAACCCAGGAAGGGGACGATATTCAGTAGCCCCAGTGCCAGCCCGATGAGTACACCGAACTCCAGACCGATCAACGTAAAGCTCGCGGCATACAGGCTACCCATACAAACAGCGATGATCAGTTGCCCCTGAAAGAATGTTGAAACGTATTCCACAAACATATCCATGAAATACAATGATTTTTGCTGGGTCGGCTTGTGAAAGACAGATAAAAGTTCGGATACCTTCTCTCGCAATAATCCTCTGGACAGTAGGGTAAAAAACAGAAACAGGGGCACAAAACTGATACCTGCTAACAGTCCCAGATAGGACATGATGGTTCTACCCGTGTCTTCCAGACCAGGTAAGATAGGCTCGGATTTCTCCCCGTCGCTGTCCTCCATTTCGTTTGAAATCATGGAGCTGAGTTCGGGAAAATTGAAGGAAAAATGTGACTGCCAGCTTGCCAGTAGCTCGGGTAAAACCTTCATCAACTGAACAGCCTGGCTGACTAGAATAGGTACGAGTAGCAGAATAAGGCCACCAATAATGACAAAAAATACCAACAATACAATAATGATGGCCAGCAAGTGCGGTAGGCGGAGCCGTCTTTCCAGAAACTCCACCACTGGATAAAGCACCAGAGCCAGGATGCCGGCGAGAGATAGCGACAGGAGCAGGTTGTAAAATATACTGAGTAACCAGCTAAATGCCCATACGATGATTCCGACCAGCGTGGTCAGAGCAACCAATGAAAACAGTACTGCTGTGCTGCGAAATAAGCGAATCTCAACGGCGTTGAACAGCCGTTTATCCGGGTTTTTATTAGCAACCTGGGATTCATTTATATCATCGGGCATTGCGAATTCCTGTGTCAGTTGCTTGCAGATTTTCCGAACATCAGCAATCCAGCTCCGACCAGGGTTGACGCTATACCAATAATCAGAAACCAGATAGTGGAGTCAGTGAAGTTGCCTGTAACGGCCTCTGACACCTGATCGTCCAGACCTTGGGATGATTGATATGCAAAGAAAAGCAGGATTAAACCCACCACAAGCAACACCAACGCCAGAATTTTATTACTCGTCATTTCAATTTCCTTTTCGCCACGCCGCATGGTTTTTTTGGCAGGGTCGATCCGGGTAGGGGTATTACCCGGATCTTCCGTGCTCAGTTTACCGGTTGATCAGATCACCGGGTGTAGTAGGAATCGATAGTTGCGTTCCAGGTGGGATCAGCCATATTCGGCCATTCATCCTTGTTAAAACCTGGTGCCTTTTTCAGGCGGTCGAGATCGATATCGAGAAGGAGTCGATGGTTCTCTTTGTCCAGTTTGAAAGCTCTCCAGGGAATCGCAAACAGGTGATCACCCATGCCCAGGAATCCGCCCGAAGACAACACCGCGTAACGTATCTTGCCCTCAGTGATATCGAGCATAATGTCCTGAATTTTTCCAAGATTCTCATCCTGCAAGTTGAAGACTTCATCACCGGTAATAGTGGAGGCGCTCAGTAAAACTAATCCGGCCTGCAGCTTTCCTGCGGCATCGAAGGCGCTGTCCAGTTGCATCGTTGAATTATTCATTTCGTTACCTTTTTGCTATCGTTATTGACATCGGCTAACACGGCTTCATGCTCGCCACCAGACTTCACTGTTTTATGCTTCGTTTCCGTGTTTTTATCGTCGGTGACCTTGGTGACTACTTCTTTGTTCTTCCCTTTCTCGTCGCGCTCACTCACTTTGACCTGATGCGTGCTCATGAGTTGATCTCCAGGTAATTGTTGCGTTTTGGGTCTGTCTCTCACCAGCTGTATACGGTGAGGTTTCCAAACTAATGCAAGCTCAAATAAGGGTCTGTGCGGTGACCAACTTAGCTAACCGCAATCAAAGCTGTGATCTGATGGGGAGCAGAATTGTTTCGGAGAGCTTTGCGTATAAGGGACGGCTGTTCCAGTGAGCAAGTGAATAGGGCTCAGCTGCCAGCAGATCATTCTCGAACACTGTTGTCATCTGAGTGGCAAAGTCGTTGCTGTATATATTTAGACTCGCTTCGTCATTGAGTCGAATCGAACGCATGTCGAAATTGGTAGATCCCACTGAGACAAACTCTTCATCGATGATCAATAGCTTGGTATGTAGCATAGTTGGCTGATAGATATGAATCTCCACACCTGCGTCCAGCAATGCGCCCCAATCTGACTTGGAGGCTAGCTTGACGGTAAGCGCATCTATGTGTGGACCAGGTAACAGAATACGAACGCGAACATCGCGATTACGGGCAGTGATCAAGGCCTTGATCAACAGCTTGTCGGGCACAAAGTAGGCCGCCGCCAGGTCGATAGACGACTCGGCGGCGGTGATCGCAAGCAAGTACATCAGGTGCATGCTCTCGCTACCGCCGGAGGGTGAAGCTAAAAATACCTGGGCGTCCATCTTGCCGTGCGCCTGCAGGGCTGGAAAGTAGCTCGGGCCATTCAGTACCTGGTCAGTGGTCTTGATCCAATTGTCGTTGAAGGCCGCTTGTAACTGTGCCACTACAGGCCCTTCAACCCGGTAATGCGTGTCTCGCCAGTGGTCGGGATCGCCGCCATCGCCGGTCCACTGATCCGCGATCCCGACGCCTCCGGTGAAGCCGATGTGGCCATCAACTACCAGCAATTTGCGATGAGTGCGGTTGTTCATATGGCCTAAATTGTACCAGTGCAATGGACGATATCGATATACCTGCACACCGGCGCTCTGCATGGAGTCCAACAACGACTGCTCCATGCGGGAGCTACCGACCCAGTCGATGATGACGCTAACCGGCACGTCGGCACGGGCACGTTCGGAAAGTGCTTCAGAGAAGGCTTCACCCGCCTCACCTGACCAGTAAATATGCGTTTCTAAGGTGATTGATGTCTGTGCCGAACGAATGGCCAGCAGCATCGCAGGAAAAATATCCTTGCCGTTATGCAGTGCAGTTACTTGATTGCCGGGCACGATCGTGGGGCCGAGCAAGACGGACATCTCGCGCCGAAACTGTGGATCAGAGACAGTGTGGCGATGTTCAATCTTACGCTCCAGCATCTTTCCCGGTGATTTGAAGACCATCGGTAACTCCTGACAAATCATTTCTAGTCTGTGTGTCAGCTAGTGTTGCCCAGCACGGGCCGTCGCGTCAGTGCGTTATCACACTTTACGCATAACAGAGTGGCGTGGCTGAGAGAGGGACAGCCTGTCTCAAGTGTTCGCCAGCAAACAGACAGATCCCAGCAGCCACATGAAAATCGATACAGGTTATCCCCCTACACACCTTATCGGAGAACATCATGGCCAGGAACAAAAAACCAGCTCAGTCGCCACAAGCAGGCATCAGTGCTGATGCGAACGCTACAACCTTGACCACTAATCAAGGTGTTCGCATTGAGGATAATCAAAATAGTTTGAAAGCCGGTTTGCGTGGACCCTCGTTACTTGAAGATTTTATTCTGCGAGAAAAAATCACCCACTTTGATCACGAACGCATTCCTGAACGCATCGTCCATGCGCGCGGTTCTGCCGCTCACGGCTACTTCGAAGCCTATGATACGTTGACTCAGTACACTCGCGCCGCGCCGTTCGCTGAAAAGGGGAAGATCACTCCGGTGTTCGTGCGCTTTTCCACCGTGGCTGGCGAGCGTGGCTCAAAAGACACTGCGCGTGATGCCCGTGGTTTCGCCGTGAAGTTCTATAGCGATGAGGGTAACTGGGATCTGGTCGGCAATAACATACCGGTATTCTTTATTCAGGATGCGATGAAGTTTCCTGATCTGGTTCACGCCCTCAAGCCGGAACCGCATCATGGTATGCCACAGGCCGGGTCTGCGCATGATACCTTCTGGGATTTTGTTTCGCTGATGCCGGAGTCCACACATATGCTGATGTGGGTGATGTCGGATCGTGGGATACCCCGCAGTTATCGGATGATGCAGGGCTTTGGCGTGCATACCTTTCGCCTGGTTAACGCGCAGGGTGAATCGGTATTCTGCAAGTTCCACTGGAAGCCGCTGCTGGGAACCCATTCTCTGGTCTGGGATGAAGCGGTGAAGATAGCCGGTGCGGATCCTGATTTTCATCGGCGTGATTTGTGGGAGGCCATCGAGTCTGGGGAATTCCCGGAATGGGAGTTGGGGCTACAGATTTTCACCGAAGAACAGGCAGAAAGCTTCAGCTTCGATGTGCTTGACGCGACCAAGCTGATACCGGAAGAATTGGTACCTCTGACGCCTGTCGGGCGCATGGTGCTTAATCGCAACCCGGATAACTTTTTCGCCGAAACCGAACAGGTTGCCTTCTGTACCGCGCACATTATACCGGGCATCGACTTCTCCAATGATCCATTGCTTGCCGGTCGCATCCATTCCTATGTGGATACGCAGATCACTCGACTCGGTGGTGCTAACTTCCACGAAATTCCAGTCAATGCACCGCTTGCCTCAATACAGAATAACCAGCGTGATGGCATGCATCGTCAAGCCGTGCCTTCAGGGCGTATTGCCTATGAGCCGAATTCATTGGCCGGTGGCTGCCCCCTTCTGATCGGAGCCTCCGGGTTTGAGTCCTTTCCTGAGGTCCTTGAGGTAGATAAAGTGCGTGGAAAGCCGGAGAAATTTTTCGAGCACTATGTCCAGGCCACCCTGTTTTTTGACAGTCAGACAGCAGCCGAAAAAGAACATATTATAGCTGCCTTCCGCTTCGAACTGAGTAAGGTCGGAGTTCGCGCCATACGTGAAAGGATGCTATCTTCATTAGTAAACGTTTCAGTACAACTGGCCGCCAAAGTTGCTGCTGGTCTGGGTATGGAGGTGCCTGCTGCCATGTCTAAGGTCATTGCTGATCCACCCTTGCCTGAGGTCACCGTTTCTCCTGCCTTGTCACTGATGGCGCTACCGGGTGACGGTGGTATTCGTACCCGCCAGATTGCCATGCTGGTTGAGAGTGGCGTCCAGCATGCCTCTCTTGCCAGTCTTTATGATATCCTCACCGATGCGGGTGCTGTCGTACATTGGGTGGGGCCACGCGTGGGTCTGTTTACGGGTTCCTGCGGTGAGAAAATACAAGCGGGCAAGTCGATGGAAAACTCTCCGGGGGTTCTCTTCGATGCTGTGGTGCTGCCTGATGGTTGCGATGCCGTCCAGGCACTCGCAGGCAACGACCATACTATGGAGTTTTTAACAGATATGTTCAGACACGGTAAAACGCTACTGGCTTTAGGTGCCGGACGGAAGTTGCTGGACATGGCCGGTATTGATCACTCTCTGCAAGAAACGAACAAGGGTATCCTGCTGGCCAAGAGTGCCAAGGCTGCTGAAACGGCGCCTGCATTCATTGAAGCAGTCGCCGCTCATCGCCATTCATCCCGCAATAGTGGCCCTCCTGCTTGATTAAGCTGCCAGCCCTCCGGGATATCGGCAAGCAGGCCTTGGTATGCTGAGCCTGGACAGGTTTCGTTTTGTTTTCAGCCGTATCAAAGAGCGTTTGTGGATCAAACCCCTGATAGTGTGCGTGCTTTCTGTTGGCGGTACATTCATCGCCATGCTGGCTGACGATGCGGGACTTTCCAGACTGTTGCCCGAGGTCAGTCAAGGGTCAGTGGAGTCGTTGTTGTCCATCATGGCATCCAGCATGCTGGTTATCGCGACCTTTGCCGTAGGCTCGATGGTTGCGGCTTATGCTTCCGCGAGTACCGGCGCTACCCCTCGCTCCCTGCCTTTGGTAATTGCCGATGACGTTACTCAAAACGCCTTGTCTGTGTTTATCGGTGCTTTCATCTTCAGTATTGTTTCCCTCATAGCGGTCAAGAATGATCTGTTCGACTCGGCAGGTCTGTTTGCGATTTTTGTGCTGACTCTGCTGGTTTTCACTCTTGTCATCGTCACCTTCGTTCGCTGGGTAGACAGAATTGCCCGGCTGGGTCGGGTAGTGAATATCATTGAGAAAGCAGAAAATGCCGCTGCTGATGCCCTGGATCGCCGCCGTCATGCCCCCACGCTGGGTGCTTTGGCAGTCTCATCACAACAGGCCCACAGCAAGGGAATTCTGGTCAGTTCGCCAAGGGTTGGGTATGTACAGCATATTGACCTGGAGACGTTGCAATCCTGCGCTGAAACCTTTAACTGTCAGGTTGTAGTCATTGCCGTGCCAGGCACTTTTGTCAGTGCAGGGCGTCCGTTGCTGCGTATTGAAGGACACCTTGAGGGCTGTAATGCGTTCAAGCCTGATGCTTTTTCGAGTGCCTTCACTGTGCGCTCAAATCGTGCTTTTGAAGATGATCCCCGTCTTGGGCTGCTTGCCTTGTCCGAAATTGCCGATAAGGCACTATCACCGGGAATTAATGACCCTGGAACCGCAATCAATGTTATTGGCACATTGGTACGGCTGCTGACGCTTTGGCAATCACCGCTGGAGAGCGACAGATTAGCCGAGATTATCTACGATCGCGTAGCGGTTCCCGAGCTCGTGATTGACGACTTGTTCGATGACGCCTTTACGGCAATTGCCCGTGATGGTGCAGCAATGGTTGAGGTTTCTATCCGTCTGCAGAAAGCTTTCTGCGCTTTGGCTGAAGCGGGTGATCCTGCGATGACTGCTGCCGCCAGAAAACATTCACGTATGGCACTGGCACGCTCAGAACGGGCTATGTTACTCCCGGATGATATCGATGCTGTACGCAGGGTTGCTTATCGCCTTATCAACTGAGGCTCACCACGCGCTTCTGCTACGCGGCAGACAACAGGTTTCCTTCAGACCTTCGATCTACGTTGAAAAAGGCTTAGGATGGCAAGCAGTATTACCGCACCAATCAGTGACACGACGAAACTCATGATAGAGATGCCATCGTTTATGGAGCCCGCACCGAGCAGTGGCCCGATCAGCCATCCGCCGATCAGTGCGCCGACAATACCGACTATGACGTTGAGAATGATGCCTTGCTGAGCTTCAGTTCCCATGATCATGCTTGCGACCCAGCCAACCAGGCCACCCATGACGAGCCATATGATAATACCCATGATATTTCCTCCAGGTTGTTTCGGCGCAGCATGCGCCAGTTGGGAAAGCATACTGCTGCTGTTCAGCAGTTACCGTGCGCTATCACACCGACTCAATAGTGCCTCGCTTCCTACCATTTACATATCAGTTGGCCATCACCTATATCCTACCAAGGGGTTCACCCGTGATTGGTGCAGAACCAACGCGATGATATGTGTTGCAGCAATCTAATGCTTGATGGATCAACATTGCTGGTCGCTGGAATCACAATTGCCGGTGTGTCTGGAAAAGGGTATTTACCGGTAGAATAAGGAACGGCAGAGGCTTTCGCCTCTGCCGTTCCTTTATTTCGCTATAGGTAAGTTTGTGTTACTGGAATTTAATCTAGTTTTGCAAACTTTGGTGCAGAGCGCAGGTCTTCACCGGTCACGTCAACGCGCAGTTCCTGCTCGTCGCCTGTGCCAGTGATGGTTACGTGATCCCAGCCTATGGCTACATCTTTTTCACCCAAGCCCAGAAAACCACCGACGCTAACCAGAATGGCTACGACCTGGCCCGACTCATCAATAATCAGCTCACTAATTGAACCTATATCATCATTGTTGGTTCGAACATCAGCACCAATCAGTTCGCTCGCCTGAGTTCCATTTACGGGAGCAGATTCCAGGTAGCCGCGGTTCTGCATGCCAGACAGGTCGCTGGTTTTATTGCGATCTGTTTCCGTCATAGAACTAGACTGTCCAGAGTCCTGTCCCTCTGAATTTTGGTTACTTAGTGTAGTGTTAGCAGCAGATTGCTTGTCATCCTTGTAAACATCCGACTTATGCTGTTGGTTAGCACTATCCTGTTCAGTCGGTTGTTGAGCCAGCACAGATCCTGCACCCAGGGTAATAGCGGGTGTGACCAATGCACAAAAGACAAGTGAATGTAGCTTCTTCATATGTATATCCTCAGTTAGGATGTGTTATTCAGACAAACTGCCTGTCCAACCGCTTCATCACAGCTTTTCTTCCCGGCAACATTACTAGGAAAAAGTCTGAATCACCCAGAGAGCTGTAATTCAGGATGAACATCTAAAGTACGTGGAGGGAGTAAGTCAGTCGGTTCGATAACGCACTAACATAAAGCACGAGCGAGTAGAGGTGACACTGGGTAATTTAGGCTACTTGCATCCGTGCTGAGTATGTTGGCTAGCTAACGGACATGCATGACCTCGCCCCCTAGACTCAAGATTTTTGAATCAAGTTGTCTAAAAAGAGTGTTATGTCCATGCTGAAAAGATCTAATCATAAAGCTAAAGCGCGGAATGCTATTGCATCCCGGGCACAGCGTGTACCCCTGCCAAACAATGCGCAGCTACGCCAGCATGACAGATCCTTGCTGAGTGAACTTCAAGTTCATCAGATCGAATTGGAGATGCAGAATGAGATGCTGCGTAAGGTGCAGGCTGAACTTGAAGATACCCGTGATCGCTATGCTGATCTGTTCGATTTTGCCCCTGTACCTTATCTCACCCTGTCTGATGATGGACAGATCAGCGATGCTAATCTCGCCGCTACTGCGCTATTGGCAGGGGATCGGGCAGCTATAGTTGGCCATGGCTTCGCAGGATTTATCGATCCGGATGACCTGGCGCGCTGGACGCGGTATATGCGTGCCGGCTGGCAAGTGCCGGGTGTCCACCTGCCAGCGTTCGAACTTTGGCTCAGAGCTAACGGGAACACGCTGCTTTCGGCTGAGTTGCACTGTATGGTAACGGCGCGTTCGGGGGCTTCTTCAAGCATGCGTATCGCCTTATTTGACACGACCGAGCGCCGTGCTGCGGCGGCGGAAATGGAACAGTTTGCCTATTTAGATTCACTCACTCAACTGCCGAATCGCAGATTATTTCAGGATCGTCTGGAACAAGCCGTAACGGCCAGCAAGCGCAGTGGTCGCTATGGTGCCGTGTTGTTTCTTGATCTGGATGGTTTCAAGTTACTCAACGATACCCATGGGCATGATGCCGGCGATCATTTGTTGATTGAGATAGCGCATCGCTTGCGCACGAATCTGCGTGAAGGAGATACCGTGGCCCGTATTGGCGGAGATGAGTTTGTGATGATTCTGGAAAGGCTGGATATGTCCGAGGCGGGAGCTGCACAGTTTGCTCAGGAGGTCGGTGAAAAGCTCAAGCGTATTATTGCACACAGATTTGATCCGGAGGGTATAGAATTACAGTGCACTGTCAGTATTGGCATACGCCTGTTCGGTCCGGCTGCACAAGTTGATGACTTGCTTAAACAAGCCGATCAGGCGCTCTACCAGGCCAAGCGGGCCGGGCGCAACCAGATCAGCTTTTTTAATGCAACAGAGTAAAAGAGTAAATGAGTAGCCGCTATTGTGCCGCTACCTGATAGTGCTTACTACGGGGTAGATTGAGTCTGATTTTCTATTCGGGCCACCGTCGCACGCAATTCTGCTTCCAGATTTTTGGCCAGGGTAATATCGATAAAAGTAATGACCACGCCGTTAATAAGATTTTGCATGGTT
This sequence comes from Nitrincola iocasae, assembly GCF_008727795.1. NCBI lineage: Bacteria > Pseudomonadati > Pseudomonadota > Gammaproteobacteria > Oceanospirillales > Oceanospirillaceae > Nitrincola > Nitrincola iocasae. Next base: position 3,042,338 of record NZ_CP044222.1, on the reverse strand, counting down.
CGATAGGGCATGATACGTACAGTAAACCAGCACTTGTTACGTGAAGTGACCTGCTTTTCCGAGAAGACCAGCGTACGCAACACCTCCTCTGCATCCTGAGCCATATCCGGGTAGTCCAGATCACTGGCCAGATCTGACAAAGGTCGTCCAACATCGGCCGAAATAAGTTTAATAATATGTGCAGCTTGTTCAGTAAAACGGCGGATATGTAAACGGTTGTCGAGAAAAATGGTGGCAACCTCGGTGCTGTTGAGCAGGTTCTGCATATCGTCGTTAACGCGTGACAGGTCGTCCACTCTGGATTGCAGTTCAACATTGACTGTCTGCAATTCCTCGTTCAGCGACTGCATCTCTTCCTTCGAGGTAGTCAGTTCTTCGTTAGTTGATTGCAACTCTTCGTTGGATGATTGCAGCTCTTCGTTAGTCGATTTGAGCTCCTCGCCTGAGGTTTGCATCTGCTCACGCAGGCACTTGACTTCATCCTGTGCCTGCTCAAGAGATTTTTCGAGTTGGGCTTCTACCGGCGACTGTGCTTGTTTCCTGGTTTGGCGTTTGGTCGGTGGTTTCGAACGTAACTCTTTGAACACAATCATGACGGTGCCATGCAGGGGTTCTGGTTCCTCAACATATTGCAGGGTGAGGTCAAGTTGATAGGTGTTGCCGTCGTCTTCCAGAGAGAGGTCGTGGCACTCTACACGTCCTCTCTCGCGTACAACCTGCTGCAGTGTGCTCGCGAGAGCATGACGTAGGCCATTACGTGCCATGGCGTAGACATTCCAGTTGGCCTTACCCGCAGCGGGCTCTAAGTAGCGACCGGTACGTCCGCAGATGTAAATAATGTCTCCGCTAGCATTGACCAGAACCGCTGCAGGGGCAAATTCGCGCAGTAACAGCTGATCGGCGAGAATCTGTAAGTTTTTGGCAGGCGGGGTAATTGGGGTATCCGTTCCAGCCGAATAGGTGCTAGAGCGAGTTGGGAAGTCAATCGCGAGCGTTTGGTGGGAACTATCCAGACGACGATAGAGCCGTGTTTTTGAATCCAGTGCTTCAAACAAATGTGTGGTGGAACCGATGGTTTCGGAATTGCCCAGGAAGAGTATGCCCCCTGGCGTCAGGCTATAATGAAACAACGCCAGCAGTTTTTGCTGCAGCTCGGGCCCGAAGTAAATCAGTACATTGCGACAGGACAGCAGATCCAGCTTGGTGAAAGGTGGATCCTGAGCCATATTTTGCGGTGCAAAGATTACCATTTCACGCACTTCCTTGGTGATCTGATAGCCATCGTCAGTGGCTATAAAATAACGCGCTAACCGTTCAGCAGACACCTTGGAATTGATGTCTTTGGCATAATGACCCAGGCGTGCCAGATCAACGGCATCCTGAGCCAGATCAGTGGCAAAAATGTGCAAAGAGAAACGGCCTGCAGGCTGGTGTACTTCCAGGGCCTCTTTAAAGCTGATCGCGATAGAATAAGCTTCTTCACCGGTCGAACAGGCGGGCACCCAGGCGCGTAAAGCACGCCCTGATGGACTGCGTTGGAAAAGAGCTGGAAAGGCAATGTCACGCAGGCTGTCCCAGGCCGCAGGATCGCGGAAGAAGCTGGTAACGCCGATGAGTAATTCTTTGAACAGCAGATCAAGTTCTTGAGCATTTTCCTCTAACAAGCGTACATAATCACCAATATGACCGAGTTGATGGACTCCCATGCGCCGTTCGATACGTCGGTAGAGTGTGCTCTTCTTATATAACGAAAAATCCTGACCATTGTGTGCCTGCATCAGAGATAGCACCCTATCCAGTCCGCTTTTAACCAAGTCATCCCGGCTATTACTGGTTTTCTCGACGCTTGATTCTTGCCGTAAACTCGCGATGATACGCTTCGGTAGTTCTCCGGCAGAGGCAATGATATCCACCAGGCCAGCATCGATTGCACTTTGTGGCATCGAGGGAAATGCGGCAGAGGATGGATCTTGTACCAATACCAGGCCCGCATTCTTCTTGATGGCCCCCAGACCCTCGGTACCGTCTGAGCCCATACCCGATAACAGTACTGCGACCGCCATTTTGCGGTAATCCAGTGCCAGAGAATTCAGGAAAAAGTTAATCGGCAGGCGCTGCCCGCGCGGTGCTGCTGGTTTGGACAGGTAGAGTACGCTTTTCTGAATGGATATATCGTGGTTGGGTGGCAGGACATAGACATGGTCTGGAAGGACGTTGAGGTGATCTGTCACCGGTACTACGGGTAAGCAGGTGATACGCTGAAGCAGTTCCGGCATCATGCCCTTATGCGTTGGGTCAAGGTGCTGTACGATCACATAGGCCATGCCGCTGTCTGTGGGTACACCGCTTAGAAATAACTCCAGGGCTTCCAGCCCACCTGCCGAGGCACCAATGCCTACTACAGGAAAGGGTTGGGGTACAGGTGTTGCATCGTTGCTACTACAAGCAGGGTTCTGAGCAGTTTCACATTCATTCATAGCTTGTGGTTCCATCAGGCCGCAATCAGACATCAGTGAAAACGACCGGCGACGTGGTATTTGAGCCTTCCTCGAAATTATGCCATTGGCTGGCGAATCAAATTTTGCTCATGTTAATGCGGCACTCCTGGCCCTCTTCATTGGGGACACCCTCCAGCTTAATTAATGTTTCGGGCTGTTCCGGGCTGGATTTGAGAGCGACCTCACAGGTGTTCAGCACCTTGCCGTGGAGTATATCATCGATAAAGCGTTGAAAGATCGGTAGAGATAACTCGGTGAGTAAGGATTGAAAGCGATGGCGGTCTTTTTGCGAACGCTTGATTTTGATTAGAATGGCAGCGGCTAGATTCATCTCCAGAATTGAACCTATCGAGTTTAGCGTGAGATAAGGTGCGGGTGCAAAGTCATATATATCGATATAGTGGGCACGTAGCGCATCGGTTTCTTCATAAGCTCGTTTGAGTTCTTCATTATTCATCTCCAGCTCAATTTGATGTATCTGAAGTTCCTGTATCATCCGAGAACTGTCCCAGCTGCTTTCCGGAGGGGGCGAAGGCATTTCCTCTAAGCGCTTTTCGGCACGCTGGCGCAGTGTGGCGGGGTTTTGGCGGAACCGCCCTCTGGCGTGTGGAATTGGTTTTTGTCCAAACAGTCGATCATATTCTGATTTGACTACATTGTAGCATTCGCACGCACGCTGTTCGATTCCCGCTCTGTCGACGACGATAATGCGTCCACGGCTGTAGTGGATAAGGCCGGCTTCCTGAAGTTTACCGGCGGCTGCCGTGACGCATTCGCGGCGCACGCCGAGCATGTTGGCGATGACTTCCTGGATCATGTCAATCTGATCGCCGCCCAAAAGATCCAGGCTGAGCAGTAGCCAGCGGCAAAGCTGTTGGTCGGCAATATGATGGCGATTACAGACAACGCTCTGGGCGATCTGGGTCATGAGTGCCTGTACGTATGCCAGAGAAAGTTGTAACAGATTTCCGCTTTGTTGTAGCTCCCAGGTATAAATCTCGGCATTCAGGCGGTAGGCGTAGCCCTTACTTTGTACGACCGCCTCATAGGATGAGTGCACTCCACCCAGTACCAGCGGGATACCGATGAAACCATCTTTGCCGGTCATCGCCAGTCCGGCTGATGATCCATCCTGAGTAGTAAACACTCTGGATACGATCCCGGACGTTGGAAAATAAACATGCTCCAGTTTTTCACCGGGCTTGAACAGCACTTGACCTGTCTGTAGGGGCACCTGTTCAAGATCGTTTAGCAGGCGGGTGTAATCTTCATCCTGTAATTCAGCCAGAATTCGATTGTGTTTTGGATCATCCACTTTACAGGGTGTTGCAATCATACTATTCCTCGCATATTGAGGCGGACAAGATTGTACAACACAAGAGTGATCCGCATTCTCAAGTATAGTCTAGAAAAGTTTGCTAGAGTATGACTGTCGAATGAGTCTCGGGTGATAAGGGTATCCAGTGGCGGCCCTTATCATCTACTTACTTGAGTTGCATATCGTTTTTGACCGATTTTACACCTTCGACATTTTGCGTAACGCGAACAGCTCTGTTTATGGCTGTTTCTGAGCTGACAAAACCGCTCAGTTGAACAACACCATCAAAGGTTTCAACATTGATTTCGCTGACTCTAAGTTCTGCATCATCCAGAATGGTCGCTTTGACACGTGCAGTAATTGTCGAATCATCGATATAGGCACCTACCGTTTGCTGCTTATCCGGCGCGGCACAGCCTGCCATGACTAACATTGAGAGAGCGAAAAAGACCGCTACAGCATATTTGCCAAGATATTTCATGAGTAAAACTCCAGATGTTGAAATTGAAAGTGCATAAAAAGATCAAACGTTGGTTTAGTTTAGTGTACTCGGACTGAGTGGTCTGTGCGATACCGCACATTAAGCGGTTCGGTTAAGACACCCGACGGTAATTTGTGACCGGCGTATCGGCGGTCGACAGTAACTTAGCCTGGTGTACGGGTAGCATAAATCCTTTTTCAGCATCCACTATGGCTGCAATTTTGATCAGCACTGGCGAACTGGTCACTGAACCGAAAACTGTAGCAAATGACACATCAGCGGCATCCCTACCGGTTCCCAGTCGCATTAGCCCCATGGTTGGGCATAGGCCACTCGGATCAAACAGATACCAGCGGCCACTGAGATAGACCTCAACATAGGCATGGAAATCTGTAGGCCCCAGCGCGGGATCAGAGCCATAATCGATACCGGAGACAAACCGGGCCGGGATATTTAGCGCGCGGCACAGGGTGATCATCAGATGGGTAAAATCGCGACACACTCCTGCTTGATCGGCCAGAGTCTCTATTGCCGATGTGCTTTCTGCTGAGCTGCCGGAGCTGAATTTGGTGCGTTGATTGACCCAATCCTTAATCGCACAGACACGATCATACCCTGACGCCATGCTGCCGAACTCCTTGTTAGCGAGTTCGCGGAAACGGTCTGATTGGCAATACCGACTCGGGTAGATATAACTGATCACATCCAGTGGCAGGTCGCCCACCCCAATCTCTTCTAAATCACCCGGCTCTGCTTCGATATGCACCAGATCCAGCAGACCTTCATAGCGAATCACGAGTGGTCCGGCATAGCCTCTTAAGCGCATGCAGCGCGTACCATCCACCTGTTGAGTAAACACCTGTGGCTGCACCGACTGGTTTATAGTCAAAGATTCACTAACAACCTTTTGGCACTGCGTTATAGCCGGGTGAATATTGAAGATAAATTCGCATGCGTCATCCAATACTTCATAGGCCAGTTCAATTGAAAATTCTAATCTAACCATGGCAGAGTTCGCTTTTATAAAGAGTTTGCTTGTGTAGATAGCGCATGGATAATGTATTTTATTAGCGAATATGCGTCTCGGTGAACAGTTTCACTTGTTTCTCGGCTTCTTCGCGGGTGATGTTGTACTGCTCTTCTATCAGGCCAACCAGTTTTTGATGGTGACCGGAAGTTTCCATCAACTGATCATCAGTGAGTTTGCCCCAGGCGATTTTGGCCGCGCCCATATGCTGTTTCCATTGAGCGGAGAGCCGGTTAATAGCATTTTCGGAAGTTGTCATGTTGACCTCTGCGGGTGATGCTCTTCTGGCGACATGCCAGTTTGTAGAACCACTAAGGAGTTGCAGGTTAGTTGTCTTCGCTGTAGAGGTCAGTGTGGTAACGCGCATAACAGGCGAGGAGTGCGGCTTATCGATCAAACAGAATGTACTCTGCACAATAAACGCCTGTGTTCAATAATCCAATCGGTATGGCGGTGTCGTAAATAGAACGTGTTAAGTGAAAACTGGAATAGTAAATTTGTAACATTCTGTTAGTTTACTATAGACAGTAACTATTATTATTTCTCATGCACAGGCACTTATAAATGAAAATAAAATCTAAGCTGCTTATCGCTTTTTTACTGACGGCTTTATTTCCTGTGCTAATTGTTTCAGCACTGACAATACACAATGTAGCTAACCAAGCACGCGAAGCGTTTATAGAAACGAGTCGTTTAGACATGCAGCTTGCGGAAAATACTTTCGTAACATTTTTCAATCTGGTTGAACAAAATGTCGCGGCGGTTGCGGACTATCCTGCACTCAAAGCCGTCAAGGATATTGGCATCAGCACTTACTTTGGTTCGGGGGAAAAACCTTCGGAAACAGCCCTGGCAAAGGGTGGAGAAGAACGCCGGATTTTTGAGTACTTTTCAAGTATCGGTAATAACAATCCGTCCTATGGTTATGTGTATATGTCCGATACTGAAGGTGGTTATATTGAGTGGCCCGGAACAGATGATTATGCCGACTGGGATCCTCGTAATCGTCCTTGGTTTAGCATTGGTCAAAGTGCAAATTATGAAGTGTCACGTCGTGATAGCTATTATTGGGAACCTGTGGATGCTGTTTTTGTGTCTGTTCTCAAAGGATTTAAAGATGCTGAAGGAAAATTCGGTGGTGTGGTTGCCATTGATGTTTCACTTAAATCACTCACAGATATGACGCAAAAACTGCGGTTTGGCGAGACCGGGTTCTTTATGTTGCTTGAAGGCAACGGCACTGTATTGGTTGATGGCCTGAAATCAGAAAACAGTTTCAAAAAAGTCTCTGACCTGTCAGACCCTTATTACCAGGCCTTGTCATCTACTGAGAATGGTGTGATTGAAGTAAAAATTGATGGTGTTGACTATATGGCCAATGTCTATACATCACCAACACTGGGTTGGAAATTGATTGGCTTTAAACAAAATGCTGAGATATTTGCCAGTGCGTCACGTCTGATTTGGCAAACAGTAATGACTAGCATTCTGGTTATTTTGATATTTAGTATTGTCGGCGCGTGGATTGCCAGGCGTATCAGCTCGCCCATTAACTTGGTTAAAGATGGTTTAAAAACCATTGCTCAGGGTGAGGGTAATTTAACCCATCGATTAGAGGTTGTCAGCCAAGACGAGACAGGAGAGCTGGCTAAGTGGTTTAACCAGTTTATTGAGTCGACGCAAACCATGGTTCGTTCCATTAAAGAGAGCGCACTGACTATCCATGATGTTTCAGATCATACCAGCCAGGAAACAGCGGCGATGACGGCGCTGTTACAGCAGCAGCTGCAATCTGTTGAATTGATTGTAACAGCCATTACGCAAATGTCCTCGGCTGCCAATGATGTAGCCCGCAATAGTGTACGTACTGCTGAAGTATCAGAACACGGTTTGAATATGACTCGAGAGGGCAAAGCCGTTATTAACCGTAGCGCTTCCAGTGTTAATCAGTTAGGTAAAAGTATTGAAGCTTCAAGTCAGGTTATCCAGGAGTTGGAACAAGAAACTGACAATATTAATAATATTTTGACCACTATCCAGCAAATTGCTGAACAGACTAACTTACTGGCGTTGAATGCCGCCATTGAAGCCGCTCGTGCGGGTGATCAGGGGCGTGGCTTTGCCGTAGTGGCTGATGAAGTCAGAAGTCTTGCCAAACGTTCGCACGATTCTACTGAACAGATTAATCATATATTGAACATGCTGGTTAGCCGTATTCGTGAAGTGACCACTGTAATGAATCGAAGCCTGGATGAATCTCAGGAAGCTACTCGGTTGTCACAAGAGGCACTTAGTGCCTTTGAAAGTATTGAGCACTCTGTCGAAAGTATTCGTGATATGACGATAGCGACGGCAAGCGCTACGGAGGAGCAGCATTTGGTGACAGAAGATATTAATAAGAATGTTGTTGCTATTAATGAGTCGATCAACCAGGTTTCTGTTCAAGCACAGGATGTCGAAGGTTTCGCGCGTCAGCAAAGTGAATTAAGTGCTTCACTGCGTAAGCTTGTGGCTCGTTTTCGCACAGATTAAAAGTCCCTGCTGAAAATCATGCTATGAGTTGCGACATAAAGCGATCATTGATCGTTTTGGTCGATATCCACACAGACATGAGGTCCTTGGAAGAGAGTTTTCACGCCAGGGGAATACCAGTGGGAATAAATACAAGTCTATAAAATAAAAAGGCAGATCAGTAACTAACTGATCTGCCTTCTAAAAATTTGGTAGCGGGGACAGGATTTGAACCTATGACCTTCGGGTTATGAGCCCGACGAGCTACCAGACTGCTCCACCCCGCATCAACGTGGGACGGATATTACAGACGAGGGCTTTTGTTGTCAAGGGTTTATTACGCACTCGCAAAGTTATTCTGCTCTCTGGCGTAAAATCGCCTGTTTCTGGCATTCCAAAATGAAGCGGGATAAAAGACGCTCGTCCATACTGCTTATTTCTTGGAGTTCGCCACCATAAGTACCCGTCAGTGTTCGAATCAGATCCAGTTTGCAAAAAATGGTGAAATCGCGTTCATCCAGCGTGAAGTTGATCTGCGCATCGTAGCGTCCGGATTTCAGTTCATGCTCACTGATAAACGCAACGCCGTTAGCCGACAAGTCTTCCAGGTCGACCAGGTCACCATTTACACGCAGACTAACCGGATCATCCTGCACAGGCGTCATACGGAAAGCTCTACGACCACGGTCTTTTAATTCTGGAAATGAGATCAATGGTTTCATCGTGGTAACTCCGTCCGTTCAAGGACAAATTCGAGGCGTCGGTTCGCGGCTCTGTTTTCTTCAGAGGTGTTGGGTAATAGTGGCATGGAATCACCGTATCCACTGGCAACAACACGCTGTGGTGATAACCCCCCTTCAATTAAAAAGCGTAGCACAGCTGTGGCGCGAAAAGCAGAAAGCTCCCAGTTTGATGGAAAGCGTTCGCTATCGACGGGTTGATCATCCGTGTGTCCTTGAATTTCAAGCTTAAAACCTGGGTTGTCCAATACCACTTCAAGCACACTGTCGAGCAATGGCATCATTGAGCGCCGAATCTCAACAGAACCTGGTTCAAACATCACCGCAGCATTGACCTTTAGGTTGAGCTTACCATCCCTTGGGGTGCCGATTTCAACCCAGCTACCCATATCTTTTTCGGCCAGAGATCCTTGTATATCAGTGACGACCTCTTCGAGCTCGGCATTGATGGAGTCTACCAGCGCCTGCTGGAAGCGCATCTGATCGGCCAGCTCAGCATTACGGTTAATGATTGCCGGGTCATTAAGATCGGGGATACGGGTGGTTTCGGCAGCTGGTTCGAGTAACGGAATCAGGCTGGAGGGTGCTGAATCTCTAGACAGGGCAATATTCAACGATTTGGCGGCCTCTTCGAAGGCTTCATGTTCAACACTGGACATGGAAAATAGCAGTACAAAAAATACCAACAGTAACGTCATCAGATCAGCAAAAGTGGTAATCCAGCCAGGCCCCTCATTGTCATCCAAGAGCTGCTGTTTACGACTCATGCCTTTTTATCCTGTGGCTTAACTTTTTTGTCAGCTGCTTTATCCTGCTCCTGTGTTTTAGCCTGTTTGGCGGCACGTAGCGGTTTGCGTGACGCTTCCGGCAGATAAGAAGATAATTGCTCATATACGTGCGCATAATGGTCGTTGGTCAGTATGCTGATGCAGCCTTCCCGGATGATCTCCAAATTGGTCACTTCTGAAAGTGTTCTGGCGCGTAGTTTTCCGGCGATGGGCAGAAATACTACGGTTGCCAGAAGTGAACCATAAAAAGTAGTCAGTAGCGCGATAGCCATGGCCGGACCAATGGTTTCAGGGTCCTGAAGGGCGCTGAGCATCTGGATCAAGCCGATCAATGTGCCCAGCATACCGAAAGCTGGAGCATACATGGCCATTTTGCGAAAAACATCCTGTACCGTGAAGTGTCGGCCTATCAAAGAGTCGATTTCATTTTGCAAGGTGTTACGGATGACCTGTTCGGAGGCGGCTTCTGCCAGCAGGTTTGCTGCACGTTGCAGAACACGGGAGTTGGTTTCAATATCTCCCAGCATCAGCAAGCCGTGGCGGTGACTGATACGGCTTAATTCCAGCATAGTGTCAATCATTTCCTGGGCATTGGTTTTATCCTGAGTGAAGACGATCCAGGCTGCACGAAAGGCATTCAGGACATCTTTAAACTGTACTGTCAGTAACGTAGCAGCAATGGTGCCACCGGCTACAATCATCAGACCCGGCACATTGACAAACACATCCGGGTTACCACCCAGGAAAATGGCAATAATAATCAGGGCAAAGCCTGAAACGATCCCTAGTAATGATGCAAAATCCATAGCCGGTCTCTGTTGTTGATAGTAATCAGAAGCCGAGTATAACAATACCCGGCTGAAGTTCAGTAGGTATTATATCAGTGTAATGCATTTGGTAATGCCAGGGTGAAGGCGGGAATTGGGGCGATAAACTCACCGGTTTCATCGGTCATCATGCAATAGTGTCCCTGCATGCTGCCGACTTCAGTCGGGAGCACTGTTCCGCTGGTGTAGCTGTAGCTTTGGCCTGGCTCAATAGTTGGCTGCTCACCGACCACACCTTCGCCAGTGACTTCCTGTATCTGTTCGTTACCATCGGTGATGACCCAGCGGCGGCTGATCAACTGAACCGGAACCGGATTTTGGTTGGTGATGGTGATGTGATAGGAAAAAACATAGCGGTGTGCATCCGGATCAGACTGCTCGTGCAGGTAAGCGGTATCGATTGCGATGTGCATGTTTTCACCCATAGATTTACTATTCATAAACGCTGGTTATTCCTTTTTCTTGTTCACATAGAAAGTCACTGATACGGATAAACTCCTGCAGTGTCAGGCGTTCGGGACGTTCTCCCGGATTAATTTCAAGTGATTCGAGTGCCTCAGCACTGATCAGTTCTTTCAGGTTGTTACGTAAAGTTTTACGGCGCTGATTAAAAGCCGTTTTAACCACAGACTGCAACTGATCCACATCTCTGGCTACAAACGGTAGCTGCTTATGCGGTGTCAGTCGCACGATGGCCGAGTCCACCTTGGGAACCGGATTAAAGGCTTCGGGTGGTACCAGAAACAGATTTTCAACCTGGCAGTAATACTGTGCCATGAGACTTAGCCGACCATAATGTTTTTCACCAGCCTTGGCAGCCAGGCGTTCCACTACCTCTTTCTGCAACATGAAATGCATATCAGCAATCTGCTTATTATAGCTTAGCAGGTGGAAAATCAGCTGTGTGGAAATATTGTAGGGCAGGTTGCCGACGATACGCAGTGGCCGCTGATCGTCACACAGCGAAGTGTAGTCGAATTTCATCGCATCGGCTTGATGAACACGAAAGTGTTCAGCATAGTTAAAAAATTTGGTGCGCAGAATCGGAACCAGATCTCGGTCCAGTTCGATGGCATCAAGATCACCGGCAGCATTGAGGATCTCTTCCGTCAGTGCGCCCAGTCCTGGACCGATTTCAACCAAATGATCCGTAGGATGGGGTGATATGGCACGAATAATGCGATGAATAATTCCCTGGTCCTGAAGAAAATTCTGACCGAAACGTTTGCGGGCTTTGTGGCCAACCGGTTTTTTACTCATGAGTTCCTATGCAGTTTCTGATGCTGAGTGACGAGCCGAAGCCATCTGCGCAGCGTAATTAATGGCGGTAATCAGGCTGCCGGTATCGGCTCTACCACTACCGGCCAGGTCAAAAGCGGTACCATGATCAACTGATGTGCGGATGATCGGCAGCCCCAGGGTAATATTGACGGCTTGGCCAAAGCCCTTGTACTTCAATACCGGCAACCCCTGATCATGATACATCGCTAACACGGCGTCGGCCTGGCTCAGGTATTTTTCGTTGAATAAAGTGTCGGCTGGCAAGGGGCCCTGAATCTGCTCACCGCGTTGGCGAAAGGCGTCTAGTACGGGAATGATTGTAGTCAGTTCTTCGTTACCCAGATGACCACCTTCTCCCGCATGGGGGTTGAGCCCAGCCACCAGCAATCTTGGTTGGGGAATGCCGAATTTCCGGCGTAAGTCCTGCAAAAGAATAGTGATGATCTCTTCCAGTAATGGACGGGTAATGGCGTCTGCTACGGCTCTCAATGGCAGGTGGGTAGTAGCCAGGGCAACTTTCAAACCTTCCGTTGCCAGCATCATCACCACCTTGGGGGTGCCGGTCAAAGTTTCCAGAAATTCGGTATGTCCGGTGAAAGGGATCCCCGCATCGTTGATGATGCCTTTGTGGACGGGTGCCGTGATCAGCGCATCCAGCTTGCCCTGTTGGCAGTGCTGGGTGGCAAGTGTCAGTGTTTCCAGGACATACTGCGCATTGCGGACATCGGGAGTACCGACCTGGGCAGGTACAGACATGGGCACTGGATAAACCAATAGCTCTCCCGGTGGCATCAGTCTGTGGTCCTGCTCACCCTGCCACTCACTTAGTACCAAGGGTAGTTTCAGTATTTTGGCGCGTGCGCGCAGTAGTTCCGGATCAGCGAAGATAACCAACTGGTGTGGCCAGGATGTCTGTGCCAGTTGCACACACAAGTCTGGACCTATACCGGCAGGTTCACCAGGAGTCAGTGCAAAACGTAGCAAAACCACGGGGCCTGTTATCCTGGATTCCGGATTTCAACATAGGCTTGTGAACGTAATTCTCTCAGCCAGTTGTCCAGTTCTTCATTATATTTACGCTGAATGATGGTGTTGCGCGCCATGTTTTCCATCATCTCGGCAGACATATCCTCAGTGCGACGCTCTTTGACCCAGAGTATATGCCAGCCAAAACGTGATTCGAAGGGTTCGGATATTTCTCCTACCGGGGTGCGGCCCATCACCTGTTCAAACTCCGGTACCATTTGTCCTTCCTGAGTCCAGCCCAGATCTCCACCCTGGGAACCGCTGCCAGGATCATCACTATAACGCCGTGCCAGATTTTCGAAGGGCTGGCCATCGCGGATACGCTTGACCAGATCATAGGCCAGGTTGCGGGTTTGCTGATCGGAACGAATTTCATTAGGTGTCAATAAAATGTGGCTGACTAGCGTTTGTTCGACGAGGGTAACTTCACCGCCACGGCGGTCTCTGACCTGGAGGATGTGAAAACCACCGGGTGTCCGTATTGGACGGCTAATGTCACCGGGTTGCAAGCTGGCAATAGCGGCGGCCAGCGTTTCCGGCAGCGCATTCTGATCACGCCAGCCCAGGTCTCCACCGTTGAGGGCATTGGGTGCGTTGGATACAGACACCGCGGTATCAGCAAACTCCGCACCGGCTATCAGTGTATCGTAGATTTCCTGGGCTTTGCGTTCTGCAGCCTGAATGGTCTCTGGAGAAGCCTGAGAGGGGAGTGCGATCAGAATATTACTTAGCAAAAACTCAGCCTGGCGATGCTGTTGGGTGGCATCTGAGTTCAGGAAATTACGAATCTCCTGTTCTGATACCTGAATACGGCGGTTTACATTGCTTTGTTGGACCTGACTAATCAACAGTTCACGACGGATCTGTTCCCGCGCCTGAGCATAATCCTGACCTTCCGCAATCAGTGCTTCACGAAACTCCGGCAGTGTGAGGCCATTTTGAGCCGCAATGGATTCCAGCGTTTCATTCAGTTCACGATCAGATATACGCATGCCTTGTACTTCGGCTATCTGCAACTGCAGACTGTCGAGGATTAAACGGTCCAGAACCTGCTGACGCAGCACGTCAGCAGGCGGGACTTGAACACCGCGCGCCTGGATCTGTTCGGTGATGATTTTAGTGCGTAGATCCAACTCACTTTTCATAATGATATCATCGTTGACCACGGTGACAATTCTGTCCAGCTGCTGTGCCTGGGTTTGCACTGAAAGTAGAGTTGTAAGCACAAAGGTCAATAATGACCTGATCAGCCATTTATCAGAAGTTATCATGATCTTTCTCTCTAAAACCGGTTATTTCTTCAATCAGGCTGCGACCACCGTCGCCGCCAAAGGAACCCAGGCCTCGAAGGACCACCTGGATAAACACACCACGGTCATAATCGGCAGCATCCGTAAATCGTTTTGCTGGTGATAAATATTCACGTGCTGTAAAACGCATCTTCCAGCAACAGGTTCCGTATTCCAAGCCTAACAAGGTATCCAGTCGCTGGCTATTGGCGATGTCATGTTGCCAGCGTCCAATGACCGCCCACTGGGGATCCAGTTGATTACGAAATACCAGATCTGATTGGCGTGTCCGTTCATTGTTTGGATCTGTTGAGTTTATACGGTCTCGATAACTGAAGTAGAAAAGGTTTTCATCATCAGGACGCCAGGTAAGTTGGTAGTTTTGCTCTTCCAGAGAAAAGTCATCACGGTTAACTTCAGAGTCATGTCTGAGGCGCAAGGTTGGCGTTAAACTCCATTGCGCAAGTAACGCAATATTGGAACTCGACTCTGTACCACTGACATCACCAGGACGCAGATCATTTTGTTCTCGGTCTTGGGCATAAAATGCTTGTGCAGCTGCAATTCGAGCCACTTCTCGTCCCTGGTTATTGTACAGAGCCGAAGATGTACCCAAAGTGACCTGCGAGGTCGCAGAAACCCGATCATTACCACTCCAGCCGTAGCGATCAAATAAATTGTAATAGCTGAAGCTCATCTGTGATGAGTCGAAGTTAGTTGAGGGGGTGTTATTATTTTTTTCACTGTGCAACAACTGCAACCGGGGTTCCAGCGATTGAGAAAACTCTTTGCTGCCGATTGAGAAATCACGATCGAAATAAAGTCCGGAATCAATGCTGGCTATACCCGCTGTCAGTGATGAGGCTGCATTACCTGCTGGTTTATTAAAATAATCGTAACTACTATGCCAAAGCGTTAATTCAGCATTCGAATATCCCCAGGGCTTTGATGCTCGATAAGATAGGGACGGCCTTAAATGCACACGGTTTGCATGTATAAGACTTGAATCGGATGTGTCGAAGCGCACAAACTCAGTCAGATAGTTAAGCGCTACTCCGGAGCCCAACTGCTCATTACCTGTTAGTTGCAGTTGTGGTGATTTCTGGTAAGGGACACCGCCACCACTAATGGTCTGGTATTGATGTAAGTTGGCCAGAAATTGCCAGCCATTTCCCAGGTAGCGCAACTGGCCCTGCTGGTTTAGATGGTCTTCACGTTGAACTTCCAGCGAGGTGCCGAGGTCGGCAAAGTAATCAATGTCACTGACCTTGGTATAGTCAACGTGGCTGAGCCAGCGTTCACTGGGTGAGCCTTCGTGGTTGAAGCCTACTAGCCAGCGATCCTCGTCCTCGTATTTGTTGTCTCCTGACAGGTAGCCCAGGCTTAAGGTGTTATGAGACCAGTCATTCATATACCTGAGCTCATTTTCCAGTAACATCCCGCGTTTCTCGATGTGGCGTAGCGCCAGGGTATCATCCAGATTCGGTGCTATATTGAAGTAATAGGGAATGCTGAAATCTACCCCATCACTTTTTGAAATTCCGAGGCTTGGGTAGAGAAAACCGGATTGGCGGCGGCTATCGATAGGAAAACGGAACCATGGCATGTAAAAAACCGGGATGTCTGCCACTCTGAATGTGGCGTGGGTGGCTATACCATAGCCCTTGTCAGGGTGGAGTACGATATTGCCAGAGTTAATTGCCCAGTCGCTGTTGCCTGGTTCGCAGTAAGTGATCGCCCCGGATTCAAGACGGACGCGGTTATCATCATAGCGGGTTATTTTAGCAGCCGAACCACGCAGGTGTTCGGTGTGCATAATATATTCAGCTGAATAGAAGCTGGATACACCTGTATCAAAATTAGTTTCTGCACGCTGCCCGACCAATAGCAGCCCTGGTTCTCTGAAGGTTACCTCTCCTTCAAGGAAGGCCGTACTGTTTTCATTGTCTACTTCGCCATAACGGCTGGTGAACAGGCGGCTTTCCTGCTGCAGTTTTACCCCACCTGTCAGGCGTGCCAAACCACTTTGCAGGTCGGCATTGGATAGATCGGCCTCGGCATACACGGCTTCTTCACCAGGTGCCAGATCTTTTTGCAGGTAATCAATATCCGGTTCTACATAACGCCCACGGCACAAAGCCGGCTCATCATTGTTGTAAGGATACCAGTCAAGGTAGGCATAGGGATTATTCAATAACAGTCCTGAAGCTCCAGGACTGCTGGAATTGAAACGACCCAGTTCGGCAACGCTGACGGCTTGGTTATTACCTGGTGCACATGACCAGTTGCCATCAGTACCGACAGTGCAGTCCCAGGCATCAGCAGAACGGGCCCGGTTACTTGTCTGTTGTTGGGGTGTTGCTGCAACTGGCTGACTGGTTTGCGTTGTCAGGGTTGATGGCTCTGACGGATAGGCCTGAACACGACTCTCCGGCTCAGGTCTTACTGGAGTTACTTCGGGCTTGGACGGGTTGGCGGGCGAAGACGTTACTTCTGGCGTTGTGACACTGCGTGGTGCAGGTGATGACGGTATAGAAGGCTCTCCTGACTGGGCATCCATCAGAAGCTCATTCACTTCGCAGTCCCATTCGCCATTAGGCAGCAGGTCACATACCCAGAGGCGTTCATCCGATTGGGCAGCCACCAAGGGTGCGCACAGGATAGCAGCCACGGCAAGGGTCAGTTGGTAAGCGCTATTTTTTTTAAAAGGCATCAGGTCGCAGTCCGGTAGCGAATCAGGCAGAGTTTCTTGCTGCCTGTGAGTCTAGTACTATTAAGCACTGCATAATAAAGCATTAACTAGGGCAAGTGCTAGGGGACAACGAATGGGAAGGCGACAGCTGGCGCTTAAAAACTGGGTAGCTAAGCAAATAACTGGTTTTGCTTTAGGGGTAGATGAGCCCATTACACTGGAGCCGGTGGCTGGAGATGCCAGTTTTCGGCGCTACTTTAGAGTTCAGGCTGACAAACAATCTTTTATTGTTATGGATGCGCCGCCTGAGCATGAGGACTGTCGCCCCTTTGTGGCAGTCGCACAACAGTGGCTTGCCGCAGGTGTACGGGTACCGAAATTACTGGCTGAGGATCTTGATCAAGGGTTTTTACTGCTTGAAGACTTTGGTGACCAACTATTCTATGCGGCACTGAATTCTGGAACTGCGGATGGTTTATACGCGTCAGCTTTTTCCGAGCTGGTTAAAATTCAAAGTATTCCAGCACAGACATTACCGCCTTATGATGAGATCTTGCTGCGTCGGGAAATGCAGTTGTTCCATGAGTGGTTTTTACAGCGCTGGCTGGGGCTATCACTGCCCAGGTCGCAATCCAGCTTGTTGGCAAAGGTGGAATCGCAGTTGGTTGAAGCCGCACTGGCGCAACCGCAGGTCACTGTACACCGAGATTACCATTCGCGTAACCTGATGCTTCTGCCAGATGCACAAATCGGGGTGATCGATTTTCAGGATGCTGTTGCCGGTGCACTGACCTATGATCTGGTTTCATTGCTGCGTGACAGTTATATCCACTGGCCGGAAGAAAAAGTTGCTGGGTGGGTAGAGCAGTTTCAGCAGCAATCTCCGCTGGCAAAATCTATGGATGTTGCTGCATTCAAACAGGCATTTGACTGGATGGGGATGCAGCGCCACCTTAAAGTGTGTGGGATATTTGCGCGTTTGTGTTTGCGTGATGGTAAAACAGCCTATCTTCAGGATATTCCGCTGACTTTGCGCAATTTGTATCAGAGTGCCCAGCGTTACCCTGAGTTCTCCGAGTTTGCTGACTGGTTACAAAGTCAGGTTATACCCACTGTTAATCAACAACCTGAATTACAAGGTCGTGAACTAAATGATCGGTGGTATATATGAAGGCAATGATCCTCGCGGCAGGCTTGGGTACACGCATGCGTCCATTGACTTTACACACTCCAAAACCCCTGTTGCAGGTGGGTGGGAAGGCACTGATTGTCTGGCACTTGGAGCGGCTGGCTGCGTCAGGTATTACCCAGGTGGTCATCAATCATGCCTGGCTGGGCGAGCAACTAGAGGCTGAATTGGGCAACGGGCAGTCGTGGGGGCTGGATATCTGTTATTCAGCTGAAACCGAACCCCTTGAGACTGGGGGTGGTATTCTGAAAGCGCTGCCCCAATTAATAACTGAGTCAGATGATCGCTTTCTGGTGATCAACGCCGATGTATTTTGTGATCTGGATCTGCGATTGCTGATAGATACGCCACTAGCAGAGCAGGATTTAGGCGTATTGTTGATGGTGGATAATCCGAAATGGCATGAGCAGGGTGACTTTAAGCTGGATTCCAGCGGTTATTTGCATCCTGAAAATGGGCGTTCACATACCTTCAGTGGTATCAGTGTGCTCAAAGGTCATTTGTTCGAATCCTGTCAGTCTGGACGCTTTCCTTTGGCACCTTTATTCAGGCAGGCGATTGCCAGCGGATGTTTGCGGGGTGTGTATCATGGTGGCTGCTGGTCCGATGTCGGTACTCCAGAGCGTTTATATCAGTTGGATCGGCAGTTAATTGAGGAAATAAAAGAGTGAGCGGTCAACATTGGGGCGAAAAAACCGGGCAGGAATTTATCCGTTACAAAACCGGTTTGGTGTTAGGTGGCTTGGTTGGGTTGATGTCCGGCGGGCTGTTTGGGCTGGTGTTTGGTGGTTTGATTGGCTACTTTGTTCAACGCGCCTTTCAAAAGATTAAGGCTATTGCACCGCAGCAGTTATTTTTCCGGGCCACTTTTACGGTGATGGGGAAAATTGCCAAAGCGGATGGTCGGGTCACCGAGTCGGAGATCGGCTTTGCGCGAGAAGTCATGGCGCGGATGCAGTTAAATGAGTCGGCCAAGCAATTGGCAATTAAATACTTTTCTCAAGGGAAAGAGGCCGATTTTGACATGTCATCGGTGTTAAAACCGTTGGCATTAGTGCTCAGACACCGCTTGCCGGTAAAGCTGATGTTCCTGGAACTGCAGTTGCAGGTGGCTATGGCCGATGGCGAAATGTCAGCGGCTGAGTTGTCAGTGATTGAAGAAATTTGCCATTTGCTGGCATTCAGTCCTATTGAGATGCGTGCGGTTATGGAGCGTATTCAGGCGGCGCAGGCTTTTGCGCGTCATGCAGGGGACTGGGATCATGCAACCGGACGGTCACACGAATCCTTGATGGCGGAGGCATATGGGGTGCTGGGCGTGAGTGAGTCAGCCAGTGATGCTGAAGTCAAAAAGGCTTGGCGTAAGCTGATGAGTCAGCACCATCCGGATAAACTGGTCTCTCGTGGTATGCCTGAAGCCATGATGCAGCTGGCCAAGGAACGGGCGCAGGAGATTCAGGGGGCTTACGACCGTATTCGTACAGCACGCGGATTTCGCTAACGGCGAATACCCGGTGGGCGCTGATCCATATTTTCTGGCGCCATGATTTGATCATCGGACCGTTGATCGGGTTCGATAATATGCCTTAATAACTTGCCTCTGAGCTGGCGACTCAGCCAGGGCATTTCCTGGCGCCAGCCTGCCCAGGGTGTTTTGATGCTGCTTTGGTGATAATCCTCTAATCTGGCTTGTCTGGCTGCATTACGGCGCATTCGTGCATCAGGGATAGCGGTTTCGCCAGGTGGGTAGGGTTCAGCATAAAGATCGATAAGTGTTATCTCCAGCTCAGTCAGTTGCTGTAGAAATTCGGCCCAGTGAGTGTCATCGACGGGCCTGGGGTTAATCAGAATCAATCCTCTGTTGTTTTCATTCGGGTTCTGATGAAGAAATGCGGTTGCTTGAGCCGCGCTGCGGCCTATGCCTATAATCAATAAACGCGCTTGTTCACGTTCGCCCAGTGTCTGCAGACCTTGCTGAATCCGTTGTTGTACAATTGTTTTGTGTGCTTCCAGTGTCTCCTCTTTATCCTGTGCTGATACTTCAGGCAAGTTGAGGGGTGTCAGCGGGAGCTGGCTGGTGAGTGTCCACCAGCCGTACTCAGCCAGATACAGTCGCAAAGCATGAGACTGTTCCAGCCATTGATTACCACTGTCAGTGTCGGTCAGTATCAGAATGCCACCGAGTGCATCGGCACGTTCAGCTTGCTGCAGTAGCGCAGGGTAGCTATCGTCCCCTTGTTCCAGCATCACTATTTCTGTGTCTGCGGGTAGGACTGCTTGCAGTTCTGTCATGCTGTATGCCTGAACCTGAGTAGCAAAAGCAAATAAGCCGGTCATAAGTAGTGCAGCCAGAAAAAAGCCGGATTTTGTCGTTTTCATGATCTAGGTGGGACCTCGCAAAAAAGGTAAAGCTGATGCATGCTCGGTTATTCGATACAATAACGCAAATTTGACAGACTGACGACCAGGATTATATATGACAGACTTTCTGATAGCCCCTTCCATATTATCCGCAGATTTTGCCCGTCTGGGTGATGAAGTAAATGCTGTGCTGGACGCGGGTGCTGATGTGGTGCACTTCGATGTCATGGATAACCATTATGTGCCTAATCTGACCATCGGACCGATGGTGTGTAAAGCCTTGCGCAAGCATGGTATCACTGCGCCGATTGATGTCCATTTGATGGTGAAGCCGGTGGATCGCCTGATCGGGGATTTCATCGAAGCCGGGGCCAGCTGGATCACCTTTCATCCAGAAGCTTCCGAGCATATTGATCGCTCCTTGCAGTTGATTCGTGATGGTGGCTGTAAATCGGGTCTGGTGTTTAACCCAGCAACTCCGCTGCACTATCTCGATTATGTGATGGATAAAGTTGACATCATTCTGCTGATGTCTGTTAACCCCGGTTTTGGTGGGCAGAAGTTCATACCGGCGACGTTGGATAAGCTGCGTGAAGCACGACAGCGCATTGATGCCAGTGGTTACCCGATACGCCTTGAGGTCGATGGTGGGGTGACAGTAGACAATATTGGCCAGATCGCTGCCGCAGGCGCGGATACTTTTGTCGCTGGTTCGGCTATTTTTAATACGCCTGATTATGTTGCTACGTTGGCACAAATGCGAAGCCAGCTTAGCCAAGCTGGCATAGAATAAAAAAAACGGTGCTTTAATTGATCTACATCAGCTTTTATATTGAACTATGACGCCGGTTTCATTTGGCAATCCCTATAACCCTGCTAGAATTACGGGTAGTTTAATACCCTGAATCAGGGTTAAAGGGGGCAAAATGAAAAGTAAAATCAATCTATTATCGGCAGCTATCTGTCTGTCCATGGCATCTTCGGTTACACTGGCTGATGAGTTGCGTGATCGTGCTACTGGAATGTTTGAAGCGATTCCAACAGAAGCACCTGTCATTGAAGGTAATGTGCTGACACCGGAAAAAGTTGAATTAGGGGCGATGCTGTTCTTCGAGCCGCGTCTGTCTTCCAGTCATTTGATCAGTTGTAATACCTGTCATAACGTCGGTTTTGGTGGTGATGATTATTTGCCTGTATCCATTGGTCATGGTTGGCAGAAAGGGCCACGTAACGCACCGACCGTATTCAATGCGGTCTTTAACGCCGCCCAGTTCTGGGATGGTCGTGCGGCAGATCTGGCTGAGCAGGCTAAAGGACCGGTTCAGGCCGGGGTTGAAATGAGCAGCACGCCAGCACGCGTGGTGGATACCCTTAACAGCATGCCAGAGTATATTGACCGCTTTAAAGCCTCCTTCCCAGAGCAGGCTGATCCGGTCAGTTTTGATAATATGGCAGTTGCCATCGAAGCCTTTGAAGCCACGTTAATCACCCCTAATTCACCATTTGACCTGTGGCTCAATGGTGAGGATGATGCGCTGAATGCTGAGCAGAAAGAAGGCTTGGCGCTGTTTATGGATAAAGGCTGTGCCGCTTGCCACTCTGGCGTTAACTTTGGTGGACAGGGTTACTTCCCATTTGGTCTGATTACCCGTCCAGGTGCGGATATTCTACCTGAGGGTGACCGTGGTCGTTTTGAAGTGACTAAGACAGCCACTGATGATTATGTCTTCCGCGCCGCACCACTGCGCAATATTGAGCTGACAGCGCCTTACTTCCATTCCGGAGCTGTATGGGACTTGGAAGAAGCCGTTGCCGTTATGGGTGTAGCGCAATTGGGTGCTGAACTGAACGACAATGAAGTTCAGAAAATCACCGCCTTCCTGCGCACCTTGACGGGTGATGTTCCGGATGTAATGTATCCGAAACTGCCGGTTAGCACTAAATCAACTCCGCGTCCTGTTGATATGGTCGGTGGAGATTATTGATCGGTAGTTAGTACTGAGTATGTAGAAACAAAAAAACCGGGTCAATGATCCGGTTTTTTGTTACTGGCGCTCTATATCGTAGCTGGATGCCTCTATATCAGCAGCGCTCGTCCAGTTTTTTCTTCAGTACACCCTGAACCTGACCCGGGTTGGCTTTGCCTTGGGTCAGTTTCATCACTTGGCCCATAAAAAAGCCCAGCATTTTGCCGCGCTTATCGGGTTCGGCGGCAATATACTGTTCTACCTGCGGCGTGCATTCCGCAATGACCTGGTCGATCATCGCTTCAATAGCACCAGCATCATTAACCTGCTTCAGACCCTTCGCCGCAATGATGCTATCGGCTGTGCCACCGTCACTCCATAGGACTTCGAATACGGTTTTGGCAATTTTGCCGGTTATGGTGTCATCCTTGATACGGTTGATCAGGCCACCTAACTGCTCGGCTGAAACCGGTGAGGCACTGATATCCAGGTCCTGCTGATTGAGGTAGCGAGCCAGCTCTCCAGTCACCCAGTTGGCCGAGAGTTTTGCATCACCCGTGATTGAAACCACCAGCTCAAAATAATCAGCCTGCTGACGGTAGGCCGATAGTAGTGCCGCATCATAGGCTGATAAACCGTAGTCGTTGATAAAGCGTGCACGACGTGCATCCGGTAGTTCTGGAAGATCCTTACGAATGGCCTCTATGTAGCTGTCGTCAATGATGACTGGTAGCAGATCCGGGCAGGGAAAATAACGGTAGTCGTTAGCTTCCTCTTTGGAGCGCATGCTGCGGGTTTCATTACGATCCGGGTCATAGAGACGCGTTTCCTGTATGACCCGGCCACCGTCTTCGATCAAATCGATTTGTCGAGCGACCTCGGTATCGATAGCGCGTTCGATAAAGCGGAAGGAGTTGATGTTTTTCAACTCGGTACGGGTGCCGAGCGCTTCCTGGCCTTTGGGACGAATTGAGACGTTGCAGTCACAACGCATCGAGCCTTCGGCCATATTGCCATCACAAATACCCAGTGTGGTGATGATAGCGTGAATTTTTCGTGCGTAGGCCGAGGCTTCTTTGGCGCTGCGCATATCCGGTTCCGAGACGATTTCGACCAGGGGGGTGCCAGCACGATTCAAGTCGATACCGGTCATGCCATGGAAATCTTCATGCAGCGACTTGCCCGCATCCTCTTCCAGATGGGCATGGTGGATGCGTACACGACGGGTGCTGCCGTCATCCAGCTCAATATCGACATGGCCCGGGCCAACAATTGGCTCAGCTAGCTGTGTCGTCTGATAGCCTTTGGGTAGGTCCGGGTAAAAATAGTTTTTACGATCAAAAACAGAGCGCTTACCAATTTCGGAATTTACCGCCAAACCAAACATCACCGCCATGCGCAGGGCGTTTTCATTGAATACCGGCAGGGTGCCTGGTAGCGCCAGATCGACTGCGCAGGCCTGGGTATTGGGTTCAGCACCAAAAGCGGTGCTGGCTCCAGAAAAAATCTTTGTTTGGGTGGCGAGCTGGGCATGGATTTCCAGCCCGATAACAACTTCCCATTCCATCTTAATCTATCCTCACTCAGGGGTGGCAGGTGCCTGTTGATGCCAGTCGGTGACTTGCTGGAATTTGTGGGCGATATTCAGCAGTTTCGCTTCGGCAAAATAGTTACCGATAATCTGCAGCCCGACTGGTAGTTTTCCGGTGAAACCACAGGGAACTGACATGCCGGGAAGTCCTGCCAGGTTGAGTGACAGAGTGAATATATCTTCCATGTACATGGACACCGGATCACTGTTTTTTTCGCCCAGGCGGAAGGCCGGGTAGGGGGTTACAGGGGCCATGATGACATCAACCTCGTCGAGAACGCTGACAAAATCCTGCTGCAGCATCCGGCGGATCTGTTGCGCTTTACGGTAGTAAGCATCATAGAAGCCCTCTGACAGGGCATACGTGCCGACCATGATGCGGCGTTTGACCTCGGTGCCAAACCCTTCGGCGCGGGTGCGTTTGTATAGATCTTCCAGATCTTTGGGATCATCGCAACGATGGCCATAGCGAACCCCGTCAAAGCGCGACAGGTTGGAAGAGGCTTCAGCCGGTGCCAGAATATAATACGCGGGTATGCATAGATGCGTGTTGGGTAGGCTGACCTCTTTGACGCTGGCGCCAAGTTTTTCGAACTCAGCTACCGCTTCGCGCACTTTTTGCAGTATGGCTGGATCAGTACCTTCTGCGAAATACTCCTTGGGCAGGCCGATACGCAGACCTTCCAGCGAGTCATTCAGCGTGGCGCTGTAATCAGGCACGGCCTGGGTTGAGCAGGTGGAATCGAGTGGATCTTCTCCCGCCATCACTTGCAGCAATAGAGCCGCATCTTCTGCGGAACGGGTCATCGGACCGGCCTGATCCAAAGATGAGGCAAAGGCCACCATGCCATAGCGTGATATGCGCCCGTAGGTGGGTTTGAGGCCGGTGATGCCACAGAGTGCAGCAGGTTGGCGAATAGATCCGCCGGTGTCGGAGCCTGTGGCTGCCGGAATCAGGCGTGCAGCGACCGCCGCGGCAGAGCCGCCGGATGAGCCGCCGGGCACGTGTTGCGTATCCCAGGGGTTACGGGCCGGACCATAATAGCTGGACTCGTTGGAAGACCCCATGGCGAATTCATCCATGTTGGTTTTCCCCAGAGTGACTGCACCGGCCTGATTAAGGCGCTCCACCAGTGTGGCATTGTAGGGCGATATAAAGTTATCCAGCATTTTAGAGCCACAGCTGGTGCGAATCCCTTGGGTACAAAACAGATCTTTGTGCGCAATCGGCAGGCCGGTCAGTGGGGTGGCATGGCCAGCCGCGCGCGCGGCATCGGCAGCCTTGGCTTGTAATAGTGCAGTGTCATCAGCCAGAGTGATAAAGCTGTTGTAGTGGCTGTCCAGTCGGTGAATGCGGTCCAATAGCGACTGGGTGAGCTCAACGCTGCTGAATTCTCCCCGGCTGAGAGCATGCGATAGCTCGCTGAGTGTCAGGTTAAACATCAGTGGTTTTTCCTTGCGGTAATAAGAGGGCAATCATTCGATAACTTTAGGGACCAGGAACAGGCCATTGTCTACAGCCGGTGCGCAGGCTTGTAACTGATCACGCTGATTTGCTTCGGTGACCGTATCAGCACGCAGGCGCTGAACAGCATTCAGCGGATGGGCGAGTGGTTCTATGCCATCAGTCGGCGTGGCCCGCATCTGATCGATTAGCGTGAGAATGCTATTGAGGCTCTCAGTATATTCCGGTACTTCCGGTTCAGAGATGGCCAGGCGGGCGAGATGCGCGATGCGTTCAACATCAGTTCGATCCAGAGACATAAAGCAGTTTCTCACATTAAGCTTGAAAAAAAGAGTAATCATGCATAAGTTAACACATTTGTTCCTTGCTCAAAATCCCTGCCATTGTTAGAGTTACAGCCTTTCAGGATTATTGGCCAAACTGGCGAATCTCAGGTACTCATTCACATGTTTAAGAAATTCAGAGGGCTTTTTTCAAGCGACCTTTCCATCGACCTCGGTACAGCCAACACACTGATTTATGTTCGGGATCGTGACATTGTACTTAATGAACCTTCCGTGGTGGCTATTCGCACCATAGGAAATCAGAAAACGGTTGCAGCCGTGGGTACTGAGGCCAAGCGTATGCTCGGTCGTACGCCTGGCAATATTACCGCAATCCGTCCCATGAAGGACGGCGTGATTGCTGATTTCCATGTTACCGAAAAAATGTTGCAGTATTTTATCAGTAAAGTACACGACAACAGTTTTATGACACCAAGTCCGCGGGTACTGGTTTGTGTGCCGTGTAAGTCAACTCAGGTAGAGCGTCGAGCCATTCGTGAATCCGCCATAGGCGCTGGTGCCCGTGAAGTGTACCTGATCGAAGAGCCTATGGCAGCGGCCATCGGTGCGGGCTTGCCAGTGGATGAAGCCACAGGGTCAATGGTGGTGGATATCGGTGGTGGAACCACAGAGATTGCTGTTATTTCCTTGAACGGTATTGTCTATGCTGAGTCAGTACGAGTGGGTGGTGACCGTTTCGATGAGTCCATTGTGACCTATGTTCGTCGTAACTATGGCAGCTTGATCGGTGATGCAACGGCCGAGCGCATCAAACAGGAGGTAGGTACCGCTTACCCAAGTAACGAAGTGTTGGAGATTGATGTCCGGGGTCGTAACCTGGCCGAAGGGATTCCTCGCAGTTTCACACTGAACTCCAATGAAATTCTTGAAGCGCTGCAAGAGCCTTTGTCAGCTATTATTCAGGCTGTTAAAAGCGCGCTGGAAGGCTGTCCGCCTGAACTGGCGTCTGATATTGCTGAGCATGGAATTGTTCTTACAGGGGGCGGTGCGTTGCTGCGTAATATAGATCGTCTGATCAGTGAAGAAACCGGTCTACCGGTAATTATGGCTGAAGACCCGTTGACCTGTGTGGCCAGAGGGGGCGGTCGTGCACTTGAGATGCTGGATAAGCATTCCTTCGAGATACTGACACACGAGTAACGCATGCCGATCTGGCCAATCTTCACTCTGAATCGGATACCTCTGTTCCCTGAACAGCAGGAGGTGTCCGATTAATCCTATTTTTCGTGGTCGTAATCCGCGCTTTCTGTTTATCTTTCTGCTGATCATGACGTTGGGGCTCATTGCCACGGATCTGAATTGGCCGAAGATGAAAGAGGGGCGCATGTACCTTACTTTACTGGTAACACCTCTGCAATGGCTGGTGGATATACCCTCGCGTACAGCTGATAAGCTCTCCGACCTGTTTGTAGATCGTGCTGCACTGATTCGTGATAATGAACAGCTGCGTACGGAAGCTTTGGAGCTGCAGCGCAAGTCATTGCGAATGGAGTCTTTGACCGAGGAGAATCGGCAGCTGCGTGAGTTACTCAATGCACGTGAACGCCTTGAGCCAGGCGTCAAGGCGGTGGAGTTGATTGGCATCAATCCAGACCCTTTTCTGCATGAAGTGATTTTGAATCGAGGATCTGAAGAAGGGTTGCGTATAGGGCAGCCGGTCATTGATGCCGGAGGCATCATGGGGCAAGTGCTTTCCCTGGCCCACTATACCAGCCGGGTGATGTTGATTACGGATGCGCGTACTGCTATTCCGGTCGAAGTTAATCGCAGTGGTTTTCGAAGTATTGCACTGGGTAAAGGGTTGTTGGATGAGTTGGAGCTCAGCCATGTGCCCAGTACCGCTGATATACAGGAGGGCGACCTGCTACTGACTTCCGGCCTGGGCGGACGCTTCCCGAGAGGCTATCCGGTCGCTGTGGTGGATGAAATAATTCATGATCCTGGACGTCCCTTTCTGCTGGTTAAAGCCCGACCCACTGCGCGCCTGGACCGCAGTCGTCAATTACTGGTGATAGATTATCCCGATGAGTTTGATGCGCCATGAAGCAGGATCACACTCAGGGCGGCTCGCTGATTATCTTCGCGACCTTTTTGGTTGGCCTTATTCTCAGTCAGATTCCTTTACCTGTTTTTTTGCTTTGGTATCGTCCGGAATGGGTGGCATTGGTATTAATCTACTGGGTGCTGATGCTGCCTCATCGAGTTGGGCTGGTCAGCGCGTTTGCCATGGGCGTGTTGCTTGATATTATTCGAGGCAGTGTGCTGGGACTGAACGCTTTGTCACTGACATTAATTGCTTACTTGGTGCTTTTGTTATACAAACGTTTGCGTATGTTTCCCTTGTGGCAGCAATCGATGATGGTGATGGTACTGGTGGGTGTTAACCAATTGCTGTTCTTCTGGATGCAGGGTATTACTGGCACTACGTCTGGTGGTTTGCACTTTATGTTGCCCTCATTAGTGAGTGCGCTGCTCTGGCCCTGGGTCTATGTTATTTTACACGGTGTACGTAGAACCTTCAGAATAGAGTGAGACAAGCATGACCGAGCTGATACTGGCGTCCGCATCTCCCCGTCGTCGGGCCTTGCTTGAGCAGATAGGTGTGGCCTACCGAGTCGTGCCGTCATCCATTTGTGAAGCCGTTCAGGCTGGTGAAACCCCCTCTGGTTATACAATGCGTCTGGCGCTTGAAAAAGCGTTAAGTTGTTATCGGCAACTTGACAGGCCACTGGCTGTGCTCGGTGCAGACACCAGTGTTGCTATTGATGGAAGTATATTGGGTAAGCCTGAACATGAAGCCGATGCTATTAGTATGTTGATGCGCTTGTCAGGCCGTACTCACCAGGTGATTACAGCGGTGGCACTGGTTACGCCGCAGCAGCACGAAGTGATTCATGTGACCACTGAGGTCAGCTTCTCTGAGTTGAATGAAACGCTGTGTCGGGACTATTGGCATACTGGCGAACCCTTGGATAAGGCAGGTGGTTACGCCATACAGGGCAAAGCAGCGGTGTTCGTCCGTTCTATTACCGGCAGCTATTCCGGCGTTGTCGGCTTGCCACTTTTTGAAACAGCCGCCTTGTTGCAGCGCCATGGCGTGATGATTTGGCAGCAGGGTGCAGGAGTAAAGGAACATGCCTATGGCTGAAGAAATTCTGATCAACTTTACCCCAATGGAAACGCGTGTGGCCGTCGTTGAAAATGGTATGCCGCAGGAAATCTACGTTGAGCGTGCCAGCCGTCGGGGGATTGTCGGTAATATCTATAAAGGTCGTGTTGCCAGAGTGCTGCCAGGTATGCAGGCGGCGTTTGTTGATATCGGTCTTGAGCGCGCGGCCTTTATTCCAGTGGATGAACTGGTGGGCGTTGATACCAATGGCAGTCACGCCAGCCGAACCACTGTACCTATCGCTCAGGTGATTCGTGAAGGTGACACGTTATTGGTTCAGGTAACTAAAGACCCTATTGGTAGCAAAGGCGCGCGCCTGACAACCCACTTGTCTATTCCGTCACGCTATCTGGTGTTAATGCCGAAGAATGACCATATTGGTATTTCTCAACGAATAGATGATGTTGATGAGCGCGAGCGCCTCAAAGGTATTATGGAGTCTTTGCTGTTAGAAAATGATCAGGCAGAGGATAGTTGCGGTTTTATTCTGCGTACCGTGGCTGAAAGCGTTGCTGAAAATGAACTCAGATCAGATATCGACTTTTTACGCCGTCTATGGCGCAATCTGCAGCAAAAAATCGAATCAGCAAGTGTTACTTCCATCGTTTATGAAGACCTGCCATTGCACATGCGCGCGCTGCGCGACATGGCGCACTCTGGTGTGGAGCGTATCCGTATCGATTCAAGAGAAACCTATCAGAGTGCGTTGGAGTTTGCGCAGGTGCTGGTGCCGGAAATTGTCGATAAGATCGAGTATTACCCCGGCGAGCGTCCACTGTTTGATATGTTTAATGTTGAAGAAGAGATGCAAAAGGCACTGGGACGTAAAGTTGAGCTGAAGTCTGGTGGCTATCTGATTTTTGACCAGACTGAAGCTATGACTACGGTGGATATCAATACTGGCGGATTCGTAGGTCACCGTAATCTGGAAGAAACCATCTTCAAAACTAACCTTGAAGCGGCTACAGCGATAGGGCGTCAGCTAAGATTGCGTAATCTGGGGGGGATTATTATTATCGATTTTATCGATATGATTGACCCGGATCACCAGCGCCAGGTGCAACGCACACTGGACCGGGTGCTGGAAAAAGACCATGCAAAATGCAAAGTAACCGGGGTTTCTGAACTGGGTCTGGTCGAAATGACGCGCAAGCGCACCCGTGAAAGTCTTGAACATGTACTCTGCGAAACCTGTCCAGTCTGCCAGGGGCGAGGAAGTGTCAAAACGCCGGAAACAGTCTCTTACGAGATTTTCAGAGAAATACTGCGCCAACACCGTGCGTATGATACGGAAAGCTATTTGCTGCTGGCGGCAACCAGTGTGGTTAATTATCTTATGGACGAGGCGTCGGATCATGTGGCTGAACTTGAAGCGTTTATCGGTAAAACTATTCGCTTTCAGTCAGAAACCCAGTATTCGCCTGAACAGTTCGATGTCGTATTGCGCTGAGATCGCATTATGATTCGTCGGTTGGCAAAACTCTACAAAGTGCTGTTGGTATTGGCACTGATACCAGCATTGGTGCTTTTGAGCCTGCGCTTTGGCCTGCCTCACCTTTCACGTTTCTCAGATCAGATCGCATCTCATCTCAGCTCCAGACTCGGTATGACTATCCGATTTGGTGAATTTAACGTCTCACTGTCTCGCCTGCATCTGCAGCTGCGCATTGAAGATCTGACATTACTGTCTTCCTCACCGAATGCACCGACTGTCTCTTTACAAGCTGAACACCTGGAAATGACACTGGATGTGGTGCAGAGCCTGATACAGTTTATGCCGGTATTCAGCGTCGCTGAACTTCGGGATGCGGATTTGCTTTGGCAGGAATATGAAGGGCGTTGGCTACCCTCGGCGGCAGAAGGGATAAACGATGGGGAGGATAACGCAGGCAGTGGAAAATTTCTGGCTTTTTTGCAGCATCAACCCTCAGTGGTGTTAAGTAATCTGCATGTTGGGTTGCAGCCGCAAAACGGTGAGATACAGCTGATATCGCCGATAAATGCCATGTTCGAAGCCGCGCAAGGAGAGTATCAAATCAGTGGTTCAGCGCGGATGCCGCGTATTGGCGAAGATGCTTATGGCGTATTCGCACTGCATGCCAGTGAATTTGATCCTACTGATCCACTGGGTGGAGATTACCGTTTCTTTTTACAAAGTGATGCTTTGGGACCCGAGCTATTAAATCTGGGAATTTTGCCGGTGGAAATGGATGCTCTGGATCTGTCGGCCCACCTATGGGGCAGCTGGTCTGATCATCAACTGACAGAACTGCAAGGTGATTTCTCGGTGACACCGCTGTCCATCTCAGGTCCTCAGTGGCCAGAAATTGATAATCTGAAAAGCCGCTTTGTGCTGCTGCCGCTTGATGATGACAGTTATCAATTACAATTCAGGTCATTGCAGGCCAGCGTGCAAGGGGTGCAGTTAGTTTTGCCCGAGCTGATTTCAGAATTTCGTCTGTCAGAGAGCCAGGGGATTGAGCCGCTACATCTGGCGTTGGATTCACTCGATCTTGCAGTGTTGCATTACTGGGTGGAAATGCTGGATGTGTTGCCGGATACGGCGGAGTCGGTCCTGGATCGCCTGGCACCAGAGGGGCAGGTTAGTCAATTAGCGGTGGGGTGGGAGAATCCACAAGACTGGTTAAGTTTTGTGTTGACCGCCCGTCTGGATGATGTGGCAGTATCTGCCTGGCAGGATGCGCCCGAAGCCTCCGGTATCAGTGGTCAGTTGCATGCTAATCTGGACATGGGACAAATTGAACTCGAAAGCGCTGCGTTTACGCTGAACTTTCCACAGCTTTTTGGTACTGGCTGGAATTACTCTGAAGCGAGTGGGCTGGTGAGCTGGGAAGTCAGTAGTGAGGCGTTGCGTCTGAACAGTGGCTTGCTCAGCTTACGCAATGAGGCCATTAGTGCTAACGGGCGCTTTGGCTTGTACCGTCCGTTTGATGCCGAGGAGCAGATCGAATTCAGTCTATTAATCGGTATTACTGACACGGATGCCCTACAAACGGAGTTTTACACACCGCCCAGGGAGCTTGGAGAAACCCTGTATGACTGGCTTAAAGAGGCTATTCGTGCCGGACAGGTTAACCAGGCGGGTTTGTTGATACATGCAGGCTTACGTCCAGATTCGCAACATTTACCGGTGAGTGTGCAGTTGTTTCTGGATGCCGATCAGGCTGAGTTTGCCTTCCATCCCGATTGGCCGGTGGTACGGGATGGGCGGATATTTTTACATCTGCGCAACACAGAGTTGCGAATTGATATTGCAGAAGGGAATATTCTCAACTCACGTATCAATAGTGGCTGGATCTATCTACCACCACAAAGTCAGCAGTTGCATGTGGCATCGCTGTTAGAGGGCGATGCGTCTGATTTTAGTGCACTACTGACTGAGTCGGCGTTGGGGGGCTATCTAGGGTCAGCTTTTGATGACTTACAATTTAGCGGCGAGACCACTACACGTTTGCATCTCCAGGTTCCGGTGGATGACCCCGACAAAATAGATGTTAAAGTCCAGACGGCACTTAAACAAAGTAGCCTGCGTCTACTGGAAAGAGATATTTATTTCAGCGGCATCAATGGGCAGCTTAGCTATACCACACGGCAAGGGCTGACATCGGACAGTTTACAGGGGCAGTTGTTTGGGGAAGCGGTCAATGCCCAGATAACTACCGAAGGTACTGACACGCAAGTTCATCTGCAAGGGGCTGTATCCAGTGTGAATTTGGACCACCTCGCTGGTATAACACTATCCGATAGGCTTACTGGCAAAAGTCAGGCGCAGATGGATATGACCTTTTGTGCTGAGTCGTCACGCTGCCCACGCATGGAGATACGTTCAGACCTGGTAGGAACAGCGGTTGATCTACCCTTGGTATTGGCAAAACCGGCTGAGGAGAACCGCTCGCTGTATCTGGACATCTATCCTGAAAATTCACGTTTATCTTTTCACTATGATCAACTGCTGCAAGGTGTTATGGACTTGTCAGCTGAGCTGCGTGGACAGGTGTTGCTGGGCCAGGGAGTTCCGGTACTGCCGCAAACCGCCAGGCTTGAAGTATCTGGTGAGTTGGCTGGACTAAGCGCCCAAGGCTATATTCAACCCCCAGCATTGGTCTCTGAAGGTGAATGGGTCGCTCGATTTGCTTATCTGCATCTGCCCATTGCAGATGCAGAGTCTGAATCTTCTGTGCCGTTGCTGCAATCGGGTAGTGATCAAACGCACTCGGTAGATACCTCAGAGCTTCCCAGGCTTGATCTGCAAATTGATGACTTGCGTTTGGGTCAGCGGGCTTTGGGGCGCTGGCAATTGCGTATGCAACCACAAGCACAGCAGGTAACCTTTGAAGACATACAGGGTGAGCTGCTTGATTTTTCTGTGAGTGGCAGAGCCCATTGGCAAGCTGGGGCACATCCGGCCACAGACCTGACATTAAACCTGTCAGGCGCTGATTTGGCTGATGTGCTTGATCTTTGGGGGCAGGGAAGGCCTCTGGAGACAACTCGGTTAGTATCTTCAGCACAATTGACCTGGCCAGGTGCTCCCTGGCAATTCAGTGTGGCTGAACTGGATGGTTCTTTCAGCTTTCAGGCTGAAGAGGGGCGTATCATTGAATCCGGTAGTGGTGCTAACTTGCTGCGGGTATTCGGGCTGCTTAATTTAAACACCCTGTCAAGACGACTGCGACTGGATTTTAGTGATCTGCTTCAGCGTGGCTTGGTATTCGATGAGTTAAAGGCCAGCTATGATCTGAATGGGGGGCTGGCAAGTACCCGTGATCCATTCATGCTAACTGGCCCGTCGGCCTCCATGGAAATTACCGGCAGCGTCAACCTGAATACACAGCAACTGGATAAAACCATTAAGGTGAGTGTGCCACTGAGCAGTAATTTGACTCTTGGGGCGGTGTTACTTGGGGCTCCTCAGGTTGCCGGTGCGTTATTCATTTTTGATAAAATCATGGGTGACCGCATCGAAAAAATGACCCGCATTGCCTATACATTAACGGGTCACTGGGATGATCCTGAGCTGAACCTGCTGAACGCTAACGAGGGCTGATGTCCTGGCTCAGTTTGATTCGGTGGTGTCACGCAGAAAGCGGAATAGCTTACGATACTGCGTCGGGGGTTGCTGTTTTTCAATTTCCCGTCGGGTATTCCGGATTAGTTGACGCAGTTGCTGGATATCTGTCTGTGGGTGATCATTGATAAAGGCTTCCAGTGCTTCATTTCCGGCTGTACCTTCAAGCAGTAATCGCTCACGCCACTGCTCAATGGCATGAAACTTCTGGTTATGCGCCTGGCTTGCGGTATCAAATTCATCTAATGCCAGACGGATAGCGTCCACGTCAGCATGGCGCATTAATTTGCCAATAAATTGCATATGGCGTTTTAATGCCCCGTTAGAGGTGATGCGTCGGGTTTCGGTTATGGCTGCTCGCAGGGCTTCATCCATCGGGATTTTCTCCTGCTGATCCGGACGCAGCTCGGTGATGCGTTTACCCAGTTGTTTCAGCGCATCCATCTGCCGTTTCAGCTCAGAGCGACTGACAAGTATATCTTCATCATCAGTCTGAAAGTTATTTTGATCTGGTGAATTCATAAGGGGCTCTATTCCGGCTCATCAAAACGGTTGTTGATCAGCGTAATTATGGCTTCAAAAGCCTGGTGTTCATCTGTGCCTTCAATACGAAGGTTAAGCTCAGTGCCTTTGCTGGCTGCCAGCATCATCACTGCCATAATGCTTTTACAGTCGACGCAGCGGTCATTTTTTTCAATCTCAATCTGACTGGAAAAACCACTGGCCAGGGTGCTGAGCTTAGCGGCGGCTCGTGCATGTAAACCGAGTTTATTAATAATAGTGATGGGAGATTCAATCATGCCTTTCTCAATCAGGTCAGTTCACGGTGACGGACGTGGACACTATCCATGGACAAGCTGAAATGACTAGCCAGGTATTCTGCCAGATAGACCGAACGATGTTGGCCTCCAGTGCAACCTATACAGACTGTCAGGTAGCTGCGGTTATCCTGGCGAATACGCGGTAACCAGCGTTCCAGAAAATGAGTGATATCGGCCGCCATTTCATCCACATCAGGCGACTGCTGCAGAAATTCACGCACCTCCGTATCCAGTCCTGTCAGGGGGCGTAATTCAGGTATCCAGTGAGGGTTGGGTAGTGTGCGGACGTCAAAAGTGAAGTCAGCGTCCAGTGGTACGCCATGTTTGAAGCCAAAGGACTCAAATAGCAGGGAGAGGGATTGCTCGCGCCTTTGTGTAATACGTAGTTTGATACGATCACGCAGCTCATAGAGCGTCAGTCGGGTGGTATCAATGCGCATGTCGGCCAGGGTCGCGATGGGCTCCAGTAACACGCGTTCGTATTCAATTGCTTCACGTAATCCTGAGTGAGTGTCGGTGAGCGGGTGTTTGCGCCGGGTGGCACTGAAGCGTTTTAGCAACGTGGATTCTGATGCATCCAGATAGATGACTTCACAGCTCAGGTCACTGAATTGTTTGAGTTGTTCAAGTAACGCTGGAAAGCGTTCCAGGTTGCTGGTCAGGTTCCGGGCATCAATACTGACCGCTATTTTTGACGGGTTTCCCGTGGCCTCAGTCATTTGCTTGATCAGTTCGGGTAGTAAAATGGCTGGCAGGTTGTCGATGCAATAAAAGCCAGCATCTTCAAGTGCTTGCAATGCCGTGGTTTTACCTGAACCAGATCGACCACTCAAAATGACCAGCTTCACAGCTTAGGCCCCTTGCCTGGCAGCGTTCAGGAAGCGACTGTACAGCGTTGCTGCATCAGCAGCACTGCGCAGTGTTTCACGTATTTCAGACTGACTGAAAAGTTCGGCAAGCCCGGCCAGTGTCTGTAAATGCTCTGTAGCGGCATCTTCAGGTACTAGCAGGCAACAGAGAAGGTCGACTGGACGGTTGTCTATCGCGTTAAAATCAATCGGCTCTTTCAGGGTGACTAAGAGTGCGAGAGCTCGATTGCACCCAGCCAGACGACAGTGTGGGATCGCCACACCGTCGCCGATACCGGTACTACCGAGACGTTCACGATTGAGTAGGGCACTGAAGACATCTTCAACTTCCAGTTTATCGATCTCGGCGGCCAGAGCTTCGCTGGCGATTTCTAAAACACGTTTTTTACTTCCTGCATCAATATGACAAAGTGTCAGGGATTCAGTCAGTAGTTCGGATATAGGCATATGATAGTCAATACTAAAGGTTATTTATGAGATTTCATTTTTTCCTTGTGCTTAATGATCTGACGATCCAGTTTGTCGATCATGGCATCTATTGCAGCATACATGTCATCCTGTTCGGCTTGTGCAAATATTTCACCACCAGCTACATGTAAGTCAGCTTCAGCTTTCTGGCGCTGCTTCTCAACACTCAGGGTCACCTGTACGTTGGTAATATTGTCGAAATGACGCTCAAGACGCACGAATTTACTGCGCACATACTCATTTAATGCATCTGTCAGTTCTACGTGATGACCAGTTATATTGATCTGCATGGTTTCTCTCCTTAGTGCTGGTACGATAAGGTCGTACTCTATAGTTAATTAAAGCAGACGCTTGCGCTCATTAGAAGGCGGAATGCTTAGCGCTTCACGATATTTTGCAACGGTACGTCTCGCTACGTTGATTCCCTGCTCTTTCAGCAGTTGTGCGATCTTGTTATCGCTGAGGGGTTTGGCTGTATTTTCAGCAGAGATCAACTTTTTGATCAGCGCCCGGATAGCTGTAGATGAGGCGCCTTCACCATCAGCGGTATTGACCTGGCTGGAAAAGAAATATTTCAGCTCGAAAATACCTCTGGGGGTATGAATGAATTTTTGTGTGGTGACACGGGAAATGGTTGATTCATGCATGGACACCGCTTCGGCGATATCATGCAGCACCATGGGTTTCATGGCTTCATCACCTGTATCGAGAAAGTCACGCTGTCGCTCTACGATCTCAGTCGCCACTTTCAATAGCGTATCATTTCGGCTCAGTAAGCTTTTCAAAAACCAGCGGGCTTCCTGCAGATGGTTTTTCAGGTAAGTATTGTCTGCGCTACTGTCAGCGCGGCGGATCAAATCAGCGTACTGTGAGTTAATCCGCAGTTTCGGAGCGATATCGGGATTAAGGGATACAATCCACTCATCATGGATCTTGCGGACCATAACGTCAGGAATTACATATTCAGATTGGGTGGAACTGATCAGTGCGCCGGGTTTGGGGTTCAGTGATCGGATCAGATTGATGACATTATCTAACTCAACGTCATTTAGGCGCATTTTGCGCATCAGGGTTTTGTAGTCATGACTACCCAGCAGCGGAAGAAATTCCCGGCAAAGACGGATCGCTTGTTCACGCCACTCAATTGCATCAGGCAGTTGCTTGATCTGAATACACAGGCATTCACTCAGATCACGGGCTGCCACACCGGGTGGGTCAAACTGCTGAACCCGATGAAGTACCGCCAGAATTTCATCTTCATCTGCTTCCATGAACAGTTCCGGCTGTTGTGCCTGAAACTGTTCCAGAAGTTCTGCGGGGTCGCTACGCAGGTAGCCATCGGCATCAGTAGCATCGATAATGGCTTCCGCCACCATGTAATCCTGCTCACTCATGGGCGTTAAGTTCAGTTGCCAGATCAGATGATCCTGCAGAGTGTCTTCTCGGGTATCATTATCCTGATTGGGCCAGTCGCCTTCAGTAGCCGGGCCGGTACCTGAGCCTTGAGCCTGGAAGGTATCTTCCCAGTTGCTGTCAGTGGGCAAATCTTCCGGAATAGACTCATTCCAGTCATTATCTGCTGCTGTGTCATCGCTCAGACTGTCTGAGGTTTCACTGTTACTGCTGAGTGCGGCCGTTTCTTTGTCTTCATAGGTTTCACCCACGTGCCCTTCGGCCGCGTCAGACTCTTCATCACTGACTTCCAGCAACGGGTTGCTGTCCAGCGCTTGCTGGATCTCCTGTTGCAGATCCAGAGTTGACAGCTGTAGCAGGCGGATAGCCTGTTGCAGCTGTGGCGTCATCGTGAGATGTTGGCCGATCTTGAGATGTAACGCTTGCTTCATATGCCGTTTAGATCACTTATTCAGAGGCAGGGATGGTGACTAGAGTTGGAACTGATCGCCCAGATAGGCGCTGCGAACCTGCTCATTACCCATTATGTCAGATGGACTGCCATCTGCAAGGATGGCGCCTTCACTCACTATGTAGGCACGTTCACAAATATCGAGGGTCTCACGAACATTGTGATCTGTTATGAGTATACCTATATTACGTTCCTGAAGATGCCGTATAGTTTGTTTAATGTCATTTACTGATATCGGATCAACACCGGCGAAAGGTTCATCAAGCAGAATGAAGCGGGGCTCCGTGGCCAATGCCCGGGCTATTTCCACGCGTCGACGCTCCCCCCCGGACAGCGCCATGCCAGGACTATTTCGTAGATGGGTAATATGGAATTCCTGTAACAATTCTTCCAGCAGTTGTGTGCGATCTGATTTGGATAATTCTTTGCGGGTTTCCAGAATAGCCATCAGGTTGTCACTAACGCTTAGTTTTCTGAAAACTGAAGCTTCTTGGGGCAGATAGCCTATGCCTTTTTTGGCACGGTTGTGCATGGGTAATTGGGTGATATCCTGCTGCGCAAGGCGAATATTGCCTTTGTCGGCATTAACCAGCCCTACAATCATATAGAAACAGGTTGTTTTGCCTGCGCCATTGGGACCCAGCAGACCCACTATCTCACCCTGATTGATACTTAGGGATACATCGCGAACAACATCGCGTCCTTTGTAGGACTTGGCCAGGTGCAGGGCTTCCAGTGTAGTTGTCATAGCTACTGATCGCCTTTCGGTTGAATGACCATTTGTACGCGCTGGCCATCCTGAGATTCACTTCTAAAGGCATCAACGACTGACTTGTCCATATCATAAACGATGCGCTCTCCAGTGAATTCATCAGCATCCTGCATGACGCGAGCGTTTTCTGTAATGGTTACTGTCTGATCGGGCACACGGTAATCCATACGCAAGCCGTAGGCTTTGGTTAGCGGTTGCTCGGCGCTGGCTTGTTGGTGAAATTCAGCTGGGGCACCGGTAGATAAAATTCTGGAAATGCTACCGGTATCATCACGGTGCATTTCGACACGTGAGCCCAGCATCAGCATGGTACCCTGACGTATCTCAACTGATCCGGTATATACAGCGATACCTGTAAGTTCGTTCATGCTGGCATGATCAGCAGAGACATAAATTGGCTGCTCCTGATCTTCAGGTAAAGCCTGAGCGGTCTGGCTTAGTATTACTAGAGCAGCGATCAGGCACCGCATTAACATTTTAGTAGGTCGCATAATATCCTCTTACGTCAGACAGCAGGTCTATACGGTGTTCTCTGAGCCACGCCTGCATGCCGATAGCATCAGTACGGTTAGTTCCCTGTTGAATCTGAACCGGGGCATCGGTTTCGGCATAATCATCCGGTGGCAGTAGTGTCATGACTGATGTCGTCAGTACCCAAGGTGTATCTGCTGCAGGATTATCAATAACCCTGACGTTTCCTGCAAGTTCAATCTTGCTTTCATCATCAAGCATGCTGCCCAAATCAGATGAAATCTGCGTATCACCACGTGTATCACGAGGCAGGGTGATCAATGGGCTGTTCAGCGTGATCAGCTCGGGCGCAGGGTAATGCTGCAGATGAGGTGATTGAATGATACTTGATACTTGCCCGTTTTCATCAAAGTCAGTGATGTAAGCATCACGGATAAAAAAATCCACCCGTTCCGGATCATTCGGATTACCTGTGAGGGTTTCGCTGGGACTGCCAAAAAAACCCCAGTACACCAGCGCCGCCAGTAATATAGCCAGACCTGTTATCAGCTTCAGACGGGCTGCATTTAGCATCAACGAAATTCCTCAATCAGGCCAGACAGTTTACCTTGAGCTGATAACAGTATTTCGCAGAACTCCCGTGCGGCACCTTGTCCACCACGACGGGTGGTGCACCAGTCAGCTTCTTTACAGACCACGGGATGACCATTGGGAACCGATGCGCCAAAAGCGACAGTGATAATAGCCGCCAAATCAGGCAGATCATCACCTATATAGGCTGTAGTGGTTGCGCTGTCTCCACTTTCCTGCCAGATCTCTTCCAGAGCGGTCAGCTTGTCTTCTCGCCCCTGTAGCAGCCAGTCAACACCCAGTGCTTTGGCGCGCATACTGACTTGGGATGAGCTGCGTCCGGTGATAATGGCTGTCTTGATGCCGGCTTTCTGCAGCAGTTTCAATCCCAGACCATCCAGGGTGTTGAAGGCTTTAATTTCCTGGCCATCGGGCAAAAAATACAATGAGCCATCGGTCAGTATGCCATCCACATCGAATACTGCCAGCCGTATGGCTTGCAAGCGTTGTTTCAGTTCATCGGACAGGATTTCAGTCATGGTCAGATAACTCCGGCTTTAAGCAGGTCATGCATGTTCAGTGCACCGGCGAGTTGGCCTTGGTGATCTGTGATCAACAGCGCATTAATTTTACGTTCCTGCATGATTTTCAGTGCTTCTGCAGCCAGTGAACCAGTTTTTAATGTGGTTCCACCTGGGGTCATAACGTCTGCAATCGAGGTGTTTTTAAGATCAATTTCCTGATCCAGAGTGCGGCGCAGGTCACCATCGGTGAAAATACCCAAGAGTTCACCGGTTGCATTGGTTACCGCGGTCATGCCCAGGCGTTTCTGAGTAACCTCGAGCAGCGCTTCACGTATTGATGTATTCACCGTGACCTGAGGGATGTTTTCACCGGCATGCATAATGTCATCCACGCGCAACAGCAGCTGTCTACCCAGGCTGCCACCTGGATGGGAAAAGGCAAAGTCTTCGGGGCTGAAACCGCGTGCTTCCAAGAGTGCAATCGCCAGGGCATCACCCATGACCAGTTGTGCTGTGGTGCTTGAAGTCGGTGCCAGGTTGTGTGGGCAGGCTTCACGTTCTACCGGTAAGTGCAGATTCACATCAGCAAAGCGAGATAGGGTGGATTCAGCGTTTGAAGTCATGCTGATCAGGGGAGCGCCCATGCGTTTGATCAGCGGCAAAATAGTGACAACTTCTGTGGTCTCACCAGAGTTGGATAACGCCAGAACCACATCTTTGCCGGTAAACATGCCTAAGTCGCCGTGGCTCGCTTCTCCCGGGTGCACAAAAAAAGCCGGAGTGCCCGTGCTTGCCAGCGTAGCTGCAATTTTATTGCCGATATGCCCGGATTTGCCCATGCCGGTGACAATGATGCGTCCTTCGCAACTGAGTAAAAGCTCACAGGCTTTGCTGAAACTGTCATTCAGTTGGGCCAGCAGGGCACTAATAGTGGCATGCTCTATTTCAATAGTACGTATGCCGGCGGCGATAAAGTTAAATGTATTCATTCGGATCGGGATCAGCCATCTGTTGAATAATGTGTGCGTTTGGATAAGTTTAACGCAGATTCGCCCGAGATCGTAACTCAATTTGCTGTAGCGGGTGATTTGCATAAGTTTGGATCATTGCTGCGTTTAAACTTAACCTCTGTAATGGTATATTTGTCGGTCTTGTCTGTTGTAACAGGGTGTAAGGATGGGCGTTGAAAAAAACTCAACGAGGGAAATGAAACAATCTTCAGATAACAACATAATTGAAATACGTAATATGAGCTTTTCACGGGGCTCAAAGCGTATCTTTGACGATGTCAGTATCAAGATTCCTCGTGGTAAAGTGACGGCGATCATGGGGCCTTCCGGTACAGGGAAGACCACGCTGTTGAAGCTGATTGGTGGTCAGTTGTTACCGGATTCGGGCCAGATCTTGCTGGATAATCAGAATATACCCACACTGAGTCGTCGGGATCTTTTTGTTGTGCGTGAGCGCATGGGGATGTTATTTCAGAGCGGAGCGCTGTTCACGGACATGACGGTGTTTGATAATATCGCCTTCCCTATCCGTGTGCACACCCAGCTACCCGAAGAGATGATTCGCGATATTGTATTGATGAAGCTACAGGCGGTTGGTTTGCGTGGTGCTGTGGGATTAATGCCTAGCGAACTTTCCGGGGGAATGGCGCGGCGTGTGGCGTTAGCGCGTGCGATTGCGCTGGATCCGGATATCGTCATGTATGATGAGCCCTTTACCGGTCAGGATCCTATTGCTAAGGGCGTACTGGTCAACCTGATCAAGCGCCTGAATGAAGCGCTGGGGCATAGTTCCATTATTGTTTCGCATGACATTGAGGAAACCCTGTCGATTTCGGATTATATTTACGTGCTTTCAGATGGCAAGGTAATCGCTGAAGGTACACCCGATCAGCTTAAAGGTCAGGATTCTGAGCAGGTGCGTCAGTTTGTTGAAGGTTTGCCTGATGGGCCGGTTGCGTTTCACTATCCGGCACCGGATTTCACTGAACAGTTGATGGCAGGGGGAGTCTTCAGGTGATACTGGATCGTATTCAAAGGCTGGGTCATAAGACGCTGTCTAAATGTGCCGCACTGGGTCGCTCAGGGCAGATACTTTATCACTCAGTGGTGGCGAGGCCAGCACCGGTGATGATGTTTCCTTTGTTGATCCGGCAGATTTATTTCATCGGTGTCTTGTCGCTGGTGATCATTATTGTCTCAGGTGCTTTTATCGGCATGGTACTGGGGTTACAGGGCTATACTATCCTGGTGGATTATGGCTCTGAACAAGCGGTAGGCCAGATGGTGGCACTGAGTTTGCTGCGGGAACTGGCGCCGGTTGTGACCGCCTTGTTGTTTGCCGGACGTGCCGGTTCAGCGCTGACGGCGGAAATTGGCCTGATGAAAGCTACCGAGCAGTTGGCCAGCCTGGAAATGATCGGTGTTGATCCTTACCGGCGTATTATTGCCCCGCGTCTGTACGCTGGCTTTATCTGTATGCCACTGCTGTCAATGATATTTGCCGTTGTAGGTATCTGGGGAGCGTCTCTGGTTGCCGTTGACTGGTTGGGAATCTACAGTGGCGCTTTTTGGGCGAATATGCAGCAGTCCGTGGATTTTCAGGGTGATGTGTTGAATGGCCTGATAAAAGCGGTAGTGTTTGGTTTTGTTGTTACCTGGGTCGCTGTGTATCAGGGTTATGACTGTATTCCGACTTCAGAAGGAATCAGTCAGGCTACAACCCGTACAGTGGTCTATGCATCGCTTGCTGTTCTGGGCTTGGACTTTGTGCTTACCGCTTTGATGTTTGGAGACTTGTAAAAATGCGTATCCGTACTGTAGAAATCAGTGTAGGGCTGTTTATGCTGATTGGCTTCCTGGCCTTGATTGTGCTGGCATTGAATGTCAGTGGTTTAAATCTTACCCCAAAATCGGGTGGTTATAAGCTGTATGCCAGTTTTGAGAATATAGGCGGGCTGACGCCCCGTGCTAAAGTGGCCATGTCCGGTGTGCAGATCGGTGAGGTCAAGAATATTCGCTTGGATCCGCAGATGCTGATGGCAGAAGTGGAGATGGAAATATTTGCAGATGTTGATTATATCAGTACCGATAGTTCAGCAATGATTCTGACATCCGGCCTGCTGGGCCAACAGTATGTCGGTATCGTTCCGGGTGGAGACATGGAAGTGTTGGGTGAAGGCGATTTTATTTTCAACACCCAATCCGCGCTAGTTTTAGAGGATCTTGTGGGCAAATTCCTTATGAATCAGGTTAGTGAGTAAACACCATGAAAAAATTACATGCCGCAAATCTGGTCTTTCTCATGTCAATGTTGTTTACATTGAAAGCGTTTGCAGTTGATCAGAATTGGGACGCTGCAAAACAGGTGGTTGAAAGCACAACCGAGAAAGTGATTGATGTGATGAGTGACTCCTCATTGTTTGAGGAGGAAAATAGAGAGCGTTTGCAGTCTGAAGTTGAGCAGATAGTTACCCCTGTGATCGATTTTTACGGCTTTGGTCGTGGGGTCATGGGGCGGTTTTCCCGAAGCGCGTCTGAAGAACAGTTAGAACGTTTTGCCAGCGTGCTCAAAACAACCCTGATTAGAACCTACTCTATGGCTGTGAGTGAATTTTCTATTCGTGAGTACACGATTACACCTCCGCGTGCGCCCAGTCCGCAGCCGGAAATGCAGGTGGTTAATGTTCAACTGACTTCAACCGCTGGGAAAACCTATAATATTCTCTATTACATGCGTAATGTTGACGGTAATTGGATGCTGGTAAACGTCGCTGTTGAAGGAATTAATCTACGTCTGACCTTTCAAAATCAGTTTGCCGATATGTATCAGAGCTCACGCGATATTTCCGCTGTGATTGATAGCTGGGAAGAGCGAGTCGCCAGTACAGTTGCTGAGGTGGTGGAAGATGTCGAAGGCTGAGGTTGTCAGTCAGGTTATCAGTGTAGAGGGTGATTTGCTGTTTTCTACTGTGGTAGCGAAACGAACTGCCTTGCTGAGTCAACTCAAACAGATGCAGGGCCCTTGCCAGCTGGATTTTTCGGCTGTGGGCCGGGTGGATAGTTCAGCTTTATCGCTGTGGTTTTGTTGTGAACGTCTGGCGCTGGAAAAAGGCTTTGAATTGACTGCCATTAATACCCCAGAAGATCTGCTTTCTATTGCTCGTCTGGTGGGCGTTGAAGAAAATCTACATTGATTGACCCCACGGGCCTTAAAGGCAATGTCGCCTTTAAGGCCCGTTTTGCGTTATTATCG
The DNA here is from genome assembly GCF_008727795.1 of Nitrincola iocasae. Lineage (NCBI taxonomy): Bacteria > Pseudomonadati > Pseudomonadota > Gammaproteobacteria > Oceanospirillales > Oceanospirillaceae > Nitrincola > Nitrincola iocasae. Next base: position 2,998,063 of record NZ_CP044222.1, on the reverse strand, counting down.
GCCCCCTGTCAAAAAAGTTTCCGGAGTTCCTATGCAAGCTGAAGACGTAAAACAGGTAATTGAAAGTCAACTGGCTGCTAGCCAGGTGATGACCGCGGGAGAAGGGTGTAATTTTGAAATTACCGTCATCAGTGAACAGTTTACGGGTTTGAGCCCGGTGAAAAAACAGCAGTTGGTTTATGCCTGTCTGAATAAGCAGATTGCCAGTGGTGACATTCATGCTGTGACGATCAAAACCTATACTCCCGAGCAATGGGCCGCCCTGAACTAATCAAGCCCTAATACGGACAGATAAATGGATAAGTTTCTGATACAAGGGGGGGCGTGCCTGAATGGTGAGGTGCGTATCTCTGGTGCCAAAAATGCGGCCTTGCCAATCCTGGCCGCTACTCTACTGGCGAGTGAGCCGGTAACGCTTACTAATCTGCCACACCTGCATGATATTAATACCATGCTTGAGTTGATGCGTCGACTCGGTGTCAGTGTCACCCTGACTGAATCACAAAGTGCCGTGATAGACGCCAGCCAGATCAACTCGGTGGTAGCACCTTATGATCTGGTCAAAACTATGCGTGCATCGATTCTGGTTCTGGGACCGCTGTTGGCACGTTTTGGCCAGGCTGAGGTATCTCTGCCAGGTGGTTGTGCTATCGGCAGTCGACCTGTGGATCTGCATTTACGCGGACTGGAAGCTATGGGCGCTCATATCGAAGTGGAGCAGGGCTATATCCGCGCCACCTGTGATGGCCGCTTAAAAGGTGGCAAAGTGTTTTTTGATACGGTAACCGTCACCGGAACAGAAAATATTATGATGGCGGCAGCGCTGGCTGATGGCGAGACACTGATTGAAAATGCCGCGCGTGAGCCGGAGATCGTAGACCTGGCCAATTGCCTGAATGCGATGGGTGCTGATATCCGCGGTGCCGGAACCGATATGATTAGTATTCATGGTGTTGAAGCTCTGAAAGGCTGTCGTTATGCGGTTATGGCAGATCGTATTGAAACCGGCACTTTTCTGGTGGCTGCTGCGGCAACAGGTGGCAAGGTGCGTACCTGCAATACCCGTTCGGATACACTGGACTCGGTGTTGAAAAAACTCCAGGAAGCTGGCGCTGACATAACTACCGGTGAAGACTGGATTGAATTGGATATGCATGGGCGTCGCCCAAAAGCTGTCAATCTGACCACGGCTCCCTATCCTGCATTTCCTACTGATATGCAGGCACAGTTTGCGGCGATGAATGCCGTTTCAATTGGTGTAGGTATCGTCCGCGAAACCATTTTTGAAAACCGCTTTATGCATATGCAGGAAATGCTGCGTATGGGGGCTGATATTACCATTGATGGTAATACCGCCATTATTGAAGGCGTAAGCAAACTCAAGGGTGCACCGGTAATGGCAACGGACTTGCGTGCATCAGCCAGTCTGGTAATTGCGGCGCTGGTTGCCGAGGGCGAAACCCTGATAGATCGTATTTACCATATTGATCGGGGTTATGAGTGTATTGAAGAGAAACTCCAGGGCTTGGGTGCTACCATCCGACGCGTAAAAGGTTAAGAGAGAATCCCTATGACACAGCAGCTGACCATCGCGCTTTCCAAAGGACGCATCCTGACGGAAACACTTCCCCTGTTGGCGGCAGCCGATATACATCCGGCCGAAGATATTTTCAGTAGCCGTAAACTGATATTTGATACTAATCATGCCAATATCAAATTACTGGTTATTCGTGCCACCGATGTGCCTACCTATGTTGAATATGGTGGCGCTGATATGGGTGTGGCGGGTAAGGATGTGCTGATGGAGCACGGTGGGCAGGGGCTCTATGAGCCACTGGATTTGGAAATCTCCCGTTGTCGTTTGATGATTGCCGGCCTGAAAGGTGCCCCGGCTGTCGAAGGTCGACTTCGGGTGGCGAGTAAATTCATCAATATTACCCGCGACTATTATGCCCGCAAGGGGGCTCAGGTAGATATTATCAAACTCTATGGGGCCATGGAGCTGGCGCCGATCATGGGTTTGGCTGACCGTATTGTCGATATTGTCGACACGGGCAACACCTTGAAGGCTAATGGCCTGGAGCCCATGGAACACATAGCGGATATCAGCTCGCGCCTGGTGGTGGGGCAACCTTCTATGAAGATGAAGTATGAGCTGATTCAACCGATTATTGAGCAAATGCAAGCTGCTGTAGCAGCCAAACGTGAGGTTTGATATGTCAGTAGAGATCACACGTCTGAAGGCTGATCAGGCCGATTTTGACAAGCAGTTGAATGCTATGTTGGCGTGGGAAAGTGTTTCGGATAAGCAGGTCAATCAGATCGTTGACGATGTGATTGAGCAGGTCCGTGCCCGTGGTGATGCCGCGTTGGTTGAGTACACTAACCGTTTTGACCGCATGCAGGCAACACAAATGTCTGAACTTGAGGTCAGCCAAACACGCTTGCTTCAAGCACTGCAGAGCCTGCCGCTGGATCAGCGCACTGCGCTGGAAGCGGCAGCTCAGCGCATTAGTGCCTACCATGAGCGCCAGAAAAGTGAATCCTGGCGTTATACTGAAGCGGACGGCACCGTGTTGGGGCAGCAAGTCACACCGATGGATCGCATAGGTATTTACGTGCCGGGTGGCAAAGCGGCTTATCCGTCGTCAGTGTTGATGAATGCTTTACCTGCCAAAGTCGCGGGTGTGCAAGAGATTATCATGGTGGTGCCGACCCCTGATGGGGTGGTCAACGAACTGGTATTGGCCGCCGCTGCTTTGGCTGGTGTAGATCGAGTGTTCACCCTGGGGGGTGCTCAGGCGGTAGCGGCTCTGGCTTATGGCACGGAAACCGTCCCGCGAGTGGATAAAATTGTTGGCCCAGGCAATATTTTCGTGGCAACAGCGAAGCGCGCTGTATTTGGTGCGGTGGGCATCGATATGATCGCTGGCCCCTCTGAAATCCTGGTAATCTGTGATGGGCAGACAGACCCGGATTGGATCGCTATGGATCTTTTCTCCCAGGCTGAACATGATGAAGATGCCCAGTCCATCCTGATCTCTCCTGATGCCTGCTATCTGGACCAGGTGGTGGCGAGCATTGAAAAACTACTGCCCACTATGGAGCGCAGTGACATTATCAGTGCTTCACTGAAAAACCGTGCGATGCTGATCGAAGTGGCGGATATTGATGAGGCTGTGAAGCTGTGTAATCGTATTGCTCCGGAGCATCTTGAGTTGTCAGTGGCTGATCCGGAAGCCCTGTTGCCGAAAATACGCCATGCCGGTGCTATTTTCATGGGGCGCTACACCGCTGAGTCTCTGGGTGATTACTGTGCGGGTCCTAACCATGTGTTACCGACCTCTGGTACGGCGCGGTTTTCATCGCCGCTGGGTGTTTATGATTTCCAGAAACGCTCTTCTGTGATTATGTTCTCAGCAGAAGGCGCTTCTGAAATGGGTAAAGTGGCTTCAGTTCTGGCACGAGGTGAAAGTCTGACAGCACACGCCCGCTCAGCTGAGTATCGTATCATCAAGGATAACTAACTGTCTGAGCAGGGTCTGCTTAGTTGGGTGAGCGGGCCTGTTCAGACAGTTGTGCAACTAAAGATAAACGTCGCTCATCTCTGAGTAACTCCAGGTGGACATTTTCACCTGGCTTGGTACGTGCAATTTTCAGCATCAAATTGCGACCCGTGGTGATGGCTTCACTGTTAATGGCAGTGAGTATATCACCGGGTTGCAGACCGGCCTGATGAGCCGGGCCGTTCCGTACCACGCCGGATACAATCACTCCATTTACTGATTCAAGATTAAAGGATTCGGCTAGTCGGGGAGTGATTTCCTGTACTTCAATGCCGAGCCAGCCGCGAATCACTCGCCCGTGTTCGATTAAATCCTGCATAACCTGGCGTGCCGTGAGGGCTGGAATAGCGAAGCCGATGCCATTTGATCCACCGGATTGAGAAAAAATCGCGGTATTAATCCCCACCATATGCCCGTTGGGATCAATCAAGGCTCCCCCGGAGTTGCCCGGGTTGATGGCCGCATCGGTTTGAATGAAACTTTCGTAAGTGCTCAGGCCGATGCTGTTTCGTCCGGTGGCACTGACAATGCCCTGGGTGACTGTCTGACCAACCCCAAAGGGGTTGCCAATTGCCAATACAACATCGCCGACACGCAGGGTGTCAGAAGTATTCATCACAATGCTGGGCAGTTCGTTGAGATTGACCTTCAGCAGTGCCAAATCGGTTTCTGGATCACTGCCAATAACCTGAGCAAGAGATTCCCGCCCATCCTGCATTGAGACCACAATACTATCAGCACCACTGATGACATGATTGTTGGTAACCACATAACCATCCGGGCTGAGAATAACACCGGAACCCAAGCTGGACTGGATGCGTTCCCGTTGTGGCAGGCGGTCAATATTGAAAAACTGCTGGAACAAGGGATCATTGAGCAATGGATTAGTCGGTTCTCTGACGACAGTCTGAGTGTAAATATTCACTACGGCTGGTGAAGCTATATCCACAGCGTCAGCATAGGATATGCGCGGCTGTATAATACTATCCGACAGAGGGGGGGGTGTTTCCACTACTTCTACCTTGGTTGCCGGTGGATTAATACGATCAGAAAAGAACTGAATGATCAGCAGAGCCAGTAGAATGCCGACAGTGACCGGCCAGGATAAGAGTTTAAATTTACGCATAAATCCATTTCGTCTAAAGTTTGTTGATAGTATACGGTTTTGTACTGAAAAATGGGAACCAACTGATGAATTACAATAGCGTCGACCTGAATGAACTGGTGGAATATTGCAATCAGACGCTGCGCTCTGGTGATTTCAAGGATTATTGTCCTAATGGCTTGCAGATTCAGGGGCGTCCACAGGTGCAAAAAATCCTGACAGGTGTCACAGCCTGCCAGGCCTTGCTGGATGAGGCTGTTGAGTGGCAAGCTGATCTGGTTCTGGTACATCATGGTTACTTCTGGAAGGGCGAGTCCGCCGTACTGACCGGGATTAAACATCGACGTATCAAAACACTGATGGTGAATGATATCAGCCTGCTAGCCTATCATCTGCCCCTGGATGCCCATCCAACCCTGGGTAATAATGCTCGGCTGGGTTTACGTCTGGGGCTGGAATCTGAAGACAGCATGGAGCCAGGTAATCCGTTGGGGTTGGGTAATATTGGTCATGTCAGTGAGCCTTGTACACTCAAGTCTTTTTCCCGACTTATTGCACAGCATCTGGAGCGTGAGCCTCAGGTGATTGCTGGCGGGGAGCATAAGGTGAGTAAGGTTGCCTGGTGTACCGGTGCAGCTGAACGTCATATCGACACTGCGCTGGCCTTGGGGGCGGATACCTATATCAGTGGAGAAATTTCAGAACCGGTGGTGCATATTGCCCGCGAGGCCGGTATTCATTATATCGGTGCAGGTCATCATGCTACGGAGCGGTACGGTGTTCAGGCGTTAGGCGAGCACCTGGCCCGCCATTTCGGTATTGAACACCGCTTTGTGGATATCGCCAATCCCGTATAAGCTCTTCGGTGGCAGTTTTAATCTTTCTGATTCGGTTTTACCGAGGTTGTTTCGTCATCATTTAAACCGGGATCAGGGTAAGGCGGAGTCTTAGGGGTTTCTTCTTGCTCTTTTTTAAGTCCGTAGCCGTCAGACAGGGTGCCTTGATCATTGGGTTTTTTCGGAGCCCAATCTCTTGGGGCTTCGGGTTCTGCATCAGCTGACGTCTGCTTATCAGCTTCTTTGGCGTTGCTTTCAGGTGGCTGCTGATCCGCCGCTTTTTGAGTGGATGAATCAAGTGCGTCGTCAGCGCGGGTGGCTTCCAGTTTGGGTTGCAGAGACGACTGTAGTGAACGTCCCGGTTGCTGGTCAGGACAAAGATTCTGAGCGCCGGTAGCCAGGTGCTGGTGTACTTTACGGTACTGATCGGTTAACTCATTGACCAGTGCCGCGGTCTGCTCGAAATGCGAGGTGACTTCCTGCTTATAACGGTCCATTTCGGCTCTTGAACCATTCAATTCTTCTTCGAGGCGCTTGCGCTTGATTTCAGTACCACCGGATTTACCCAGCAGGTATCCAATCAATACACCGACGGCAAGTGCAACCACAGCAACGATCCAGATAGTTTCCTGTTCCACGTGACTCTTCCTCTTCTTATCCTGATTGATGTAATTAGCTTATCCCGTTTCGGGCGTGGCTGTAAAATCATCCTTGGTCTTAAACACAAAACGGGAATGTTTTGTGTTAAGGATTTTCCTGCGGTGTGGGTTTCCAGTGTATCTCACTGCCACCGTTTTCCCGTGCCAGGGTTCGTGCAACCACGAACAATAAATCGGATAGTCGATTCAGGTAGCTGACCCCCATGGGGTTGATGGACTCCTGATTCAGGCTGCTCAGTTCGACGATTCGCCGTTCCGCCCGACGGCATACCGAACGTGCCAGATGGGCTGTTGCAGCGGCACGGCTGCCGCCGGGTAAAATAAACTCTTTCAGAGCCGGTAGGCTGGTATTTAATTGATCCAGGCAGGTTTCCAGGCGTGTGACGGTTTCCAGGGTGATGACGGTATAGTTGTCATCGGCTATGGCCAGTTCACCACCCAGATCGAACAGATCATTCTGGATCTGTGCCAGGGTGGTATTTAGCGAATGACTGATATCCAGTTCAGCAATTAACAGACCTATCAGACTGTTTAGTTCGTCAACATCGCCCAGGGTTTCAATACGTGGGTGGGATTTTGGGATACGTTTGCCATTGGCTAATCCGGTCGTGCCTTTGTCGCCACTGCGAGTGTAGATACGGTCGAGTCGGTCAGACATAGTGGTGTGCCTTGGTTGTGAAGGGTTTGAGTTTAAGTATAGCGGGTTCAGTGGTTGTGCTGGTAGTTGCTAGTGCTGCTGGGCAGGCAGGACTCCCCCTTCAATTTGACACGCCGTGAACACATCCTTGTGGGCTCGCTGCTGCCATCCATGGCAGCAGCGGTCAGCTTGAAGGGGAAGCCCTGCCGGCCTTCTCGCTTGCGGCCTCCGCTCTCCTTAAAAGCGGTAGGTCAGGCTGGTTTCGACGTAGCGGCCTGGGGTGTGGTATCCAAGGGCTTGTTCGTAGTCTTGATCGAACAGATTGTCGATTTTTGCGCGTAATGTCCAATCGGATGATAGCTGCCAGTGAGCATGGGTGTTTAGCAATACGTAGCCGCCCATGCGTTGGCCGCCAAAGTCATAACGTTTGCTTTGACCTTCAAGCGTAGCGCCTGCTCCCCAGTTTGATACAGCATAGTCAATATCGATCCGGCCATGTTCACGTGCTCGACGCAGCAATAGCGAGTCATCTTCACGATTGATTGGGTCCTGAAGCGTCAGGGCCCCGGAAAAACGCCAGTTGGCGAGTTGGTATCCCAGTGTGACTTCAGCACCTCTGATACGTGACTCATTGATGTTGAGGTTTTGTCCCGCTGACCAGACAATCAGGTTATCTATTTCATTCTGGAATAAGCGCACTTCAGCATTAAAGGCCGAGCCTGGCTGATAGCGCCAGAAGAGTTCATAGTTAATTGACTCTTCCGGCATAAGATCCGGGTTGGCTCCCCAACTGGCGGGACCGTAGAGTTCCATTAGGTTAGGTGCCCGGTATCCTTGGGAAATGCTGGCCCCAATATTGTGAGCACTATGCAGTTGCCAGTCCAATCCCAGGTTACCTGTGGTCTGATTACCGAAGAATTCATCGTCATCATGACGCACCCCGGCTGACAGTGTCCAGGCATCGGTCAGGCGATAGTGAGTCTGTGCAAATACACCGAAGATATCCCGGCTGTCCTGGGTGAAGCCGGAGCCTTTCAGTATGCGCTCTTTTTGCGCATCAAATCCGCTGACCAGGCTGAAAGGGTCAGTCGACAGTGTTGCCTTGATGCCGAGCTGATCACGTTGGGTGTGTGTTCGACCGTTGTTCTGGCTTTCAAAAAAATCTTCGCGATCTTCTTCCACCCGTTGTAACAGTGCTTCCATTTGCCAGGCGTTGGTTAATTGATGTGTCCAGCCCAGACTGAGTGTTTGCAGGGAATAATCTTCCTTGCAGTTATTTGACGCCGCTGGCCAGATTGAGCAGCTGTCGTACTGGTTGTCGCCCTGACTACGTAGATATCCGGCAGACAGGGTGTTGCGCTCGTTCAGATCGTGTTCAAGCTGCAGGCGCAGACCATAATGCTCATAGCCATCCTTTTCGCCGGAGGTATCAGCTGTTCTGGCATTGATGCTATCAGAGCCACGGTAACTCAAGGATGACGTGAAGCGTGTGGTGGCATTGGCTGCGCTGAAGTTGGCATCGGTCAGCCGGGTGTTTTGCTGTCCCACCCCTAGGCGAATTTCACCCGTGGTTCCGGGAGTGTTCGCTTTTCGAGTAATAATATTGATGACACCGCCAATTGCATCAGCACCCCAGACACTGGATTGTGGGCCGCGTACAATTTCCACGCGTTCGATCTGATTGACGGGTAAGTATTGCCAACTAACACCGCCACTGGTTGGGTTGTTGATCTTGACACCATCGATCATTACCAGCGTGTGGTTGGAGTTGCTGCCGCGCATAAACAGGCTGGTTATCGAACCGGCACCACCGCTACTGGCGAACTCAATACCCGCATGTCCCCGTAGCAGTTGCGCGACAGACTCGGGTTGCTGGCGTTCAATGTCCGCACGGGTGATAACGGTCGTGGCGGCCTGGGTCTCATGCAGGGGCTGCGCCATGCGTAGCGGCGTGGTGACAGTGACCAGCAGGGGCTCGAGTTGCACTGTGTTGGCCAGAAGAGGTGTGCTGACACTTGTCAGGGCCGTGAGTAACAGGGTGTGTCTGTACAGGGGATGTTTCAAGTTTGTATCCTCATACGCTAAGTAGGGCGTGATGAGGGAGGGAAAGCCAAAACACAGCACCACCCAGTACCAGGTGGTTCCGTAAGTTTGACTGGGTGAAGCCCTCCGCAACACCAACAGTAATCTCACTGAGGCCGGTATCCGGGCTTGATGCGGCGCAGAGCGCGCAGTTCATCGCGCCTTCCCATGTTTGAATAACACAGTGGCGTTTGCGATGACAACATCTTACCGTTGCGGGGGCAGCACAGGCTTTTGACGGGTGTCAGCACCTGTTTCCCGTTTAATCGCGTGTATCAATCACGCGACACCTCAGTGAGCATATCAAAAAATCAACGCCATTATAGGGGCCTGGATAGATGAAGTCATCCTGGATTTCCGTTATTCTGCCAGCCTTTGCAGGCAGAGACGGTACTTAAAAAATCATGGGGGAGGGGATGCCATACAGACGCAAGAGGTTGTGGCGTGTGTTACTGTTGGCCTTGCTGCTGAGCTGGGCGCTGGTAGTAAAATCTGAACCCGTGAGGTCGTCGGAACCTGTGCCGGAGTTTGTGCCACCTTTCCCGGAGCGTATCCTGTCACTGGATTTGTGTATGGACTGGATACTGGCATACCACGTAAACAAAGCTCGTGTCGCTGGACTATCGCCCTTGCATAAACGCTACCCTTTGCCTTTGAAGCTGGATGACTGGCCTGTACATGATGGTTCGCTGGAGCAAATTTATCAGTTGCAACCTGATCTTGTTCTGGTGGGGGAGTACAATGCGTTGTTATTGCGAAACCGGCTGAAGACTCTACAGTTGCCGGTAGCGGTCGTCTCGCTGCCTCAGTCGCTTGAGCAGATTGAGGATTATGAACGCACGCTGCTGCAACTGATCGGCTTGCCAGCCAATCTTGCTACTCCTGCCCCAAATGAACAGCCGCTCGACCTATCAGCTCCACGCTTGTTGCTTCTGGGGGCTAATGGTATAGGGACAGGTTCCGGTACTTTTGAAGATCAGATTTTGCGCCAGGCCGGTTGGTCTAACTATCTGACCGATAAAGGTTATGTGTCACTGGATCTTGAAAAGTTGGTCAGCGATCCCCCTGATGCGCTGCTCTGGGCATCACCGGATAGTCCTTCATTGGCCAATCGTTTTGCTGAACATCCGGCATTGGCAGGACGTATTCCTGAGCCGCGCTGGTTAACCACCGACTACTGGCGTTGGCAGTGTCCGGGACCCTGGACCTGGGAATTGATTGAACAGTTACGACAGGCACGAGAGGTGTGGCATTGATTCAACTGGTTTTGCTGTTGCTGGTGTCTTTGACGACCCTGCTCTCGCTGTATATAGGCTCAACCGATGTGGCTGTATGGGCGGGTTTATTGGAGTGGGTAACCGGTGTGGATAGCGTGGCAGCGATTGTGATCGGTGACATACGGTTGCCGCGCACGCTTTTGTCCATGTCGGTGGGTGCCGCTCTCGGCCTGAGTGGTGCGGCGTTGCAAGGACTGCTGCGTAATCCTCTGGCTGATCCTGGCTTGACCGGAGCGAGTCAGGGAGCGGCATTAGGGGCGGCATGCGTATTCTATTTTGGTTTGTTTCCTCTGGCCGGTGGTGCGGCTCCTGCACTGGCGGGGTTACTTGGCGCCGGGCTGGCAATGTCGTTAATGTTGTTTCTGGCGGGTACGGCACGTCAGGGGATGGTGATCATGGCGGGGTTAGCCATTTCAACGCTGACCGGTGCGTTACTGGCGGCTGTATTGAATTTTGCGCCTAATCCTTATGCTATGCAGGAGTTGGTGTTCTGGTTATTGGGATCAGTATCTGAACGAGGGCTTGAGCATCTTTGGCTCTTGCTGCCTGCCTTGCTGGTGGGTGGCGGGTTGATCTTAAGTCAGCGCCGTTTATTGCTGGGGTTAAGCCTGGGGGAACAGGTGGCCCGCAGCATGGGGTTTTCTTATACCCGCGGCAGTCGTCTGATCATACTGGGTGCTGCCTTGCTGGTGGGTACGTCAGTGGCTGTGGCGGGTGCCATTGGCTTTGTCGGGCTGATTGTCCCGCATCTGCTCAGACCGCTGGTCGGTAACCGGCCTGACCGGGTGCTGGTGCCTTCCGCACTGATGGGCGCGATTCTTGTTTGCCTGGCTGATATAGCGGTACGTTTGCTGCCAGCCGGACCAGAGCTGAAGCTGGGTGTGCTCACCTCGCTGCTGGGAGCGCCTTTGTTTATCTGGCTGGTATGGCGGGAGCGCAGGCGATGGCTTTGATCGAAGTCAGCGGGCTGACAGTCGACACCCGGCTTAAAGCCATTGATCTGGCAGTGCAGCCAGGCGAGATGCTTGGGCTAATTGGCCCCAATGGTGCCGGTAAAACCACCCTGCTGCATTGTCTGGCGGGTATTGAGCCCTATCAGGGAGACGTTCAGTTGCACGACGCCCCACTTGAAAAGCTCTCAGTACAGCAGCGAGCAAGGCAGATAGGTTTGCTGCCGCAACGTTGCCAGAGTGCCTGGGCGCTGAGTGTGCGCGATATTATCAGCCTTGGACGTCTGCCGTGGGGTGATGAATCTAAGACGCCAGTGGAACGGGTGGCGCATCAAACCGGTGTGACTCAGTGGCTGGACCAACCGGTAGATAAATTGTCGGGTGGTGAGCAAGCCAGGGTCTGGCTGGCCAGAGTGCTGGCAGGGGAGCCGCAGCTATTGTTGGCAGATGAACCACTGGCCAGTCTGGATCTGTATTATCAGTGTCGAGTACTGGAGTTGCTACGCCACTATGCCCAACGACACCATGGCGTGATCGTGTCACTGCATGATTTGGCACAAGCGGCGCGTTACTGTGATCGCCTGTGTCTGCTACATCGAGGGCAGGTATATGCGCAGGGCACTCCGGCCGAGGTGTTAACGGTAGATAATCTACGTGCAGTATACCAGGTAGAGGCTTGTGTTGATTTGCAGGCCCATCCTCCCATTATTTCTGTGATCGGATAGCTGTGATGTCGCTGAAAAAAAGTAAAAATCCGGATGAAGTCTGTTACCCGTTCATACAGGAGTCTTCGTGTCTGTGTGATTATGAAGTCATCACCGATGAGCTGTGTGCCTTGCTGGGGATGGCCCTGTCCGCCCTGGGACCGGAGATGGACGATATCGCTACTGATCTGGAGCGGCTTCAGCCGCTGGCCTTTCATGCTAATGGCTCTATTCGTGGTCGTCTGGCTGTTGATGAAGCGGATCTGCTCTGGCTTGAGGAGCGGCTGAATCATTACCGCACGGAAGTGGCCGGGCGTAACAGCGGATTTGTGCTACCGCGCGGGGATGTGCCGGTACCACAGCTGCATCAGGCCCGCTCAGCCAGCAAGAAAGCTATTCGCGCATTAGTGCGGGTTGATGCAGAAGGTATCAGGGTGCCTGAAGTGCTGCCGAGGCTGCTTAATATGCTGTGTAATTTCAGCTTTGTGCTGACGCAGGTGATTAATCAGCGCCGTGGAGTCGAGGAGCCGGAATTCATCAGTAAAAGCTATGCTGTCCGGAACTCCCATCAGTAAACTTATCCGCGGGTCAGCTTACGCGCCGGAATACAGATATTCGGGTCAGGGATAATATCGGTTTCCGGGTCTTTGTCCGGGTAGGGCAACTGACTGAGAATATGGCGCATGGCATTGAGTCGGGCACGTTTCTTGTCATCCGACAGAATCACCGTCCAGGGCGCTTCGGGTGTATCAGTATGGCGGAACATGGCATTTTTGGCATCAGTGTAGGCATCCCATTTATCCAGTGACGCCATATCGATCGGCGATAATTTCCACTGTTTCACTGGATCCAGACGTCGGGACTGGAAGCGCTCGAACTGTTCATCACGGCTGACTTCAAACCACAATTTGAACAAGCGAATGCCGCTACGCACAAACATTTTTTCTAACTCGGGTGTCTCACGCATGAATTCCAGGTATTCTGACGGTGAGCAGAACCCCATGACCCGCTCGACACCGGCGCGGTTGTACCAGGAACGGTCGAATAACGCCATCTCGCCGCTAGTCGGCAGTTGTTTGACATAGCGCTGAAAATACCACTGTCCGCGTTCAACATCAGAGGGTTTTTCCAGGGCGATAACCCGCGCATGGCGTGGATTAAGATGTTCCATGAAGCGTTTTATAGTGCCACCCTTACCCGCCGCATCACGCCCTTCAAAGATAATCACGATGCGTTGTCCGGTTTCACGCATCCAGCTTTGTACTTTTAACAGTTCAATCTGCAGCGCACGTTTTTCTTCTTCGTATACCTTACGTTTCATTTTTTTGTCGTAAGGATAGTCGATCTCTGTATAGGTTTCGGTCATGGTGCTGTCCTGATCTTTGTTCGGTTGGATATCACCGACGCTTTCATCAAAGTTTAACATGCTGACTGCCAAGTTGAATCGACCTTTTTCAGCCAAGTAGGGCTAGGTTGCAGATAAGGCGCGCACCTGTGACAGTAAGGCCTTATTACAGGGCAGGTCGATGCCTAGCTGGTCGGCCTGCTGACAGACGTAACCGGTGATGAACTCGATTTCTGTGGATCGTCCATGCGTAACATCTTCTAGCATGGAGGAGCGATTACCCGCCGTAGCTTGCGCTACGTTGGCTGCTTGATCAATCAAGTCGGTTGCAAACAGTGTCATGCCGAGGGCGCGGGTCAGGGTGTCGATCTCTGTACAAATTTGCTGCATCTGCTGATAAAGCTCGGGGATTTCGATCAGAGCACCATTGTGGCAGCCATGCAAGGCGGTCAATGGATTGATAGCACAATTGATCGCCAGTTTGCGCCAGAGGGCTGTTTGAATAGTGTGCATATAGGTGGGTGTAGGAATTTGTGCGGCCCAGCCGACTGGAAGTTCTGTTGCTGGTGTATTTAACGGGCCGATCTGGGTTTCTCCGGCGGCAACACAGATAAGCTCAGCCGGATTGGGGCGCCAGGCCCCTGCGGTGGTGACTCCAGCCCAGAGATTGACTGAGGGGTAGTGCTGTTGAATGCGGTCGTGCTGTCCCATGCCATTTTGTAGTAGCAGGATCGTGGCGTTTGGCGTAAGTCGGCCAGCTACTGAAGCGAGTGCCATTTCTGTGTCATAAGCCTTGGTGGTAATCAGCAATTGGGAGATGGTTTCGGTTGCTGACGCTGGCTGTATTGGCAGGCTATAAGTGCGTCTGGCTTTACCCTCCAGGCAATGCAGTTGATAATAGTCGTCAGGTTTTGGCAGGCGCAGAATAAGGCTGACGTCCTGACCGGCTTGCAACAGCCGGGTCGCGAACAGGTTGCCCATAGCGCCCGCGCCGAGAATATGCCATTTCATAATTAATTTCCGTTTACCTGAGGCGGGTGTGTTGATCACCCGCTCAATACTGACAGGAGTATAGTATGCCTTCATTTGACATAGTTTCCGAACTGGATTCGCACGAAGTGACCAATGCCGTGGATCAAGCTAACCGGGAACTGACAAGTCGCTATGACTTTAAAGGTGTTAAAGCTGAATTTGAGCTGCAGGACGAAACCGTAACGCTGGTTGCTGAGGTGGATTTTCAGTTGCAGCAGATGCTGGAAGTGTTGCGTGCGAAGTTAACCGCTCGCAAAATTGATATACGCTGTATGGAGGTTAAAGATCCGGATCTCAGTGGCGTGAAGGCCAAACAGACAGTTATTTTGCGTCAGGGGTTGGATCAGGTGCAGTGTAAAAAAATCACCAAGTTGATCAAAGACAGTAAAATGAAAGTACAAAGTCAGATTCAGGGTGAGAAGGTGCGGGTGACAGGTAAGAAGCGTGATGATCTGCAGGAAGCGATGGCATTGCTGCGTGAATCCGATGTGGAGCTGCCGTTGCAGTTCAACAACTTCCGCGATTGACGATTAGAGAATAAAGTGAAGGCTGCACCAGCATATCGGCAGCAGCCTTTTCTCAGGCGCGGCGTTAGATACGCAGGCCGCCGTCTACTTCAAAGCAACGACCGTTGACATAGTCGTTTTCCAGAATGAAGCTTACTGTTGAAGCAATCTCTTCTGGTTTACCCAGACGCTTGGCAGGAATGCCCGCTGCAATTTTTTCCAGCGCTTCAGGTTTCATGCTCATGACCATTTCAGTACCGATATAACCCGGTGCAATGGATGCCGCGCGAATACCGTAGCGAGACAGTTCTTTAGACCAGGTAACGGCCATGGCCTGCACACCGGCTTTTGTGGCTGTGTAGTTAGTCTGGCCCATGTTGCCTGAACGGGAAACAGATGAAATATTGATGATGCAGCCCTGAATGCCCAGTTCAATCATTTTGATGGCGGCTTCACGACCACACAGGAAGGTACCTGTCAGGTTGACGTCCATAACCAGGTTCCACTGGTCCATACTCATTTTGCTGACGACAGCACCATCTTTAACTTTGATAAACAAGCCGTCACGGGTAATACCAGCATTGTTAACCAGACCGTGTACAGCACCAAAGTCAGTTACAATATCAGTAAATAGCTTTTCAACATCGGCTTCGACCGAAACATTGCAAATGTAGCCGCGAGCTTCTGAGCCCTTTTCCTTGCACTGCGCAATGGTGTCATCAAGATCTTGCTGGTTCAGGTCGGCCAGTGCCAGTTTGGCACCCTTGGCAGCCAGTTCCAGTGCCATCGCACGACCCAGGCCACGTCCACCGCCAGTTACGACGACTACTTTGTCTTTCAGATCCATAGTTTAATCCTTATTGATTGATTAATATCACTTACATATTGTGCGCCGCATCATGCTGCAGTGCAACAATTATTCAGTTATAAGTGGAGTATATTAGTAGGTTATGGGTAATAAGTAAAAACCCTTATAGCAGTAAAAGGGCTGTACCCTTTTTCAGTGCCCTTTTTTGCAGTGCCTCGCTGCGGTGGTGGTATCGCTTTGATGTGACGCGCTTTTCGCCATCCGTGGCCGCTCGACAGCCGCCTTCCCTGGCGGCTGACGGTCACCTCCAAGTGCTACCACCACCCCGCCCATATTCCTCTGCCAAACCAACTTAAATCTGGCACATGGGTTGATAGGGCTGATGGGACCCCACTAGCCCAAGGCCAATAGCCATGAATCTCAGCATGGTGCTTGTGAAGAGATCCTTGTCTGTGAAGGTGTTTCGCTTGCACCCTTTGATTGAATATGATCACATGATCGGTTAGCAAGCGAGGATCTTTATGCGGGTTATCTTTTTACTGTTTATTATTGTTCCAATCATTGAAATTACCCTGCTGATTAATGTCGGGCAACTGATCGGCGTCTGGTACACCGTCGGGCTGGTAGTGTTATCAGCTTTTATTGGCGTGAACATGTTGCGTATACAAAGTCTTGGCACCCTGATGCGCGCTCGTCAGCGCATGGATCAGGGTGAAATACCGGGTCAGGAAATGGGCGAAGGTATTGTGCTTGCCGTAGGCGGCGCCTTGCTGGTGACACCGGGTTTCGTAACCGATGTGGTAGGCTTTTGTTGTCTGATCCCATACACCCGCAAGGCGTTGGTACACTTTTTGAGTCAGCGTATGACGGTTGTGACATCTATGCAGGCCACCTCAACCCAGGCACCTCACTCCCCACCGTTTGATGGTACGCCAGGCCGCTCTGAGTCGACACCTCGCTCCGGTGATATTATTGACGGTGAGTACACCCGTAAGGACTGAAATTTTTTTCAGTGTTGATATTGAAATCCCTCTTTGCCCACCCCACATATGCGTCAGGGTTCAGCGCCCTGGCTCACTGAAATTTTTTTCAGACTCCCTGTTGAATTTGACCAAGGTTGGCCTTAACTAACTGTCATCCTTCAACAGGACAATGTCAGACGCTGACAATTAAAAAATCAACAATATTAAATCTGTTCCTACATACCAGGAGAAAAACCAGATGAACATTCGTCCACTTCATGATCGTGTCGTTATACGTCGCAGCGAAGAGGAAAAAACCACTGCAGGCGGTATCGTTCTGCCGGGTTCCGCTGCTGAAAAACCTAACCGTGGCGAAGTATTAGCTGTCGGTCCAGGTCGCACCCTGAATAATGGTGATGTTCAGGCGCCATCTGTCAAAGTGGGTGACAAAGTGCTGTTTGGTCAGTATGCCGGTTCTAACGTCGTTAAAGTCGACGGCGAAGATCTGATGATCATGCAGGAAAGCGAAATTTTTGCGGTGATTGAAGACTGATTTCAGCATCTTTAATACCAATTATTTTTACTTTAAACAGAATTATTGAACAGGATTATTAAGAATGGCTGCTAAAGACGTACGTTTTGGTAATGATGCCCGTCAGCGCATGCTGGAAGGGGTTAATATTCTGGCTGATGCCGTAAAGACAACCCTGGGCCCGAAAGGCCGTAATGTGGTGTTGGAAAGATCTTTCGGCTCACCGGTCATCACCAAAGATGGTGTATCTGTTGCCAAAGAAATCGAACTAAAAGACAAGTTCGAAAATATGGGCGCACAGATGGTCAAGGAAGTCGCTTCCAAGGCTAATGATGTAGCGGGTGACGGTACTACTACGGCTACTGTCCTGGCTCAGGCAATCGTTAATGAAGGCCTGAAATCTGTTGCGGCTGGCATGAATCCGATGGACCTGAAACGTGGTATCGATAAAGCCGCAGCGGCTGTTGTGGCTGAGCTGGCTAAGATGTCTGTACCTTGTACTGACTACAAAGCGATTGCTCAGGTTGGTACGATTTCTGCCAACTCTGATTCCGAAATCGGTCGTATCATCGCTGAAGCGATGGAAAAAGTCGGTCAGGAAGGCGTTATCACGGTTGAAGAAGGTTCCGGTTTCGACAACGAACTGGATGTGGTTGAAGGTATGCAGTTTGATCGTGGCTACCTGTCTCCTTACTTCATCAATAATCAGGAAAACATGTCAGCTGAACTGGAAGATCCTTACATCCTGCTGGTTGACAAGAAAATCTCCAATATCCGTGAGTTACTGCCAGTACTGGAGCAGGTTGCCAAGTCTTCCCGTCCGCTGCTGATCATCTCTGAAGACGTTGAAGGCGAAGCCCTGGCGACACTGGTTGTTAACAACATGCGTGGCATCGTTAAAGTCGCCGCGGTTAAAGCACCTGGTTTCGGTGATCGTCGCAAAGCCATGCTGCAGGATATCGCTGTTCTGACCGGTGGTCAGGTTATCTCTGAAGAAGTGGGTCTGAACCTGGAGCAGGCGGGTCTGGAACACCTGGGTCAGGCTAAGCGTGTCAATATCACTAAAGAGAACACCACTATTGTTGATGGTGCCGGTTCGCAGGCCGATATCGAAGCGCGTGTTCAGCAGGTACGTGTGCAGATCGAAGATACCTCTTCTGATTATGATCGTGAAAAACTGCAGGAGCGCGTGGCTAAACTGGCCGGTGGCGTTGCTGTCATCAAAGTCGGTGGCGGTACTGAAGTTGAAATGAAAGAGAAAAAAGCCCGCGTTGACGACGCCCTGCATGCAACCCGTGCAGCCGTTGAAGAAGGTGTGGTTCCTGGCGGTGGTGTTGCGTTGATTCGTGCACTGGATAACGTCGGTAAACTGCTGGGTGATAACCACGATCAGAATATCGGTATCGAGTTGGCCTTCCGCGCTCTCGAAGCACCGTTGCGTCAGATTGTTGCCAACGCTGGTGGTGAAGGTTCTGTTGTGGTTTCCAAAATTCGCGAAGGTAAGGGTTCGTTCGGCTTTAATGCCGCCAATGACCAGTACGGCGATATGATGGAAATGGGTATTATCGATCCAGCTAAAGTGACCCGTGCAGCATTGCAGGCGGCGGCATCCATTGCTGGCATGATGATTACCACTGAAGCCATGATTGCTGATTTGCCGGAAGACAAGCCTGCTATGCCTGATATGGGCGGCATGGGTGGTATGGGTGGTATGGGCGGAATGATGTGATCTAATCACTCTCTGGCCAGTCACTGACTGATCCAAACCCCGTTGTCTGTCAGCAATTACCTGAGGTAAGCTGACAGACAACGGGGTTTTTGTGTTATATAACCCTGATGAATGTGATTAAGTTTGAACAAACAGGTGCGGACCTAGTGAACCATGAGCGATAAACTGGAACCACGATTTAATCCGGAAAGCATCCGGGAAAGTGTTCGAAACCCAATAGCACCGCTTGACGATGAGCCGGAGCCACACCATCCACAGCAATCGCGACGCGGCAGTGGCTTGCTATTGAATCTGGTGTTATTGATTCTGGTGCTGGCCTTGGGTGGGTTGGGATGGTTGCTGCTTGAGCAACGCCAGGTGTTGGATGAATATCAGCAGCGCTTGAGTGTGCTGGAATCCCGCCTATCCATCAACCAGGATACCCTGGAGCGCTCCGGCGATACGTTGCAAGAGCAATTGACTGCATTGCAGGAGGTACAAGCCGCCGATCGTGAGACTTCACAGTCGCAATGGGAGGAGTTGCTACAGCGTGTAGAGCAGGAAATTTCTCAGCGTGAGCAGTTAGAGAAGCAGCAGCAACAAAGCCTGGAGCAACTGCAAAACCTGTCAAATAATGTGGCAGAGCTGAGTGAGCCGCTGGTCGAACTTGAGCGTCTGCAAGGTGAAATAACGGCTCTGCAGCAACAGGTAGCACAGTTATCTGATCTTGTCGGCTCAGGTGGTGCGACAAACGATGAGCGCAGTGAACAATTACAGCACCTGGTCAGCCAGGTTTCAACCTTGACTGAGCAACAGCAGCAATCAGCAACACAATTGAGTGAATTTAAGACACAGCTAGCTTCATCGAAACAGCAATATCAGTCGCTGGAAGGTGATATCAAGCGTCAGTTTTCTGCACTTGAAGCTGAGTTGGTCGCCGAGCAAGCGGCACGTCCTGAATATATGGCTGTGATGGAGATCGGTATGTCTGAGTTGCGTGAAGATATTCGTGCGATTAACAATGCGCGGCAATTAATAAACCGTGATTTGTTGCAGTTGCGTGAACAGCTCAACCGTTTGCAGCTGCAGTCGAACTGAGTCCCGAATGGACCGTTGAATTGCCTTTGTGGGCTGAAATCGGCACAATAGCGCGCTTAATTTCAGAGTAGAGTGATCATGCGACAACCAGAATTACTGTCCCCGGCCGGGACGTTGAAAAACATGAAATATGCCTTTGCCTACGGGGCCGATGCGGTCTATGCGGGGCAGCCTCGCTACAGTCTGCGGGTGCGTAATAATGATTTCAATTACAATCACCTAGCCGAAGGTATAGCTTATGCGCATCAGCGCGGCAAGAAATTCTTTGTCGCCAGTAATATTCTGCCGCACAACGCTAAGCTAAAAACCTATATGGATGACATAGTCCCGGTGATCGAAATGGGGCCGGACGCACTGATTATGTCGGATCCCGGTTTGATCATGCTGGTCAAGGAGCGCTTCCCGGATCTGCCCATTCACTTGTCTGTTCAGGCTAATACCATGAACTGGGCCAGTGTGAAGTTCTGGCATCAGGCGGGTATTGAGCGGGTGATTTTGTCGCGCGAATTATCCTTGGATGAAGTAGAAGAGATACGCCAGCGCTGTCCGGAGATGGAAATCGAAGTCTTTGTGCACGGTTCACTCTGCATTGCCTATTCAGGCCGTTGTCTGTTATCCGGTTACATCAATCATCGCGACCCTAACCAGGGCACCTGCACCAATGCCTGTCGCTGGAAGTATGATGCTCACGAAGCCAAACAGGATGATTCCGGTGATATAGTGCCGGTACAGACCTTTGAGCCGACCCTGGGTGAGGGTCAGCCAACAGACAAGATTGTGCTGTTGCAGGAAGCGTCGCGCCCGGACGATTATATGCCTGCCTTTGAAGATGAGCACGGTACCTACATCATGAACTCCAAAGACCTGCGTGCCATTCAGCATGTGCACCGGCTGGCCGCGATGGGCGTGGATTCATTGAAAATTGAAGGGCGTACCAAATCACATTACTATGTTGCCCGAACCGCCCAGGCCTACCGTAAAGCCATCGATGATGCCGTGGTTGGCAAGCCGTTTGATATGGAACTCATGGATGTGCTGGAAAATCTGGCCAATCGTGGCTACACCGAAGGTTTCTACCGTCGCCATGTGCATGATCAATACCAGAATTATGAAACCGGTAATTCGGTGGGTGTGCATCAGCAATTTGTCGGCGAAGTGCTCAGTCATGATGTGGACAAAGGTCTGTTGCAGATTGATGTTAAAAACCGCTTCGAAACCGGTGATACCCTGGAACTGATGACACCCGCCGGTAACAAACGCTTTCGCTTGAGTGAGTTGCTCGACAAGCGCGGTACTCCAGTGGATGCGGCTCCCGGTTCGGGTCACAAAGTCAGCATTCCCCTCGATTTTGATACCGACATGACCTATGCCTTGCTGATGCGAGACCTCCCTAATGCACCGGTGCGTAATTAGTCTGACTTCATGAGTACTGATTTAAGCAAGTACCACTTTCATCGTGCATTGCGACCTTTCTCGTTTCCGGTGGCAGTGACGGCTTGCCTGGTTGGCATAGCGGCGGCTTATGCTGAAGGCTACTGGTTACCGCTGAATGTGCTGCTGATACTGCTGGCCGGTGTGTTGCTGCAGGCTGGTGTGAATCTTATCAATGACTATGCTGACCTGAAACTGCTGCCTGCTCATCAGAACACCGAGGTGCAATTGGCTTGCCTGCGCATCCATAACAACTTTCGCCTGGGGCTTGCATGTTTCCTGCTGGCAGCACTGATCGGGCTTTTTCTGGTGTCTGTGACGGGGCTGTCACTGTTATGGATCAGTCTGGTCGGTCTGCTCGGTGCATTGGGGTATACCTTAGCGCCCATACACTATAAAAACCGTGGATTGGGTGTAGTTATGGTGTTCTGGTTAATGGGTGTGCTGATGATTACTGGCAGCTATCTGGCCGCAGGTGCACCCTTTGATCTGCGTATTGTCTGGTTATCCTTGCCACTGAGTTGCCTGGTAGCGCTATTATTGCTTAGTAATGAGCTGCGTGATTATGAAAGTGATCGTGCCGATGGGTTGGGTACACTTGCTGTACGTTTGGGTTACCCTCAGGCGGTTCGGCTTTATTGGTTCTTGCTTGTGGCCGCGCTGTTGATGACGCTGGCCCTTAGGTGGGTAGGTTATATGAACCTGATCTGGCCCTTGGCAGCGGTGTTGTTATTACTACCTAAACCCTGTCGATTGCTGCATGCACCTGCCAATGAGCGCGTTGCATTGACTCCGGCAACAGCCCTGCTGTTGTTGGGATTTGGCAGTATTTACTGTTTTCTGTTGCTGGCATAGGTCTATCAGTTACTTGGCTGTACTTAATAGTGCACTCTCAGCTAAAGCGTGTCAGATAATTTGCCAGTATTTCCTCTAGTCTCAGGGTCACCTGTCCCTTGCATTCTGTGCTGAAGTGAAAGCCGCAAAATTCTTTCCAAAGCAAGGTGTTGGCTGTTTTAAGTACTTTAAGCTGTCCACTCTGCACCGCTGGATCAACCAGAGGTTGAGGTAACCAGGCCCAGCCGGCATTTTCCATGACCGCGTCCCGAATCAGTTCATACTGTGTCAGGGCCAGATAGTTACTGCTGTTGAGTATATCGGGAACCAGCTGTTCATCGGCATCCACAAACGCCAAGGTTACCTGGGTTTGTGTGACGAGATCTTCAGGTGTTACTTCTGGTAGACGAGATAAAGGGTGTTGGGTGCTGGCAACCATGATCAACCTTAGACCTGCCAGAGATGCAACCGCGATGCGGTTATCAGTGTGTTTGTTTAGATCCAGACCATAGGCAATATCCACAGTTTGCGAGGACACCAGGGCGGGTAGTTCCTGAGGTGGTGCCAGATATACTGAAATCCCCGTCAGAGGGAAGCGCTGTTTCAGTGAGCGCATCGCCTCAAGCCAGAAGGCTTCAGGTAAAGAGTCATCACGGGCCAGTCTCAAGGTGGTTTCAATCCCCCCTCTCTCCAGTTCGCAGCGCGCCAGGATTTGGCGATAGGTGTGCAGAAAGCGCATACAGTCAGGTTGAATGGACCAGGCTAGATCAGTCGGGTGCACTGATTTACCTGAGCGTTCAAACAACTCAGCATTCAAATCATCTTCTAAGGCGCTGATGGCAGCGCTGATCGTTGTGCGACTGCGATTTAGCCTGCGTGCTGCATCAATAATTGATCCTGATTCCAGTACCGCCAGAAACGCTTCAGCTTGTATGGGCCTCATGGTGATTTGGTGCTCGTAAAGTAGATTCTCAAGAGACGGTTTTTTGGTCGCTAAGCGACTCATTCATCGCTAAGTTAACGGATAAAATCAGCTTTTACCATTAATTAACAGTAAAAATGCCATGCAATATGGCGTAGATGATGAGGTTGTGATGCTTTTCCTTAAAGTTGGCCGTGAAAGGTCAACGCTGATTTTTTCGGCATGTGTCTCAGGTTTTTTTGCACTCACAGGCGTCATTTGGGGGCTGTGGACTGATTCCTTGGCAATTCTGTTTGATGGTGCTTATTCATCTGTCAGTCTGGTTTTATCCATGCTATCGGTAAAGGCATTGTGCTGGGCAGAGTCGCCGGCAAGTAACCGCTTCAATTTTGGCCGGATTCTCGCTGAACCTTTGGTAATCGCCATTAAAGGCTTCATCATCCTGCTGGTGTGTCTGGTTTCGCTGGTCAGTGCCCTTAATGCGCTGATGACCGGAGGGCGAGAGATAATGACTGATATGGCAATAGGTTTTGCCTTTTTCAGCGTGATTGGCTGTGTGTATACCTGGCGCTATCTGAAGCGCTGTAATCTCATTCATCAGTCTGCACTGGTAGACGCAGAGGCAAAACAGTGGTGTATGGACAGTCTGCTCAGTGCAGCGGTGCTGCTGGGCTTCATGATCGTCTGGGGCCTTTCCCAGACAGTCTATGCGCACTGGGCTGTGTATGTGGACCCTCTGCTGGTGGTGTTGGCATCTGTGTACATTATGGCAGTACCTGTGCGCATGATGTTGCAGGGGATGCGAGAAATTATGATGATTTCGCCTAAGCCTGATGTGCGGAAAAGTGTTTACCGCACCTTGTCAGTGATCGGTATTCAACCATCACAATGTAAAATGGCCAAAGTGGGCAGTTATTTGCTTCTGGAAGTCACCATCGGCATTGAACGTGTGCAGCAGATGGAAGGTTTACAGCAGCGGATTGATCTGCAATTAGAGGGTTTTCCTTTGGAAGTTAAGACACAGGTTCTCTTTTATCCTAAGTAGCAGCGCGGTGGACCTTCTCAGCCCAGTGATGCAACGTAAAGCACTGGCAATAACTGGTTTTCTAGCTTGTTTTTTAGCGTGCTGTTGTTCCAGTAGAGCTTATTTAATTAGGGTAGTTACTTGTTATTGCTAATAATCTATTACTATGATGATTTCTTTAATATTATATAAGTGAATACCCTTAAAGAGAGAGTCTTATGCGAAATATGAAATTAAGTGTGTTGCTGACGGCGGGTTTTTCTGTAGTTGCGGTGATTCTTCTGCTGGTGGGTTTGCTCAGCATCATTGCGGCTTCTCGTATGAAGGCTGATGTGGTTAACCTGGGTGAAGTGCGTTTGCCTGCAGTGCACATGCTTGGAGATATAAACGAAAAGCGCATTGAAACGCGATCTCAAACGCTGAGTATGATGTTGCAGAATGAATGGACGGTAAATGCCGGGCGAGAGTTAACTGATCTATTGAATCAGCGCGATGCATCATGGAAGTATTTGGATGAGGTTATGGCGGACTACGATGCTATCCCCAGGACTCAGCAGGGTGAAGCGATGTATCAGCGCCTGCTCAGTGCGATACGTAACTGGCGTGAAGCTGCGATGCGGATGGATGCCGCCGTACTACGTATGAGTCAGGCAGGATCTGCCGATGCCTATCAGCAGGCTTATGCCGAGTTTGAACGACTTTATGAAGCCTTAATTCCTATATCAACGACCATGAACCAGCAACTGGAAGAGTTAATTAATCGTAATTTACAGATTTCAGAAGATACTGTTATTGACGCGATTGCTGAAGCCGAGTTGAATATGGTGATTACGATAACTGTTGTAGTTGTCGGTTTTCTCGTTGCACTGGCCGCGGGTATTCTGATCACCCGTCGGGTCATGGGACAGCTGGGTGGTGAGCCAGCTTATGTGCAACAGGTGGTGCGTCAGGTCGCTGATGGTGATCTGACAGTGAAAATCGACGCCTCTTCTGCTGGTAAAGACAGCTTGTTAGCCTCATTTAACGATATGGTTAATACACTGAAGAGTCTAATGAAACAAATCTCTGATGCTTCAGTGCAGGTGTCTGCGGCGGCAGAAGAGCTGTCTGCTTCCAGTAGCCAGACCAATACCCAGGTGCAGCTACAGCAGATGGAGATTACTCAGGTTGCCACTGCGATGAATGAGATGGCAGCCACGGTGATGGATGTTGCCAAAAATGCCTCTTCAGCTTCCAGCGCAGCGCAGTCAGCACATGCTGAAACCAAAAATGGCATGGAGGTGGTGACGCAGGTGGTCCAGGTGATTAATCAATTGGCCGCCGAAATTGAAAAATCAGCCAATAGCATGACTCAACTGGTTAAAGACAGTGATGAGATTGGCTCGGTGTTGAATGTGATTCAGGAAATTGCTGAACAAACTAACTTGCTGGCTCTAAATGCAGCGATTGAAGCGGCCCGTGCCGGAGATCAAGGTCGTGGCTTTGCCGTGGTGGCTGATGAAGTTCGTTCACTGGCCAGTCGCACCCAGGCGTCAACCGGTGATATTCAGGCGCGCATCAACCGGGTGCAGGAAGGTTCTGCTCAGGCTGCTAAACAGATGCAGCAGGGCAAGCAGCAAAGCATGCAAACCGTGAAACAGGCGAACAATGCCGGAGAAGCACTCAACGCCATCAATGCGTCTGTGACCGCGATTAATGATATGAATGCGCAGATCGCTACAGCGGCTGAAGAACAATCCTCGGTAGCTGAAGAGATCAATCAGAATATTACTAACATCACCCAGGCGATTGATGAAACTGCAACAGCGGCGAATCAGGTGACCTCAGCCAGTCAGGAACTGGCGCGTCTGTCAGCCAGCCTGCAACAACACGTTCAGCAGTTTAAGCTTAGCTGAGTGTCCTCTTTTCACGACCAGTAGCACTACGACTAAAACCTGACGGGAATAACGTCAGGTTTTAGGTATAATGCCCGTTTTCGGATGTCGACCCAGTTGCACATCTGCCTGTCAATTAATTGAAAAATGCCTGACCGGAGAAGTTCCCATGAGCGTAATTCGCCAAGATGATTTCATTAGCAGCATTGCTGATGCGCTACAGTTTATCTCCTATTATCATCCGATTGATTTTGTCAAAGCGGTACATGAAGCCTATCTTCGGGAAGAAAATCCGGCGGCCAAAGATGCCATGGCACAGATTCTGATTAACTCACGCATGTGTGCTGAAGGTAAGCGTCCGATCTGTCAGGATACCGGCATTGTCACTGTGTTCCTGAAAGTCGGCATGAATGTTCAGTGGGATGCGCAGATGAGCGTGACTGACATGGTCAATGAAGGTGTCCGCCGTGCTTACCTGAATCCGGACAATGTGTTACGTGCCTCCATTTTGGCTGATCCGGCGGGCAAGCGTCAGAACACTAAAGACAACACCCCGGCGGTTATCCATTATGAGATAGTCGAAGGAGATGAAGTCGAGGTACATGTCGCCGCGAAAGGCGGTGGCTCTGAAAATAAATCCAAGATGGCGATGCTGAATCCGTCAGACAGTATCGTAGACTGGATTGTCAAAACCGTACCCACCATGGGTGCTGGCTGGTGTCCGCCGGGCATGCTGGGCATAGGTATCGGTGGAACGGCCGAAAAAGCGGCTGTAATGGCGAAAGAGTCGCTGATGGACCCTATCGATATTCATGAAATCCGTGAACGTGGTCCGCAGAACCGTGTTGAAGAGCTGCGCCTGGAGATTATGGATAAGGTCAATGCACTGGGTATCGGTGCCCAGGGTCTGGGTGGTCTGACGACTGTACTGGATATCAAGATCATGGATTACCCAACCCATGCGGCCTCTCTGCCTGTGTGTATGATTCCAAACTGTGCGGCTACGCGTCATGCACATTTTACCCTGGATGGAACAGGTCCAGCCGAGTTGACACCACCGAGCCTGGAAGACTGGCCCGAAGTCACCTTTGAAGTGGGCAGCAATACCCGTCGTGTTAATCTGGACGAGATCACCCCGGAAGAAGTGGCTCAGTGGCAGGTCGGTGAAACTGTTCTGCTGAATGGCAAAATGCTCACTGGCCGTGACGCCGCCCACAAGAAAATGGTGGAAATGCTCAACAACGGCGAGACCCTGCCAGTTGACCTCAAAGGGCGCTTTATCTACTACGTCGGTCCGGTTGATCCGGTCCGTGATGAAGTTGTAGGCCCCGCTGGTCCAACGACCTCAACCCGTATGGATAAGTTCACTCGTCAGATACTGGAGACCACTGGTCTGCTAGGTATGATCGGTAAATCCGAGCGTGGCCCAGTTGCCATTGAAGCCATCAAAGATAGCAAAGCGGTGTATCTGATGGCCGTAGGCGGTGCAGCCTACCTGGTATCCAAAGCGATAGTCGGTGCCAAAGTCCTGGCTTTCCCGGAACTGGGTATGGAAGCTATCTATGAGTTTGAAGTCAAGGATATGCCAGTAACCGTGGCTGTCGATGTAAAAGGCGAATCCGTTCACAACACCGGCCCGGCCAAGTGGAAAGAGATTATCGCCAAGAGCGCATAATATCGTGTTCATTTCGGCTTGATGGGGGCCTCTGTGGATTATTTGACCTCTGTAGGTCATAGGGCTAATGGGATCGGATCTGTCTGACACGCCATGAACCCATCCATGGGGGCTCCAGTGCGCCTTCCCTGGCGCACAGGGTCAGCCATATCCGATCCCATCAGCCCACACCACTTGGGTGCCAGCATCAAGTTGGCTTAAAAACGGAGTGTTTGGAAAATCCTTGCCATGCTGTTCCACTCCTTCCAATATTTGGATTGGTACAGGCTTTCGGCGGGGGTGGTGGTATCGCTTTGGTGGGACCGACTGGCGCCATGGCCGAAAAATGCTCCTGCATTTTCGGCATTCCCGCCGTCCATGGCGGTCAGGGCGCCAGTCGAGCGGTCATGGATGACGAAAAGCGTGTCACATCAAAGCGATACCACCACCCCAGCGTGGCACTAACCCTCATCACTATCCTGCATGGAATCACCAAAAGGGTACTGACCCCTTTACTTAAAGATATGGCGACAACAATCCCGCTGCCGCATTTCGTAAGCGTACCGGAAGTGACTGCTGTTGCAGTTCGCTCAGTGTCACAGGTATAGCTTGGGCAAACTGGGTATCAAAATGCTGATTCAACTGCTGTGTCAGCCAGTCATCATAACACTCCACATTACACTCAAAATTCAGCACCAGACTGCGGTTATCCCAATTAGCGGAACCGAACAATGTCCAGCTTTCATCCAGCATAAACAATTTAGAATGAATGAAACGCTCCGGTCCGAACCTGACTTCAACACCCTGGCGCACCAGCTCCAGTAGATGGTGGCGGCAGGCCCAATCAACCAGTTTCAGGTTGTTGCGCCCGGGTAACAGCAGCTGGATTTGAATGCCCCGTAGTGAAGCGGTAATCAGGGCTTCTTCCAGGCTGGCATCGGGAACAAAGTAGGGTGTCATGATGCGTATCCGGGTTTGTGCTGATCCTATGGCACCTAACATCAGTTGTCGCAGGGTATTGAAGCGGTCATCCGGCCCATCAGCAATGGCGCGAGCCAGGGTACTGCCGGGTGTTTCGGGTGGGCTGAACCAAGGGTGCCCTTCCAGCTTTTCTCCCGTGCTTGAGTACCAGTCTTCTGTAAAAATAGTTTGCAGTTCAGTGACGACTGGACCTTCAACCACAAAGTGAATGTCTTCAATGGGAACGCACTGGCGCTTGTTGCGACAGTGATGATCACTGATGTTCATGCCGCCGGTAAAACCAATACGACCATCTATAATCAGTAGCTTGCGGTGGTTGCGCAGGTTAAGAAAAGGCATAGTGCGTGGCCAGTTGGGTGGCATGAACTCGGCATAGTGCAGTTCTGCGGTACGCAGGCGTTTTTTTAGGGTCGGGAAGGAATAGCGAAATCCCATGTAATCCACTAGCAACCGAATGGCTACCTGGCGTTTGGCGGCACGACTTAAGGCATCTATAAATTGTTTGCCCAGTCGGTCGTTACGTAAAATAAACGTGCTAAGGGTAATGCTCTGTTCCGCTGCATCTATGGCGGCCAGCATGCGTGGATAAGCTTCATCGCCATTGAACAAGGGGGTAATTGCATTGCCCGCCAGCAATGGTTGGTTAGAGACCTTATCAGCCAATCGCGATAAAGTTTGCATGGGTTCCGGTACGCATTGCGCAAGCATATCCGGTAGAAAGGGCTGTAGGCTGTCACGGCGGTGATCGGCCAGATTTTTTTTCCATTCAGTGGCGCGTGAATGCAGGCGGTTGATTCCGAACAGCAGGTAGGTAAATGCCCCTAATACTGGAGCTAGCCAAACTAATCCCATCCAGGCAATACTGGCGCGGCTGTCACGCTTGGTCAATAGAATATGAATTGAACAGACCAAGGACAGAATGAGCGGAATTCCGACCAGTAATAAAATTATGACAAGGTCGAGTAAATCAGTCATTTCATAAGGATGCAATCAGCTGAACCCGACCCTGTAAGGGGATCGGGTTGGCATTTAGAGCGTGTCAATATAGGCGCGCAATGCATCAGCGGTTTCAGGGTGTTGTAGACCGAAGGCAACATTGGCTTGTAAAAGCCCGGCCTTATTACCACAGTCAAACAGCTTGCCTGCCATGGAATAGGCCTGCAGGCCAGATTCCGACAACAGGGTTTGCAGAGCATCGGTTAACTGTATTTCGTCACCGGCGCCTGGCTGAGTGTCTTTGAGCAGGGTCATAATACGTGCGGGCAGAATGTAGCGTCCGACAATAGCGAGATTGGATGGGGCGGAAGCAACATCTGGCTTTTCAACCATACCGCGAATATCGGCGCTTTGGCCTGGGTTTACAGAAACTCCGGCACAATCGACGATACCGTAGCGCTGTACCTGATCTTCTGGCACACCCTCAACCATGATCTGTCCCAGTCCGGAAGCTTTCCAGGCGGCTGCCATAGAGGACATGTCGCGTTGCTGGCCGGCATTATCGATGAGCATATCCGGTAACATCACCGCAAAATCATCATCGCCAACTACTGGCGCGGCGCAGAGTACCGCATGCCCCAGTCCCAGTGCTTTGGGCTGGCGTACACTGATTACTTCGACACCTGGAGGCAGAATGTCACGAATGCTTTCCAGTAACGCTGTTTTGCCCTTACGACTTAGTTCGGCTTCCAACTCATAGTGATGATCAAAATGATCTTCAATAGCTTGTTTACCGCTGCGAGTTACCAGAATGATCTCGGTAAAGCCGGCGGCAATGGCTTCTTCGACAACATGCTGAATCACCGGTTTATCAACCACGGTCAGCATTTCTTTGGGTACGGCTTTACTGGCAGGTAGAACTCGGGTCCCGAGTCCGGCTACGGGGATAACAACTTTACTTAACATCCTTGGCTTCCTTGTGGCTAGTATTTAATGACGTAGAAGTGGCGGGTGTTCAATATCGGCCGATGAAAAGTCATCCAGACTGGGTTCTACCGGTATCTGGTAACTTCCACTGGCCCATTCACCCAGATCGATTAAACGACAACGTTCACTGCAAAAGGGGCGCGAAAGATTCTCCGCTGCATAAAGCGAAGGTTTGCCACATTGTGGGCAGGGTACTTCACGTTTTGTCATAATATTCCATGTACTTCATGTGCTTTTATTAATAGCCCTGGATTTAAGCTGTTGGTGAAGCAGGGCCACCTGTGCTTCAAGGCTGGCCAGGTTACCGCTATTATCCAGAATAAAGTCGGCGCTTTCCACCCGTTGCTGCCGTGGCATTTGAGCGGCGATGATTTTACTTGCGGCGGCGGCTGTCATGCCATCGCGTTGGCAACTGCGTTCTAGCTGAATATCTTCAGGCAAATCAACCACAACCACCGCTTGTGTTAGCTGATGTTGATCGGTTTCCAGCAGCAGGGGAGAGGATAAAATAACATAATCATCCTGCTGGTGAGATGCCAGCCAGTTAAGGATTTGCCGTCGTATTAGTGGGTGTAGCAGCGCTTCGAGCCAGCGACGTTTGTCTGGATGATCAAACACCTGCTGACGCAACCAGCGTCGATTCAACTGACCGGCATCATCCAGTGCCTCAGCACCGAATTCGGTTTGAATTGCTACGAGTGCCGGTTCACCCGGTTCGACGACATCCCGGGCCACCTGATCAGCATCGATAACGGCGACTCCCAATTGCTCAAACAGTCTGGATGCAGCGCTCTTGCCGCTGCCGATTCCGCCAGTTAATCCTACAGTCAACATAGTGGCTAACGCTCCTTGGTTGAGAGCAAGATTAGCATTTTAAAGGTTACAGACAAACTGCATTGGCCATTTTAAAATGCTAAAATAGCGTATTTTTCTGTTGGGTTATCCTGGTTAATGAACCGCTCCCCTGATCTTTTAAATGGACCTATGCGCAGCGTATTGGTGCAGATGACCGTCCCGATGATGTTCGGGATTGTCAGCATCATGCTGTTCAATCTGGCCGATATCTGGTTTGTCGGACAATTGGGTACTCTGCCGATGGCGGCGTTGGCCTTTACCTTTCCGGTTTCTTTTGTGGTTATCAGCCTGGCGATTGGGTTGGGAATCGGAACGTCTGCAACCCTGGCACGGCGTATCGGTCAGGGTGATATCGGGTCAGCTGCACAGGTGGCTACCTCGATTCTTTTTATTACTACGTTTCTGCTGATCCTGGTGGGCTTTGCCGGGCAGTTTGCTATTGACCCCGTTTTCAAGCTAATGGGAGCTGAACCTGAACTGCTACCCCTAATTCGAGCTTATATGCAGATCTGGTTCGCCGGTTCAGTGTTCATGGTGCTGAACATGGTGTGTAACAGTATTTTACGTGCAACCGGTGATGTACGGGGTTCAGCCATGATTATGCTGCTGGCTTCGCTGTTGAACCTGTTGCTGGACCCTTTGCTGATTTTTGGTCTGGGTCCGTTTCCAGCCTTGGGCATACAGGGCGCTGCACTTGCCAGCGTCATTGCCTGGAGTATCACCACGCTGATTGCACTGCATCTGTTGCATCACCGTCGACATATGCTGACCTTACGCTTTCCATCACTGCTAACACTGCTGCGCTACTGGCGTGAACTTTTCAGTATCAGTGTGCCCGCCGCGCTGTCTAATATCACCACGCCGGTTGCCAATGCGGTGCTGACGGCTATGGTTGCCCGACACGGTGCCGAAGCTGTGGCGGCTTTTGGTGTGGGGAGTCGTCTTGAGTCCTTGGCTTTGCTGGTGTGCCTGGCCTTGTCGATGAGCTTGCCACCGTTTATCAGTCAGAATTTCGGCGCCGCTCAGATGCAACGGATTAAAAAAGCCTATGCATTGGCGATACGTTTTGCCTTGGGCTGGCAGGTGTTGATTTACTTGTTACTGGTGCTCTTTTCGGCGCCGTTGGCGGCCCTGTTCAGTGATGATGCTGAAGTGATCCGGCTTATCCGCTTGTGGATTCTGATAGTGCCGTTGGGCTTTGGTTTCCAGGCTACTACCTTCTTGAGCGCATCGGCATTTAATGCGCTGCATCAGCCGATGCTGGCGCTTAAAGTCAGTCTGATTCGCTTATTTCTGATGTATCTGCCGTTGGGTTGGTTAGGCAATCAGCTGTTTGGACTGGAAGGACTGTTCAGCGCGCTGGTACTGGCAAATCTATTAACCGCCATCATCGCCTGGATGTGGATGCGACAGAAGCTGACAGGCCTCCTTCAGATCGGGGCTTAAGTGCGCTGAATAACTGTTACCGAGTGAATGAAGCTAGTAGGATGAAGTTTTGGCTTTTGCTGTACGGCAAAATTTAGAGGCCTGTTCCAATGAAACTCTTTACCTGTACGGCTTGTGGTAATCTGATCTACTTTAACAATGTGTGCTGCACACAATGTGGAGCCACCCTGGGGTTTTTGCAGGATACCCAGCGCTTAAGTGCCATAGTTCCCGCGGGTGATGGACTTTGGCAGCCGGTAGGTGATACGCGGCTTTACCGTATGTGCAACAATTATACCGGTGCAGGGGTATGTAACTGGATGCTGGAAGCTGAAAGTGAGCAGCATTTCTGCCGTGCTTGTGACTTGAATCAAACTATTCCAGACCTATCCGTTCCAGGTAATACCGAACTCTGGCGCATTATGGAAACGGAAAAGCGCCGTTTAGTGTATTCATTGCTGCAACTCAATTTACCGTTAATGTCCCTTAAGCACCATTATCGTGGCATGGCATTTGAGTTTCTGGCAGACCCTCATCCCAGTTTCAGTGAGCGCTCTAACGTCATAACCGGGCATAACCGGGGATTGATCACGCTTAATATTGCTGAAGCAGATCCGGCAAAGCGAGAACAGATGCGGGAACAAATGGATGAGCCGTACCGCACCATACTGGGCCATTTTCGGCATGAATCCGGGCATTATTATTGGGACCGGCTAGTGAAAGATAGCCAGTGGTTACATCCATTTCGTCACCTGTTTGGCGATGATACCCTCAACTATACCCAGGCACTGGACAGACACTATCGCTTTGGTGCCCCGGCAGACTGGCCGTCACGTTTTGTCAGTGCTTATGCCAGTTCACACCCTTGGGAAGACTGGGCTGAAACCTGGGCGCATTATCTGCATATTGTCGATACCCTGGAAACGGCTTATGAATATGGCTTGCAGATACACCCGCGTGTCGGCAGTCAGCATTCGATGAAAGTCAGTCATGATTTTAATCCCTATCACGAAGGGGCGTTTGATACCCTGATTGAGCATTGGTTACCGCTGACATTTGTGATGAACAGCCTGAATCGCAGCATCGGCCATGATCATGCCTATCCCTTTGTGCTGGCCCCGGCCACCATTGAAAAGCTTCGCTTTGTGCACCGTGTAGTGCATGGCTGTAATCTGACAGCGGTTCCTGAATAAGAATAACTTTACCTTGACAGTCAGGGGGGCAAACTTGTTAGGGTCTAAAGGCTATCTTTAATTAATGAAGTTTATTGGCTCGTATAAAAATACTTGATAGGAGTTATTTGAATTTTCAGGCTACAGGAGAACATTGATGCAAAAAAATTTGGATAAAGGCTATATAGCCCTGCTTGGCTGGAGCCTGAGCGCTGTGGAAGCGGCTGAGAACTTTGACCGCCGCTATGTGGTCGTGGCCCCTGATTGGGCTGAAGAGTACTGCACACAACACAATATACCCTATGTCGCCTGGAATTTTGAACGCCTGAATGATCGTTCGATGGAAATTGCTGAAACTCTTCAGGAAATGGGAGTCGATGTTGCCATTCCCATTTTTGAAGAAACGGTGGAGTGGGCCGGTGCAATCAACTCAGTACTGCTGAATAATCCCCGCTTGTTAGGTCAGGCCATGTTGATGCGTGATAAGTCATTGATGAAACGACGCGCTCAACTGGGTGGTATTCGTGTTGGTATTTTTGAAGAAGCGCATGACCGTGAAGATGTAGTGCGTTTTCTGCGCCGTGTCAATCAGACATTGCTGAAGCTTGATGGTGATCCGAATGATCCGATTCACTTTAAAGCCTTTGATAAGGCCGGTTGCCTGGGGCATCGCGTGGTGCGCACACCGGATGATGTTGATGCGATTCCGGATGATGAGTTTCCAGCGTTGATGGAGTCCCATTTGGATGGTTGGGAATTTGCCGTTGAGGCCTGGATTCATAATGGCAAAATTTGTTTTTTAAATATTTCCGAGTATGTCACGCTGGGTTATTCCGTGTTTGTACCCGCTTCACCGGAGCTGGAAAAATACCGCGATCAAATTAAACAGCAGATCGAAAAGCTGGTTAAAACCTTTGATATCGAATTCGGTTTGATTCACCCCGAGTACTTTGTTACTAGTGATGGTGAAATGTATTTTGGTGAAGTGGCTTATCGTCCGCCAGGCTTTAAAGTGTTTGAACTGCTGGAGCGGGTGTATGGCTTTAATGCCTATCAAGCCAGTATGCTGGTGTTTGATCCGAAAACCACCGAAGACGAAATTCGTGAGTTCTTTCCTAAGGAAGTGGTCGATGCCAAGGGGTTTGCCGGTTGCTTTGGTGTTTACCCTCGCCGTCGGGTTGTCAGCCGTCTTGAAATTCCTGAAGAAACCGAGGATCACCCCTATTTTGAGTCGCATGAATTAACCACGCCAGCCCAGGAAACCGTGACCAAGCGTACGGCTTTTGGCACCCATTGGGGGTTAGTGTATTTTGTTGGATCTGAAGCGGATGAAATGAAACGTTTACTTAAGCATCAGGAAGAGCTGGATTTTTATGTCTGATGTTGGATTGGTAGTCATAAAAGGGTGAACATGTGAGTCAGGGTATTGAAGAATTAGAACAGACTAGCCCGAAACTTGTCGCCTTGCTGCAGAAGCTGGATGCCAGTATTGAGCGCCTGACGCAGGCACCCGAGTTTGCTAAATATGACAAGCTACTGGGTGTGCTGGACCTGGTCAGGCGAGTTTTGCTGCAACCGGGTGGCTGTGCCGCATTGGAAGTCAGGGCTGAAGGTATTGAACAGGCGGGTGTGTTTGCTGGATCTGACTGGCAAACACCGCAGATTCTGGTGCCTTCGTTAACGTCACACTCGCTGCAAAGTGCCGATGCCAATCTACTGGTAATAGAAGCACTCAGTGAGATTCGCCTTCTGGCTGTTGCTAAGGATAATTATCGTCATCCATTGATCTCTGCTGAGCAGGCCCACCACTACCTGACGCAGGTTATGGCGATTAATCTGGCCTTGTTATTCACTCCGCCAAGTGAAGCTGAGCGAGAAACACAGGGGCGCCTGGCACAAATTCCACGGTTGTTGTTTGAGTATCTGGCTCAACGGATCGGTTATGAGCATGTGATTGATCAGCTGGTTGACGAAATCTGGCGTATCCTGCAGCAGCGGCCCATCCAGGTTGATGCGGTCAAGCGCATGGTGACTCAGATTGCAATCTGTCAGCATAATCCGGATATCGACCTGGGGAGTAGCGGGCAAGGTGCGGCACGATTGGTCAGTAGCCTGTTTGGCACCACCCAGGCGTGCCGTGAAGACCCTGGAGTGGATGTCTACAAAGACAGACTTGCGACTATGGATAGTCAAGCCTTGCAGTCAGAAGCTACCGGATTTGCCAGAGCCATGCATGATACAGGGTTAGTGTCACCCTATCATGCCGTGTTGCTGCGTCACCTGCTAGCTGTGGATGACTACTTGCTGATCGAGGCGTTGGGCTTGTCTTCAACCGGACGGGATTGTTTCATGTGCTTCCGCCAGTTGATCCAGGCGCTGATTCGTCAGGTTATTCTTCCAGCTACGGCTCAAGGCATTTATGGTCTGGCGTTGATGTTGGAGCGTGGCATTCTCTATCAGCCTCCGGTCGCGCCGGCACTCTGGCGACAGTTAGGGCTGCCCTTGTGCAAAGAAGCTCAAACTCGGTTAGCCTTAGCCTTTGGTGATCAGGTATCCGTTAGTGCACGTTTACTGGA
Source organism: Nitrincola iocasae (assembly GCF_008727795.1). Taxonomy (NCBI): domain Bacteria; kingdom Pseudomonadati; phylum Pseudomonadota; class Gammaproteobacteria; order Oceanospirillales; family Oceanospirillaceae; genus Nitrincola; species Nitrincola iocasae. Next base: position 2,961,585 of record NZ_CP044222.1, on the reverse strand, counting down.
AGGCGTGCTGTGTATTCTGGGGCAACCACTTGGTGTAGGTCAGGGTAACAGCCCGACCTGTCAATCGGCCCGGGCCCTGTCTATGTGGGCCTACAATGATCCAGACTATCTGCTGCAGATGCTGGTCTGGGCGGCCAGGGATGATGAAGTCGTTATGCACTTTGAAGGTCAGACGATCTCTTCACGTGACTGTCAGGCGGGTGTCGCTGGAGAAATGCCCATAGACCTTGATCCGGTTTCCCTGCTACTGGTGCCGCATCTTGATCGTATCTATGCCGAAATGGGGCGCCGCTGTATCGGACGGGAAGGGGACCCGCATCGCTGGGTTAATCCCGAGTTTCATGGCTGGTGGTCGGGCCGTGGATTTCGTATCAATATTGATGTGGCAACGGGTAAATTTCAGGATCTGGATGAGTTTATCCGGGCATTTTATGCCTGCTACCATCCCTATTTTAATGGTAATCAACCGCTTATACATCCACAACCTGCTGGTATTGCCATTACCGATTCAGCGGCACGTTTTATCGGTTGGCATGCGATCACCTTGCTGCGTGTGGCACTGGATCCTGAGGAGGTTATGCGGGTGTATTTCTATAACCCGAATAACGATAGTGGGCAGAACTGGGGTGATGATGTTGTAGTCAGTACATCCGGCAGGGGCGAGCGCTTTGGTGAAGCGTCGTTGCCGTTTGCACAATTTACCTCACGGCTATACATCTTTCATTATGATCCGCTAGAAGGCGGCGCCTTGGCTAAGGTGCCTCAGGATGAGTTGGACGAGGTGCAGGGTTATATGCAGCGAAGTTGGGGTATGGATCGTCAGCCTCCAGATGTGGCGCTACAAGCGGCGGCACAATAAACGCCTGATATCGAACCTAAAAAAAGGGGCCATCCATTGATGGCCCCGGTAATACAGGCTTGCTATTGCGCCATCAATGGATCACTGATACCCACCAGATGCAGCGCGATTAGGGTTATCAGGCCTGCCATGATCAGATAATAGACCGTCGGAATGATGGTCATGCGAAGGGTTTGTCCTTCACGTCCCAACAAGCCCACAGTCGCTGATGCTGCAACCACGTTGTGGATGGCAATCATGTTACCTGCAGCGGCACCAACAGCCTGTGCAGCGATCAGCATGGCACTGGATACGCCGATTAACTGGGCTGTGTCAAACTGGAACTGAGCCATCATCAGGTTGGATACTGTGTTTGAACCGGCGATGAAAGCACCCAGTGCCCCGACTGTGGCGGCAAAGAAGGGATAGACATCACCGACGCTACCGGCTACCAGTTCGGCCATGGCGCGAGGCATGGATGGCAGGTCGGCCAGGTTAACGCCAGAGTTGATCAGAATACGCACCATCGGGATGGTGAACAGTAATACAAAGCCAGCACCCAGCAGGGTTTTGGATGACTCACTCACCGCCGCACGCAACTCACCGAATTGCATCCGATGTAACAGGAAGGTGGCCAGTACAACCATAATCATGATGCCACCTGGCAAATACAGAAACTGTATGCTGCCGGATACACCAGCTTCACCGAGAATATTCTGCCAGCCCAGTACCAGGTTCTGGGTGAAGAAGGTTTTGACATCCGCGTTGACGCGAGATAAAACCAGTAATGCACCCAGTAGCAGATAAGGAAGCCATGCCAGACCCACCGACATAGGGGCTTTGGCTGTCAGGCTGTCGAGTTTAATTTCGATATTACCCATCCACTCAACTGGCCACTCGCTGGCAGCAGCAAAATCCCAGCTCTTTTTCGGCAGCAGGAAACCGGCTTTGGCTGCGGGTACCACGATCAACAAGCCAACCAGTGCACCAATCATGGATGGGAATTCTGGTCCCAGGAACACGCCAGCGGCGGCATAAGGAATAACAAAAGCGATACCGGCAAACAGGGCAAAGGGTGCCATTGCCAGACCCTCGCGCCATGAGCGGTTTCTACCGAAGAAGCGTGTCAGCATCATCACCATAAACAGAGGCATGACGACCCCGATCAACGCATGGGTAATGGCGACTTCGGAGGTGATCAAACGATAGAAAGTTTCCCAGTCAGAGCCCTGAGCAACCAGTGCTTCAGTGATGCCAGCGCGATCCAGACCACCCGTAACACCCACAACAATAGGCGTGCCTACCGCACCAAACGAAACCGGTGTGGACTGGATCATCATACCTACCATCACCGCCCCGAGTGCGGGGAAACCCAGTGCAACCAGTAAGGGAGCTGCCACGGCGGCGGGGGTACCGAAACCTGAAGCGCCTTCGATAAAGCAGCCGAATAACCAGGCTACAATGATCACCTGTACACGACGGTCCGGGCTGATATTGGAAAACCCACCGCGAATGGCGGTAATCGCGCCGGAATGCTTGAGGGTATTCAGCAGCAGGATGGCGCCGAAAATAATCCACAGGATGGCACCGGTAAGAATTAAGCCTTGCAGCGTTGATGCCAGCACGCGGTTAAACGTCATCTCCCAGGCAGTGAGAGCGATCGCAGCGGTAACGACAAAGACCACAGGCATGGCGCGTCTGGCAGGCCAGTGCAGTCCGACCAGCAGAATGGCTGCCAGTACCAACGGCGCAAATGCCAGTAAAGAGAGTAGAGTGGAGTTCATAAAGCCTTCTCTAGTTTGATTAATTGTTTAATTATACTTGTTTGGGTAAATTGGTATGACCAATTATTCGGTGCAGTCAATAAGGTTAGGGACTTGTTAAATGCGAGTCAATCAATCTGAGCCAAACTTAGACCTTTGTCTAGAGTGGAAGAATAACCGTATTTTTTCACTGTATAGGCTAGTCCCGTCATCATTGAGCGACTATGCTTAAGGAGAAAGGCTTGCAAAAGATTGAGTTGCTGGTCTTCGCTATGAAGTGCAATGCTTCGTGCTATGCCATGACCGGCAATAACAATAAAACCGACAGTGTAAATGGGATGTGAACTATGACAAAAAGAGTTGCTTTGGTTACAGGTGGAACAGGCGGTTTGGGAACCTGGATTTGTCGAGCCCTGGCAGATGCAGGATTTCGTGTCGTGGCGGGTTATAACAGTGGCGGCAATCACGATAAGGCCAAAGCCTGGCAGGAAGATCAGCGTCGTGATGGTTACGAAATAGATGTTGCTTATGGTGATGTGACCAATTCGGCTTCCTGTGCTGATTGCATAAAAACGGTAGAAGAACTGACTGGTGGCAGTGTTGACGTTCTGGTAAATAATGCCGGTATCACTCGTGATGGTATGTTCAAGAAAATGTCCTGGGAGCAATGGAATGAGGTGCTGTCAGCTAACCTGGATAGTATGTTCCATATGACCCGTCTGGTAATTAACCCAATGCTGGAAAAAGGCTTTGGCCGCGTTATCAATATTTCTTCCGTTAATGCGCAGAAAGGCCAATTTGGTCAGTGTAACTATTCAGCTGCCAAAGCCGGTATTCATGGTTTTACCAAGGCTCTGGCACAAGAGGTCGCTGCCAAGGGGGTTACTGTGAATACTCTGTCACCTGGTTATATCATGACGCCAATGGTGGCGAAAATATCGGAAGATATTCAAGCTAAAATCTGCTCAACCATACCGGTTGGGCGTTTTGGTAATCCGGAAGAGATTGGCCGAGCCATCGCTTTTCTGGCGGATGAAAACTCCGGTTATATCACCGGCTCCGATCTGTCAATTAATGGCGGTCTGCATATGAGTTGATTGGCCTGGCTAATCTGATAGAGTGAGCCCCGTATTGGGGCTTACTCGTTATGCGACAGTAAATTAGCGAAACGCTGTTGCAGGGTTTCGAACTGTTCACCAAACTCTGCCTCATTCCATTCATCAATAACCCGTTGAACTGCGATCTTACGTTCGCTATCCGAGCAGGGTTCCAGCGCCTCCTGTAAGCGTTGCATCTGGTATTCCATTCTTAAGTATTGATCACTTTCCGGACTGGGCTGATTAAACAGTATTTCCAGACGTATGCAGAGTAATCGTGCGGCTGTTTGCCGTTCTTCAGCTGAAGTGAAGTCTTCTGAATCCTGGTTTTCAGTCTGTTGTAAGGCCCGGAGTTGGGCAAATACCTGATCACCATGATAGCGAAAAGCTTCCCAGAGCTTGCGCTCCTTGTGTTTTGCCGTGCTGCCAATGGTCTTCCAGGCTTGTTGCAAGGCTTTGATGCCTTCAGTCGCTGCGACTATATCCTCTGACTGGGATAAGGCTATGGCTTCATCAACCAGTGCTTGCTTTTGTGCGGCACAGTGGCTGCGGTGTGTTTGCAGAGCCTGTTCAGCCTGGTCTAGCAATTGCTGAAAGCGCGTCTGCAGCAGTTTTCCGGGTGCACGGTCAACTGGTGAAAACTCACGCCATTCGTGCTTGGCTTTTTTCAGTATCTGCTCTAGCGCTCTCCAATCGGGCTGTGACCAGTCCAGGGCGCTGAAGTAAGTTTCCAGGTGTTGGCAAATTAATTCACGCTGTGACAGATTCCAGGCACGCAATCGACTGAGCTCTTTGTAGTAAGCATCACAGGGCTGGTAAGCCTGGCGCGATGCTGCGTGGAAGCGCTCCCAGAGCGGCTTGACAGGAGTTGGTGATTGCTGGTCAAGCTGCTTCCATTGCTGTTGTAATTCACGTATCTGTGTTGCCAGATCTACCGGTTCCAAGGCACTGTCAATCAGTGCTTCCATGGCCATGCATAGCTGTTCTTTCTTGGAGATAGCCGCAAACTGTTGCCAGTCTGTCATCTCGTTGACCTGGGCGGTAAGGCTGCGAAACTGCTGTTGTAACGATTCGGTTAAGTGTAGATGTTTAATCTGCTTGTTAAGTCGCTCAAGTTGCTCTTGTGCCTTCTGGGTTTCACCTTGGTTGATATGACTATCCAGCAGGTTCAACTGATCTTCTATTGCAGCCAGTGCGGCCTTATCCTGCTGTTTTAGTTGTTGCAGGCGTTTTTCAGTCTGTTGCCCAATAGCTGTCAGTTGTTTGAGATCCAGAGATGCCTGTAGAGCCGTTGGCCAGGAGTGCAGTTTTAGTGCCTGCTTGATGGCTTTATGGCTCTCTTGCAACGCATTCAGGTCATTGGCTGCGTTACCTTGCTCCACCAGGCTGCGAAAATGCATGCTCTGCTGTTGCAGCATCCGGCAGGCATCGATGATGGTGACTAGCTTGTTCGCCTCATGGCGCTCAGCCTGTGTCAGTTGATCAGCGTGATCTGCCATGAGGCGTTGTGCTTCGTTGTCTAACTGGGTCAGGTAGTGTTGTGACTTGTTTTGTTCAAGTGAATTCTCGGTCAGTTGTGCTAGCAGTTCAGTGAGTAGATCCTGACATAGGCCTAACTGTCTTGTGGCCTCAGCACGAACAGCTTCAGCATGAGCCAGGGCAGCCTGCTCGATATGCTGCTGTTGCAAAATTGTTTCAGCCTGATGAACCAACTGCTGGTAGGTTTCAGCAATGTCAAGGGGTTGATGACCTGACAGATCATTCCACTGGCTTTGCAGGGCTTGAAAACGAGCACCGAAATGTTGTCTGTCTGTGCTATTGATTAAGGCGTGTAAGTTATCCAGTAGCAGCTGGCGCTGTTGCAAAATAGCCTGCTGTTCTGCCTGGATCTGTTGGCTGCGCTTGTGTATATCACGGGTAATGCGATAAACCGCCTTATCATGATCTTTTGCAAAGTGGCGTACTTTTTCAAGACAGTCTGTATCAGCTAACTGAGTCGCAGCCAATTGACGCGTTGCCGTCAGTGGGGCGCGCATGGCAATGTCAGCCAGAAAGACTTCATTGTGTATGCGAGGGAGGAGTGCATGGTGCAGCCGTTCACTCTGGCTGTGACAGATTAGCAGGCTGAGGGCTGCTTCGTTCTGCACAGTTTCAAATTGACTGGTGTTTATAATACCTTGTTCTGATAACGCGATAAGTCTGGATGCTGCCAGTTCGGCTTGTGCCGGGTCAGTATCTTGTTCAAGCAGTTGAATTAGAAGCTGCTGATCTGTAAGGCGTGTTATGGCAACGGTTCTGACTTTAGGGTCCGGATCATGGTAGGCAAGCTGCCTGAGTTTTCCGGCATCAGATTTCTTGTTGGGGTTGAGTTTTGTTGCCGCGATGCTGCGAACAGCAGCACTCGGATGACGCCATCTGGGTTTTAACAGGTCTACAAACATCAATCACCGTAACCGGACGTTAAGTCCAGCAATCCTTAAGTATGCCAAGCTAATGCTAAGGCGGACTATTCTACCGGTGGCAGGTGCCGCAATAAAAGCCTTGATTGCAGCGTATGATGAAATAGTTTTTCAAACGCTCAAGTCAACCTGCTGAATCAAGCCTGCTTTCCCTTGCTCTGACAGGTAGATACCGCTGGAGCGGATTACGCCGAGGCGCTCTTCACCTAGTGAGCCGTTCAGGGTAAACGGTGTGTCCGCATTACCCAGATAAATGGCACCTAACCCAGCATCTTTCAGGCTGATCAGTTGTTGGCTGTTACCTTCTCCGGGTTTTAGCCAGAGTTGCAGGTGCTCAAAGATAGCATCATTTTCATCGATCCAGCCATTACCGTCGTCGTCATGTTCTGCCAGTTCGGCAAAGCCATCACCTGTGGTGGCCCCAAAAAGCTCGCTACCATCGTTGATATGAGCGTCACCATTACGGTCAAGTGCCAAAAATGCCGCATTACCTGCCAGTTTTGGAATCAGTTCTTGCTGACCATCCAGCGTTAAGTCAAACTCAAAGCGTTCTTGGCTGAGTTCGGCGGCTTTGCCATCAAAACTAATGACCAGAGGATCTTTGAGGGCGCCGCCCAGTTGCAGTGAAAATTCCCGGTGCTGAAGTAATTCACGACTCATATTCACGGAAATGTCGATCTGAATCTGTTTGCCATCGGTGCTGGTGACCTGCCCAGTGGCCTGAAAAGCAGTTTGCTCCTGCTGATAAAAGCTTTCTGATACCTGATAGTCCAGACTGGCTTGAACTGGCACTTCCAAGGGTTGAATCGTCGCTGTAACCGGTTGTGTCGGCTGTACTGGCTGGGCCTCAACAGTGGACTGTTTTGGCAGGCGCAGGTCAATGATGGAAAATTCAATATCCTTACCGGTCAGATTGCGAATCAGAGACTGAATTAACGAAATACGTAACCTATCTTCTGCTGAGAGCACCAGAATATCACCATCCTCAGCGCTGTGACTAATCCCTGCCGAGGCGTCATTGGCCGCTGTTTGATTGCGTTCATTGGCGGCCTCGACTTGTGCTGATAAGCGGTCAGCTTTGACTGCCAATGCTGGATTTCCAGCTTGGCTACGCAGCTCGTTATAGGTCATGAGTTGAGCAGTTTCAACGCTCTTTTGGCTGGAGTAGCTCAACTCAGTCATGTGCCCTGTTGAGCGATCCGGAAGGCTGACATGCAGCTGCTCATTGCGTTGATAGCGGCTTTGCGCCTGGTGTGATGATGTGAACTGCAAAGAAGACGATTCAATACGCATGGTGATAACCTCAGTCGATTTTGAGGTTATCGGCCACTTTGAATACTTCTTAACCAGAAAAAAACCTCAGGTGGGGATGAGTTCCAAGTCACCATCAACGTAGTACCAGCGGCCACTATCCTGGCGAAAACGCGAGGTTTCCCGGAGTATTCCATTGCCATCAGGACTTTCAAAGTGTGCCTCAAAGCAAACTTCGCCTTCTGTGTCCTGCGGTTGGCCAGCCTGAGTCTCAAGAATAGTCAGTTGGGTCCAGTTGGTAATCTGTGTTTGTTCCACCAGTAGTTCGCGATCTTCTTCACGACGAGTTTCTGGTGCAGTGGAGTCGATAAGATAATCAACTGCACCGACAAAAAAAGCAGAATAACGTGAACGCATCAGCGCTTCAGCCGATTTGGCTGGTCGACTGCCGTTAATGGCAGGTGCGCAACAAAAGTTGAAAGGTTTACCCGATTCACACGGGCAGAGTTGATCGCTGCTGGTTTGATCCTGCAACATAGGATGATCCCCGGATTATTAACTGATACTCTTCAGCATAACACGGTAGCAAAGCCGTATGAACGTTACGGATAATCGACTATAGCATGAGATGGTGAGATGGCGCAGGCACAAGCGGGTAGCTTTTTTTGGCATGATTATGAAACCTCTGGTACGGATCCCAAGCGTGACCGACCTATGCAGTTTGCTGGTGTACGCACCGATATGGATTTCAATGTAATAGGTGAGCCACTGGTGCTTTACTGTGCACCTGCCGATGATTTTCTGCCACATCCCATGGCGTCTCTCATCACCGGCATCACCCCGCAAAAGGCTATGGCAGAAGGGGTGTGTGAGGCAGAGTTCATCAGTCGCATTCATGCTGAATTATCCCAGCCCGGGACTTGTGCTGTGGGCTATAACAGTCTGCGTTTTGATGATGAAGTGACGCGCTATACGCTCTATCGCAACTTTTTTGATCCCTACGCACGTGAATGGCAGAATGGCTGCTCTCGCTGGGATATCATCGATATGTTGCGTCTGGCACGAGCACTGCGTCCGGATGGTATTGTCTGGCCAACCTATGAATCAGGTGCCCCCAGCCTGCGGCTTGAGGACCTCAGTCGCGCTAACGGGCTGGTACATGACCAGGCTCACGATGCGCTGTCGGATGTCTGGGCGACACTGGCGCTGGCAAAGCTGGTTAAGGAAAAGCAACCCAAGCTGTTTGAGTTTGTTTTTTCCCAGCGCTCCAAGCAAGCGGTGCGGCAGATGCTGGACACGCAGTCGATGAAGCCGGTGCTACATGTCTCTTCACGCTACCCGGTAGAGCAGGGCAATCTGGCCGCAATAGCTCCCTTGGCACAGCACCCGATCAACAGCAATGCCGTGATTGTCTGGGATCTGCGCCACAACCCAGCGCCCTTGCTTGATCTCACGGTTGAACAACTCCGTGCAGGTCTATACACCCGTCAGGATGAACAGCCTGCTGATGCGCCCCGAGTGGCGCTGAAACTGGTGCATGCTAACCGTTGCCCAGTACTTGCACCGGCCACAATGCTCAGTCCGGCAGAAGCGCAGCGACTTAGCATTTCCGGTGAGCTGTGTCGGCAGCACCTGGCCATGCTGCGTGACAGTCGTGCTGTGTGGCAGGAGAAATTACAGGCAGTTTACGCTGAGTCCGCATTTAATGCCGAAAAGAACCCGGATCATATGCTCTATAGTGGAGGCTTCTTCAGTGATTCAGATCGGCATCTGATGGAAGAGGTGCGACAGACACCTCCAGAGTTACTGGCTGGATTGAAGCTGCCCTTTCAGGATCAGCGTTTACCGGAGCTTTTGTTGCGCTATAAAGCACGTAATTTTCCCTTTAGCCTTACCGAAGATGAGCAGCAGCAATGGGATGAGTATCGCAGTCGACAATTGCTCGGACCCGATAATGATGACTGTCTGACCATGACCGGGTTGTTTGATGAGCTGAATCGTATTGCTAGTGAACGTGAGCTAACATCAATGGAGCAACAGATACTTGAGGATCTGGCTATGTATGCTGAATCTATCTATCCGATGGAGTTCTGACCGGTGAGAAATTTCTGTCTGTGGTGTCTGGTGGGGCTCATGCCATTGGCCGCTCTGGCAAATGAATCTCCAGATTATAGTGTGATAAAACCAGATGCTTATGAGGGCGGACGTTTTCATGCCCGGGATGTATTTGAAGGGCGTGAAAGAGGGTACTATGATCCTGAGCCCATGTTGGAAGTTTATCCGTCTGAACCTGCTGAACCCCTGGAACCTGTAGTCATCATGTACTCAGAGCCTGATGAGGTCTATGAAGTCCAGGAGATGTTTAACCAGCCCGAAGAGCCACCCCCGCTGACCGGCGAAGATCGTATCTTTTCAGAAATTACCTCTGATGTTCGTGAGCAGCAGTGTTTTGCGTTAGGGCTGAGCCAGGATTGCGATCCGGACGTCGGTTTTAGCGGTGAGTTGACCTTTGAAACGGAAAGTGGACAGACAGTCGGTGAAGACATGCTTGGTGCGTCCAATTTTTATCGACGTCTGGAGGCAATGGAAACAGAGCCTGAACCGGAGGAACGGTTCAGGCTGCTGGAAGAGTCGTTTACACCTGATTTGAATGTATTGTTCGACTAATCAGTGGAAATGGCTTTCGCTACGTTGTTGTTGCAGGCTTTGATAGCCACTGAGATCCGGAATTATCGGCACAGCATCACCTTCGGGAAGTAAACTTCCAAAGCTGCGGATCTGATATTGCCGGGTTTGCAACTCTGCCAGTAACGTTATCAGGTCATCACGGCTGATTTCAGAAACCTGCTCAGCAATCTGTTGATGGGTTGTGAAGGCGCCATCACGGTCCAATTCCCGCCAATAGCGCTGAGAGCGCTCAGACAACTTGGTATCAGGTTGTAGCAATCGTGAGCGCAAGCTCTGACGAAAATCGTCTAACTGTTCATCACTCAATTCTTGCAGCTGGCTGTGCATAGCAATCAGGAAATTATCAAAATGCGTTTCCAGTTGAATGGGGTCAGCCATCGGTGATTGCACAATAAGAGCCAGGCCGGGTACATCCACCATCGGTAGGTAATTGGCAAATACGATATAGCCCAGTTGCATATCCGTGCGTAAACGTGAATAAAACGGGGTAGAAATAATCTCATTCAATAGCGCAACAGCCGCTCGATTTTCCAGACTTCGATCACTGGCTTGCAGATAGCGAACCAACGTGGCGTCGTTATGCGCCAGTTTCAGTGTATCGGTAAGTGGTGTGTTTAATGGGATTTCTACAACAGGCACCCGGATACCGGTTACCGAACGCGTATCTGATAATAGTTGAGACTGAATCTGCTGACTCATGTTCAGGGCGGTATCTGCGGTTATATTACCATGTGCCAGTAGGCGTACTTCGGCCTCGGTAAACAGCTCTGAGAGAAACTGCTGCAGTTGTTCGGGGGTTACGTTTTCCAGGGCCGCCAATCGGTCTTCTGTGCTCCAGCGCGACATGAGAGCTGTGAAGAGCTGTTGCATGGCTAGCTGATAAGGCCCCTCCTGGCGTTGATTGATCAGGCGTTCTTCAAGTTGCTGACGTACCCGCTCAAATCTGGCCGGAGTGATTTCAGGGTGCTGCATCTCCTGCAGCAGGGCGTCCAGCAGCAGGGGCTGTTTATCATTGTAACCGGAAATTTGCAGCGAGAAGCCGCGCAGGTGTGGGTAGAGTGACACATTCAGGCCAGCTAACGATGCATCATAGAGCATTTCATTCATCTGATCGTTGAGTACTCGGGTGTAAAGTTCCAGCATAACGGCGTTTTCTGCACTGGCCAGTGCCAAATGGGTCATGAAGGCAAAATACACATCAGCACGGGGGCGCTGGAACTGTTGATCCTGTTGATACCACAGGCTGAAACCGGGTTCATCGCGCAGGGCTATAGGTAAGTCGCTAGCCGGATCATCACGTTCTGTTAAAGCCAGAGAATCGGGAATAAACGGATTCAGCTGGCGCAATTGCAGATCGGTATCCGGGTCGGCTTCCTGCCAAAGACTCAAGCGCTGTGCATCAATAGAGGCAAAGCGGTAACCGGCATTATAACGCGTCTCGGTCAGCTCCGGCGTGACCTGCGGGTGTTGCAGGGTTAACAGAAGATTGTCGGGGGTAAGTTGCTGCAAGTAGCTATCAATGAGTGCTGGCTCAAAACTTTCCAGCAGATAGTTTGCATTCAACAGGTTTTCGGCTGGATAGCGCTGCTGCATTTGAGCCAGCATCATCACTTCATGAATGGGCTGAGGTTGGTCGCGGAACTGAAACTGCAGCGCCGCCAGTTCACTTTCTTCCTGGTAAAGGCTGGCATTAAGGCCCTGTTGCCGTAGTAAATTGACATAGCCAAAGAACAGCGTAGTAATGCGATCTATCTGATCGAGGCCGTCATCGGTTAGCTCGATATTGACCTGAAAGCTGGCCTGGCCGGGAAGATCAATGGCAGTATAGGCTGATACGCCGGTTGCCAGTTGTTGTGATTTCAACAGGCTGAATAGACTGCCTTTTCCCTCATAACCCAGTAGACTGCCAATAAAGTACAGAGGTTTACTCCGCCAATGTTCACGAGTTGGCGCAACCGGAAAGGTTAGTGATAGGGTACGTTGTTGACGCAGAGTCTGTATTTCAAGTTGTAAAGGCAGTTGCTCTTCAGAAAACAAGGGCGCTTTATCGACATAGGGCTCGGCCTGGAAATTGGCAATATCACTGAAGCGCATTTCCACCAGTCCGCGCAACTCGTCCAGGGATTGCGGACCACTGACAACCAGGCTCATCAGATTGGCTGAGTAGTACTGCTGGTAAAAATCGATCAGCGCGTCGCGTATCTGAAGGTTTTCACTGTCTGACAGGGAACGTAAATCGCCTACAGCAAAGTTGCTCCAACCATGTTCTGCATTCATGACCTGTTTGGTGACTTCATGTACGCGACGGCTATCGTCCCGGCGCTTGGCCTGAAATTCAGAGTCAACTGCGTGACGCTCACGTTGCACATAGTCTGCAGTAAATAACGGGTCGATAAAAAAGCGTGAAAACCTATCCAGAGCACCTGCGAATGCTTCGGGACGCACATCAAAAAAATAATTGGTGTTTTCATAAGCGGTGAAAGCATTGTGTGATCCACCGTTGGCGCTGATATACGACTGATAGCTATCAGCTTCCGGGTATTTTTCTGAGCCCAGAAACAGCATGTGCTCCAGGAAGTGCGCCAGACCGGGAATTTCTACCGGGTTAGCACCCGAGCCGACAGCAACGTCCATTGATGCGGCCGCCTTTTCAGCTTCTGGATCGGAAATTAATAATACTTTCAGTTGGTTGGGTAAGATAAAGGTTTCAAGTGACCGGGTGTCATAGGGGCTTTGGATAACCTGAGCTGGAACAAAACCGGAAAAGCTGATCAGAAACAATAAAAAAACAACGCGGAGCATTTTGAATCCTGTAACCCCTGGCATAAGATACCTGTAAGTCTTTGAAGGCTGAAGTTGATATACGATAAGACTGGCCGGTAGTCGTATAGTTCCCGACTACCGGCTGTCCCTAATTACACTCTGTCACGGAAGTAGTTCTATGAACCGGGAAAAAGTGATTTTTGCATTCTTTATTATACTGGCGCTGACATTAAATTTCGGCTTTTTTGTGGGTGAAGTTGATAATATAAATCATCATGATGTCTGGGAGTTGTTTGCAGCGCTGGTTGTCAGTCTGGTTTGTACGGTGCTTAAGTTCGGGGATCGCACCCATCTTGGTGCATTGATGCTGTCTACCAGCCTGGTAGCGGATCTGCAGTTATTGATTGCGGCCTTTATCTGGGGTTATGGCGTGAATATTCATGAAGGGGGTATGACACCTTCCATTACCGCCAGTATGGTCTCTTTTGCTGCCGGCGCACTGATTGCCAATGTGGTATCGGTCATACTGCTGATGGTCGAAACTGTGATTGTGCGCCGCTGATCATGCAGAATAATATTCTCTATCTGGTTTTACGTCGACTGCGTACGCCGCTGATTATATTGATAATAGTCTATGCAATTACCATCGCGGGTTTCGTACTGATTCCGGGGCAGGATGATCAGGGTGAGCCTTGGCGCATGGGTTTCTTTCATGCTTTTTACTTTGTGTCTTACATGGCAACGACGATCGGTTTTGGTGAAGTGCCTTATGTCTTTACCAATGCCCAGCGTATGTGGGCGATGGTCAGCATGTATTTATCTGTTTCGGCCTGGTTGTATGCAATTGGTGCCACCTTGCAGATTTTTCAGGAAGCCGCGTTTTTGCGTCTGCTGCGCTTGCGTCGCTTCATTAAAGAAGTGAATGCATTTGATGAGTCGTTCTGGCTGATTTGCGGCTATGGTGTTACCGGTAGTCTGGTTGTCCGGGAATTGGCCGCTCAGGGGATCCGGTCAGTCGTTGTGGATATTAATCAGTCCAGGGTCGACAGTCTGGAGCTTGAGAATGCGCTGGTGTCTGTGCCAGTGCTTTGTGCTGATGCTTCTAAACCAGATAATCTTGAATATGCCGGTATCCGGCATCCCTGTTGTCAGGGGGTGATGGCATTAACTAACAGTGACAATGCCAATTTGTCGATTGCCATTGCCAGTAAGCTGCAATACCCCAAGCGACAGGTGTTCAGTCGCACTCAATCAGCTTTGCATGCCGCCAACCTGGCTTCATTCGGGACGGATCTGATTGTTGATCCATTTAAAGTTTATGCTGAGTATCTGGCGCTGGCGGTGAGTTCGCCGAAAAAACATCTGGTCTTTGACTGGCTGACCAACCCGCAGCACCGCGCCTTATCCAGCCTGTATAAGTCGCGTCAGGGCCGCTGGATTATCTGTGGTTATGGACATTACGGGCAGGCTCTTTATCAGGCTTTGGTGCAGGTGGGGGTTGCTATTACTGTGATAGAGCCTGATGCCCAACAGCTTGATGCGCTTGACGATATTGTTGTGGGTGTCGGGACGGAAGCCAGCACCTTGCGTCAAGCCAGGGTGGAAACTGCCGTGGGTATTGTGGCTGGCACAGCCAATGATGCCGACAATCTTTCTATTATCATGACCGCGCGCGAGCTCAATCCAGAGCTGACTTGCGTGGTGAGTCAGAACCGACACTCAAACGAACGGGTGTTCCAACATGCAAACTGTGATTTTGTGATGAAGTCGGGGGCTGTTATTGCCAGTCGCATTATGGCCCACAGCCGCTCAAACCTGTTGATGGTTTTTATTGAACATCTGCTGCAACAACCCGATGTTTGGGCTCATACCTTGCTGAATCGTTTGAATCGCAGTGTCGGCGATGAGCGTCTGGAAATATGGGAAGTGATTGTTAATGAAGCCAAAGCGCCTGCCGTGTGCAATTTTATAGCGGCTAAGGGACGCTTGGAATTAAAATACGTGATGAAAAATCCGCATAACCGACAAGCAATGCTTGATTGCATTCCACTGCTGTTGCAGCAGGGGGATAGCCTGGATTATTTACCCGGTGAGCTGCACGCATTACAACCGGGTGACAGAGTATTATTTTGCGGCCGTGCTGAGGCAGGGCGCAAGATGGAATGGCATTTAAATAATTACAATATGCTGCACTATGCTGTGACGGGCAACGATGCAGGTAATAACCTGTTGGCCCGTATGCTACGAAAATGGCATGCAGATGAGTGATGTGATTGGATTATTGCTACCATAAAGTCAAGACTATCAATTAGTCGTATTTCCCCTTATATTTGCCCATAATAATTATATTAGAATCTATGAAATAAGTGCATGTAAAGTGAGGTGCTGATGAGCCGTTTTACACTTCCTGTTATCGCTCTTCTGCTGGGATTATTTCTATTGCCTGTGAATGCGGAAGCCAAACGTTTTGGTGGTGGCATCAGTGGTGGAAAGTTATTCTCTGCTCCTCAGCGTCAGGCTTCTCCGCCTGTACAGCAGCAACGCCAGGAGGGCGCGCCGAGCCAGCAGGTTACGCGTCCCGGAATAGGTGGGCTGATGGGAGGGCTGCTTGCCGGAGGGTTACTTGCGGCTTTATTTATGGGTGGAGCCTTTGATGGTGTGCAGTTAATGGACATTCTGCTGATAGCCGGATTCGGTTTTTTGATTTTCAAATTTTTGAAAGGACTGCGGGGTGGGTCTAGCCATCATCGCGGGGCCTATGCCGGGTCGGGTACATCAACTGCTTTGGATGATGGACAGACTCAAGCATCCATGTCGCGCAGCGGGTTTATGCCGGAACCTCCTGTGTCTGGTCTGGCTACAGGCTATATGATGGAACCTCTTGATCTACCGGAATGGTTTGATCAGGATGCTTTTCTGCAGGCTGCCCGGAAGCACTTTACCCACCTGCAGCGTGTCTGGGATCAGCGGGACTGGGAAGAAATTGCCACTTATACTTCTGATGAAATGCTGCTGTTGCTGCAGCAGGAGCGTGCCGGTCTGGCACATGATCAGCACACAGAAGTGGTCTCGGTGATGGCAGAACTGATCAACTTTATCGACAAGGGTGATTATGTGATTGCCAGTGTGAATTTTTATGGTTGGCTGCGGGAAGAAGGTAACGGTGATACCACTGAGTTCAGTGAGATCTGGCATCTTGAGCGGCGTGTGGATGCGCAGTCGGGTAATTGGATGATTGTCGGTATAGAGCAGCCCTCCTAAATGCTAGCAGGCAGCCACTGACCAAGAGTTTGGCTGCCTGTTTTGATGTAATCAGCTATGATCGCGCAAAAATACCGGTGAATCAGGGCTGGAGTCTTTCGGGCTGTAGTAGTAGCCATCCAGATCAAACTTCAACAAGGCTTCCACTGACTCTATCTGCTGTTGAATCAAAAAACGGCTCATCAAACCACGTGCTTTTTTGGCGTAAAAGCTGATGATTTTATACTGTCCGTTTTTCCAGTCTTTGAATACCGGGGAGACAAGCTGACCCTTCAAGCGCTTTTTATTAATGGCCCCAAAGTACTCATTCGATGCCAGGTTGATAATCAGCGGATCACTAGCCTGAGTGGCTTCTGCATTCAGGTGATCGGTGAGTCGATCTCCCCAGAAATCATACAGATTGTTGCCCTGGTTTGTTTTCAACCGAGTGCCCATCTCCAATCGGTAAGGCTGCATCAGATCCAGGGGTTTTAACACCCCATAAAGCCCAGACAAAATGCGCAAGTGTTGCTGAGCGAAGGCAAAATCCTTGTCAGACAGACTCTCTGCATCCAGGCCGGTATAAACATCACCTTTGAATGCCAGTATCGCCTGACGCGCATTATCAGTTGTATGCTCGGCTTCCCAGCTTTCATAGCGGGCAACATTCAGGCTGGCCAGTTTATCGCTCAGTTTCATTAACTGGGCAATATCCTGAACAGAGTAGTCCCGAAGTTGGGCAATGAGCTGTTTAGCATCGTCAGTAAATTCCGGCACAGAAGTTTGCTCGGTAACGGGCTTTGAGTCAAAATCCAGTGTTTTCGCTGGTGATATCAATATCAGCATAGTGGCAGATAGATTCCTGTGTCAGTTAAAGATTTGCGTCCGTATCAGCCACGCAAACGGGTGTTCAACTCATCAACTACTTCAGCCCAGTCAGAGTCATTGGCGATGGCATCGCGAAGGAATACGGCCTGTGCCTCATTCCAAAAAGTGGCATCTTCCAGCTTCACCTTGTCGGAGAAAAGTTTGTGGGTGTTGATGAACTGATCTATGTGGGCATCCGTTGATGCCAGCCCAAGCTGTTCGAACAAGGTATTAATTGTATGCGTAGACGTATCCATATTCACCTCCGGTGAATTTATACCAGTTTATTTTTACAGTAAGTTTTGGCTAGAGCAATGACTTTGTCAAAGCGCTGGTTAACCCTTAAACGCCTTTCGTGTATGCTTAGCAACCTAAACTTAAGTCATGTGTCACGGGTCTGTCATGGGTAAAAAAACAGTTTTAACCGGTATTACTACGACCGGTATTCCGCATATCGGTAATTATCTGGGTGCGATCAAGCCAGCCATTGATGCTAGCTGCAACCCTGAGTATAACAGCTATTTTTTTCTGGCCGACTATCACGCCTTAATCAAATGCCAAGAGCCACAGCGGGTGGCTGAGTCGACCCGTGCCATAGCGGCTACCTGGCTGGCGTTGGGGCTGGATACGGATAAGGCCACCTTTTACCGTCAAACTGATATTCCTGAAATTCAGGAGTTGACCTGGATACTCACCTGCCAGACTTCGAAAGGGTTGATGAACCGTGCGCATGCTTACAAGGCAGCCGTGGATGCCAATCGTGAGGCTGGCAAAGACGATCTGGATGATGGTGTGACCATGGGGTTGTTCAACTACCCAGTGTTGATGGCTGCCGATATTCTGATGTTTAATGCCGATATTATTCCGGTGGGTAAAGATCAGATACAGCATATAGAAATGGCACGGGATATCGCTGGGCGCTTTAATCATCAATTTGGGTCACTACTGACCTTGCCGGAAGCCCAGGTCGATGAAGAAACCCAGTTGATTCCCGGGTTGGATGGACGAAAAATGTCCAAGAGTTATGACAATACGCTGCCGTTGTTTTCCAGCCCTGATGAGCTGTACCGGCTGATCAAGTTGATCAAGACTGATTCGCGCGCACCGGGTGAGCCCAAAGATCCTGATACCAGCACCCTGTTTCAGCTTTACCGTTGTTTTGCTAATGAATCCGAAACAGCGCAAATGCGTCGGGCATTTGAAAATGGTATTGCCTGGGGTGATGCTAAGAAACAACTGTTCGAATACCTGGATGCGACTCTGTCAGGCCCGCGCCAGCGTTACCATGAGTTGATGAATGATCTGGGTTACGTTGAGTCCATACTGCACAAAGGTGCTGAGAAAGCACGTGCTCAGGCAGCACCCTTGCTCAGCCAAGTACGCATTGCCGTCGGGATTCGTCCTCTGACTTATGTGGCGCCTTCCGCTGCAGATTCAGCACAGAAAAAAGAGAAGTCTGCAGAAGCACTGGAGCGTGCTGAAGCCGGATGGAAACGGGCTATTTTGCTGCAGTTACAGCCGCTACTGGATCAAGTGGCAGCGGCTGAAGACCCAGCAGCAGCGGCAAGGGTGCTGGTGGCTGAGAAAGCTGCAGAGATGGAGAGCTTAAAGAAAAAAGCCCGTCAGAAAGCCGAGAATGAACTTGAACTGCTACAGGAAGCGCTGGTGGAGTGGCTTTGATATGCGCATGATTGGACGATTACTGGCACCGCTGATCTTCTGGATTGCCTATGCACTGTTTCGCTCGCCTTTTGCCCGTGGCAGTAAAGCACGTCATGACTATGTGATGAAGCTGTTTCGTTATGCCGCTGATCATCAAAGTCGACGCGCTTTGTCGGTGTATGGGCATCTGCTGCATTTTCGGGGTGAGGGGGTGAGTAATCGCATTCAGGGTGCCATCTATCTGCAGCAAGCGGCGGATCTTGGCGATATGAAAGCCCAGTATCAGATGGGACGAATCTTTGACAGCGGCTTTGAAGGTTACTTTCGAGTCGATGCGCAAAAAGCACGTCACTACTATTCTCTGGCAGCGCGTCAGGGGCACAGTCTGGCCCAGACGCGCTGCCAGGAGTATGAAAGCGTTAACGATTGATGCGTTTTTTCATCTCGACAGTGAAACGCATGGTTTCTGTACCACCTGCAGGCAGGTGCATGCTCCAGGTCAGTTGACCGGCACCGTCTTCCTGCATTTGATGGTTAGACTCCTTTAACTCCCATTCCTGCTGAAAGCCCGCACTCAGATCAACGCTACGTCCTTCGTTTCCGGCGTTGGTGATGCTGACCTCCTGTTGTATTGTAATGCTGTCAAAGCCATCACTGAACAGGGTTTGACGGCGTGTGATGTTCAGATCAAATGCACGGCCCAGTGACAGAGTGGCTTCTTCACCGGCAGCCAGATTACCCAACTGTGCGGCACCGATAAACTGTAACTCACCTTCGCCATCCGGGCGGAATACCCGCGCCTGACCCGCCGGTAAGGGGGAATTACTGCTATCCAGTGAGGGCGCTTCAAGTACCAGCTGTACTTCGGGTTGCGTCTGGTAGCGTTGTTGATCCATGGTTGGCCACAGGTTGAAATGGTGGCGATAGATCATTTTAACTGGCAGATCGTCAAACTGTACCAGTGGTAACTGTTTGGTTTCATCAGGTTGCAGCGTTACTTTATAGGGTAGGCGGTAGAGGTAAAAATCCTGCATCTGTTCGGGTGCTTTGGCCTGGCTCGCCATTGCATCACTCATTGCCATCGCGCGCATCATTTCTGGCTGCTCCCCTGTGGGTGCGTTGATATCACCCGCTATTAGTCGAAGATCAGCATCCTGGAACACACTGCCAGTGTGGTTATACACAGAAGCTAAGCCTTCGGCAGACAGTGTCTTTCCCCGGCTGTCCAATGTTAATACATAATCCATCTGCCAGCCGAGACCGCGGCTGAGGTAATTGAGTTGGGCGATGCTTTCATTTTGCGTACCGGCGCTGACAAACTGCAGCCCGGCTTGTCCTTTCAGACTCTCCGGTAATTCCGCTGGGAAGATAAAACGCCATTCCGAGCTGTGCATGGGAATAGATTCAATGCGCCCATCACGTCGGACCAGTGCTTGCTGCTCTATACTCAGGAGTTCCACGGTACTGATACTTTCCTGACCCGTAGCCTGATTGATTCGGGCCAACTGAATAAACTTGCCCAGATGTGCTTGCAGCAGGGCGTTGTAGTTTAACGGGCTTTGCTGCAGACTTTGTTCGAGTATCTGACCGGCACCCTGAATACGCAGTGTTTCCGCAAGCATCTGCTGGCTCACATCTTCAACGCTGATGTGCTGACCCGGTGACAGGGCAGGCATTCGGCGTTGATCCTGAATCATAGCCAGGTCCTGATTATACAGGGTCAGAGCCAGATGAACCTGATCGGCTGCATTAATAACACTGGCTTGTAAGGGTGATGACGCCAGTCCGAGGCTTAAACAAAGTGAAGATATTTTAAAAAAACCGCGCATCACAAGGCTCCTGTGACTAAGGTGAAGCGTTAGATATTGGGGTGGGAAGGTCCAGTGCGACTCGGAAGCCCCAAGTGTTACGGGCCGTATCTGGCGGATGCCGGTAGCGACTGGATGAGCGCGTCAACCGCGCCAGATCGAACCAGGAACCACCACGTATCACCCGATAACTGCAGTCACCACTGAGTAGTGCTGATCCATCCTCCGGGGCTCCGCGATAATGATCACTGTAGCAGTCCTGCACCCACTCATCGACATTCCCGTGCATATCTTTCAATCCCCAGGCATTGGCTGGCAGCTGTCCGACAGGGGCGCTTTGTTGACCATCCCATTGAGTTCCACACTCATCACAGACTGCCATCGCCGGAACAAGTTCATTTCCCCACCACCAGGCCGAGATGGTACCGGCACGAGCGGCATACTCCCATTCGGCTTCAGTGGGCAGACGATAGGGTTCTCCGGTAACGGCTGCAAGCCAGGCCGTATAAGCCTGGGCATCCTGCCAACTGACATTGATTACTGGTCGTGAGCCGCGTCCCCAGCCTGCATCATCGGGTAAGGGGCGGTTGGTAGCCAGCGCAAACTGATCATATTCATCAAAGGTTACTTCGTGTACGCCCAGAGCAAAGCTGTAATCGATACTGACGGTACGTACCGGACGTTCATTATCATCTCCCATACGATTCAGGTCGCCCATCAGGAAGGTATCTTGTGGTAGTGTCTGCACCACCGGCGCATAGCCTGCTTCCCCAAAGTGATCCCTGAAACGTGCCAGTCCGTCTGGTTGCTCCAGGGCCTGGCGTGATGTGTCCTGTGCAGCCGGGCTGGGGGCAACCGCTTCTGATTCGTTCAGAGCTGGCAAGGGTTGGGTCAGTTCATCGATGGAGGTTTCGACAGGCTGTTCTGAGGTGACGGGTGAGTTAATACGCGCCTGCTCAAGTTCCTGCTGAAGAAGATCGCGTTGTTCAGTGAGTGTGCGAATCGCTTGCTGTTGTTGCGGGTCCGGTTGTTGTAGCAGCAGGCTGAGCAACAGGCCCAGTATCAAGCCGCTGCTGAACAACAAGGCCGCGGTAACTTTGGGACTCAGGGGAATTTTTTGCAGCAATCGTATGATCGGCTGAAAAGGCTGTAGCCAACCCGTGGGTATCAGTTTTTTGACTCGGGAAATAGCGTTAATAACACGGTTTGGTTTATCCACCGATGGGGGGGCAGGGTGTGCATCTTCAGGCGTATTGGCTGCAGTATCTTCTTCTTCACTGAAAAGTGCTTTGAGCAGCTCAAGTATGGATGCCGGTCGGCTTTGTTGATCCGGGTTAAGGGCCGATTGCAATGCGCTCCATTGTTTGGCTGACAGACTGTTGGGTGCTTTCAGTTCGCGTTGGAAGCGGGCTTTTTCGTCATCATCTGGCAAAAAAGCCGGTTTGTCTGCATAAAGCTGGTAAGCCAATGCGGCAAAGGCATACACATCCGAACGCAGACTGGTAGGTTGAGGGTCAACAAAGCCTTCCGGTGCCTGATACTGACGGTAAGTCGGTTTACTGGGCATAAGATCAAAATAATCATCCACAACATAATGCCAACTGATCATCATCACCCGGACGCCGCGTTTGCTGCTGATAAATATCAATTCAGGTGCCAGACTGGCATGACTTTTGTGGATTTCCCGATGAAAAGCATCCATAGCCTTGCCCATCTGGATTAACAGACCTTGCTTTTGCATAGGCTTAAGCTGGGCGGCTTTACCTGACGCAAACATATCAGCGAGTGTTAGTCCATCCACGGCTTCGAAGGCTAGAAAAAACAGACCTTTAGCGCTGAACAGTCCGTAGCAGTCGAGAGCATTGGGATGCTTGCACTTCCGGCAGACAATGATCAGTTTACGCAGCCGCTCAACAAATTCTGGCTGGCGGATCAGTACATCGGGGAGAAACAACAGGGTAACGGTTGGGCGTCCTGAAGAAGCCTGATCTTCTGCCTGCCAAAGCGTGCCGTAAGGATGAGGCCCTAGCTCAGTTGTTAAGCGAAAGCGGTGCCGTTCGGGGCCAACAAGAGCCCCTATTTCGAGCAGAACACCAGAATCATCCATGTCATTCACCTCAAACGCCTGTTGTTACAGTATGTTAATTGGCTGTATCCAGCACTGGCAATGATTTGATCAGGCTGTCCAGCGCCTTCATTTGGGTCAGATAACCTTCCAGTTTTGCCAGAGGCAAGGCGCAGGGACCATCACATTTTGCCTGGTCCGGATCCGGGTGTGCTTCCAGAAACAACCCGGCAATCCCCTGGGATAGTCCGGCTCTGGCCAGTTGAGCGGCCATTGCCCGGCGACCATCGGCTGAGTCAGCCCGGCCGCCAGGCATCTGCAGGGCGTGGGTGGCATCGAAAATAACCGGATAGCCAAATTCTTTCATGATGGTGAATCCGAGCATGTCGACAACCAAATTGTTGTAGCCGAAGCTGGTGCCGCGCTCACACAGCATTAACTGGTCGTTGCCCGCTTCTTCACACTTATGCAGTATGTGCTGCATTTCCTGGGGTGCCAGAAACTGTGCTTTTTTGATATTGATCACCGCACCCGTGGCAGCCATTGCCTGAACTAAATCGGTTTGGCGTGACAAAAACGCCGGTAGTTGAATTATATCGCAGACTTCGGCGGCTGGTGCAGCCTGGGAAGGCTCATGTACATCGGTGATAACCGGTACCTGAAAGGTTTGCTTGATTTCCTGCAGGATCTTAAGCCCTTCATCTAGTCCGGGGCCTCGATAAGAGTGCAGCGAAGAGCGATTGGCTTTATCAAATGACGCCTTGAATACATAGGGTATGTCGAGCTTTTGTGTGATTTCGACATAGTGCTCTGCAATACGTAACGCCAGGTCACGAGACTCCAGTACATTCATGCCACCCAATAGTACCATTGGGTTGTCATTACTGATGGCCAGCTTACCCACCTGAATCGTTGTTTGTTTCATGTAAATACCCTGTGGAATCCAAAAAGTTATTTCATTATAGGAGGCTATAGAGATCAAGTCTTGCTGCTATCCATCTGACTATAATACCTGAGCCATTAACAGTTCTATACAAAACCAGAGCGCTGCGAGCATAGCAACCAGACAGAGCAGCGCACGTTGTCTGAAGCGCTTAATCAGCCTGGACTCATCCTGTGTGGAGATTAGCAGCGGATGGCCAGGCTTCCCTGGGTGGGTCAGGACGTGCATATCTGGCAGGTTATTCTGATACTGACGCTGCATCTCGGCCTCTTCCAGCGCGGCTTGACGTACAGCTTGCCATTCAATGGTAGAAAACTCAGTCGCCCCAGGTGCCGCAAAACGCGTCAATAACAGTGCGTGATTGCGTTTCCAGTCGCGGATAATATCGGCTTGTAGCTTGTTTAGTGTGGCTGTGTCGCGCCCTCCGCCCACTGTCTGGAAGTGTCCCAGTGCATAGACTTGTTCATGTTCCATGATCAAATGTTCGGTATAGCGGTATCGACTGCCAGACAAGCTGGGTGAACCTAAGGAGGTAGCGTATTTCAGTAAAGATGATGGATTGGGGGTGCTGCCATGCCATATGCTGCGCTGGGCTACATCCATTTCAGCTTTTTCCGGGTCTATCAGACAGACGCCGGTGCCATCATTGATCTGAAACCAGGCATCAGAACTGCCGCGTTCTGCAAGTTTCCAGCCGCCCTTGCCCCCATCGGCCTGACGGTCAATACGGTAACGGTACCAAACACAGGGGCGGCCGGATAAAGGGGCTTGCAACAGTCCCCCCTCACCGCTGATTACATGACCAATAATTTCGACATAACCCTGAGGAGCCGAACGTATCATCGCCGTGGGCGTGTCGGTAATCAGCCGGTAACGGCGTAAGTGCCGGAACATAAAGAACAGCGCCGCCAGAATACTGAGCCCACAGAGGGTGATACCCAATACCTGTTCTTGGCGGTCAATATAAAGATCCAGAAACATGTGTGTAAGTTAGCTAAACAGCTTTTTCATATCTGGATCTTTCAAGTCAGCCTCGTCAAATTCCAATAATGTAGCGGCAAGAAAACCTAACCGTCTGGCAATGAGGATATCCGGGAACTGCTCAATACGAATGTTCAGGTGATTTACTGAATCATTATAGTATTCACGTCGATCTGCGATGCCAGACTCAAGAGAGGTGATGCGGCTGTGCAGGTGCTGAAAAGATTCACTGGCACGCAGTTCAGGGTAGTCTTCTGCCACGGCGAACAGATTGCCCAGACCCAGACGCATCTGTGTTTCTGCCTGCCCCAGTGCGGCCACATTGCCTGCTTCTCTGGCATTGGCAACGGCCGAGCGGGCTCGCATTACTTTTTCCAGTGTTTCCTGCTCATAGGTCATGTGTTGCTTACAGGTTTCAACCAGCTTGGGCAGTTCATCATGACGTTGCTTTAACAGCACATCAATATTTGACCAGGCCCGGCTGACATTATGTTTCAGACGTACCAGGTTGTTGTATAGAAAAATGCCGTAGAAAATTACCAGCGCCAGCAGCACAAACACAATTAGCCAAAAAGGATCCATAGCGTAACTCCCTGTGAAAAAGAAGCTCTACTATAACTGAATCGACAAGGCTGAAAAATACGTGCGGCCGGTTTCAGATGTCCAGGAAGTAGACGACCAGGCTTTTAACCAAAAAAACGCCCAGGCCCAGGCCCAGAGCGAGAAATAGTATGAAGGTGCCGAACTTTCCGGCTTTGGACTGTTTCGCCAGGTCGTAAATAATAAAAAAAATAAACGCACCAAAGCCCGCCAATCCCACGTTAAGCATGATCATTTCAACTTCTGCAAGCCGCATATAGATTCCTCTGGACTGATTGAGAGTGGACAGTCTACAAATACATGTCGGTGATTGGAAACTGTTGGATACCTGGAGTTCAAAAATTATTGGAAAAGTAATTACACATAGCACCCAGGTTTAATTCAGGGGTGATTGTACTGATTACAGCCGAGCGTTATAGTGTTTTCTTATAATTAATTCGAACAACATCTAGTATTTGGTTATAGATAAGGCTGCCATGTCCTCATCACGTGCTCGTTTACATTCGTTAGGTATCGCCAGTGCACTCCGGGAATCCCTGCGTGAAGGTTATACTCGCCGTGACTTTAGCGGTGATCTGATTGCCGGAGTTACCGTCGGTATTATTGCCATTCCACTGGCGATGGCGTTGGCTATTGCCAGTGGTGTTAAACCGGAATATGGTCTTTATACAGCCATCATTGCCGGTTTTTTGATCGCGTTAACTGGAGGATCACGTTACAGCATCTCCGGGCCGACGGCGGCTTTTGTGGTGATTCTCTTCCCGGTGACTCAAGCCTTTGGCTTGAGCGGGCTTCTGGTGGCGACGCTGATGTCCGGTGTCATTTTGGTGGCTTTGGCGGTTGCCCGCCTGGGGCGTTTAATCGAGTATATTCCTGAGTCTGTCACCCTGGGTTTTACCTCCGGGATAGCCATCGTTATAGCCATACTGCAGATGCAGGATTTTTTTGGTTTGCAGCTCAGTGAAGTGCCGGAAAGCTTTGTTGGACGTATTCTGCTGTTGTTTTCGGCATTGCCCGGTTTGAATATGGCGAATACCAGTGTGGCGCTACTGACACTGCTGGTACTGATTTTCTGGCCACGCCTTAAGCTGCCAGTCCCCGGACATTTACCGGCGCTGCTGGGTGGTACGTTTCTGGCCTGGCTGTTTATCCAAATGGGTATGGATGTCGATACTATTGGCAGTCGGTTTAGTTATGAACTGCCGGATGGCACGCAGGGGCAAGGGATCCCACCTTTCTTACCGTCATTCGAGTGGCCCTGGTTGCGTCCCGGACCTGATGGTGAGCCGTTGATCTGGTCCTGGGCGGTTATTCGTGAACTGCTGCCAGCGGCTTTTTCGATTGCTATGCTGGGTGCAATTGAGTCACTGCTTTGTGCGGTGGTGCTGGATGGTATGAGTGGTCGGCGTCATCATGCTAATGGAGAATTATTAGGTCAAGGTCTGGGTAATTTGATTGCACCGTTTTTTGGTGGTATTACCGCAACAGCCGCGATCGCCCGATCAGCGACAAATTACAAAGCGGGTGCAAAATCTCCTATTTCGGCGATAGTGCATGCACTGGTTGTACTGGCTGGATTGTTGATTCTTGCCCCCTGGCTGTCCTGGTTACCGATGGCGAGTATGGCGGCACTGTTGGTTATAGTTGCCTGGAATATGAGTGAGGCTCACAAGGTCGTGGTGCTGTTAAAGCGTGCTCCGGTGGGCGATATTCTGGTACTGATGACTTGCATGTCATTAACCGTGCTGTTTGATATGGTGCTGGCAATTTCGGTTGGTATCGTCATGGCCTCTATACTTTTTATGCGTGATTTGGCAGGCATGACTCGCTTTCAGGATATATCCATGCAACGCAAACATGTGCCTGAGGGGCTGCCAGAGGGTTGGGGTGTATTGAAACTGTCCGGGCCGCTGTTTTTTGCTGCGGCGGAGCGGGTGTTTGATGAACTGGCCGAAAGCGTGAAAGGGTATCGGGGAGTCGTGTTGTATATGGATGGTGTGCCGTTGTTGGATGCGGGCGGCATTAACGGCTTTGACCGCTTTAGTGCTTTTTGTGAGCAGCAGGGGATACGCCTGGTCATCGCTGATTTACAGTTTCAGCCACTGCGAGCCATGGCGCGAGCTGGCATGAAGCCTACTGAAAATCTCAGCTTCACTGCCACACTGGAGGAAGCGCTGGCGCGGCTAAACAGCGCTTAACTCAGACGGGTGGGCCGATAGTCCGCCATCCATGCCACCAAGGCTTCGGCTGGCATGGGTCTGGCGAAGTAGTATCCTTGCAAAAACTCACAGCCGAGGCTAAAGAGTACAGCGCGCTGTTCAGCCGTTTCGACGCCTTCAGCGATCAGCCGCAGCTTAAGGCTTCGCGCCATCGAGATGATGGCTTCAACCAGCAAGGCATCTTCATTAGCCAGCGTCAGGTCACGGACAAACTCCCGGTCAATTTTTAATGTGTCTATGGGGAAGCGTTTCAAATAGCTTAATGCTGAATAGCCAGTACCAAAGTCATCAATTGCCAGGTGAACACCCAAGTCACAGAAAGATTGTAGCCAGGCTATGGTTTCGTCGCTATTGTCCAGCAGCATGCCTTCGGTGATCTCCAGTACCAGTTGTTCGGCTGACAGTTTGGCTTGCATCAGAATGCGGCGTAGCAACGGGGCATCCATCCCCAGGTCGCGTTGACGACCGGATATATTCACTGACAAATACAGTTTCAGCCCTTGCTGCTGCCATTGACTGACCTGCTGACAGGCGGTTTCGAGCACCCACTGACCGATAGGACCTATCAGGCCGGTATCTTCTGCCAGTGGAATAAATTGTTCCGGAGAAACCATTCCCAGGGTTGGATGGTGCCAGCGTAGCAAAGCCTCTACGCCGGTGACTCGCCCGGACTGGGTTCGAACCAGCGGCTGGTAATAGATTTCCAGTTGTTCATGCTCCAGGGCCAGACGTAGGTCCTGTTCCATCTCCATCAGCGTATTGGCATGCTCTTGCAAACTGCTGGTGAAAAACTGAAAGCGATTACGACCGGTTTGCTTGGCTCGGTACATGGCCAGGTCAGCGTTGCGCAACAGAGTGTCGGGATCGTCGGACTCACCTGGATACATGGCGAGCCCGACACTGGCCCCGATGATGATGTCACGACCTGCCAGTGTAAAAGGATCAGAGAGGCGGCGAATGATTTTTTCAGCCACCAGAGCAGCATCCCGATCCGAATGTATATTGTGCAGCAGGATAACGAATTCATCACCGCCGAAACGTGCCACTGTATCGCTTTCGCGAACACAGCTTGTTAGTCGCTTGGCTGCTTCCACCAGCAGTTCATCGCCGTATTCATGGCCAAGGGTATCATTGACGTATTTAAAACGATCCAGATCGATAAACAGCACGGATATGGTTTGCTGGTCACGTTCTGCGGTAATAATGGCGACTTCCAGTCGGTCCAGCAGCAGGCTGCGATTAGGTAGCTGTGTCAGCGCATCATAGTAAGCCTGGTGGCGAATATGTGCCTCGGCTTCTTTGCGGCTGGTAATGTCGGAGAACACTGAGACAAATTCAGTGATTTGGCCTTCATCATCATGCAGTGCAGAAATTGACAGCCACTCAGGATAAACACTGCCATCCTTACGGCGGTTCCAGATTTCACCCGACCAGCAACCTTCGCTATTCAGGCTGCTCCACATGTCATCATAAAATACACGGTCATGGCGGCCAGAGCTCAGCAGGCTGGGGTTTTGTCCGCTGACTTCATCAGCGCTGTAGCCGGTAATACGCTCAAAAGCAGCATTGACAACTTTGATCGTACCTTGATGGTCGGCGACCATAATGGCTTCATTGCTGGTTTCGAAAACGGCAGCGACCATACGTAGCTGTTCTTCAGTTCTGAGGCGCTCGGTAATATCTTCCTTAACTGCAATGAAATGACTGATTTCACCCTCATCGGTTCGCAGGGGGGAGATGGAAGTGGAATCCCAGAATAGGGTGCCATCCTTTTTACGGTTCAGTAGCTGACCTGACCAGGTGTTGCCATCACGCAACTGTTGCCACATCTCGGTAAAAATATCGGCGGATACTTTACCGGATTTAAGAATATTATTATTTTGTCCCAGCAGTTCGTCTGAGGTGTAACCGGTCATCTCTGAGAGTTTCGGATTTATGTATTCTATGATGCCCTGGGTATCCGTGATCATCACCGCACTGGGGCTTTGTTCCAGTGCGCGCCCAAGTTGACGAAGTTTCAGATGTGCTTGCTGGGTTTCGGTTATGTTGGTGCGTACACTGGCAATCCCACCTTCTGCTGTGGGGTTGTTGCTGGCCTGGTACCAACTGCCATCCGGTGTATGCTCCAGGTAGTTTTGGGTGGTATCCAGAGGGACGGCTATGGGTGACGAGGTGGTTACACCCTGTGACTTATTAATACTTTGCAGTGTTGACCAGTCTTCTGCATTACGCTGTTGCAGCCAGGGATAAAATGCCAGCCAGCGCTGGTTATACAGCACTAGTCTGCCGTGCTTGTCGAACAGTGCAAAGGCTTCAGATAGGCTATTTACGGCATCCTGCAGACGTGTGCGAGCTTGCTCAGAACGGTTGTTGAGCTGTTGCAGGCGTCTGAACATCTCGCCAAGCAGTAACATTAACAGGCAGGTTAACAACAACAGTGTCAGGGTAAAGACTTCAGCATGACGTGAACGTTGGTTGTAGTGATTCTGGTAGCTTTTCTCCAGGGTACGCAACTGACTACTGGTATCTACATGGTTAAACTCATCCCGGAACTGGTGCAGGCTTTCCAGATGGCGCAGATTGCTGTTGGCCTGGTTAGCAAAGGCCATCAGTGCCGGTTGATTGTCAAGGGTTGCAAGGTGCAGTTGCTCTGTGGCTTGGCGTAATTCAGTCAGTCGTTTCTGGTCCGGGAATAGGTGGTAGCGAAACAGTTGACTCATCAGCCTTGCTGCGTCATCACGTTGAGGGTGATTCTGATCACGCAGCTCTTCTACCAAAGTTGGCATATAAAGCAAGGCATTACGGATCAAAGCTGCATAATGCTTGATCTCTTCAGTTAATGCATACTTGCGTTGCTGGAGCTGATAGTAACTCTCTAATAGCTCAATAGAGGGCTGGTTGAGCCCTTGATTGAAAGCACTCTCTGTAGTGAGCATTTGATTCATCAGTTGATCATGTTCCCGGCGGAAATTGACCTGAGTGTCATACTGATGTTGCACGCCTGTGGCGATTAGCAGTGTTTGCTCATCCAGAACGGCGTCCAGTTCACGCAGTTGCAGGAGTTGATCCAGTCGTTGGGTGTGATCGACGCTATTAATTGCACGCGTTTGAAAAAACAGGGCGATCATGATGGCTATGATCAGCGTGAGTAAGAGCAGGAATGGACGTGCCATGGATTGCATCAGTGTTCCACCACATCAAGCCGAGGGTGCTCGCCTGTAAGTGAACGGATGAAAGCAGCAATATTGGAAATGTCTGCATCGTTCAGCTCGCGCCCGAGTTGAAAGCGTGCCATGACGGCAATGGCATCTTCCAGAGTCTCTGCGCTGGAATCGTGAAAAAAGAAGCTGTTCAATGAGGCTGTACGCAATCCGGGCACCTTGAAAACATAACGGTGATGTTCTTGACCCGTCACATTGAAACGACCCAGATCGGCTTGAGATATAGCCTCTCCCTTCAACTTAAAATAGTTTTCCAGTGATCCCATGCGAGCAAACATATTGCCTCCGACGTTGGCGCCTTGGTGGCAACTGATACAGCCCAGATCACGAAATGTCTCGTAGCCGCGTTGCGCTTGCGTACTGATGGCGTTTTCATCACCCTTGAGCCAGCGATCAAACGGTGCATTGGTGAGCATCAGGGTACGCTGAAAGCTAGCCAGTGCGCTACGTATATTGCTGGATGTGATGCCATCTGAGAATATGGCGTTGAATTGCTTGAGTAGGTCTGGGTCCTGGTTCAGCTTACCTATTACTTCTTCCCAGTTGCTGGCCATTTCTACCGGGTTATGTACAGGGCCATTGACCTGCGACTCCAGATCACGAGCGCTACCGTCCCAGAACTGCACATGGTTGAGCTGGCTGTTATACACACTAGGTGAGCGGATATGGCCCAAGGCTCCGCCCACACCAACGGAAAAGGGGCGTTGATCTGCGCCGTTACGTGCCAGGTCATGGCAACTGGCACAACTGATGGTGTTATCAGAAGATAAGCGGCTATCATGGAATAGCTGATCACCAAGTTTTACTTTTTCTGCATTCCCGTTTGGTGCTTCGGGTACTGGTAAGATGGCATTACTGGCAAGCACCACACCGCAGAACGTCACTGCAAGGCACAGTGTTGCGGATTGGCTAAAACGTAAAAACATACCATGTAAGGTCAAGCGTATCTCCTGGGCCTGGTGTGGCCCTGCATTAATATTACCGTTTCATGATCCTGTTTGTGTGGGAAGAATTCAACTCACCATCGATCGCTTGGTTGTGCTGCGTCAATAAAACGCAGTGTCTTTAGTATAACTCATAAGCCTTGCGGTATTTGCCGACATAATCAAACACTCTTTCACTCACAGACCAGTAGTGCTTGTGTTGTCTGGCGATGACAAAGTCAGGGTGTTTTAACTGAGTTGCAAAGGCCAGTGCCTGTTGTGCTGAGTTGATTTTGCTGCGCGGTTTGTCGTCATGTCTACGCCTGAATATATGATTAAAAACCTTCTGCTGAGCCGGTTGGCTCAAGTCAAAATATTCACTGAGTGTTTCACCCTCTTCATCATGGTAGGTCACTCGCAAACGTTCATCCTGTAGGGTGAATGTCATACCGGCACAGCGGAGAATTCGGGCATTCTTCAACGATAATGCCCGTTTCAACAGGTCGTCATGATCAATGAGTATACTCTTGCACTGCTCACAGCGTCTTGCAGTGATATCGTTTTCTGCGTTGCATTGCGGGCATTCGCGAAAACGGAACCGAAAATGGCACTGATTATCCAGGGATTCACCCACCAGGCCTTGGCAACGGCGACCAAAGTGTTCCACAACCTGGCCTTGGTCATCGGTGCGTCCCCAGAAGGTATTGGCAAAACCACATTCCGGGCAAAATACCTGCACCGGCTCGGTATTGGCTGCTGGTTTGGGAGAACCGACCTCGGGGCTAAACAGATTAAAACCATTAGCGGCATAGTCTATGATTAAGCAGTCGGATTTACCGGGAAAGAGTCGCAGCCCTCGTCCGGCAATTTGCTGATACAGGCTGACCGAGCGGGTCGGGCGCAAAATGGCAATTAAATCCACATGAGGCGCATCAAACCCGGTCGTCAGAACTGAAACGTTAACCAGATACTTGATCTGCTGTTGTTTGAAGGCTTGCAGCATCTGATCCCGGTCGACTGTGTCTGTATTGCCGGTGATCAGACAAGCCTGTGCCCGCGGCAGGTAGCTCAGAATTTCTTCAGCATGCTCAATGCTGGCAGCAAAAATCATTACTCCCTTGCGTCGGACGGCCTGTTCTACGATCTCTTCGCAGATAGCCCGGGTGACCCGAGGATATTTGTGTAGCAGCCGATTAACCTCTTCGGTGTCATAATCACCTGCACACTCGTTACTGAGCTGGGAAAAATCATAATGGCGAGTGGCTGCATCAATACAAACCGGTGGGGTCAAATAACCTTCGCGAATAAGCTGGCTGAGGGGCAGCTCATAAATACAATGCTCAAAGGTGGCGCTGAGTGTGTCTCTGACAAAGCCACGATAATCCCGGCGGTAGATCCAGCCTTCACCCAGCCGATAGGGGGTAGCGGTGAGACCGAGTAATTTTAAAGCGGGGTTATGCTGGCGCAGATGCGTCAGCACTTGCTGATACTGACTGTCTTCATCGTTACTGACACGATGACATTCATCAATAATTACCAGTGAGAAGGCTCCACTAAATGACTGGGTGTGTCCGGCTAAGGATTGAATGCTGGCAAAAGTAACCTGGTGCTGATGGTCCCGACGCTTCAATCCAGCCGAAAAAATACCGGCTTGTAGTCCTAGTGCGGCATATTTAGCATGGTTTTGCTCGACCAACTCCCTGACATGGGTCAGCACCAATATGCGTTGGCGAGCAAGACGCGCCAGTTCGGCAATGATCAAACTCTTGCCAGCACCGGTCGGTAATACAATTACAGCCGATTCTGAGCTGTGTCTAAAGTGACTCAGCGTTGCTTCGACTGCCTGCCGCTGGTAATTACGTAGTATAATCGGTTGCATTCAAGGCCTTGTATGCTGCAAGTGGCATCGTCGAGGATTCGCTATATATGAATACAGGAAGCAATCAACCATGATAACAATTGTAAAAGCTGATCTCACCCATCCTGAGCATGCCGATGCGTTGCTGCAGCTGCTTTGTGAATATGCTTGCGATCCTATGGGTGGAGGAGAGCCTTTAGCGGAGCAGACGGTTAACAGCCTTGTTACCGAGATGCAAAAAAGGCCTCACTTGCATAGCTTTATTGGGTTTTCAGGTACAGAACCTGTGGCTTTAATGAATACAGTGGAAGGCTTCTCTACCTTTGCGGCTAAACCCCTGTTGAATATTCATGATGTGGTGGTCAGTCGCCCTTACCGTGGCCAGGGTATTTCACGTCTTTTGTTTGAAGCGGCAGAAACGTTTGCGAAAACACAGGGATGTTGCAAGCTGACACTGGAGGTACTGGAAGGAAATGAAATAGCCAGAAATGCTTACAGCCGTCTGGGCTACAAGCCTTATCAGCTTGATCCTGATGCTGGTAATGCGCAGTTTTGGGAAAAGAAAATTTAGAAATAATTCTGTTTTTTCTGTTTTTTCTTTGATAGAATTCTGTTTAACGAATCGCTTCAGCGAGATTCAACAGGAGATCTGAGTTACACCCCAGGACGGTGGTGCAACTCACTGCAACGCAGGCCTCAATCAGCCTGCGTTTCTTTTTCCTGTAAAAATTCCTCACTCAGGTAGAGCTCATCGTTACTGTTTACGCCCACTCCCCGACTGATGATATCAGCAGCGATTTGCTGTGCTTCTGTGAGTGAGTGCATCGTATAGGTGCCACATTGATAGGCATTCAGCTCCGGAATCTCTTCCATCGATTTAACCTCAAGTACATCCTGCATGGCAGCGGTCCAGGCATTCGCAACCTGTTGTTCTGTCGGGGTCCCTATCAGGCTCATATAAAAACCAGTGCGGCAACCCATAGGCGAAATGTCGATGATTTCAATCAGGTCACTGTTCAGGTGGTTGCGCATGAAGCCGGCAAACAGGTGCTCCAGGGTGTGGATACCTTTTTCGGATAAGATTTCACGATTAGGAATACAAAAACGCAGATCGTACACAGTGATTGGATCCCCGGATGGGGTTTGCATCATTTTGGCAGTACGTACCGCAGGGGCCTGCATACGGGTATGATCCACACGAAAACTGTCGAGTAAGGGCATAAGAAACTCCTGATTTCATTTGCATACAATGTAGCATATACGCCGCTCGGACGGTATTCAGATGCCCAGGTCGTCAGACGGTTCTGTTGAAAACTGCGCAATACAAGTGAGTAGTTGGTTATCCGACAAAGGTTTACTGAAATAAAAACCTTGGTAAAAATAGCAGCCGAGTGCCTCAAGTTTTTGCAGTTGCTGCTCAGTTTCGACACCTTCAGCAATCACATTCATGCCGAATGCCTCGCCCATGGCCAGCACACTGCGAATAATGGCTTCATCACTCTGGTTATTCAACAGGTCATGAATAAAGGCCTTATCCACTTTGATTTGATCGAAAGGGAGTTTCTTCAGGTAGGACAGTGAGGAAAACCCGGTGCCAAAATCGTCCAGAGAAAAGCGAATGCCAGCCTGCTTCAGGTGGTTCATTTTGGTAACCGCCTCATCGGTATAGTCAATCAGCAGACTTTCAGTTAATTCCAGTTTTAACCGGTTGGCTGGTGCGTTGGTATCGGTAATATGACCAAGTACCCGTTCGGCAAAATCACTGCACTGGAATTGCCGAGCGCTAATATTGATGGCCAGCGTCCAGGTTGCTGTGAAGGGGTGCTGTTGCCAAATGGTGAGCTTCTGACAGGCTGAGGCGATTACAAAATCACCTATTAGCAAAATCAAATCAGATGATTCCGCTAGAGGAATGAAGTCGGCCGGTGAAATTAATCCCCGAATGGGATGTTCCCAGCGTATGAGCGCCTCACACCCAGTGATTTGCCGATGCTGATTGTATTGTGGCTGGAAAAAAAGCCGCAGTTGATTATGCTCCAGAGCCTGGCGAAGATCATTTTCAAGTTGCACCACCTGGTCCACTTGCTGCTGCATGGCTGGATCATAAAAGCTAATGCTGCTGTGGCTGTTAAATTTAGATTGGTTCTTGGCCAGATCGGCACGTTTTAGCAGTTCATCGGCCGTACTGTCGGCATCAGCACAATGCACGATACCCATGTTAGCCTGGGTGTAAACCGCTTCAGCCTCAATGGAGAAGGGCACCATGAAAACTCTTTCCAAGTCTTTGGTCAGATGTTCTATATCAAACAATGCCTGTTCAGCAGAATGTTCCCGAAACTCACACAAAATCACAAACTCATCAGCCGCCAGTCTGGCCAGGCTGGAGTAGACCGGTAAGGCTTCTGTAAGGCGGGTGGCCACTTCACGCAGTAGTTGATCACCGGCCCGTCGTCCCAGGCTGTCATTGACCAGTTTGAAGTTTTTTAAATCGATTAATATCAATGCAAAACTATGATCTTGCATACTGCTGCGTGTCAACGCTGAGTGGATGCGATCACGAAGAAGGTCAACGTTAGCCAATCCGGTGAGCTGGTCGTAGAGCGAAAGGTGTTCTATGATTTCTTTGGACTCTTTCGCCTGAGTGATATCGGAAAAGGATGCCACAAAATTAAATTGTACCGCATGTGTACCGGGTACTTTGGTGATGCTGAGATGTTCCGGAAAAATTTCTCCGTTTTTACGTCGGTTCCAGATTTCGCCCTCCCAGTAGCCCTGTGTATTAAGCGCATGCCACATGGCTTTATAAAAGTCTTGATGATGGTAACCCGAGCTGAAAATGGAAGGGTTGTGACCGACTACCTCCTCTTCGCTGTATCCGGTGATTCGGGTAAACGCCTCATTAACACGCAGAATTTGGTTGTTCTCATCAGTGATGGTGATGGCTTCATGAGTGTTGAATGCGGCGGCGGCAATGCGCAGATTAGCCGCACGTTTTTTACGCTGGCGAATATCGTAGCTGACCCAGGTGGCGGCTATCAAAATACTTAATACCAATGCCAGTATGATTTCAGACAGATACTTGTCGACAAAGTCGCGCATATCGAAGTGAGAGATACGGTCAGGGTGCACGCGTAGTTCCAGAAGGATGTGTTCCAGGCCAGCGTAATCAACCGGTGGTATAAAACCAAAGTAGCCACCACTGCGGGCAGCGAGTGAGTCAGGTGAAATTGTAAAAAGTGCCTGGGTTACATCTCGAACGACTAATGGGTCCAGTGAGGGCATAGCAGCAAAAGCCCACTCAGGAATAAGCGGGGTTGAATGGATCAGTGGTAATTCAGCGTGTTGTTGTGGATGGATAATTTGCAGTTGATCCATAGATAACTTGCCAGCCTGAACCATTGACTCTAATACCCCTGAGCGTACAAAGGCTACGTCAACCTGCCTGCTGAGTAGCATCTCAATGGCTTTGTCTTGTGGTTGGCCCGTGAATGTCAAACTCTGAACGTCCTGAGGGAGGCGTATGCCGGCTTGATTAAGCGTCCAGTGCTGTATGCGATACGCGCCGAGGGAGTGAGAATGTACGGCGGCCACGCGTTGTCCACGTATCGCATCCAGGCTATTGAGTTCCGGACGATCAGCCAATGCCACTATCACGCCAGCAAAGCGGGCCAGAGGTTGCTTGTCTGAAACCGGCATGAGTGTCGCTGAGGCTGAAACCCCTGAAGAGGATCGCAGCAAAATGTAATGTTCAGGTTGGGTGAGAATAAAGTCTAACTGTTGTTTGTGAACTGCTTCAGTCATGCTGTCCATGAACAGAATCTGCAGCTCCAGATCATACTGCGGGAGCACACGATCTAGGTGCTTCAATGTTTCCTGCCACTGCTGTTGCGTCGATTCCAGGCTACGGAAAGCCAGTATGCCGATGCGCAATTTTTCTGTCTCAGCGGCACCGACAAGTTGTGCACAACTGATCAGCAGTAAAGAGACAAACAAGCCAAAAAACTGCAATGCAGGCTTGATCCGTATGTGCAACAGCGGGTACTCCTTCAGGGCTGGTTCTAACAGCATTTGAATTCACTAACCAATATTGGTCGTTAGTATAGTGTAACTGCTGTTTAAATAAATTGTTGCATGTCAAATACCTCGAGTATAAAGCGGAAAAAACGGAAAACAGTATTGCTTTCTGATTATTCCGTATACAATGCACTTAAGTAAGTTGTGACTAATAATGAACATTGAATTGACTTGGAACTGAAAGGGCAATCAAAATGCGGACAGGCTCCGTGAATCAATGAAGATGGTCTGGCACAGATCTTCGGATAGCTACTGATTGTGATCGGCTGTTTTGAGGTGTTTACAAGGTGATAAATCATCTGATGAAAAAGTACAATCAGCAGCAATTGCTTGAAAAACAACGAACTCAATTTCGTTGGGTAATGATTTCATTAGCTTTTCTGTGTGCCTTGGTTTTTGTTGTTTTAGGGATATGGGTAGTAAAAGGTACAGAAGAAGATCATCTGGTGCGCTCAGCCAGAGCCTATGCAAAAGCAGTTGATTCGTTCCGTGCTTTTTACACCGATGTGATCGTGAAGTCTGTTATTGGAAACCCTTGGGTTGAAGTGACCGAGCACTACCGTGATCAGCCTGGTGCCATTCCCATTCCGGCCACGATGACCATCGACCTGGTTGAGTTCATGAGCTCTCAGGATGAAAATATCAGTGTACGCCTGATCAGTGATTTTCCATTTCCGCAAAGGGCTTCACGGACTCTGAGTGAGTTTGATCTAGCAGCATTGAATGTGATCCGCAATCAACAGGCAGATGAATATTATAATTTTTCTTATGATCAAAATCGTAAAGAGTTGAGTTTTGCATCTCCCATTATTATGCAGCAGACCTGTGTGGCCTGTCATAACAATCATGTAGATTCGCCAAAAACTGATTGGAAAGTAGGTGATGTACGTGGAATACAGGTAGTATCAATACCTAGTGAGGTGGTGTTGAATAGCAGTGACTACCGATTATATTATCTGATTGGCTTTGTACTATTTGCATTTTCTGCTGCGGTGAGTGCGTTGTTTTACATGGATTCCCGTATACGTAAAGTATTTAGCTTGCTGCAAACTAAAAACAGTGAGTTGGAGGCAACGACAACCGAGCTCAAGCAGCAGCAAAAGGCGCTAGACCAGCATGCTATCGTCAGTATGACAGACCTGAAGGGTGACATTATTTATGTTAATGAGCACTTTAAAACAATTTCAGGCTATGCTGACCATGAGTTGCTTGGTGAAAATCATCGAATAATCAATAGTGGTTACCATGCACAAGCCATGTTTGAAAATATGTGGAATCGGGTCTGTTCAGGGCAAGCCTGGCATGGTGAATTAAAAAATATCAATAAGTCTGGCGAGTATTACTGGGTAACGGCGACTATTATGCCACTCTATAATGCAGACGGTGAGATGGATAGGTTTATCTCTATTCGTACAGATATCACTCAACAGAAAAAACTAGAGCATGATCTTAAAAGCAGTAATGAAGAACTCTTTGCTCTGAACCTTGTTCTCGAAGACGCGCGGCGTGAAGCTGAAGCCGCGAGTCAAACAAAGAGTGCCTTTCTGGCTAATATGAGCCATGAAATACGTACCCCGATGACCGGTATTATGGGCATGACTGATCTTGCTTTAGATACCCAACTCACCGCAACTCAGCGAGGCTATCTCGACGTTGTTCGCTCATCCTCGCAGGCATTGTTATCAATTCTGAATGATATTCTTGATTTCTCTAAAATTGATGCTGGTAAATTACAAATAGAAGTTGTTAAGTTTGAGCTGAAAGAGTTGGTATGCTATTGCCTTAAACCTGCCGCTGTTATCGCGCGTAAAAAAGGGATTTCGCTACGGCTGGATATGCCGACGAATATCCCGGATATCTGTATTGCCGATCCAATTCGGCTAAGGCAGGTATTGGTTAATATCTGTGATAATGCGATTAAATTTACCGAGGCCGGTCAGGTGACTGTGTCGCTGCGTTGGACTGCAGATACGCATGCTACAGGACACCTGCATATTGATGTGACAGATCAGGGAATAGGAATCCCAAAGGAAAAACAGCGCCTCATTTTCGACGCCTTTGCGCAGGCTGATAATACCACTACGCGCTCATTTGGTGGTACAGGTTTAGGTCTGTCGATATGTATGAAGCTGATCGAATTGATGCAGGGTCATATGGGCGTAGTCAGTCAAGTCGGCAAAGGTAGCCGCTTTTGGTTTGAGCTGCCTTGTCAGGGGGCTGAGTATAATAAGAAAATACTGAAATCAGTCGAAGTCCAATCTGTTTTTATACTGGATAAACAGATTAATAATAATGTAGTTAATGCCTGTCTTGATAGTAAAAATGTGCAAATAAGCTACTTTGATAATAGAACTGAATTCGTTGAAAATATTTATTTGGCTAGTGACAAGAACGTTAAATGTTTAATTAACAATTGTTTTGGTGACTTTAGTGCTGTTGAGATAATTCATGATTTAATAGCGCATGATATAAAGAAACATAATATTATCCTGATCGCCGATCATGTATCGGAATCTGAAATTAATGATGCTCAAACCTTGGGTGTGAGTCAGTTGCTGACACACCCTGTCGCCCCTGTTGAGTTATTTAATATGCTGGAGGGAATTGAGCATGTTCCTGTGAAGGAAAGGGTGGCTGACGCTTCGGAGTGCTTGAGTATTCTTGTGGCAGAGGATAACAAGGTCAATCAAAAATTAATCACCGCCCTTATAACAAAACAGGGTCATACCGTTACCCTGGTGGAAAATGGCTTGGAAGCCTGGCAAACGTTTATGCAGAACACTTACGACTTGGTGCTGATGGATATGCAGATGCCAATCATGGGCGGTGTTGATGCAACCCGCAGTATTCGTGAGCATGAAACAAGTCATCAGTTGCCTCCCACACCTATCTATGCCATGACAGCCAATGTGTTACCGGCTGACAAGCAAGCATGCTTGTCAGCCGGCATGAATGGTCATTTGGGTAAGCCAATCAAGGTGACAGAGCTAACAACACTTCTTAATAGTCTGATGAAGTCAGGTGTCCCATGATTGAAATATTACCAACAAAAATACTTATTGTAGATGATTCAGCGATTGAGCGCTTGAAAATAAAAGGCTATTTAGGAAAACGTGGTTATCACATTATAGAGGCTGCTAATGGGGTAGAGGGAGTCGAGTGCTTTATACAGCACAAACCTGATTTGGTTTTAATGGATGTTAACATGCCCGTGATGAATGGTTTTGACTGCATTCAGAACATCCGAGCCTATGAGAAAAATATGGTAACACCGATCCTGATGTTGACCGGTGATGATGATATGGAATCAATAGAGTGGGCTTTTGAAGTAGGAGCCAATGATTTTTTCCCTAAACCTATAAATTTTCCACTCCTGCATCAGCGTATCCGCTATGCATTAAGAGATGCTAACAGAGAGCGCGATTTGCGCAGAATAACTGGGCTGCAAGAAACAGCAAGAGCGCTGGCTGGTTTATCTTTTTGGGAGCTGGATGCTAAGCAACAGCAGTTTATCTGGTGTGATGATGCTAAAGCCATTTTACATTGGGTTGATGAATTGAGCCCTGATCCAGAAAAGGCTTTAGCAATTGTTCATCCGGATGATCAAAGTCGACTGAAGGCCGTATTCAAAGATGCATTGGATACCGGGTTGAAGTTTGATATTGAAGTGAGATCACCAGGCAGTCGCCAGGACTACCAGTTAAAAATTGTCGGAC
Source organism: Nitrincola iocasae (assembly GCF_008727795.1). Classification (NCBI taxonomy): domain Bacteria; kingdom Pseudomonadati; phylum Pseudomonadota; class Gammaproteobacteria; order Oceanospirillales; family Oceanospirillaceae; genus Nitrincola; species Nitrincola iocasae. The sequence goes on along the minus strand of NZ_CP044222.1, from coordinate 2,920,549 downwards.
AACGTGATGGTGAGCAAGCCCGGTTGGTCGGATCCTTTCAGGATGTAACTACGCAGCGTCGCCTGGAGCAACAATCCAATTTTCTCAATTATCATGATTCGGTAACCGGGTTACCTAACAGACGCCTGTTTCAGCGGGACCTTGAAGAGTCTATACAGCTTATTGTTAGTAACCGCAGTGCTGTGACTGTTGTGGTTCTGGAAGTACTCAGATTTCAGCAACTGGTCGAAACCTATGGCACGGATGTAACTGATCAATTGTTAGTGCTGCTGGCAAATCAGCTAAAGAGCTTTATGCCTAACGATGCGCTTGTAGCAAGACTGGATGGCGGTGTGTTTGCACTAAAGTTGATTGTAGAGGTATCCATTGAGCATCATGAACAAATATTGTCTGAATTGAATCAATGGATAAAACACATTGACCGGGCCTGGATGCTTGATAATAGAGAAACTTTTTTAACCTACACCGCTGGCATTAGTGTGGGGCAGGATAAGACAACCGATGCATCTCTGCTGTTGCGCATGGCGCAGCGTGCTCAGCGTCTACAAAAGCCCTCGGGTAGTATTACTATCGGTTTTTATGAACAAGACCATGAAGACAGCTTGCACAAACGCCTCAAGATGGAGTCGGATTTACGTGAGGCTCTGGAACAACAGCAGTTCTATTTGGTTTATCAGCCGCAGGTTGATTTAAGTAATGACCGTGTCGTGGGTGTGGAGGCACTGATCAGGTGGCGTCATCCGCAGGATGGCATAGTCCCACCGTATGTATTTATCCCCGTATTGGAAGAGATGGGATTAATTAATGCCCTCGGCGAATGGATTTTACAGGAAGCTTGTCAGCAACAAGTGGGCTGGATGAACGAGGGGGTCTCGTTGCGAATGGGGATTAACCTTTCACCGGCACAGTTTGAACAGCCCGACTTACCTGGAAAAATTATTGCCATAGCTAAAGCCTGTGGTGCACAACCGGAACTTATCGAGTTGGAAATTACTGAAAGCTTAGCTATGCACAACCCTGATGAGACCATTGCTATACTAAAACGGTTGCGAGCCTTTGGGTTTAAAATTGCCATAGACGATTTTGGTATAGGTTTCTCATCTTTGGAATATTTACTCCGCTTCCCACTGGATACGCTCAAAATCGATCGTGCGTTTATCAAAGATATTACCGCTGGACGCAGTGACAGAGCCATCGTGCGAGCCTTAACATCCTTATGTCAGGGATTAGGGCTGACCACTATTGCCGAAGGCGTCGAAAACCAACGGCAAAGAGATTATGTGGATGCGTTAGGTGCAACTGAAATACAAGGGTATTTAATCACACCCCCCTTGGAATCAAAGCAACTGATCAGCTTTATCAAAAGAAGAATGACGGAACATGCATCTAATAACCCAAGAAACACTGGAGAGTAGATGTCTATGGATGTTTTTTTTGAGGCTGAACCTTCAGTCGAAGCTTTTGAAAAGAAGTTGCACGGTATCTATGAGCAAACCCAGGCTTCTACGGTTCTGGTATTTGCAGCGGATGAAAATAACTGGACAGCTGAAGCTCTGAATCCAGTGTTGCTACAAGCTAAGGCAAGTGTACTGGGCGGGATTTTTCCTCAAATTATTTATGCGCAACAAAACTATTCAAAGGGTGTTGTTTTTGTTGCTTTGCAGTCCGCCGTTGAGTGGGCAAGCCTCAGCGGTTTGAGTGATATCACTAACAATTTTGATAGACAACTGGAGCCCCTCGCCGAGCACTGGGAGGCTATGCCTGTTCCTGCGATCCAACTGGTACTGGTTGATGGTTTATCAACCTGTATTAGCGCGATGATTGACGCGCTGTTTATGAACTTTGGCCTGGTTAATAATTTCATCGGCGGTGGTGCCGGTTCGCTTAGCTTTATGCAGAAACCTTGTTTATTGACCCCCAAAGGGATGCTGATGGATGCCACACTGCTGGTCAGGCTGCCTTTGGCGAGTGGTGTTGGTGTATCACATGGTTGGCAAGCGATTTCTCAATCCTTCAAAGTGACCTCGTCCGAAAAAACCTGCGTAAAACAACTGGATTGGAAACCCGCATTTGATGCGTATCAGCAAGTTGTTGAAGCGCATAGTGGGCAAGAGTTCAATGCAGATAATTTCTATGACCTTGCTAAGTTTTATCCATTTGGGGTCAATAAACTTGATGCTGAAATGATCGTCAGAGATCCGCTGATGCTTAGTACAGATCAGGCTATGGTGTGTGTAGGTGAGGTGCCGGAAGGCTCTTTTGTGCGTATATTAAATGGTACAGAAGAAAGCCTGCTGGCGGCAGCGGCAGAAGCCTGTAAAAGGGCACAAGCAGCACATCGCCAGCAAACGGATCATCCGGTGCAACTGGGGTGTTTTATTAATTGCATATCACGGGTGTTATTTGAGGGTGATCACCTAAAGAATGAAATAGCTAAGGTGTCTGGCGACTACCCTTTATTTGGCGCACTGACACTCGGTGAAATCGCAAATTCAGGTAAGGATTACCTTGAGTTTTATAATAAAACCGCGGTGCTTGGGCTTCTGTCCGAGGTTGAGAGCTGAAGGTCGTCTAGTGAAGCAGTCACAGCAAATCGAAATTCTTTTTGAGATCTCTCTGGCAATCGGTAACAGCCTGAATTTAGGGGTGATGCTTAAAGAGACATTGAAAACTCTGATGCGCGCCTTAAATGCGAATGGATGCGTTGTCTGGCGCTTTACGGGCAGGGATGAAGAGCTTGAGCCCCTGTCAGCCGCGGTGTGTTCACTTGAAGTTCAGTGGCAAACCGAAATGAGTTTACCCCGTCGGTTTGACCAGCAGGAAGCGGTAACGTCAATTCGTTCCGCCTTGTGCTTTCCGGAACAGCGCCCTCGTCTAGGGGGATTTTGGGCAGAGTTTCCTCAGGTATTCTTAGATAATACTCAAGTCCGTTATGCCTTTGCCTTGCCAGGGTTTGGGGTCTTACTGCTGCAGAAGAGCACTCCGGTGCTGACGGACGATATGCTGGCTTCACTGCAAAAGCTCATGCACAAGCTGGCCAGTGCAGCTAATGCCTGCTTGTACGATGAACAGTTAAAAGCTCAGATTAAATCAGCCGAAGCGGCAAATGTTGCTAAAAGCCAATTTCTGGCCAATATGAGCCACGAGATTCGTACTCCGATGAATGGGGTGATGGGCATGCTGGATCTGGTATTGGAAACGGAGTTGCAGCGAGAGCAGCGAGAGCATCTTGATTTAGCCAGACTGTCTGCAAACCATTTGCTGGAGATTATTAATCACATTCTGGATCTGTCTAAAATTGAGTCAGGTAAGTTCGATCTTCAACCCGAAAGTGTGGATCTATACGAGCTCATAGGCACCTGTGTTAAAGCCTTGGCTTCAAGAGCCTGGTCGAAAAATATTCAGATTCATTATGATATTTCAGAAAATCTGCCGCAGTATGTCTATGTTGATCCGGCGCGTTTGCGGCAAGTACTCATCAATTTGCTGGGTAACTCCATCAAGTTCACCGAAAAAGGTGAAGTACGTCTTAGGGTGATTTATGCCAATCATTCCCCTGAAGCCAATGAATTTCAGTTCCAGGTAACAGATACAGGGATAGGTATATCCGAACAGCGTCTTGACTCAATTTTTAATCCTTTTGAGCAAGTCGATGCTGCAACAAATCGTAAATACGAAGGTACTGGATTAGGGTTGTCCATCACCAAGCAGTTAGTTGAGATGCTGGGTGGTTCAATCGATGTACATAGCCAGTTAGGGCAGGGCTCTACATTTTTTGTCAATCTGCCGCTGGCCATTGTCACTGCGCCAGAGCTACATCAGGCAATCGATATAGACTGGTGTCAGCAGCGTGTGTTGTTGGTGGATGATGAGCCTGCTAACCGTCGAGTGATTGCGGCGATGCTGAAAACGACAGGTGTTCAGGTTGATGTTTGCTCATCTGGGCCTGAAGCTGTGTTTAAAGTGAGTCACGCTAATCGTGCGGGTCTACCCTACGGTGTTGTATTGATGGATGCCTGGATGCCAGGCATGAATGGCTATAAAACCACTGAGAAGTTGATCCAGGATCAGTTGTTGCACAATACACGGGTATTGATATTGACGTCTTCAGCCGAGGCCGGAGATGCGCAGCGCTGCCGTGATATGGGAATATCCGGCTACATGACCAAACCCGTCACGCTGGCAGAGCTCAAGCGAGCGCTTCAGGATCAGTTGAGCTTGCAGCGAGAGGCGCCCAAACAACTCCAGCCAGGAGCTGCCGCGTTGGCGGGCATGAAAGTACTGCTTGTAGAAGACAATATGATCAACCAGCGTATTGCGGTGAAACTGTTGGAGAAAAAACAGATGCAAGTTACTGTGGCTGGAAACGGCATTAAAGCTATAGACTGTTTTCAGCAGCAACATTTCGACCTGATATTAATGGATATGATGATGCCAGAGATGGATGGCTTGGAGGCCACGCAAAGAATTAGATCGCTGGAGAAAAATAATCCTACTCTTTCCCGAACGCCTATTGTTGCCATGACGGCCAACGCGATGGATGGAGATAAAGAGCGCTGCCTTGCGGCGGGTATGGATGGCTATGTCTCGAAGCCAGTCAGGCCTGATGCCTTGTATGAGGAAATGTTGAAGCATACCGAATACATGCTAGCCGCGGAGTCTTGCCCTCCGCTGGCGCAACTCCAATCCCTGGATGAAATGATTGAATCTCTGGAAAAAAATTATCTCCAGTCGGACCAACAGATTTTACACACAACCCACGCTACAAGGGAGCCTGGACAGATTATGCAAGAACACAATGAGTCGCTTTACGATTGGGATCAAGCTCTGGAGTTGATCGGGGGGGAAGAAGAATTATTACTGTCGGTGCTGGAAATGTTTCTGGATGAAGTACCAGAGTATCTGGCAACACTGGAGGCTTCAGCACAGCAGCAGGATCAGAAAACCCTCGTGAGAACAGCACACACGCTAAAAGGGTTACTGGCAACCTTTTGTGCCGGCTCGGCGACGCAGGCATCTTCTGCCGTTGAGCGGCTAGCGAAACAAGGTGAAAATCCACAGGGCTCAGTTGCTGAACTGAAAGTGATCATGGCCAAGCTGATTCCTCAATTACAACAGCGACTGCATGGTTAGCCTATGCTTGATCATAATGATTTAACTGCCGATGGACGTTATTGCATAGCTTTACAGCCTATATGCGATGCAGAGTTTAAGCATGTAGGTGATGAGCTGCTTTATCGTGCTTATGGTGGAGCATTAAAAGCGGACATCACCGACCCCTTGGTTGCCACGGCAAGAGCCTGTAGCACAGCCTTTTATGAAATAGGACTGCATGCCCTGGTTGGGGAGCGGCAGTTATTTCTGAACGTGTCAGTTGAGTGGCTGGCGCAACCTGATTTAATGCCATTACCTGCTGATCAGGTGGTGATTGAACTACCTGATTGTGAAATTGACACACAGCTCTGGCAGCATATCGAGAGTGCAAAAGCCTTGGGATACCGGGTAGCTGCTTCGGCCGAGACCATTTTAAGTGTCGGTGATAAGCTGGCGGATCTGATCGACATTGTAAAAGTGGATGTACGTACAGAGCAGGCCTTTGACAGCATCGAATACTTCCGGTCACATAACTTAATCCTTCTGGCTGCATTTATTGAAAACTCAGAGGCCCTGAATAACTCGGTTGCGCTGGGGTTCGATTTATTGCAAGGCTATTTCTATGCTATTCCCGAGCAATTTCAGACTCAAGCCGCTATAAAACGACAGGGTAATCGTGCGGCCGATATGCGTCTTATCAGAGAGTTATATGCGCAAGAGGTTGATATAGGGCACCTTCAATCCTTGATAGTACAGGACCCACATTTATGTACTTTGCTTTTCAAACGGGTTAACTCGGCATCGGATCGGCGCATGAATACCATCAGCAGCGTCAGTCAGGCGATCATGCTGATGGGGTTTGAAAAAATGCGCGCACTGGTCGCCACACTGTTGCTGGCCAATAATGAACCCGTTAAGCGGTTATTGGTGTTCAAACTGCTTATTAGAGCTTCGTTGGCAAAACGTCTCGCTACCCGGGTAAACGATGTCGATCCAGAGATAGCCTTTACCTGTGGTCTATTCTCTTTGATGCATCAACTGGAAGGGTCTGAGCGCTCTGTGTTGCTGGCAGAATCTGGTTTGGATAGCCAAATAACCGAGGCATTACTGCAACATACGGGAGATCTTGGTAAAATAATGAAAGTTATTGAGTCATTTGAAAGTGCACGCATGGAGCGCCGATCGTTAAAACTTGTGGAGGCATTGAATCGCGAGTATCTGGCCAGTGTAGCCTGGGCTCAGGAAATGATGTCATTAACACAAGACTAGCACTGATACGTGATCTTATGCTGCAGTATAACCAATAGATCTCATAGAGTCTGAATACATATCAATGATATATACTGATGAACGGCTTGCTCGAACCCCTCAGCAACTGCAGTTGTTAAAACAGCAAGGTTACATCCTTGATGCTGCTAATGAAATGATAATCACCGTGTCATTGGATGAGCGTCTGCTGTTTTTGAACCAGTCTGGCAGACACTTGCTGGGAGTATCACTGGAAAGAGACCTGACATCTGAGCCTCTCTACGTTGCTGATCTTCATTCGCCTAAAGTATATGAATTCCTCCGAGAGCATGTGTTTCCGGCCTTGCTGAAAGATACAACCTGCTGGAAAGGTGATATTGAGTTCAGGGATTTAAATCATCAGCCAATACCGGTGTATCTTACGGTAATATCGCACCTTGATAGTGATGGCAAGGTCGCCTCGATTACAGGCCTGGCTAAAGATCTACGTGAACAGAATGCATTAGAAATTCAACAGCGCCTGGCTAAACGAGTATTTGATAATACCATTGAAGGCATTTTTGTGACTGATGCCTCAGCACGCATTTTTCAGGTGAATCCAGCCTTTACAGAGATAACCGGCTACAGCCCCGAAGAGGTTCTTGGTAAAACCCCTCGTCTACTGCGTTCCAATCATCATGATGCGGCTTTTTATGAAAAACTTTGGGCTGAAGTCGCGCTGAACGGAAGCTGGCAAGGCGAAATCTGGAATCGTCGCAAGGATGGCAGTGTATATTTACAGTGGTTATCAATTAACTGTTTGAAGAACAGCCAGGATGAAACCGAATACTACGTAGCGGTATTTCATGATTTGTCGGAGCTACGTGCGCGCGAAGCAGAAATTGAGTACCTGGTTAATCATGACCCGCTGACTGGTCTGGGTAATCGCAGCCAGTTTCGAGATCGCATCGAACAGGGGATTCGCAGTGGGTTCGGGTCACATACCAAAATGGCGGTGATTAAAATTGATCTGGGTGAGATCCAGTTAATCAATGACAGCCTTGGTCATGCCTGTAGCGATCGCTTGATTAAGCAGGCAGGCGATCGTTTGAAAGAATTGATCTCCCGAAGAGATTCACTGGTACGACTGGGCGCCGATGAGTTTGGCCTGGTGGTGGCCGATGTGCGCCAGATGCTGGACATCAGTCAAATGGCCTTTGATTTGAAACTGCAATTACAGGCACCCTTTATACTGGGGGGCGAAACCCTGTATATGAACCCTTCAATAGGGATCTCATTCTACCCAGATGATGCTGATAACGTTGAAGACCTGCTGCGTTGTGCGCGCACCGCCTTGCAGGAAGCCAAAGCCGCCGGACGCAACACTTTCTGCTTTTATAATCAGGACATGAGCCACCAGGCGCGAGACCGTCTGGTGCTTGAACAGGCACTTAGAGAAGCCGTACTGGGTAATGCGCTGAGTCTTAATTTTCAGCCAAAAGTGTTGCTGGAGACCGGAGAGGTTTTTGCTGTCGAAGTACTGGTTCGCTGGCGTCATCCAGTATTGGGATTTATTTCACCAGCGGTATTTATTCCTATTGCTGAACGTTCCGGGCTGATTGCCGAGTTGGGGAACTGGGTTATGCAGGAAACCTGTCGCCAACTGGAAATGATGAAATGCTCAGGCCTAAAAGTTCTGCCAGTGGCAATCAATCTGTCTGTCTATGAACTCGAACGGCCCGGATTTGCCAAACACTTGATGGACCCGGTCAAAAAATTTGGGTTGGACCCGGGCTTGTTTGAGTTTGAAGTGACTGAAACGGGATTAATGTCTCGCGAAGAAGCGGTCATAGATGCATTAAAGCAGCTTCGTGAGGCTGGTTTTAATGTGGCGTTGGATGACTTTGGTACAGGTTATTCCAGTCTGTCGTATTTGCGCAAGTTACCCCTCTCCACGCTAAAGATAGACCGAGCTTTTGTAATTGATATGACCAACGATAAAGTGGCGGCCAGTATTGTAAGAACTGTGATAGCGCTGGCAGAAAGTCTGGAATTGGAAGTGATTGCTGAGGGGGTTGAAACCCTGGAGCAGCAAACTATGCTGTTGAATTTAGGTTGTAAAAAGGCACAGGGCTATCTTTTTTATAAACCTTTAAGCTTGGAAGATTTTTATCAGTTACTTGCCGAAAGCGGCTAGTTTTACCTGGGCTAATGTAAATGATTTTAATTTCTATGGCTGTTTTTTTAGGATAAACGTTAATATTTACAATCAGGGTAACCTTAGTAAAACGCTTGTGTTTTTCACACCGGTTTTTTTTTCTGTGAATCTGTGAGTTGTTCAGTTAGTATTCCCTGAATTCAGATAATAACCGCAACACTCATGTGATGGGCCAGGTCGGAGAGAGGCCAGCTACCGAAATGTGGTAGCCTTATTTTTCGACCAAAAAAAATGAGATCTACACATGAGTTATCGGCAGCTGACCGAGGGACAACGATACCAGATTTCTTTGCTGCTCTCACAGGATTTTTCGCAGCGAGAGATTGCAAGAAAGCTAAACATTGCACCTTCGACCGTCAATCGAGAGTTGCGACGTAACAAAAATGAAGCAGGTCACTATGACCCCGATAGAGCTCAACAGCGCTCATTATTTCGCCGTTTAAAGCCAAAAGCTAAGCGAATATGTGAGAACACAAGGAATGCCGTTGAGTTCATGCTCGAACTTGACTGGAGTCCTGAGCAGATATCGGCTATTTGCACCAGGATTGGTTACACCGTCAGTCACGAGTGGATCTATAACTATGTACTGGCTGATTTTAATGAGGGTGGCACCTTGTTCACCCACCTGAGACATCGGTTGAAACGTTATAAAAAGCGGCTTCACAAGCAGCGGGGCCGTATCCTGGGTAGGCGCTCAATACACGATAGGCCTGGGATTATTGATGATCGAGGCCGCTATGGAGACTGGGAAATAGACACGGTCATTGGCAAACAAGGAACGGGGGCTATCGTAACTATTTTAGAGCGAAAAAGCCGCTTTTATTTAGTTAGGAAAGTGACTAGTAAACGTGCCGATGCGGTGGCTGAAGCAACGATAGATATGCTACAGCCTTTCAAAGCTTTGGTTCACAGCATTACCGCCGACAACGGCTTAGAATTCGCTGACCATGAACGCATTGCTCGTGAACTGGAAACTGATGTTTACTTTGCAGACCCCTATGCGTCTTATCAGCGTGGCGCAAACGAAAATGCAAATGGGCTCTTGCGTCAATACATACCCAAGGGCACGGATTTGCGGACAGTAACCCAAGCCTTGATTGCAAAGGCTCAAGTAAGGCTGAACCTGCGTCCCAGGAAAATACTGGGTTTCATTCAACCAGACGTAATTTTTAAAGAGCAATTGCGACAGAATATAAGCGGGTGTTGCAGTTAATAGTTGAATTCAGGTTCTGCACGTATACAAGGTACTTTAAGTTTTTTGTTCCCTGCAGTTTGAGGACCTTTTTTGCGGATTTCATATTTCATTCCTGCTCTAATACTGCTGGCATTTATTTATGCTGGCGCCGGTGTGTTGGTTGCTGATTCTGGTTTGCATGACCAGATTGTTCCGTTATGGATTCCTGCAGGTATCGGACTGGCAATTGTTATTCGTTTTGGATTGCCATTCCTGCCGGGAGTATTTCTCGGGAGTTTGTTGTTCAATATTTGGTTGCCCTTGGGGTGGCAAGAATTTTTTGACCCCGAAGCTATGCTGGTAGCGATTGTTATTGCCTCTGGTGCTACTTTGCAGACCGCGTTAGCGGCTTACCTGATCGAAAAATACAATGCCCATCCATTGCGTCCTCAGAGTGGTCGCGGTCTGGTTAAATTTATTCTGTTTGCCGGCTTTTTAACCTGTACCCTGAATGCCACGGTTGGTACTTTTGCTGTGCATAAAATGGCGAACACTCAGGGCAGTGCCGGTTTCTTTAATGATTGGTTGAGCTGGTGGATGGGTGATTCCTTTGGCGCTGTTCTGGTTACCCCCTTGCTGCTCGTGCTATTGGAGTCGAAGGTACAGTTAAATACCAAACGCCGGTTGCGTCTGTCTGCACAGTTAGCTCTGGTTATTCTTGCAGTGTTAGTCATCAATAAAATCTTTTTATCTCATTTGGACCAGCAGTTACGGCGTAGTTTTGAGCAGGATGTCAAAGTGCTGGATGCGCAGGTGCAAGCTGTTGTGCAGCATAACCTTGCCGATTTGACCCGTCTGGGTAAGGAATTTTCAGGGCCTTTGGGTGCTGATCCAGATGTGTTTCGGGATATGGTCGCTGAAATTCAGCAATATAACCCCTCTGTACGGGCTTATTCCTGGGATCCGATTGTTGCCAAGGAGGAACTGGATACCTTTGAAGTGTCTACCCGGCAGCTACTCAATGAGCCTGATTATCGTGTCTATGGTGAATCCTTACGTGTTGATGATCCGTTGATTCCGGTACAGATGGTCGAGCCGCTAGAAGCCAATCGTGCAGCGCTGGGTTTTAATCTGCTATCTATTGAGGATCGACGACGCTGGGTCATTGCAGCGCAGGAGCAGGGGCGCCCGGTTGCAACACAAATACTGAATCTGACCCAGGCACCGGATGAACCGGGCATGCTGATTTTGCACCCGGTATATATATTATCTGATCAGCAAAATCCGCTGATGGGTAATATGCTGCTGACCGGTTTTGTTGTGGGTGTGTTTACCGTCGATAAGATGTTTTCGGCGGCACTGGAAATGTCCGATATTGAGCATATCAATTTCAAGCTGTTTGAGTCAGGTGCACAGTCTCCTTTTTTTACTACCACAACATCGAGCCAGCCATCCCGGTCACTGTTCAATGATCACTTTCAGATCTCTATCGCACAGCAAACCTGGGATGTGTATGCAGAAGCAGGCCCCGACTATCTGGCGATGAGTCCAGCCAGCGATGCGCAATTGATGCAAACCCTGTTGGTAGTGGTGGGCTGTATGGGGGCCTTGCTAGTACTGAGTATGCACGATCGTGAGCGGCTGCTAATGGACCTGGTTCATAAACAAACACGAACCCTGGCACATCAGGCCCGACATGATGTTTTAACAGGTTTGCCTAACCGCTACATGCTGATGGAGAGAGTCAGCCAGCGGATTCATGATGTGTCTGAGCATAGCTTCAGCTTACTGTTCATTGACCTGGACAGATTTAAAATGATCAATGACAGTCTGGGACATCAGGTTGGTGATCAGTTGTTAAAAGGCATGGCGAATAATCTTAATCGTCGACTGGTCAATGGTTGTGAGCTGTTTCGTACCGGCGGTGATGAGTTTATTTTACTGGTCACTGGCGAAGCATTGCGTGCTGAGCAGGAAGCCGAACGGTTTTTGAATCTATGTACTATTCCCTTGCAGATTGATGGCCACAAACTGCAGATGACGGCCAGCATCGGCATCAGTCATTTTCCTGAACACGGACAGGACCTGGATACGCTGATCAAACATGCCGATACCGCCATGTATAAAGCCAAGGCCCAGGGTAAAAACTGCTATGAGCTCTACAGCAGTCAACTGACAACTCAGGCAGTACTGTCATTTCAATTGGAACAGGATTTACGCATTGCGCTGAATACCCGCCAGTTGCTCTTGCATTATCAACCACAGTTTTCACTGAAAAGCGGTGATCTATGTGGTTTGGAAGTATTAGTGCGCTGGCAGCATCCGGAAAAAGGCATGATGCCACCCGGTGAGTTTATTCCACTGGCAGAAGAGACAAACCTGATTATCCCCCTGGGCTGGCAGGTGATTGAATTGGCCTGCGAGCAGATTCTGGTCTGGCAGGAGCAAGGCAAGATGGTGCCTCCTGTGGCGATCAATATTTCGCCCAAACAGCTGCTGGAAGCAGACTTCATTGAACATATTAATGCCATTCTGGCGCGTTTCGGTATAGCGCGCAGTCAAATTGAGCTGGAAATTACCGAAAGCCTGATTATGCAAGATCCGGATTACGCTATAGAACAGCTCAACAGCCTGCGTCAAGCGGGCTATCGTCTGGCGATTGATGATTTTGGTATCGGTTACTCTTCACTCAATCGTCTCAAGCAACTACCGCTGGATCGCCTGAAAATTGACTATAGCTTTACCCGAGATATCGGTACCAATCCCAAAGATGAAGCGATCATTCTGACTGTGATTGCGCTGGGTAAAAGTCTGAATATCGAAGTGCTAGCTGAAGGGGTAGAAACCGAAGCGCAACTGGCTTTCCTGAAAGCGCAGGGCTGTGACAGCGTGCAAGGTTTTCTGCTGGGACGTCCTGTTCCGGAACAGGAATTGCTGTCCTTGCACGCTGCCTGATTGTTTGCGGTTTACCCCTGTGGAGCGGCTGCTGAAATACTGTACAGCAGGTAGCCGGTATAACTGATGAACACCAGTATTAACGCCGCACCTTCGACCCGGTTAATACGTCCAATCCTGCCTCTGAAACCATAACCCATCACAAACAGTGCAAAGGTGAGCGCCGCCATCACCGGCCAGTCCCGCGAGAGTAACGCCGGGTCAACATCTAATGGGTGTATCATACCGGCAAGACCGACAACCGCGAGAGTATTGAACAGGTTTGAGCCGATCACATTACCCAGTGCCAGATCATGCTCCCCTTTACGGATAGAGGCGAAAGCTGACGCCAGCTCGGGTAGAGACGTACCGACAGCGACAATGGTCAGACCAATAATCAGATCGCTTACACCCAATGATGTAGCAATATCAACCGCGCCCCACACCAGAATGCGCGAACTGACCATTAGTAGAATTAAACCCAGTAGCAGCCAGAATATAGCCTGTTTCAGCGTCATTTGACCGGCAACATCCTCGACTTCTGTCGTCCCGATAATGGGCTCTGCACGGCCTTTGAACCCTTCGCGAAGGCTCCAGCCCATAATCAGCGCAAATACAATCAGCATAATGCCGGCATCCAGACGAGAAATCTGACCATTTAACAGCAATAAGCCGGATAACAGTGTAATGCCTGCCAGTATGGGGAGTTCTTTACGTAATACCGATGCATTGACTGCAATCGGGCTGAGTAACGCGGTGAGCCCAAGAATCAGACCGATATTGGCGATATTGGAACCATAAGCATTACCCAGCGCCAGGCCCGGATTACCCTGCGAGGCTGACAAGGCTGAAATGAATAACTCAGGCGCCGAGGTGCCAAAACCTATAATAACCATCCCGATCAATAACGGCGGCATACCGGCATAGCGTGCTGTCGCAGCCGCGCCATCGATAAAGCGGTCAGCACTCCAGACAAGCAGCGCCAGACCGAACAAAATTGCAACAATCGGTATCAGCATGGAATAGGGCTCCAAAGCGTTACATTAATGTAAAAAAGGATTGATGTTACAGGGTATCAGGTTGTCCACAAGGGTCAGTGCTCTGCTGATTGAGCAAATTCTGCTGGTCAGATGCCAGTTGCTGGCTCTCTCCCTGGCAGGAAGCATTCAATACATCCGCCGTCCAGGCAGGCAGGGCCGGGTTAATCCGATAGTAAACCCATTGCCCACGGCGCTGATCTTTAAGCAGCCCACAATTACGCAACTGAGCCAGATGGCGTGAGACTTTGGGTTGTGATTCCTGTAACGCTGTCATCAGCTCACACACGCACAGCTCACCGCGCTGCTGCAGCAGATTAATGATGCGCAGGCGAGTTGAATCACTCAGGCATTTAAAAAAAACAACGGCGTCCATAGTCTATCCAGTTGGCTCTGTTCAGAAAAAACGGATTATAACCTATCTTTGACGGCATTCCTCTTGTGCTTTGCAGTTAGTCTGTTAAAATGCGCCGCTCAATACGAAACGGTCAGGTGTCCGAGTGGCTGAAGGAGCACGCCTGGAAAGTGTGTATACGGCAACGTATCGAGGGTTCGAATCCCTCCCTGACCGCCAATTTCCCTTTTAATTCAAAGGGTTATGTCAAATCAAGCTGTTGAAATCGTTAGGTCATGTAAATGTGCCAGTTAACGGTGACAGTACGAGGCGACAGCCATGCCAGCACATATTCCGCACACCTATCGCAAGCCTTCCGGTGTTTATTACTTCCGCTATGTCTTTCCCAAGTCCTTTTTGGAGCAGTTTCCAGCCATTGGCGCTGATCTTCGATTTTCCTTAAAAACCAGAACGCATGCCCAAGCCAAACTGCGCGTATACCAATATGTAAATATTGTCAATAAATCTATTGACCTATTTGTAAGGTGTTATTATAATACGCAGTTATGTCGATTTCATATATTCAAAAAAGATATATTAAATAGGTATAATATCAATTTAAATAATATAACCATATTTTCAGGAGACGCGCCATGCAACCGGCAGGTCGTAACAAAAAAGGACTTTTACACTATGATGGAACTCATTCGCCACACCCATTCCGACGGTAGTATCACAGCATTTAATTTCGGCTCACCTGAGCGCGATGTTGAAGCACTGGCTTTACTTAAAACCAAAGAGCGTTACTTCGCGCATAAGCTAATTCAACAGGATGATATTTCCTGTTCGTTTCCAGTTAGTGATTTCATACCTCAAAGCCCCACGTGGTATTTCAGTCCCGTCACTGAGCTAGACACCTATTCTCCAGACCCTGTACCTGACGTGCCCGACGAAGTGTGGGATCACCTGATTGGATCAAAATTAGAACCAGAATCCGAACCAGACACTTCATTGAGTGCGGATGAAGCCCACGTTGAGCCAGTATCAATTTCCCCTGAACAGCCAAATGAATCCACGCCGATTCCTGAAGCTATGTGCCAAGAGGAAACCATTACAATTGAAGCACTAACAGCCAGATTTTTTGCAGACAATGTTGCGCAGGGTGTGTACATCGAGGGTGATGCGACTTATCGGAAGTACCGTGGCTATATGAAAAATGTGGTGGAAGCTGTTGGGTCAGATACATTGGTGCATACCTTAACACCTCGCAGGATTATGGAGATTCGTAACGTTATCTTACGG
The DNA here is from genome assembly GCF_008727795.1 of Nitrincola iocasae. Lineage (NCBI taxonomy): Bacteria > Pseudomonadati > Pseudomonadota > Gammaproteobacteria > Oceanospirillales > Oceanospirillaceae > Nitrincola > Nitrincola iocasae. The sequence goes on along the minus strand of NZ_CP044222.1, from coordinate 2,905,229 downwards.
TTTCCCAAGCGGCGTAATGATGGAGGTAGGCAGCATCGTACACTCGAAGATTTGCTGGCTGATCCGACGGTTGTGCGTATTAAAAAAGATATGGCGTCTGAATATTTTGACCGATTTAAAGCGGTACTGGATCATGGCTGCATTCTTGGGTATTTGACCAGTAATCCGGCGGATAAAGTGAAAATTCGCAAGGTTAAAGGGCGCACGGGTACTGGGATCGAAGAAGACGACAGCCGCCATCCTTTCAGTGATGAAGATCTGATTAATATTTTAAAGGGTTACATTTATCACGGTGACTACGATGTTGCCCCCAGAAAACTTTATGATGCCCATTTTTGGGTACCCTTGATCGCGATGTATACCGGCATGCGGGTAGGTGAAATCTGTCAGCTTCAAATATCTGACATTCATACCGAAGGTAAACGCTGGCATGGTCGGGTGTTCGACCAGCCGTACATTCAAGTATGCGCTGAGCATGAAACACAGCGCGTTAAAAACGAAAATGCGACGCGAAAAGTACCCATCCATCCGCGCCTCATTGAGATAGGTTTTCTCGATTATGTTGCATTTAGAAAGCATGAAGCAAGACGGTTTGAGGATCAACGCCTGTTTCGTCATATGCGCTATGAATCCAGCTCTAAGTGGGGGCGTGTAATCAGTCGCTGGTTTAACGGTGATGGTGAAAAAGCTGGCGGTGGATACAAGCATAGGGTGCTGGATACCAAGGATCAGGATGGAAAAGTATTCCACAGCTTTCGTCATACAGTGATGGATATTTTCCGTAGCACCCTTGGCTCGAAGGGTAAGCACATCACTTCGGCTTTATTGGGGCACGAGGAAGAGGGAAGTTCAGCGGCTTATGGCGATGGCTACCAGCTGGATCGCTTATCTGAGGCTATGTACACGTTACGTTATTCAGACGAAGTCGAGGCACTGGTCAGCAGCCTGCGATTCGATGATTACGTGCAAAAAATGATCAAGTACGGGATGGAAGGCTACGAACGCAATACGCGTATTCGGTGGCCGAAACAGGACGCTGCCGCCTGATGGCTGGCAGTGTTTTTTGGGGGTTCCAAGGGGGCTTGCCCACTGGCCGACGTCTTATGAAAATCGCCAGATTTTCATAAGACATAGTCGGTCACTTGGTCTTTGACCAAATGCTTTTAAATAAATAAAACAAGGAATTGAAAAATGAAAAGGATTTTTAATTATGGCTGGATATCAGTTTATACACTATGAAGCTTATGCGCGAACCGGAAATGATAAAAAACGGAGCTTAGTTTCTATCGCCAAAGAAGCGGATTGCGACTCAGGCAACCACCCACACGTTACCGCACCACAGCCACCGGAATATCTGCTTGGGTCATCCTTCGTTGACGCGGCTGAAGCTATTGTAGCCGCTACGGATGCCAGCAAGGTTAACCACAGTGGCAAAAAGCGAAATGTGCGAAAAGATGCAAATATTGGTATTGGTTTAATTGCCAGCCACCCCGTATCCATCGAAGACCTTAATGCAATGGCAGAGCCTGAACGAATGCAGGCAATAGCTGAAATTAAGGAATGGGCCGAGGATGCCGTAACCTTTGCAGAAACAGAATTCCCCGGACTGGTTCAAGTGGCCGCTCTTCACTGGGACGAATCGCATCCGCACATCCATATCCTTATTGGTAGTACAGAACCCACGGATGACTTTGAAATAATTCATAAGGGGGAGCAGGCCCGTAAAAATGCACAAAGTAATGACAGAACAGGGAAGGGAAAAAAGCTGGGGAATGACGCATACACCAAGGAAATGCGCCGATTTCAGGATCAATACCATGCAGAAGTTGGCATTTTTTACGGTCAAGCTAGGCTGGGACCAAAACGTAGAAGAAAAAGTCGTGCGGAATGGCGAAAAGAGCAAGCTCAACTGGACTGCGTGGCAAAATCCCTTCAAAGGGGGAAAAGTGTTGATCACCAAGTTGAAATGGCGTTATCAGCTGCCGCCGATCAGGCCCAACATATTATTGATACCACACAAGAAGAAGCCGTACGCCAGCGAAAACTGGTGGAGCAGAAAAAGCAGATAGCTGAACAAGAACTCGCTCAGGCGCAGCAATTGAGAGAGCAGGCAGAGCGAGAAGCCAAAGAAGCCGCTGGATTAAAGCAGGAAGTAGCTAAACTCAAAACCACGTTGGATGAACGTGTTCGTGATCTATCCAAGTACGATGGTTTTTTTGGTCGGGTACTCGGTTGGTTTGGGATACGGCAGAGGATTGAGCAGAGAACTGAAGCCAAGCTAAACACCCAGCTAGTTAAGCTCCGCAAAAAAGTTGATGAGCTGAGTTCACAGGTAGGTAAAGAAAAATCCATGCAGCGTCAGCATCGTGTGACAGCTGATGCTCTAAAATCGCTTCAGAGCGCACTTTCGCTGTCAGTTGATGATTACCCTCACCTGCAAGAAAAGGGTGCACTAGAAAAGCATTTTGTGTACATTCAAGAATTAGTGGAAGCTAATCAAGTACCTGATAAGTTGCAGGAACAGATTGATGCTTACATCGAGGAGTTGCAGATGACACAGTTCAAGAGCCATGTGCAGTCATCGACATTATCAAGTGATTTAGATATGTGAGTGGTTGATTGGGAGCATTAGCAGGTGTCACATTACTGGTAAGCATGCTTTGAATTTTGCGGCGGTAACAAGGCTAACCTGCTAAGAATTGTTATGAGGTACGGTACTTCATGACTGAGCTGTTAAATTACTATTCGCGTTAATCAGAATAGGGAGAAGCAATGAGCACTTTTATAATTACACCAAAGGTAGATGAAACCCAAGAGTTCATCGAGATAGCAAACGACTTCTCTAATCCACTTGACTTGGTCCGTGAAGCAATTAGTAATTCTTATGATGCTGGTGCGATAACAATACATGTTTCTTTTGAGGTCGTAAAAAAATACGGTGAATCAATATTAAAGATAATTATTAAGGACGATGGCTCTGGAATGACCAAAGAGCAGCTTCAAAATTTTTTTGATCTTGGTAATTCAACACGCCGAGGGGACAATGATAGTATTGGCGAAAAAGGTCATGGAACCAAAGTCTACTTCAATAGCAATAGAATCGAAGTAAGGACGTCTTGTGGTGGTATTGGATATTTAGCTGTAATGGATGAACCATTTAAGAAGCTTTTTGATCGTCAGATTCCAAAAGTTGAAGTGGAAAAAAATGATGATGTAGAAAAAGGTACGGAAATAGTAATATTCGGCTATAACAATAATAGAAGAGATAAATTTACTCATCCTATATTAAAAGACTATGTAAGTTGGTTTACTAAGCATGGGGCAATTGAAAGCCAATTCAGTGATTCATATGGAAGAGTTGAACTTTTTCTAAAAGGCCTAGGTTATCAAGAATTCGAAAAAATCGAACAAGGCCATCATTTTCCAGATGATAGCAGGGATATTAATAAATTATTCGAATCTCACCTCACGCAAGCCCCTGATTACTACTCAAAAAAAATAATTAGAAAAGGTTTCTTGAAAAATTATCCTGAAATAAGCTATCAGGCGATATTCTGTATTGAAGGAAAGTACGCAAAGTATAGCTACAATGACATGTTGCGACGCAGGGGATATAGCGCCCCTGAAGGTGCTTATACCATACAGGAACGGTATGGGTTGTGGCTCTGTAAAGACTACATGCCAATTCAAAGAAAAAATGAATGGATTACGCACAAAGGTTCAGAGTATACAAAATTCCATGCTTTCATTAACTGCCAAGAAATGCGTTTGACAGCAAATAGAGGCTCTGTAGACAACACACCAAGTGAGGTTCTTCAGGATATTAAAGAAGAAGTAAAAAAAATCTATGATGATGTTATTAAAAGTGATGAATGGACAGCAATGGAATGGCTAGAGGAAGAGGCTTCATCGTATCAAACTACTGAAAAAGAAAAGAAGAATTTTGACTGGCGAATAAAGAAAATTAATCGCGCGAATGTAGCAGAATATAAAGAGATTAAGTTGGTAGAGCCAGAGCGAGAGAGCGGTGTTTTTTCTATATTTCTAATGTTATCTCAAATAGAAAAAGACTTATTCCCCTTTGTTGTTATTGATTATGACACTCATGATGGTATAGACGTAATTGCGAAAGGAGACAGTTCTACGCCTATCGCAAGTGCCAAGCTATTTTATGTTGAGTTCAAACGTACCCTTAGTAAGGGATTTAATCATTCCTTTGAGAATTTACATAGCGTTGTTTGCTGGGATACCAATATTAAGCATGATGACGTGCTTAGCGATATCAATAGCGAAGAGCGGAAAATGCAAATTGTTGCTCCAGAAAGTAATGACGACTATACACGGTATTTCTTAGATAATCCCAAAAAAGCCCATAAAATTGAGGTTTTTTGCTTAAAAACATATCTGAAGGAAAAGTTGGGGATAGAGTTTAGACCGAGATCATCAAATGCCGTAATTTAACAAGGCTAAGCACGGTGGCGCATTTTTCGTTGCGGCTTGACCTCCAAAAAAACACCGTGACGTTGGCGGTTCTTAGAATTTTCGGAGGATAAGTGGTGAGCTTGGAAGTTAAATTTACCAGATGGACAATGCCTTCGATTGAAATGCTACTAATCCATCAAACCCGTAGATTTTTTCCTAAGTTAAAAAAAGGTGTTCTCAAAAAATTAGCATATAGATTTATTGTAACAATGTAAAATTAGCCTAAACCAGAATGTTAAACACCTTATAGGGTCAGGGGTTTATTGAATACTGTTTTTAGCGCTCTTAAACTTGGTTTTATAGAATATATATGGAGGTCTTGAAGTAATGATCGAATTAGCAATTGATGGACAGATTTATCAAGCCGACTATGTTGTAGTAGAAAATGTTGTAACTGTATATGGTGATAATGGGTTTCAATCAACCCAGCTTGGTGGCTTGTCTGAAGAAAGAGTAGCAAAAATTCTACTCAAAGGTCTGATACAAAAAGGTCTGATTAAGCCTGTTGAATAGATATATAACTAACGTAACCGTGATTATAAATGGAGTTACTATAATGTGTAATGATGATGAAGAGTTGGAGCTCGACCTTTATAGTCTCGGATACAAAGCATTTAATGAGGGCGACCCCTCTGATTCTTCTGAAAGTATAGAGTGGCAGAGAGGTTGGATGGATGCAGAAGATGATGATAAAGAACGTAAGCAAGCTATCGCTCGCCGTAATAATGAGACATAATTGCAAGCAGGCATCTTAACAGTTTTTTCGTTTCGACTTTGCTTCTATTGCATAGTCGCACGGGTCCTTCGAGCATTAGGTTTGATGTAAGGGTTAGTTGGATTTTAATTTTATATCTGAAATATACAAACTTTACCTGTGAGAGTTAAATGAATGATTTATTGATAGGGGCCCTTATTGCTTTAATATCTGTCTATTCTGGACATCGGTTGTCTATTAGTATGGTAGTAAGGAGGGGTAGCGCACTTGAAAGTGGTTTGTATGCTGAGTTTTCAATTCTTAATAACTATTTGAAAGGCTGGCTTTTAAAACTATATGATGAGTACAATAATCCTCTCCGCGATAAATATTCTCGCCTTATGCCATTTGATCTTGATTATTTCAACAATATAGTTGTAGAGCTTATTGCAGTAAATAAGTCGCTAACAAAAGATCAAAGGTCTTTTATTGTTAATGTTAGAAATAGAATGGACACGATCAAGCAAAAAGATGTTGATAGAGCTTCTGTAATAGAAAGAAATATTGATGAGTTAAAATTTTTTGTGAATAAAAATGATACTGCATATTTAATTGCAGATGTCGCTGAGACGATATATTATTTGGATAAGTTCTGTGAGGAAAAACGAAATTTTTCAATTGTTAGGAGTGATATGAATTTTGACCATATTAAATATGGTTTGGAAAAGTCAGGTGTGATTATGAGTGAAAAGGTTTGTGTTGATCTGCTGAGGTATGCTAAGGGTTAATTGCATGATCCGGTTCTAGTAAAGAAGTTACAGAATTTTTTTGAAATTTTATAATTTAATTTCTTGTATTATTGATTTATTTCATCCTGTAAATTTCTCCAAAGAGGTTTTATTTGACGTTTGATTGTTTTGGATTCCATTATTTCGGCAGCTCTAATTGCATACCGAATGAAATTTCTTTTACCAAGGTGAGAATATCGGTCATACAGCTTTCTTTTATATAGAGTAGTGGTTTTTTTTCCACGTCTAATCTTAGTTTTATTTCGCTTGCGGCAGGTTGACTTTGCTAATGTAACTCCACGCTTCATCCGTTCTGAGAAACGAGCGAATGCTGCTGATCTAATAAATATATTTTGTCCGTTGAAAAGAAATCCTAAATACTGAAGAGGCTTCTCGCTGAAGAGGCTGCCTGAACTATCATAGTCAAAAATTCGTCTCTCAGTTTTCTTAGTGTTAATGGTAAGATTAAGCGCTTTAATATCACGTGCTACCATTCCTGCTACACTGTCAGTGAACTCTTTGGGAACAATAAATAGCATATCATCACAATATCTAAAGTAATGTCCCCCCCATTCATTTACGGCTTCAGCCATATGCTGATCAAATTTCAACATGTATATGTTAGAAAGTAATGCACTAATAGGAGAGCCTTGAGGGATACCCATGGAGCCATCATTTTTCTTAATTAGAGCTCCTGAACGAACTAAACGATCGAATTCTTTGGGTGAACAAACTCTTTTCCTACCATGTTTTGGGTTATGTTTCGCTATACCCAATGTACTGTAAAGCTCGTCTCGGTTGACTGACGCATAATGGGTTAATGAGCGAAAAACACGATAATGATCCAGTGGAAGTTGGCTCTTACCCAGCAAATCACACCAACGTTTCTTAAGAAGCATGTGGTCTAAATTGTCAAAGAAACCTGAGATATCTACGCCAACAACGCCGCAGGGGCCAAATGCTCGTATTGCATTGAAAGCATCATTTGCAAAATGGATGTTTGACTTTCCCAAAGACCTAAATGCCAAGACATTTTGTTCTAGTCCGAGCCTTAACAGCTCCTTTTCATAGTGGGAAGATAGTATATGTGAATAATATGCGTAAATATGACTATCTAGATGAGCTGCATAAGCAATAGGACGTTCTTTCGTTTTCTTTTCCAATACACCTGCATCTGATTTTGCTAGTTTTTCCACAATAATTTGGTAGTCAATCAGAGGCCAAAAGGAATACTTAGCAACTGCTGTCGGGTTCTTGACGATGAAAGACGCTTTTTTAAACCCAATTGGGAGGTCGAAGTGAAGGTAGCCGCGTTGACGGTACCATGGGTGCTTCCTTTTATCCATGAATCAACCTTGTAGCTAGCAAAACCAAGTGAGGCATCTGACTGCGGCATCTTAGCCCCACTTGGCTTAACTGGTGCAATTTAATACACCTTTTGGCCAGCGTTTAGTGTGCTTGCCCACTAACGCAAGGCGAACCGCACATGTTAGACATGAATTATGATGTCTGTATCACAGTGGAGATTACAATGAATTGCAACCTTGCCGACTGGATGACGTTAGTTGCCATGGAACTTATCGCATTGTGCGACGGTCTAATGGTACTTGACATCTTGTGACACTCCCTTCGCCCTTTGACGAAGGCACATCAATAATAGGATTTATTTAAAGCAATGTACAGTAGCTGCTGCTAATAATGATGTCTATCTGGATCTGGTCTTTGCCAGAATGGTATAGGTTAGGGGTAAACAGAGTGATAAATTCAGGCTTGACTATTGCAAAATCCAGATCTACTATGACGTTTGAAAGTTGCATTTATATTTCTTTACGAATCATATAAATCAATAGCTTATAGGTTAATTAGGGTGTTCTAATCCGTTTAACCGAATCCCTCCCTGACCGCCAATCCTCGTAAAATCATAGGCCTGGAGTTAGACAAACTCCACTCCGCCTGAAAACTTTCTGTAAAGAATTGCCCGCCCAGTGTTATGGCATTTAACGGTGACACTTGCAGCTGGGAAATACATATCATCACCACTTGCTTAATCATTCAGAAAACCATCCGGTGTTACCTCCTTCCTATCGACGAGTAATTTCCGTATATTCCGAAAATTCTGATGAGTCAAGTCCAAATCCACTCTGTACACGACGCACTTACCCAGCGTAGCTACTTAACCATCTTTATTCCGGTTAGCTCCAAAAGACGCTGTATTAATTAGGGTTATTGCTTTACAAATATATATTTTCATATAAGCGTGGTAACACACAGACTTATTTTTGTAACTTGGATATAGTGCACTAACCGGAACTTTCGGAAATGGCTATTGTTGCGAATAATTTATGGAATTTATGGATTTCTAGTGTCTGCCTGGTAGTGCCGCTTTGGGTCAAACAACCTTTTGTGCGGGTTGCTTTCAATACACATTTATCAATGAAAACTTTGAGCATTCTGAATAGTTATGCCCGCGGATCGCCCGTCTAAGACTGTAAATAACCTAAATTGAAGGCGTGCTCGTGAAAGTTAAATTAATTACTGCTGCTATAGCTGCTGTCATCGTGTCGTGGGCGCCGCATAGCTTGGCGCGTCAATCAGTCGCACTGCCATATCTGTTCGGTGTTGCCCCAGGTGATAGCGTGGGGCAGGAAACCGGACTTGATACGACAGGTGCCGCTCTCCTGACTATCAATCCGGATATCAACATCAACACGCTTAATGATGTCGGTGGTGGTATTACCAACGATGGTGACAATTTAGCCAGCATTCTCTTCCTGGGTAACTCGACGGTCACAGGATTTACGGGCACAAGTTCGCAACGGTTTAACGCCATCACTGCGGGTGCTAATGCGACAACGGTGAACTTGAACGGGGATGTTTTTGTAACCACGTTTAATGTAAGCGGGACAGGAACCGTTAATTTCAATGGCAACGTCAACTCCGGTATTGTTGCGGCCAGCACTATTATTGCTAATGATGGCTTTATTAACATCGGTGCAAATCAACAGTTCAATAGTGCCATCACAACCAATACTGCCAACACTGGTACTTTGACATTCAACAGCGGCAGCAGCGTGATTGGTGCCATTGGTGGCGCAAGCGGCCTGAAGCAGATCAATGTTGTGGGTGGCAATGCTGCAGTGACGGGTGCCGTACAAGCGCGCGAGTTCAACCTTGGCACGAATACCTTGAATATTACTGGGGCCTTAACCACTAACGCTGCCGGCACGATTTCGACCACGTTTGCCAGCGATGCTGTATTCGGTAAGATTGTCGCGACGGGTGACTCTGCCATCAATAGCGGTGGTGTTACCGTGATTACAACTGTTACCGGCGCACTGACAGAAGGCACCACTTACCGGATTGTGGAATCGCCGTCTGGCACTGATGCGGCGCCGGTCAATGTTATCAACAATAGCCCGCGTTACACCTTTACCGGTTTACCGACGACTCTGGGCAACGTGGACATTCAATTGACTGGAATCGCACCTCTGGAAACCCTGGTTACCGATCCTGGTGCTGTGGCCGTTGCTCCGATTCTGGATGTGAATGCAGCGGTTGGCTCCGATCTTCGGGACATCCAGGACGCAATCGCCGTACTTCCCACCGCGGATGCCATCAATGATGCGTTGGCACAACTCGCCCCCGGTAATACCAATCTGGCAGCGCCTTGGGTGACTGCGCAGACGACACGCCTGTTTGATGATCTTTGGATGGCGCAGGTGGATCGAATCCAGACAATCTGTTGCGATACCAGTTGTGATGATCCCAACAACCCTGATAAGCCGTTAGACTTGAATGCCTGCATGGACGCTGACCAAGAGGGTCAGTGGTGGGCGGAGGGTTTCGGCAGCCAAGGCGAGCAGGGCAGCGTTAATAATATGAACGGATACGATACTGAAGCCTTCGGCCTGATGCTTGCCTATGATAAGCCGCTGAGCCATCAGACCCGTGTTGGTTTTGGTGGTGGTTATGCGACGAGCACCATCGATGGTGACAACTCTTCGGGCAGCACCGATATTGACTCATTTCAGATCACTGGTTATCTACATCACGCCCCAGGCCCCATGTTTGTCCAGGCCGCAGTGACGGTTGGTGTTAATGCTTACCAAAGTGACCGTAATATCGTATTTCCTGGAGTGAATCGTACGGCGAAGTCTGATTACACCGGGCAGCAGTACGCTGGTATCGTCACCGTAGGACGGCATTATCAGGTGAACGAAACAATTATCACGCCGCTCGCTTCATTGCAGGCGTCCCATGTTCGTGTTGGTAGCTATACGGAAACGGGCGCGGATGATCTGAACCTGAGTATCGATAGCCAGGATTACAATTTTGTTCAGTCTACCCTGGGTGTGAAAGCGGAGCGTGTGATTCGCTCAGGCAACCGCACTTATGCTCCCGAAGTGCACGCCAAGTGGAAGCATGATTTCAACTCCACTACGATGGCACAGGACGCGACATTCACTGGTGGAGGTGGAAGCTTTAATGCGCAGGGGATCGAGCAGGATAGGGATCTGTTCAATGTTGGCGCGGGTGTCACGTTTCTTTCATGTAATTGTGAAAAGGATGCATGGGCGGTCAAGGCACTGTATGACTATAACTGGAACGACAGTGAATACTCATCTCACCAGGTATCTCTCATCGCAAGCCTGAAGTTCTAAATAGCCACTGTTCTGAATCAAATAGCAGCGCCCCGGCGATGCTATTTTTGTTTGTAACTACTTAATTTTTTTTGATTACACTCAGATGCGCAAAGTCGTTTTGGCAATGCACTTTTTAGTGGTTAACCAAGAGGTCTGTAATGTCGAAACGTGTATCAAAATATAATAAAACAACTATGAGTCTAGCTGTTGGCTCTATTGTTTTACTTTCTGGATGGGTCAACGCATCCTCTTTCTCTGTTGATGGTACTACCATTTCCTCAAATGGGGCGGGGTTTTCTCAGCAGTCTGCTAACACTTATTACCTACCCAGTGCCAATGGCGAGTTAACAACCCTAACTTTTTCTGATGGTAGAGGTCTCACGTTAACATCCAGCGAACAGTCAGCCTTTGCTAGCTCAAGCAGTGCTAATGTTGTTGGCATTTTATCAGGCGGCTCAACCGTTAATGCCGTTCTTGGGTATGGAAATGCATCTACTATAACTATAGCTGATGCAATTAGCGGTCAGAGCCTTGTCACTGGTAGATACGGTCAATTAGGTGCTGGTCTTGGGTTTGAACCTGCTTTTGTTTTTGACTATTCCAATGGTGAATTAGCAATTAGAGCTGTAAAATCTATCAGTGGTATAGATAACACTGGCAGTTTTACTTTTACTTCTGGACCAACCTATTTTTCTTTAGGTAGCTTCCTTCTTGCCATGGCTACACCTTCTTATACATTGGCGGATGCAGCCCCTTCTTTACTATCAGCTTCTTACGGTTTGACAGCTAACCTAACCACGACCAGCTTGCTTCTGCATGGCGCACACAGTCGTCCTATGGGTCGTTATGTAGCTCCTCAGCAAAGAACCTTTTGGGCGGCTGGTGATTTTGGAACAGATAACCATGGCGATCGGGATGGTAAAATTGGGTTGGCTGAGTTTGGTGCGGGTTACAACTATGGAACCGTTCAACTGAATGCGGCTATCGGGCAAACATGGGCTGAGCAAAACCTGATTAATTCAGGTGAAGTTGAAGTTGATGGCATGTATCTGATGTTGGAAAGTATCATTCCACTGTCTTTAGAGCGTGGAATGTATGCAACGTTAAGCGCCTATCATCACTGGGGTGATATTGATATTAACCGTGGTTACTTAGTGGGTGGGGCACAAAACTTCTCTTCAGGTAGTGCGGATAGCAATACATGGGGGCTCCGTGCCCGTGTTGATTGGGTGGATGCTTTTGCTGTTAAAAGCACCAATTTAAGTCCATATGTTGATCTTTCATACAATCACTCTACCCTGGATGCGTATACTGAAACCGGTGGTGATTTTCCAGCTCAATTCGATAAGCGTAAAGATGAGATTACCGAGTTACGTCTAGGTGTTAATTCGGCAACACCGATAAACTCTTCTAAGCTGGATTTTGTCACTAACCTGGAGGCTGTTCACCGCTTTGATGACAGTGCCTCTAATACGGCTGGACAGATTGTTGGAGCTGGCTTTAGCTTTAACGTTGCGGGTCAAGCATACAAGCAGAATTGGCTGAAGGCGGGTGTTGGTCTTGAAGGTGAAGTGGGTGCTGGGAAGCTGTCGGTCATGTTAAATGGAACATCCAAGTCAGAGCTGTCTGATGCGTGGTTGGCTGTATCGTATACCCTGGCCTTCTGAATTTTGACCAAAATGCGCGACAAGCCCCGTACTTTTAGTGCGGGGAAGGATAGCGCTGGGAGGCGGCAGCCTCCCTTAAAGTGGTCGGGTTTGCTGCTCAATATAATGCCGAATGACTGAGATAGGCGCACCGCCAACGCTACCGGCGTAGTAGCTTGGACTCCATAGTGCGTTTTTCATATACGCAGGCTTGATTAACTCTGGGTGCAGTTGCTTGAGCCTCCTACTCGACACACCTTTCAGGCTATTAACCAGTTTCGACACGGACACCTTCGGCGGAAAGTTCACCAGAAGGTGAACATGGTCGGCCTCACCATTAAACTCCACAAGCTCCGTCTCAAAGTCCTCGCACACGCTGCGAAAGATACTTTCCAGCGACCTAAGATGTTCATTAGTGAACACAGCGCCTCTGTACTTTGTAATAAAGACCAAATGAGCATGTAGCTCAAAAACGCAGTGTCTGCCTGTTCTGTATTGGTTGTTTTCTTTCATAGACCAATTATAATTGAAGATATGAAGTACACCAAGACCCTTAAAGTTCGCGTCCGAGACAAGCATCGCCCGCTACTGAACCAGATGGCACGGTCGGTCAATTTCGTTTGGAACTATGTAAACGAACTCAGTCGCCGCTCTATCAAAGAACGCGGTGTGTTTCTGTCCACCTACGATATTCAGAAGTACACCCAAGGTGCGCATAAGGAACTGGGGCCGCACAGCCACACAGTTCAAAAAGTGGGTGCTGAGTACGTTACCCGCCGTAAGCAGTTCAAAAAGAATCGCTTGAACTGGCGCAAGTCAGGCGGTACTCGCCGCTCGCTCGGCTGGATTCCAATCAATACAGGTATGGCGAAGTGGAAGAACGGTCAGATCTACTATAACGGTCACTACTTCAAAGTCTGGGACAGCTACGACCTAGCGTTGTACACGTTTAAGTCTGCATCGTTCAACGAGGATGCCCGAGGGCGCTGGTATTTCAATGTAGTGGTTGAAGTTGAGGTGGACGTGCCAGCAGGTCAGGACAAGATCGGTATCGACCTTGGACTGAAAGAGACTGCCACTTGCTCAGACGGCACCAAGCTAGAGGCTGGTCGGTTCTATCGTGATCTGGAATCGAAGCTGGCTGTTGCACAACGTGCCAGAAAGAAGAAGCGAACCAAAAACATTCACGCTAAGATTGCCAACCAGCGCAAAGACGCGCTGCACAAATTCAGTCGGACGCTGGTCAACCGTGCGGGTGCAATCTACGTTGGCAGTGTGAAATCATCCTCGCTGGCCAAAACCAAGATGGCCAAGTCAGTGCTGGACGCTGGCTGGGCTATGCTGAAAACAATGCTGGAATACAAATGCGATAGCGCAGGCATTGTTTTTAAAGAGGTCAACGAGTCGTACACCACCCAAGCCTGCTCGTGCTGCGGTTGCATTTCCGACAGCAGTCCGAAGGGTAGATCAGGCTTGCGAATAAGAGAATGGACTTGCAGTGAGTGCGGTGTCACTCACGACCGCGATATGAACGCGGCCAAGAACATTCTTGCGGTCGGGCATGGCCGTCCTGTAGAGGGAATCCCCGTGCTTTAGCGCGGGGAGGATGTCAATTCAGCACTCTTGAGCATCTTTAGTTCTTTAACTATGCCTCTACTGCCAGGCTTTGATGAAACATGTCTCAGCCTATAGAATGATCAAAAATTCTATTGGTGCACCCATGGCAACAGCAAGCGCAGTACATATTTTAGTCAAAACCGAACAAGAAGCAGAGGCATTAAAACAAAAACTGGCAAAAGGTGCCGATTTTGCTGTGTTGGCCAAGAAACACTCTATTTGCCCATCTGGAAAAAAAGGAGGGGATTTAGGGGAGTTTCGTAAAGGGCAGATGGTTAAAGCCTTTGATCAGGTTGTTTTTACCAAGCCCTTGTACAAAATCCACGGCCCGGTGAAAACCCAGTTTGGCTATCATTTAATCAAAACACTCTATCGTAGTTAACGAGAAGGGAAATCCAGAGATTGCCAGAGAAGAAGAATGCGTAGTCCTGAGGTTAGTCGAGCCTATTGTTCTCGGCAATATAAACAGCGTTAGTATGTCCAAATTTTATCGTCGCGGTCCTGATCATCGTTATGGTGAGGTGGTTAGTTTTGTAGAACTGCGCAGACGTTTTAATTTCCGTAGTATTGAAATCGGTCGTTGGGTTAAACCGGCAGAGAGTGAACAGGCCGCTATGCATTTTTACGATGCATTGTGTGACTTGATGCACATACTCAATGCCAATGAAGAGGTGGTATCCCTCAGAGGCTGCCTGGCATTCCAGTATGGTATCGGCGGTCGTCCTGGTGTGGCGGCGCACTATCAGCCAGCGACTCGCTGCTTCTCATTAGCCAAGAATGCAGGACCGGGCAGTATCGCACATGAATGGTTTCATGCACTGGATCATTATCTCGCGGACAAGTGCTTTAGTGACGCTCCGCGTGGTTTATTTGCATCCAGTGCCTGGCTGCATGACTGTACCCCCGTGCCCCATCCATTGAATGATTCACTGTATGCCTGCTTTAAGGCGATATTTCTGGATTCCAGCGGGACGCAACCGAGCCCATTGTTTAAGGCCTCATCAGCAGTAGATAAGCAACTTAATAGCGTCTACTGGAGCCTGCCAGAAGAGATAGCCGCGCGTGCGTTTGAAGCCTATGTGCAGGACCATGCCATCTGTAACCATTTTCTGGTGAAGGGTACGAAAGCCTCGAAAGAAGCTGAGATGGGTTTATTTCCACAGGGCGAGCAGCGTGAGCAGAGTAATCGGGCCTTTGCTGAGTATTTTCAACGTCTTGGCAGGGCTATTGCTCGGTCAAACCAATCCTAGTCACACTAGCTGATGGCCGATCACAGCGCGACCTGGTTGCAGGTTTTATTAACTGCTGTTTTAAAGTACAATCCCGCACAGTTTTAGTGGCTATTGAGTGGAAGCTAAGCCAGGTTAACAAAACAATTGTCTGTAATAGATCGGATTTTCAGACTGGCTACATTTGTAAATGATGTGAATTATGCCGTTTCTGGTGAGGTGTTCGTTCTGTATCACGTCACATTGTTTTGTTTTTTGAGCAAATGATTGAAACAAGGATGAAAAAAATGAATTGGTATATTCAAGCCTTAAAAAACTATGCGGACTTTAGTGGGAGAGCTAGACGAAAAGAGTATTGGTTTTTTGTCTTGTTTAATTTTATCTTCGCAGCAGTTTTGGGCTTTGTTGACGGGCTAACAGGTAGCTATATCCCCGAAATCGGTATTGGTATTCTGGGCGGGATATACTTATTGGCAATGTTTATTCCAAGTTTATCTGTAACTGTCAGACGACTTCATGATATTGATAAAAGTGGCTGGTGGCTTCTTATAGCATTTGTACCCTTGCTTGGTTTGATTGTGTTGCTCGTGTTTTTGTTTATGGGCAGCCAGTCGGATGACAATCGGTTTGGTGCAAATCCCAAAGTAGTCGTTGCTTAAGAAATAACCAGATAACCCCAAAAAGCTCAGCATGGCTTTGCTTTTTGGGGCAAAACAAAGTTTATCAGCCATCAACCCGCTCTTTTTACTAGCCAAGGGCGCCGGTTCAGGCAGTACCGTGAATCAACGGCCCGACAACAAGGTGTCGGTGCTGACCACCTCGGCATAGGCGAAGGCCAGTGCGGCCATAAAGGCGGCGTGCACCTGGAGCGCAGGAACCTGCACACCATTAAACTCAACTCCTAGCGTTGCACAGGCATCATGTACCAGGGTGTTGCTGTAGCCTAAATCCGCTGCAGCGCGGGTGATGGCGTCGATGCAGATATGGCTCATGGCACCTGTGATCACCAGGTTAGTAATGTCTTCACGCTGCAGCAGCGCGTGCAGTTCAGTCCCCTTAAAACTGTTGACTTCACTTTTTAGAATCTGAAACTCACCATCAGTTGGCTGCAGGCTGGTATGAATATTGGCACCGTCACTGCCGGGAACAAAAAAAGGCGCGTCGGTGGATGGGAATTCATGCCGTACATGAATGATCGCTAGTCCACGCTGGCGAAAGTCAGCCAGCACGCGAGCGGTTTTGATGGCGGCTTCTTCTACGCCATCCAGAGTCCACTTGCCTCCGGGGAAGTAATCGTTCTGCATGTCGACGATAATCAGTGCGGTTTTGCTCATGTTGTTCTCCTGTTAAATGCTTGTCGCTCATCCTAACGTTTCCTGTTACGCTTTTCCGGTGGCGTAACTGACAATTCCAGGGCCAAAACTGACATGCCTAAGACCATTCTTGTCGCTATTCTAGAGATCCCCGGTACTGCGCTCTCGGCTGTGCATGGCCTGACCGATCTGTTCATGTCGGCTAACCGCATGCTTGTTGAGTTGCAGCAGACGCCTGAGCTGCAGTTCCAGATAGTCCGGTGGCAACTTGAACAGGGGCAACTGTCGCCGCTGGATACCGTGGAGGTCGCGCCTTCACTTGTCATCGTGCCACCGGTATTGGAAGGCCAGGCTTACCTGGAGCCGCAACCTATGGTTTGTGCTTTTCTGCAAGACTTGCACCGACAGGGCGCGTTGGTCTGCTCCGCCTGCGCTGGATCTTTCCTGCTGGCGCAGGCGGGTCTGCTGGATGGACGCAAAGCAACGACACATTGGCACCTGGAAAGCGTTTTCCGGCACCACTATCCCGAGATAGACCTGGATATTAATGCGCTGTTGCTGTCGGATTCCGATCTGGTGACCGCTGGCGGGGTGATGGCCTGGATAGACCTGGGGCTGCATCTAATTGGACGCTATGTGCCTCCCTCTGTCGTGCAGGCGTTGGGACGTTTTCTGGTGGTGGACACCGGGGCGCGTCAGCAGAGTTATTACCGCTTCTTCATGCCGGAGATGTCGCACGGAGATGCCCAGATTCTTAAGGTGCAGCATCATCTACACAAATATTATCGCCCCAAGTGCTCTATCACCGAGATGGCCGAGCTGGCGGGTCTGACCGAACGCACCTTTATGCGTCGCTTCCACCGCGCAACAGGCTTTCGCCCTGCTGAATACCTGCAGCAGCAGCGACTGAATAAGGCGCGTGAAGCGCTTGAGAACAGTAGAACACCCGTAGAGCGGGTTGCCTGGGATGTGGGTTATGAAGATGTTAGTGCTTTTCGCAAAATGTTTCATAAGCAGACTGGGCTGACGCCTAGTCAATATCGGGAAAGGTTTAGTATTTGAAGTAGTCAGCGCTTGCTGACTGTTGAAGTGTTCATCTATCAGCTTCGCCTTGGATGTCTGGATCAGCCGCCCGGCCGTTGAATCGCTTTGCCACTGGAATAGATCGGGTGAGATTGACTATGTCTGGCTGCAAAATGGCTAGGTTTTGGGGTGGCTAGGGTAGTTTTACAGTGAAAAAAGAGGCGGAGGTTTACTTTCTATATATTTGCACTAATATATTCATTATTGAATTAATTCAAATATGGATAAATCTTATGCACACGCGAATCACAGAACGGGAAGTCTTGAAGAGAAAGCTTGAAGCACAAGTGAACATCCACATGCCCGCTCCTAGAAGGATCGGCAAGACCTGGACTATCAATAGGCTTGCCGAAGACCTGCGCAAGGCTGATTGGCTGGTTGTGGAGCTGGATGTTCAAGGGATGTCTTGTCCAGAAAGATTCGCACACCGTCTTTGTCAAAAAATTCAGGGGCAAATTCCGCAGGCAACAGGTCTCTGGACTGGGTTTAAGCAGCGTATGGAAAACCTTGTTGTTGGGGATTGGAGTGGAAACCCTTTAGATGCCTTGAGTAGGATGGCTCCAATTCCCTTCCTGGAAGCACTCATCGAGGTGTTGTCCAAAGAACACAAAAGGTCCGCCATATTCGTTGATGAAATAGCCTTCTTTGTGCTCGCTTTTGCTGATAAGGATCCGACTGGGGCTAAGGAGTTTTTCTACCAACTGCGCGGTATTCAGCTAGCGAATCCATCAGTTCGCTGGCTCTTCACAGGCTCCATCGGGCTAGATGTGGTTGCTGAAAGGTTCAGGCTTGGCGGGGCTTTCGTTGATCTTGAGAGGTTTATCCTAGAGCCATTCACGGAGGATGAGGCTCGTTCCTTCTTGCGTGATGAAACGACCCAAGTTGCCTTCAATCATCGCTTTCGGGCCAGCGACGAGGACTTCGATTACATATTTGGGGAGCTAGGGTGGCTTGCACCCTACTACCTCAAGCTCGTTGGTAATGAGGTTCGCCCGTCTGGTTCTCAGGAAGATGGTGTGCTTACTGCGACGCGAGATGACTTTAAGGTAGCCATAGATCGCCTTCTCGAGCCAAGCCGTAAAGCCGACTTTGCCGTTTGGAAAGAGCACGTTGATAAGAACCTCCCGCAACCTGACAGAGAGATTGCGCGCAAACTCCTCAGTAAACTCTCCCAGGGGGCTGATGGTGAAACGTTGGACACGCTGATTGCGAATTTCCACCCTGAGAAGGCCAGACAGGTACGTACTGTCCTCGATATCCTTCGGAATGATGGGTTGGTGCAGAAGGTGGCAGAGCGTTATTGCTTCCGCTCGGGCTTGATCCGTCGTTATTGGAAGGAGTACGAGGCACAATGACCCTTACATCACCCCCGTCGCTTTACAATCAGTCATTGCAGAGTGATGACGAATTCGTCACAAATTTTGTCGCCCGACGAGAGGTGCTGGAGACGCTCAGCCGCCGACTGGAAGTCAATGGTGCGAAAAGTGACGGTCAGCACCAAATTCTCATCGGCACAAGGGGGATGGGCAAGACGTCGCTGTTGCGTCGCTTGGCAATTGAGATTAATCGCAGTACAGAATTGTCTTCGCGCTTCATACCCCTGATGTTTCGCGAAGAGCAATACAACGTTCTTTGCCTTCGCGACTTCTGGAAAAACTGCGGTGAGTCCCTTGCAGAATGGGCTGAGGCGCATGGCAATGTTAAGCTTGCGGCACAGCTAGACGACGCGCTTTGCTCGGATGCATGGGCCGACGATGAAGGGGCGGCTGATCAGTTCCTTGCCGAAATGAACGCTCTCGGAAAGCGTGCAGTGCTCATGGTCGACAATCTTGATTTGATCGTCGATGCTTTAAATGATACTGATCGATGGACCCTGCGAAGTAGCCTTCAGTTACGGGACGGTCCGATCATAATCGGTGCAGCCACCCAATCGTTGCGTGAAAGTGCTGATCGTAATGCGGCGTTTTATGAATTTTTCCAGCCCAGTTATCTTGAGCCCCTGAGCTTGCCCGAGACGGAGAGGTGCATGCGCGCGCTTGCGCTGGGGCGAGGTGAGTGTGGTAAAAGGGTTGTGTCTATCCTTAACTCCGATCCGGCACGACTGAAAGTCCTGCATCGTCTGACAGGAGGCAATCCACGCGTACTGGCGCTGACCTATCGCTTTCTGGAAACCACCGACACTAACGATGCAATGGGCGATCTCGAAAAACTGCTGGATGAAGTAACCCCTTACTACAAAGCACGGATAGAGGAGTACCAGACGCCACTTCAACGCGCTACGATCGATGCCATCGCTCTGCACTGGGATCCAGTTACTACGGGGCAGTTGTCAAAGATCACAGGACTGCCCAGCACAACCTTATCCCCTCAACTGATACGGCTGCGCAAGGATGGCCTGATTGAAATCACCGAAACCTCCGGCTCATATTCCGGCCACCAGGTTACCGAGCGTTTTTTGAATATATGGTACCTGATGCGTCATGGCACCCGGCGTAACAAACAACGGATGCGCTGGCTGGTTGCTTTCCTTTCTAGCTTCTATTCGAGTAACGATTTGGATGCGCTCGACCGGGAGGCAAGAGCCACTGGTTTGGTTAAAAGCTGGACCAAGGATTATGCTGATGCTTTCGAGCAAGCAAGGCAACGTACAGTGTTTGGTCAAAATGAAAGCTCTTCCCTGGCCATGCGAAGAAGTGCAAAGATTGGTCAGGATGGCGAAGAAGTCACTGCTCTAATCAAGGAAGCCTGGGCGATGTTCAACGAGGCTGTTTCCCTTAACCAAAGCAGCGATACAGTGGCGGAAATCGAGACCTATGATGCGATAATTGAGCGTTTTAGCGACAGCAACTTACCGGAAGTGCAGGAACTGATCGCCAAGGCGATGTTCAACAAGAGTGTTACCCTTGGCCAAATCGGTGATACGGCGGCGGAAATCGAGACCTATGACGCGCTCATTGCGCGCTTTGACGACAGCAACTTACCGGAAATGCGGGAACTGATCGCCAAGGCGATGTTCAACAAGGGCGCCCTCCTTAGCCAAAATGGTGATACGGCGGCGGAAATCGCGACCTATGATGCGCTAATTGAGCGTTTTGGCGACAGCAACTCACCGGAAGTGCTGGAGCAGGTCACCAAAGCGATGTTCAATAAGGGCATCTTCCTTGATCAAAGAGGTGACACGACGGCGGCAATCGAAACCTATGATACGCTCATCGCGCGCTTTGGCGACAGCAGCTCAACGATATTGCAGGAACAGGCTGCGAAGGCCATGGTCAACAAGGGCGTCTTCCTTGGCCACAGTGGTGACACGACGGCGGAAATCGCGACCTATGATGCGCTCATTGCGTGCTTTGGCGACAGCAGCTCACCGATATTGCAGGAAATGGTCGTCAAGGCCATTGTCTACAAGGATATCGCCCTTTGCCAGAACGGTGATACGGCGGCGGAAATCGAGACCTATGATGCGATAATTGAGCGTTTTGGCGACAGCAACTTACCGGAAGTGCAGGAACTGATCGCCAAGGCGATGTTCAACAAGAGTGTTACCCTTGGCCAAATCGGTGATACGGCGGCGGAAATCGAGACCTATGATGCGCTAATTGAGCGCTTTGACGACAGCAACTTACCGGAAATGCGGGAACTGATCGCCAAGGCGATGTTCAACAAGGGCGTTACCCTTGGCCAACGCGGTGATATGGCGGCCATCGAAACCTACGGGCAAGCCTTGGCTTTGATGCAGAGTCTTGATACTGATAGCAGCAAGCGAGAGGGATCAAATATTGCGATCCGACTTGGGAATGTGCTGTTCGACCGTGGAATTGACAAGGAACGTTCTGAGGCACTTTTCCTGCAAGCAGCTGAGCATAATCCGCTCTCGGCCTACGCTAACCTTTTTTGGTTATACATTTCTACGGGGCGGGTTGATGAAGCAAAACAAGCCCTTCACAGGCTTGATAAACTTCCACTCAAAGAGCGCGTTCTGATTGATTCGGCTCTGGCATTTGCAGCCGAGAATTTTGGAGAAGCCACTGGCCATATGCAAGCAGCCCTGACTGAAGATCTTACTGACGGAGATTTCAATTTCACTGATGATATTGAACGCCTTATCCGTCTTGCTATTGCCAAGGGATTCGGGGAGCGATTGATTGCCTGGTTTGAAAAGACTCGACTCGCTGAGCGCTATGCTCCCGTCTATGTCGCTCTGCGGGCTGCAGTTAGGGGTGAGAAGATGTTGCTCGATAGCAATCCCGAAGTGCGCCAAACTGCTAGCGAGATTTACTTGCGCTTGATAGGCGGAAATAGCTCTAAAAAGGGGAGAAAGCCATAGCGATTAGTAATGTGATCCTGAGTTGATGTATCAACCCTAAAATTTCTAATCTTATGAGATTAGTACAAAAACTCGGAGTTATTTTATGTATCTGGTGGTTGTGTATGTTCCAGAGAGTCATGTTGATGAGTTGATCGAGTCGATGTCGGCTGCCGGTGCCGGGCGGATTGGAGATTATGATCAGTGTGCCTGGAAGGTGCTGGGGCAGGGGCAGTTTCGGCCCTTGGCGGGGGCGAACCCTCATATTGGGGCGGTGGGGGCTTTGGAGCGAGTACCGGAATTCCGGGTAGAGATGGTGTGTGAAGAGTCGGTGATCAAGGCGGTGATGACGGCCATGCTGACAGCCCATCCTTATGAGGAACCGGCGCATCATGTGTTGTCAATTTTGTCAGCTAAGGATTTCTGAGTATGAAAATGTGCTGGCAGTATTTTGTTGCATGTCAGCATTTAGTAGTTGAATTCATGGACGATGTTTTACAGAAATTTCTGATGATATTTTTAAAATATCAAAAAGAAATGCTACTGCGCTATCTATTCTTATGGTGGATCTTGATAAATTTAAAGCCATAAATGATACCTTTGGTCATAAAGTGGGGGATGATGTTTTAGTGCAGTTTGCAACTATTTTGGAGCAAGCTTTGAGAAAGAGTGATGTTTCTTGTCGATTTGGGGGGGGATTTGTTGTTTTGCTTCCTGATACTAATATGGAAGGTGGGCTAAAAGTTTCTGAAAATATTAGAGAAAAAGCTGAGCAGGCTTGTATGTATCTAAATTCTGATTTAAAAGTGAAATATACTGTCAGTATCGGTGTATCCCAGATAGATTTTACACATGAGCTTAATATCGATAAAGCACTGCAACGAATAGATGAGGCGCTTTATATTGCAAAAAATAATGGAAGAAATCAGGTGGCAGTTAAATAGTTATCATTCAGTAAAGCTGCCAAGTATGCAGCAGCGTCCTTGCTGGCTACTACTTGGCTACATAGGCATTCTTTGGTCTGAGTAGGGTGGTTTTTCAGTGAAAATGGGGGGTATACTTCCTATACATTAAAACAAAACAGGGAGGAGGCTTCTTGTCTGCTCTTCAAAAAAATATTTGGGCAATTTTTTATTTTTTACTTATTGGGGCTCTGTTTTTCCTAGGGTATGTTTCTTATGCCAAATGGGAAAGTATCCACGAAAAATATGCCGCTGAGCAGGTTAATCAAGTCAGGCTTGTCTCTAATGCTATGCACGCGCTACTGCTCTCCCAGGAAACTTCCCTTAACATTTTGGGGCATCAGCTCCTTAAAGAGCAAGATGCTGCACTTTTGGATGCGTTATTGGCCCTCAATCCTTCAGTAGTTGCCTATGGATTTACCGACCCGGACGGAACCTACTTACATGTAAATTCACACTTTGACAAAACAAAA
Source organism: Nitrincola iocasae (assembly GCF_008727795.1). NCBI lineage: Bacteria > Pseudomonadati > Pseudomonadota > Gammaproteobacteria > Oceanospirillales > Oceanospirillaceae > Nitrincola > Nitrincola iocasae. The sequence goes on along the minus strand of NZ_CP044222.1, from coordinate 2,881,993 downwards.
CTTCCCAACCTGCGCCAAAGTCCTCTTACACAAGACTCCTTTGATTACACTCTCACCCAAGACAAAATGGTGCTTGGGCGGACATATTTTATTTCTGGGGGAGGACGCTGGGGTATCCCTATACGTAAGACAATTTTTAATGGAGGTGATAACCCACTGGGCGTGATGACCGCTGGGCTTAGCATTGAGGGGGCCTTTAAGCTTTTTACAGAAGAGCTTTCTTTGGGGGCGCACAATGACGTCATGTTTGTGCGTGATCGTGACGGATTTGTTCAGTACCACTCTTCAGCGCAGACAACCTCCAAGGCTGTATATGCCTCCCCTCTTCCTCGGACATTTCTTGATGGGCTGATGGAGCAAATGAACTGGTCTAATAGATCCGGACACTTTAATTAGCGACAATATCAGTCAGCTATTGAGGTGTCATTATGAGTCAGAAACGAACCTACAAACAGTACTCGGCAGAGTTCAAAGAAGAAGCCGTCGCGTTGGTCACAGATCAAGGTTATACGATTCCAGAAGCGGCCAAATCCTTGGGTATTAATACGAATATGCTTTATCGCTGGAAAGATAAACTAGAAGCTAAAAACAGTGGCAACCAAGTCACTGAGACCGAACGAGAAGAACTGCTTAGGTTACGCAAAGAGAACCGTAACCTACGGATGGAAAAGGAGATTTTAAAAAAGGCTTCAGCCTTCTTCGCGAAAGAAATGAAGTAAAATTTGATTTCATCGCGGCTGAGTCAACCCATTACCCAATTGCTGTTCTTTGCCAGGTAATGGGTGTGAGCCGCTCGGCCTACTATGACTGGCAAAAACGGCCTGGCAAGCTTATACCGGCTGAGGAGTTGACGCTTAGACGCCGGATGAAAAAGCTGTTTAAGCGCAGTCGTTCAAGCTTGGGGAGCCGAGAGATGATGAAAAAACTACGCGGAGAAGGCTTTAAAATTGGTCGCTATCGGGTGCGTAAACTCATGGAGCAAATGAACCTGATTGTACATCAGCGCGTGGCCTACAAAGTGACCACCAAGCGCAAATTCAGCGATGCGGTTGCTGATAACTTGTTGAATCAGAATTTTAATCCCACAGGGCCGAATCAGGTGTGGGCTGGTGATGTGACGTATTGCCGAACTGAAGAAGGCTGGATGTATCTGGCGGTGGTAATGGACTTATATTCCCGCCGTATAGTCGGCTGGCATATAGATAAGCGCATGACGACCGATCTTGTCAGTAAAGCGCTGATGAAAGCGTTTAATTTGCGGAACCCTCCACCTGGGCTGGTGTTCCACAGCGACCGAGGCTCTCAGTACACGAGTCGTCGGTATCGTAAACAGTTGGCCGATTACAACATGCGGGCCAGCATGGGAGACGTGGGTGCATGTTGGGATAATGCCGTTGTAGAGCGCCTCTTTGGAAGCCTGAAGCATGATTGGCTACTGAAAATCCCACAGCCCACACGGCAGCATATGAGAAATGACGTGGCGGCCTACATGCGTTATTACAACATAGAAAGATTACATACGGCCAACGGTGATCGTTCACCGGTGGACTATGAAAACGAGCTAAAAAAGTGTCCGGTTTTAGTTGACCAGTACAAAATTATGGAAACTTATCGAGCTTCTCCTCAGAACATTAAAATGAATCGCGAAATTTACCTTGTGGACAAGGTGCTTAGTCCTGAGGGTGTTTTGGAGCAAATAGCCATCAAGTACGACCCACGTTACGAGCTGTGGGTGGTGTCACAGATTGACCATAGACGTATGGAGAAGGATTTTTTTGAGATTTTTCTGGTTTATCTTGCTGTCTTTCTTGCTTCTAATGGTGTGCTGTTTTTGTTTTTTAAAATTATTGCCTCTGCTGAAAAACACAGACGAAATGACCTCATCCACCAAGCAACCCACGATGAACTAACCTCCCTGCCTAATCGCAGCTATCTTAAAAATGAAATACCTAAATGGATTTACAAGGATGCACCACCTTTTAGTCTTTATTATTTGGATATGGATCATTTTAAAGATATTAATGACAGTTTTGGGCATCATTATGGGGATGCGTTGCTTGTTGAGTTTTCTACTCGAATTTTACGTATAGTAGGAAATGAGGGTGTTGTTATTCGCCAAGGTGGTGATGAATTTATAATTTTGAGTCGGCGAACGGAAACGCAGGATATTTTGGAGCACGGGGAGGAAATTTTAAAAAATATTTCTCTAGTTTATCATATTGATGAACTTAGTTTTATTATTGGTGCAAGCCTTGGTATAGCCAAATATCCGTCACACGGTGTGACGCTGGATATGTTGTTGCGTGCTTCTGACATTGCCATGCATGAGGCCAAAAAATACAAAAACAGTGTTAGGCTTTTTTCACCCTCAATGCAAGAGAAATACCTTGGTCGCATCCGTATTGAACAAGCCTTACGCAAATCCCTGGATAAGCAGGAGTTTTTTATGGTTTACCAACCTCAGCTTGATGCAAATGGGTGCATTTATGGTGTGGAAGCCTTAGTGCGATGGGAGCATCCGGAGTTTGGGCTTGTATCACCTGCGGAGTTTATCCCTATCGCTGAAATGGCGGGGATTATGCCTAGACTTGGACATTTTATTTTGGCGACAACCCTGAGAGAGATGAAACAATTACAACAAGAACTGGGAGTATGCTTTCAAGTTTCTGTCAATATTTCCGTGAGGCAATTCATGGAAAAAGACTTCTTGGAAAAACTCACTAGAGAGATAGAACTATACAGGTTTAACAAGATCGCATTATGTTTAGAGATTACAGAGAGCTTGTTTATTGAAGATATCGATTATATTTTGCCACTCTTGTATAAAATGCGTGAGATAGGATTGAGTATTTCGATGGATGATTTTGGTACGGGTTATTCGTCGTTAAACATGCTGCGTACACTGCCTATTGATGAACTAAAGATTGATAAAAGTTTTGTTGATACTCTTTTAGATGATACGGCCGCCCAAAAAATGATTCAAAATATCATTACTATAGGTAAGAATCTCGAGTTACATGTTTTGGCTGAAGGTGTGGAGACTAACGCCCAAGAAAAGCTTTTGAAGTCCTTTGGCTGTGACCGTTTTCAAGGCTATTTGTACGCCAAGCCTTTGGCGTATGAGACTCTCAAAGATTTTTTAAAATCCCAGCCATTGAACCTTTAAAGGCAATGGGCAAGGCTTAGGTGTAAAGCATTGCTCTTTTATTATTTTGTTGTTGCGTTTTATGGTGGTTTGACTGTGTCTTGCAAGGGCCATCATTCAGTCAAACCACCAGGCAGGCAATAGCGACTGTACTGGCTGACGGCTAAATCGATCATCGATCAGTTCCACCACACCCGTGTCTTCCGGAGTACGTATCAGGCGTCCCGCCGCTTGAATTACTTTGCGGATGCCAGGGTAAAGGTAGGTGTAGTTATACCCCTGACCAAAGCGTGCCTGCAGGCGTTGGCTCAGTTGCTCGTGAAAGTCGTCGTAGGGCGGCAGGCCCAGTGTGGCGATGAACACACCGACCAGTGCATCGCCAGGCAGGTCGATCCCCTCCGAGAAAGCACCACCGAGTACCGCAAAGCCGACTTTGCCGCGTTCTGTCCGGAAGGCTTGTATAAATTCAAGCCGGGCCTGTTCGGCCATACCGGATGACTGGGTCATGATGGGTATGTCCGGGCAGTGTGCCACAAATGCACTGCGTAGTTGTTCCAGATAAGCAAAGCTGCTGAGGTAGACCATATAGTTGCCCGGCGTCTGGCGGTACTGCTGCCGGATACGCTGAACTATCGGTTGAATTGAACTCTGCCGGTCATTGAATCGGGTGCTGATGCGGATTATTCTGAGCTCAAGCTGTCTGGCCGAGAAGGGGCTGGGAATGGATTGCCAGCGGGTTTTCTCCGGTAAACCCAACAGATCACGGTAGTAGTGCGCGGGATTGAGCGTGGCCGAGAAGAGCACAGAGGCCTGGGCCTGGCGAAAACGCTGGGTTAGAAAGTCAGCCGGAATCAGGTTTTGTATCGACAGGCTGGCTTTGAAAGTTGGGCGTTTTCCTTTACCTTTTTCCTGCTTCACGGTCAGCGTACAGAGTGAATGATCGGCAAAGAGTTCCGCCAGTTTCATAAAACCGATCGAATCCAGCAGCAATGACTGTAGTTCTGGCAGCACTGGATGGTCTGTCATGTAATCGCTCAGGTCTCTGACCAGGCGTTGCAGGGCGCCGTTCAGTTCAGTCGGCACCTCAGACAGATGAAACTGTACAGTCTGTAGGTCAGAGCTGGCCTCCGTATCCAGATGACTTTTAATCAGCTGGCGCCAGGCGCGTTGCACTGCCCGGAAGGTGGTGCTGAGTTCCTTGGGTGCAGTGCGGGCGACATGGCGAAACTGCGTCTGACTCAGCTGACTTGAGTACATGCTGCGGGCGCGATCGATCAGGTTGTGGGCTTCATCGATCAACGGCACCACCCGCCAGTCATTTTGTCGAGTCAGTCCATAGAGCAGTGCCTGCTGATCAAAGTAGTGGTTCACATCACCGACCACCACATCTGACCAGCGTGCCAGCTCCTGAGCGAGATAGTAGGGGCAAATGCGATGCTCTGCTGCGAGCATCTGGATACTTGATCGGTCTAACCAGTTGGCATTGACTGCGGCTTGTCGAGCTGCGGGTAATCTGTCGAAGAAGCCATCGGCTAACGGGCAGGATTCACCCTGGCAGGCGCGATCCGGGTATTCACAGGCTTTATCACGCGCGGTCAGTTCAAGTATTCTCAAGGGTAACGGGGTATCCCTGGATGCCTGCAGGCTTTGCAGGCTGTCGAGAATCAGCTGGCGACCGGTGGTTCGTGCGGTGAGTATAAACAGCCTGTCGAGCTGCCGCCTGGGCATGGCCATCAAGGCCGGGTAGCTGACGCCGATGGTTTTGCCGATGCCAGTAGGTGCTTCCAGCAACAGCGTATGCCCGGTACAGATGCCTTTATACACCGTCTCACTGAGTTGGCGCTGGTGAGGACGAAAGTCCGTAAAGGGGAAGGTCAGCGTCATCAACGCCTGATCGCGTAGTTGTCGATGCGCAGACTCCTGTTGGTGCCAGTCACGATAACGGCTGCACAATTCTGTCAGAAAATCATCCAGATCCTGACGCTGCCACAGCTGCCCAAACGGCGTTTCCCGATCCTGAGTAATATCGTAGTAGACCAGGCGAAGCTGGACCTGACGCAGGTTATCGCGTTGGCAAAGCAGGGCGCCGTATACCTTCAGTTGTGCTTCATGCAGGTGGCGCTGACCCGGGCCGATACGGGCGAGATCGCCGCGGTGGGTTTTGATTTCTTCCACCAGGGGTGTGTGCTTATTTGCTAGGTGGTCTGGCAAGTAACCGGGTAAGTAGCCATCCGCACGACCGCGCAGGTGAATGTCCAGGCATTCGCCTTCCAGCAGGTATTCAGGTTGGTAGCTGTTGGGTCTTCGGGACTGCAGGGTTTTGTGCCCTTGTATCCCTTCATCTGCGGTGGGTGAGGGGGTATAACGATGCTCCAGGCTGCCTTCGCGCGCGGCAAATTCGCACAAGGAGCGCACGGCCACTTTCACGTGTTTTCCTCATCCCAGCGCACATGCAATACACTCACCGGAATGTCGTGTTCCAGCATGGCCTGCATCCACAAACGCTGATGATCCTGCAGGCGATCGCCTGGGCCTTTCACTTCAATGAGGCGATAGCATCCGGTTGCTCGATTCAGTTCAATCAGATCGGGCAGGCCACGACGGTGGTGGCGTAGATCAAGCAGCAGGTGGCGAAAAATCGCTTCAAGGTGCATGGCCGGGATCAGTGCAAGTGCAGTTTCAACCAGCTCAGGCTGCAGGCTGGGCCAGTAGATCAATGAGCAGCTGATACCCTGTTTCTGTTCAAGGCGCTGCAGAATAGTGTCCCGATAAGCGCCTGTGCTTAACTGCTCAAAGGCTGACGCAATCAACTCGGTCCGACCTTCACTAAAGTCGGGTCGGAACAGGTCCGCGGGGCCGGACTGAAACGGGTTGAAAAAGGCACCACGTAAAGGCGCATACAGGGCTGGCCAGAACAACAGCGCAAACAGGCCGGTAAACAGATGGTTTTCGACATGAAACAGCTGGGTATCTGCATCCGACAGGAATTCAATCACGGCACTTTCTACCCTGATATACTCAGGTTTGGGCAGAGTCAGCGAATGGACCGGCACCTTGATGGATTCCGGTGGACTGAAATCCAGGCCAGCTTTGCGCGCACAACGCTGCTGAATACGCCGTAACCCGACCCGGATTTCAGGCTGGCGTATCTGCTCATGCGCTTGCGTCGCCAGGGCAAATACCTGCTCGGCCAATTCACGTTTTTCCAGCACTCTCAGGGTGCGTAAGTGTGCTTCACGGTGTTGGCTCTGCTGGTAAAGCCGCAGTGCCAGTTCTATCTGCTGACGCCGCTCAGCTTCATGCCCGAGCTGAAACAGCACTTTCTGATAGCGGTAGTGTATCCAGTCACAGTCAATTGGCTCGGGTAGGGATTGGCACAGGGCTTCGATGTCTTCACCGGCCTCAACCCGTTCTCGCAACTGCTGTAGCTGCAGATACAGATCGACCTCGCCACGACGCTGAAACGGCCTGGATTCTGGGGTGAATGACACCGGTTCAAACTGCTGCAGGCCCAGCTCGGTCAGCACAAATTCAGACCAGCTCTGATAGAGGTTGCCAAAGAACATCAGCCGCAGACGATCAAACAGGGGATTGCAACTCAGTTCCACCAGTTCAAAGGGTGGTTCTGGCCACCAGCTGTGTAGCTTTTGCTGATCTGCATTCTGTTCAAGGAGCATCGCCACCAGATCCGATTTGCGCCTGGATGCAGTCAGACTGCGTTCAGGCAGACGGTAGCGAGCCAGTAGCAAGCACTCTTCGCGTCGACAGAGATCGCACAGTGCTTGTAGTGATAACTCAGGTTGATCATCAACCAACTCTGCCATTCGCAGTTGTTGCAGAGCGGCTTCCAGATCAGGCACTTCGTGGTAATTCAGATTATCCTTGCGGAACAACACCCCTTTACGCATCACCATACGGATCAGTAACGCCTGGGCAGATTCATCCAGTAACAAGAGCTGCTCCAGCTGCTGAATTTCGTCTGGCAGCAGCAGATCGGCATACTGCTTCAGACACAACTGAACGACCTGCTGGGCATTGCGCAGGTAATAGAGTGGATCGTCCAGTGAAGTAGGTGAAAGGCTAGTAAGGTCCATGGGGATATTGTACGGCATGTCAGTTCAGGGTTGATTGGGTTGCCGTCGAAAAATTTTCATGGTTCTGACTGTTTGATGAGACTGGTATAGGCCAGTAGTTGATGGTGGCGTATTAGCAGGATTACCTTGCACTTGTGCGCATTGTTGTGCGGTTGGCCCGGAGCTGTATTTGCGCAACAAAGCTTGAGACACAAAACTCGGAAAGAATCGTTTCGTAATGTGTCCTGGGTCACCTGTATTGTAAACTGTGCCGCTTTGGGTTGGCTGATTACTGAACAAGGACAGCAGTTGCTTCGATTACTAGGTAATTTACTGTAGTCGGCATTATTTTTTGCGAAGCTGCGTTCCTTTGAGAGCAAAGGATAGTCTAGTAGGCATTATTAATAGCGTGTAGACTGAACATTGGATATAAATATTCTGGGGAGCATGGATGCTGTGAGCAATCAGAAACCAATCAGCCAGCAAACGGACTACAAGCAGTGGCTGGGTCATATCAAAACGTCGTTCCGTCAACGTCAACTCAAAGCCGCCGTGGCGGTCAACACTACCTTGCTGGAATTTTACTGGCAGCTGGGCGGTGAAATCGTTGAAAAGCAACAACTCAGCCAGTGGGGTGAAGGTTTTTTGATCCAGCTCAGTCAGGATCTGATGGCTGAGTTTCCCAAGATTAAAGGCTTCTCAAAACGTAATCTGGAACTGATTAGGCAGTGGTATCTCTACTGGAATCAGGATCTTGCAATTACGCAACAGGCTGTTGCGCAAATAGTGCTCATTCCGTGGGGGCACAATCAAACTATTATTAATAAGTGTAAAGTACCCGGCGAAGCTTTGTTTTATGTCAATGCTACCCAGCAGCACGGTTGGAGCCGCAATGTGCTGATACACCAGATTGAAAGCCAACTGTGGCAACGCAAAGGAAATGCTGTCTCTAACTTTCACCATACACTACCGCCTATACAATCTGACTTGGCTAAGCAGAGTTTGAAAGACCCATACGTGTTCGATTTTCTAAGCTTGACTGACGATGTACAGGAGCGAGAACTGGAGCAAGCCTTGGTCAAACACATTACCGAATTTCTGCTTGAGCTAGGTGCAGGCTTCGCTTATGTGGGTAAACAGGTACATTTGGTTGTGGGTGAGCAAGACTTCTACCTCGACTTGCTATTTTACCATCTTAAATTGCGCTGCTATGTGGTGATTGAGCTCAAAGCTACCGACTTTACTCCTGAACATGCTGGAAAGCTGAGTTTTTATCTGACGGCAGTGGATCGACAAATTAAAACCGGGCACGATAACCCCACCATTGGCTTGCTGCTCTGTAAAACCAAAAACAAAGTTATTGCCGAGTATGCACTGAGTGATATTAATAAACCTATTGGTGTGACGGAATATCAGTTAACCCAAGCCCTGCCTGAAAATCTGAAATCGAGTTTGCCGAGTGTTGAAGAGATAGAGCAGGAATTGGCGAAAGAATTAGGTGATGATTAAATTTCTGTATGTTTAGCTGAATAAGGAATAGGTATTGAATGCTGCGACTACTAGGTAACATAATCTGGTTTGTTCTGGGTGGTCTGGTGATGGGCCTGGCTTGGTGGTTGGTGGGGCTGTTGGCACTGATTACCATTGTCGGTATTCCCTGGGCTCGCTCCTGCTTTGTGATAGGTTTGTTTACCTTCTGGCCGTTTGGCAAGCAGGCGGTTAACCGTCGTTACGTCAATGGTCGGGAGGATATTGGCACCGGTTGTCTGGGGATGGTGGGCAATATTATCTGGTTTATTTTTGCCGGTATCTGGTTGGCGATTGGCCACCTCATATCAGCCTTGCTTTGCTTTATCACCATTATCGGTATTCCGTTTGGAATCCAGCATATGAAGCTGGCACTGATTGCGCTGGCGCCTGTGGGGCAAACGATTGTGGATATTGATCGTCAATGGCAGTAACTAACACGCTATGCGCTATTTAGCAGGCTGCATCGATATATCAGGTTGCGCAGGTGCAATTTCGTTGTGATCGCAGAAGGTGTGTTTCATCACTCGGTCCCTGCACAAAGATAGTCGCTGGTGCAGGGATCGGGTGATGTATAGCTAATTCAGGTAGTATTAATATATAAATAGAGTAATTGAAGTCACCATATCGCCGATATCATTAGTTAATATTTCTATTTCGGTATCACCCTTTACATTTTCATCATAGTCGTTAAACCGAAAACCTATATCTGTTATATGGTTTTCTATTACATTCTTAGGAATGGTACAGTTCATGGTTGTATATAAAGGTTTGTTTCCATCGCCTGCGCTATATATGAAGACAGGTTTGTCTAAACAAAACTCTGTCATGTTAGCTAGCTCGGACGGGGTTAAAAGATAATAGGCAATATCCTTGTGAGTGTATTCGTAATACTCTGAAAAAATAACACGGACTATGTAAAAAATACTTCCAAATGTGATTGTCAATAATAGTATTATAATCGGCGTGCGCATTTTATTTTATCTCTTTAAAGAGTGGGCCGAGTTTTGCTGGTGTGATTGTGCTCAGCTCAGGTGGCAAAACACCACACACTGGACCTCCTTGATCAGGAGGAATTGGATATAAAAAAGGTAAAAGAGTATGGTTTTTATTATTACCTACAGCGCCATATCTGTCCCAAATTTGAAGTGCAATATCTTTACTAACTGGCTGGCAAATTTGTAAGTAATCAATATGGGGGTTGAGTGCTCTATAAAAACTGATTAAGTTGGATACTAAATCTTCAGCGCTATACCCACTATCAGTTGTCCAACTGTAGGGCCATCTGGACTGCATAGATTCAAAAGTATGAGATGCATCTAAGAATATTGCGAGTGCAATTGATTTTGCTTCGTTAGGGCTAATGTTCTTCTTAATGTCGTATTTTTTTCGTACGCCAGCTCCAATTGTGATTTTGAATTTCGATAATCTCATTTCTTGGTTGTAACTAACCCTGAAAAATCCCTGTTCTGCTCCTTCCTCAGTCTGTTCATGAAGCATTTTAGTCCAAAGATCTCTAGGTCCTTTTGGTCTAGCATGCCCTAGGTCGATCCAGCCACATCTTCTCGTATAGATTAGTCCGGTGTTTTGGCTAAATGCCAGAGATCCGTCAATAATATCTGTCCTTTTTGACATGAAATAAGTTCCTTTTTAAAATAATAAATATTATTTTTTGTCATGATTTATATTATTGCTGCCGCGAATGTAGAATTTAGGGCAATGGGTAGGTGTTTAGCTGTTTTGGCTACCCATCCTTATGTTTATCTAAATTCCTTAAATCAAAAATATCAACCTATAACTGGTTTTGTTCGAGACAATATTTTTTGATTTCACTAAGCATATAAGGCGGTGTATATGGAAACACTACCAAGCCTAGTGGTATTTTTTCAGGAAGCAAATTTTATTCTATCATCTCAATTTTTGGAGTTCAAATGCTACGCTATTTGTAAAAACTCGATGATGTAAGAGAGTCGTTACTGATTCTTTGGCTAACCTTACTTCACCCAAGGTAAATCTTTCCAGCAGGTAGTGTAGGCAGGTGACAGGTTCTCGCGCTTCATCTTCCAGTCTTTTTTCGTGCCCTGTACTGCAAAAAACACCCGTCCTTTGCCGCTGTGGTTTATGGTGTCCAGCACCGACATCAGTGCTTCGGCATTGGCATGGCTGCGATACTCCTCAAACAGGCTGGGCTGAAAGGTGCCTGGCTCATAAAAGTCTGACAGCATTACCCCGGCTTTCATATAACGGTAACCCTCCCGCCAGGCACTGTTTAACAGCCGTACAGCTGCGGCCACCAGGTCGCGAGTGTCATCGGTGGGCAGGTGCAACTCCGTAGTAAGCGAAGGGGTGTATTGCTGCTCGGATGGGTTAAAGCGGTTGGTGCGCAGAAACAGAGTCAGCACTTTCGCGCGGCGTTGCTCTCGACGCAGCTTTTCTGCTGCGCGAACCGTGTACTCGCTAATCGCTTCGCGCATCGGTTTGAACTCGGTAATGCGCTCACCAAATGAGCGGCTGCAGATAATCTGCTTTTTGGTCGGCGAGATACTGTCTAAATCCAGGCAAGATTCACCGTTCAGCTCACGCACGGTGCGCTCGACTACTACAGAATAATGGCGACGAATCTGCTTGGGCGGCGCATTCGCCAGATCCAGCACCGTTTGGATGCCCTCTGCTTTCAGGCGCCTGGATAATCGCCGTCCAATGCCCCAGACTTCATCAACGGGTAGTAATGCCATCAGCTTGCGCTGCCGACCAGGGTAGGTCAAATTCACCACGCCACCCGTAGCCGGGTAGTGTTTGGCAGCATGATTGGCCAGTTTTGCCAGGGTCTTGGTGGGTGCCATGCCAACGCAGACGCTGATCCCGGTGCATTGATAGACGGTTTTACGCAGCTGTTTACCAAAATCTTCTAGCGATAGCAGGTGATCAACGCCGGTCAGGTCTAGAAAGGCTTCATCAATGGAATAAATCTCCACACGCGGTGCCAGGGACTCCAGAATACTCATCACTCGCGCTGAAAGATCGGCATAGAGTGCATAGTTGCTGGAGAAGACCGTAATGCCATGCTGTCGGATCAGCTCCTGCACCTGATACGCAGGCACCCCCATCTTGATTCCCAGTTCCTTGGCTTCACGTGAGCGTGCCACCACACAACCGTCATTGTTCGACAGCACCACCACCGGTTGGTGTTTCAGGTCGGGGCGGAACAGCTTTTCGCAACTGGCGTAGAAATTATTACAATCCACCAGCGCAAACACAGCAGGGCGTTCAGGCATAGGACTCAACGCCGCATCTGTCGGACGATATTGGTAACCACGCCAAAGATCTCAAAATCAGACGCCTCCGTAATCAACATCACCGGATAGGCCGGATTGCGTGGCATCAGGCAGGGATGTGGCGTGGTGTTCAGCTCCTTCACTGTCATTTCACCATTGATACTGGCGATGATAATATCGCCATGTCTGGCCTCCAGTGAGCGATCCACCACCAGCACATCATTGGGGGCGATCCCGGCATCACGCATCGAATCCCCCTGTACCCGCACAAAAAACGTCGCCGCTGGATGACTGATACACAACTGATTCAGATCCAGGGTTTGCTCCACGTAATCCTGCGCCGGCGACGGGAAGCCTGCTGACACACGTTCCAGATATAACGGAATACGCAATGCTGATGCCTTAAGCAGATCCGTGTCTGCGAAACAACCGATCAGTACCACAGCGCTCATGCACACCTCATTAAAATACTGTTTATACATACAGTATCTCTCAAGGGGCACGAAGCAGGCAAGTGGTAAATGTGAGGCAGTGGAGGTAGTCTATTTGTTTTTCTGCTCCCGCCCAGTGAACGTTAATCTGAAAGGGGTGTGCAAGTGAACAAAATTTTAAGATGTCTGTATAGCGGCACAACTTATTTTGTGCAAGAGTTTGTAGGGCAAATCATTGCGGCTGTGATTCTATTGGCAGCTTTGGTTTCTTGGTTTTATTTTTCATCTATATATGCCGCCATTCCAGTGGTTCTATTAGGTTTTTTAGCTTGGGGTGTAGTGAGCAAGGCTTTTAAAAAAAGCAAATCAGGAAACCCTAATGATGCCAGTCACTAGGACTGCCTATATGCCGCTTTATGTTGTGGCAGCCCTTGCTGAAGAGCTTATAGCTGATTGGAGTCTGGTAATGAATGGTGAAGATCCTTTCAGAATTCAGCCGCTACAATAGAGGTTTAATCATGCATCCATCTGTTAGAAGCGTCACGCCGCTTGAGAATTATCTACTATCAGTAGAGTTTGCCAACGGTGAGCAGGGTATCTTAGACATGAAGCCCTACTTGGATTTTGGGGTCTTCAAACGACTTACAGAGCACAATTCATTCAATCAGGTTCGTGTGTCTTTCGACACCATAGAGTAGAGCTCAGGGGGTAGACCTTGATCCTGAGTTTGTTTATCAAAAAACTAAGCGTTTGAGCGCACAACAAAGCGTCGCAGCTGATGTGCAATCGCACAACTGAGCTTTGCTTTATCAACACGCTGGTTGCCGAAGTGCTAAACACTAAGGAGTAAACGGTGCTGAAACCGGTCATACAGCAAGAAGCAACAGGATGCGGCATTGCATCTGTGGCTAACATACTGGGCAAAAGCTACTCAGAAATGAAGAGCATAGCCAATGCTATGGGTATCTATGCTGACGATAAATCGCTGTGGTCGGATACTCAGTATGTCAGGACGCTATTGTCTCATGCCGGGGTCGAGGTCTCTGCTGACGAGGTTCCGTTTGTATCTTGGGATGCATTGCCGGATTTAGCGTTACTGTCCATAAAGCACCATCAGGAAAATGGTAAAAATTTCTGGCACTGGGTTGTGTTTAAGCGTGTAGACGGCCAGTCTTTAGTACTGGATTCGGCCAGTTATCTGCCAACCAATGTTCGAACAGATTTCAATCAGATGCACCCCAAGTGGTTTATCGAGATAAAGAATATATAACCGACCCTTTAAGCCGTTCCTGCGGACCTGGGCAGAGGATATGGGGATATCAGGAGTAGCTGGCATGAATTATATTGATATGCTTGTGCTGTTTGTCGTGATGCTGGTATTGGCACTTGTGCCCAGCAGCAGTGTAGCCCTGGTGGTGGCTCGATCTTCGACAGCCGGATTCTTGAACGGTGCTGCTGTGGCATTCGGCATTCTGGTTGGTGACCTTATTTTTGTATTTTTGGCCATTTTGGGCATGGCAGCATTAGCTGAAACAATGGGTAGTTTTTTCCTGATCTTGAGGTATATGGCGAGTGCGTATTTAATCTGGCTGGGTATCAGCCTGCTGAGGTCCAATACTAGAGTACAGGTCTCCACTGGCCGCTCAGCTTCAACACTATCAGCCAGCTTTTTCTCTGGTCTAATCATTACTCTCGGTGATATAAAAGCCATTTTTTTCTATGCAAGCTTGTTTCCTGCATTTGTCGATCTGACGACTATCGCTACGTCAGACATTGCAACGATTATTGTGTTGACTGTCGTTGCAGTCGGCGGTGTTAAACTGGGTTATGCTTATTTCGCCAGCAGGATTCTGTCCTGGACTAAGGGCAGAGCACCAGGCGTTGTTAAAAAGACCGCTGGCGGTTTTATGGTTGGTGCAGGCACATACCTTATGGTAAAAGCCTAATGAATTGAAAATCCCACGTTGGAGGTTGTAGATGGAAGATGATTTTGAAGTTGAAATGAGTGCTTTAAGCCAGGAGCTGACGGCTGAGGGTAAAACTGTTCAGGTCGATATTTACCGTGGCGACACGGGAGGCTGGATTCTTGAAGTGATTGATGAATCGGGTGTTTCGACAGTCTGGGAAGATGAGTTCGATACAGAGGAAGCCGCACTGGATGAAGTTAAGGCGACCATCAGAGATGAAGGTATCGATTCGTTAATTGGTATGGATGTGTAAATGACACAGACTTAATCATACCGGGTTCCGTGGTGCGGATGGGGCTGGCATAGGAAACAGCCCGTTAACAGAGAACTCCTCCAGATAAAAGTTGAAAGTCTGTTGGGAACCCATCGCTTTAAAGGTTACCTGTTCCTGGGTTAGTTCACAAAACCAGTTGTCTCTGGATTGCGGCGCCTGGTCAGTGAATGCGGCGGGTGTAAAGAGGGCTGCGCACAGTTCATCACGAGCTGAGCGGGCCGATAGATATTCAAAGGCTTCTACCCCAGCTTCTCTCATGTCGGTACCTAATGCTTGAGTCCGAGAATACTCAGTGCGGTGACGCAATGCTGCCGTGAATGCACTCAAGGGTGGCTGTTGAAGCTGGATACCTTTATCGGTCTTATAACCCACTGTGAACACCGTATGCTCGGTATTCAATTTTACTGCTGGTGCCGTTCCTTCCATTGAGCGGAGAAACACGAAGCGGTAGAAGGCGGATTCAGACAGGTCACCACACGCATAATTCCCTGAACAGTTTGTACCTGTATAGCAGGAACACCGCCAGTAAGCTTGTTCTGTGAGCGCATGAAATGTTTGATCCAGACCTGGTCACCCCCGGTGAGTGCAAATAGTGCCCGGGCGGCTCTGATCAACAGTAGGGCCAGTTCACCTTGTTTACTGTCGGGACTCAGGTCCAGGTTTTGCTTTAAGCGTGTTATCGCGGTTCTATGCACACCAATCACCTTGCCCAGCTCATCTTGCTTGAGTGTCAGCTGTTATTTTATCTCTGCCACAGCCTCCAGCACTGCTTCACAACAGCGTCAACATGCCTGTTGATTTCCTCACCAGGTTGTCTGGGTGGAAGTTGATGCAAGGCACGCACTATGTCCAGTCCTGCAAGCATGCTCAAAAACAACTCGGCGGCATGCTCAGTATCAGTACACTCTATACGTCCTGCCTCTTGTTGTATTTTTAACCAGCCGCTCAAGGTGTCTAAGGCGTTTTGAACACTGTTGTTGTACATGCTGTGCAGTAGATCCCGATCTACTTCGTGCAGGCTGCCCAGCAAACGCAGAAAATTGAGGTGTTCATGGCTGAGTACGAAATGTGCCAGATTTAGTGCAAAGTCATACAGTGCTTGCTGAGGTGTTTGGTCCTGCTCAGGTTCGATAACCAGGTATTGAAGTAATGTATTGCACTGGCGATGAATGATGGCTTCGATCAGTGTGTTTTTTTCGTTAAAGCGGTTATAGACCGTTACTTTTGAAACGCCTGCATTGCGTGCCACCGCTTCTATCGAGAATTTAGCTGGGCCCTGGGTGAACAGAAGTTCTGTGGCGGCATCCAGAATAGCAACTTCTTTGTTGGGATCGACAGGTCGTCCTGATCGTGACTTACAAGGCACTTTTTTATCCATTTCAATTAGTGTACGATGGCGTTCATTAATCATAGTGTATTCTTGAGTCGATTACCATGCATAGACCCTTATTTTTTATGGCTATTGTGTTGCTAATGCTGGGCTGTAGTCCAGATAATGGCGCATCCAATGCACCACAGTCTGCGGCTCCCTGGGTTCGAACTCTGGTAGTGAGTGATGCCTCTTCTGCTTTTCTGAAGCTATCCGGCACAGTAAAAGGGCGCTATGAAACACCCGTTGCCTTTCAGGTTTCGGGCCGTATTCTGGAGCGCTATGTTGATGCGGGTCAGCGGGTCGAAGCGGGGCAGTTGCTGTTCCAGTTGGACCCGCGTGATTTGTTAGCCTCGGTGCGAGTGGCTGAAGCTGACATGAAAACGACTGAAGCGGCATTGGCAATTGCACGCAGCGAGTTGAATCGTCAACAAACACTGGTAGACGGCCAGTTTGTCAGCCGCCAAACCCTGGAGCGTTATGAGCTGACACTGCGTGAAGCCATCAGTCGTCATCAGGCGGCTAATGCTGTGTTGGAGCAGGCACGTAATGCTGTGGATTATGCTGAACTGCGTGCTGAAAAAGCGGGCATACTGAATGCCGTGACAGCTGAGCCAGGACAGGTGGTCATCATGGGGCAGGCTCTGGCTACTCTGATTGACGATAGCTCACTTGAAGCGGAGGTATATCTGCCTGAAGGTGAGGATGCTCCAGCGTCTGGTAGCCTGTTGATTGATGGTGAATCATTAGCGATTACTTTGCGGGAGGTGGCAGCTTCGGCTGATCCTGACAGTCGCAGTTGGCGGGCACGTTATCGTATTGAGTCGCGCTCTGATGCCTTAAGTCTGGGCAGTGTGGTACAGGTCAGGCTTGACCAGCCACTGCAGGAGACAACCTTTAGTGTGCCCCTGGGCGCACTGGATGAACGCAGTCAAGGCGCTCAGGTCTGGCAAGTAGTTGAGGGGCAGGTGCAGCCTGTGCCTGTGGAGGTGCTGGAGCTGAGCCAGGAATATGCCCGTATTCGCGCTTCCCTGACGCAGGGTAGTCGCATTGTTGCGCTGGGCACGCATTTATTAACGCCGGGCATGCAGGTCAGGGAGCAGGCGCGATGAATTTTCCCAATTTGTCAGCCCTGGCAGTGCGTGAACGCTCGGTAACCCTGTTTTTTCTTCTCCTGTCTGTCTTTGCCGGTGTCTATGCGTTTTCATCTTTGGGGCGTGCCGAAGACCCATCCTTCACTGTACGGGTGATGGTGGTGTCGGCTATCTGGCCCGGTGCCACACCGACCGAGTTACAGGATCAGGTTGTTGACCGTCTGGAGAAACGCATTCAGGAAGTGGAGTACCTGTATAAAATTGAAACCACGATACGTCCGGGTCGGGCCGATTTACAGATAGAGTTCGAGGACTTTTCACCCAGTGAAAAGGTGCCTGATCTGTTTTATCAGGTACGTAAGCGCATGCTGGATGAAGCCGGAAGTCTGCCTGCGGGGGTCATAGGTCCGATCGTTAATGATGATTTTTCAGATGTGTATTTCTCGCTGATTTCACTGACGGCACCGGGTATGCCGATGCACAGCCTCACCCGTGAAGCGGAATCTGTCCGTGATCGTTTACAGCGTGTGCCTGGCCTGCAAAAAGCGCTGTTACTGGGCGAGCGCAGTGAGCGGGTGTTTATCGACTTTGATATGAACCGCCTGAATAACCTGGGGTTGTCAGCAGAGCAGATTTTTGCCGCGATTGAAGCCAGTAATCGTATGATGCCGGCTGGCTTTGTTGACCTGGACGGGCCACGCGCCTACCTGCGTGTGGATGCTGATCTGGCGGACCTCGATCAACTGGCTGCTTTGCCGATACGTGTGGGTGACCATCTGCTAAAGCTGTCTGATCTGGCGGATATACGGCGAGGTTACGAAGACCCTCCCTCCTATATGATCAGAGCGGATGGTGAAGCGGCCATATTGCTGGGCGTGGTGATGCAGGCCGGTCAGAACGGCCTGGAGTTTGGTGAACGTCTGACGGCCTTTATTGATGCTGAACAGGCCGCGTTACCCCTGGGTATGTCTTTACATATGCTGACCAATCAGACCGAAGCGATCAGTCAGGCCGTTGATCTGTTTCAGATCAAGTTCCTGGTGGCAGTACTGGTCGTTATGGCTGTCAGCATACTGGCGATTGGCTTTCGTGCGGGTCTGGTGGTAGGTATTGCCATCCCCGTTACCATCGGCCTGACCTTCCTGTTGATGAAAATTACCGGGATCAATCTGGATCGTATCACTCTGGGTGCCTTGATTATCGCCCTGGGGTTACTGGTGGATGATGCCATCATCGCCATTGAAATGATGATCGTTAAAATGGAAGAGGGCTGGGAGCGGGTGCGCGCGGCCAGTCATGCCTGGAGTGTGACGGCCGCCCCTATGCTGTTTGGTACGCTGGTGACGGTAGCGGGTTTTGTCCCGATCGGCTTTGCCCAGTCAGGTGTGGGTGAATATGCCGGCAATATCTTTTGGGTGCTGGCCTTTGCACTGCTGGTTTCCTGGCTGGTGGCTGTGACTTTTACGCCTTATCTGGGAGTGAAGCTGCTGCCATCCTATACTCAGCATCAGGCTGGAGATATCTATCAAACACGTTTTTACCAGTATCTGCGAGGCGTGGTAAACACCTGTGTGCGTTATCGTAAAACGGTCGTGCTGTCGACACTGATGTTGTTGATACTCAGCGGTGTGGGTATGGCAACGCTGGTACAAAAGCAGTTTTTTCCAGGTTCAGACCGTCCAGAGGTATTGATCGATATTTACCTGCCGCAGGGCAGTGCAATCGGCACGACAGAAGCCACGGTAAAACGCCTCGAAGCCATATTGGAAACGCTGCCCGAAGTGAAAAGCCTGTCATCCTATATCGGTGCGGGTGCGCCTCGATTCTTTATTTCGGCTAACCCTGAACAGCCTGATCCGGCCTTTGCCAAGATCATTGCCATAGGCCATGATGCCGGTGCTCGTGATCGTATTATGGCGGAGATGAATCGTCACCTGGAGGCAGGTGAGTTTCCTGAAGCACGGGTACGCGTTACCCGTTTGCTATTTGGACCGCCGGTTATCTGGCCTGTCAGCTTTCGCGTGCTGGGCCCGGATACTGAAGTCTTGCGTTCCATCGCTCACGAGGTGCGTAATCTGATGGCGGCGCATCCCAATACCGTGATGCCGCACCTGGAATGGGATGAGCGTACACCCGCCTACTATCTGGATATGGACCCTGACCGTCTGCGGTTAATGGGACTGACGCCGACCGAGGTTGCGCAGCAACTGGCGTTTCAACTCAATGGTTTTAATGTCACCGATGTGCGTCAGGATGTTCGCAGCGTACAGGTGATCGCGCGCAGTGCACGCGAAGGGGGGCTGTTACCCGAGGCGCTAGAGCTTAAGACAGCGGATGGGCGCAAGGTGGCGCTCAGTCAGTTGGGCGAGTTGAGTATCCGCTATGAAGATCCGGTGATAAAACGCTATAACCGTGAACCCTTTCTGGCTGTACATGCCGATGTACAAGGAGCCCAGCCACCTGACGTGACCCATGCGATCTGGGCTGACATGCAGTCGCTGCTTGCTGAATTACCACCGGGCTATCGTATCGATATAGGTGGATCGGTTGAACAGTCTGGCAAAGCGGATAGCTCCATCCAGAAGCTGCAACCGCTTATGCTGGCGCTTATGCTGATTTTCATCATGCTGCAGATGCGCTCATTTACCGGCACGTTTGTGGTGATTGCGACGGCTCCACTCGGGTTGGTAGGAGCGGTGGCAGCACTGCTGTTGTTTAACCAGCCGTTTGGTTTTACCGCGCTGCTGGGGTTGATCGGTTTAAGTGGTATTTTAATGCGCAACACCATGATACTGGCGCAACAGGTGCAGGATAACTTCGATTCCGGTATGCAGGCGGGCGCCGCTGTGGTTGAGGCGGCGGTGCAGCGTTCCCGTCCGGTGGTACTAACCGCTCTGGCGGCGGTGCTGGCTTTTATTCCGCTGGCCCTGGATCTGTTCTGGGGACCCTTGGCCTATGTGCTGATTGGCGGTGTCGCTGTGGGTACGCTGATTACCTTGCTGTTTGTACCAGCGCTCTATGCACTGTTGTTCAAAGTGAAAACCCCTGAGTGAGCTCCATGAAACTTTCACAAGGTGACGACTAATGAAATTTGATTCTCATGTAAATAAAACGTATTATCATTACTATTAATATGAATGAGCCCACTCTATTCAGGAGACGATACAATGAGAGTCTTGATGTTAGCGTTAGTAATGCTGTTCTTGCCTGTGTTGGCTCAGGCGTCCAGTTGTGAACTGAGTATCGACAGTACTGATCAGATGCGTTATTCCAAAGCTGAGCTGACGGTTCCGTCGGACTGTGAAACCGTTACATTGACGCTCAATCACACAGGCAGCCTACCGAAAACCACTATGGGACATAACTGGGTGCTGGTTGAAACCGATCAATTGAGTGCACTAGCAAAAGATGCCATGGCAGCCGGACCTGCTAACAACTATGTACCGTCTGATGATGAGCGTGTACTGGCAGCGACTGAGTTAGTTGGTGGCGGAGAAAGCACTTCAGTAGAGTTTTCAGTCGCTGATTTAAAAGACAAAGACTTGAGCTTTTTCTGCTCCTTCCCAGGTCATTTTGCGTTGATGAAAGGCAAGTTTATCATCGAGTAAACGCGGCCCTGCTCTAGCTAAGTGGGTAATGCAGCATCGCTGTCATACTCACTTAGTCCTTCCGAAACACCACCGATAAATTATTAGCTGGCATGGGGACAACGGTTTCTCGTGTCAGCCCATTCACCTCAGCCAAGTGAGTGACTTCGTTCAGATTACGGATTCCCCAGAGCGGATTACGCTGACGCAGTGATACATCAAAGGCCAGGTTGCTGTCGACAGGGCTGACATCGTCCTGCCAGAAGGGACCGTATAAATAGAGTATCCCTGCGTTACGCAACAGCTTGTTGGCCAGTTGCATAAGGCCCTCAGTGGCTTTCCAGGGCGCAATATGGATCATATTGATTGCCAAAAGAGTGTTGTAATCACCCGGTGTCATCTCTATAGGTGCTATTACATCCAGGTGGCATGCCGGTAGCAGCTTCGGATGGTGATCGCGCTGCCGCCAGGCTTCAATACTACTGATAGCTGTCGGATCAATATCGGTGGGTTGCCAGTGGGTTACTTGTGGCAGTTTAGCGGATAGGTACACCGCGTGCTCCCCAGTGCCTGAGGCAATTTCCAGTACCCTCGCCGGATTGGGCAGGTAAGTCTGCAATACCTTAAGAATAGGGTCCCTGTTGCGCTGTGTGGCAGGGGCATGATGAAAAGGCTGGACTGGCTTCACGATGGGTATGGCTCCCTATAAAACAAAAGGCCCTGTATCAGGCAGGGCCTTAATTTACTGCAAATAAGCGAGAGGGTCACGTCTTCTTAGAGTGATGTGTCGAGTAGCATCATCAGTACAAACCCCAGGATGAGCCCGTTGGTGGCAAAAAACTCGTGGCCTTTACGGTGTGACTCAGGAATGATCTCGTGGCTGATGACAAACAGCATAGCTCCCGCTGCACCTGCCAGACCCCAGGGCAGGAGGTGTGTGCTGAACTCTAGCAGAGTGGCGCCCATGACCGCCATGACAGGTTCTGCAAGACCTGTCAGTACACCGATAGTGATTGAGAACAGGCGAGTGTAGCCCACGGCGATCAGTGCCATGGCAACCACAAAACCTTCCGGCATATCCTGAATCGCAATTCCGGCCGCTAATCCATGGCCGTCATTGGCTGCGTAGGCGGCACCAATTGCCAGCCCTTCCGGAAAGTTGTGTAGAGCAATGGCTAGCACAAATAACCAGCTCTGGCGCAAACGTGTGTTAGAAATGCCGTCTGCGCCCTTGATAAAGTGCTCATGAGGAACTATTTTTTCGATTAACAGCATCATGGCGGCACCGACTAACACGGCCAGGGCAACCTGACCAGAGGCCAGGAGACTAGTACTACTTTGGCCTTCCATCATTTCCATTGAAGGCAAAATCAGTGAGAAAATGCTGGCGGCGAGCATTACACCGGCACCAAAACCCATCAAACTGTCGATAAAACGCTCAGAGATGCGGTTGGCGAATACGGCCAGGCAGGCACCCGCTGCCGTAGAGGCGGCTGCTAGCATACCGGCATAAAATGCATAGCGAACCAAGTCCCGAGCCTGCAACAGTACAATCAGCTGGTAGATCAACAAAGCGAAGCCCGCAATCAGAATCAAAGTGCCAAGTAGCTTTTTCAATGGAAGCCGGGAGCTACCGGAGCGGGTGGATGTCAGAATTTGGGTATTCATGGGTGCCCCTCATTTCATTTAATAATAATCATTATCATCTAATGAGGTGCAAGTCTCCAGTAGAATTGCTCAATAATCTGATTAAATTTTGGCTATGATCTACGGGGGAGGAAATTCTGTATAAATAATATCGATATTGACTGCATTTACACCTTGATAAATATAAGGTTATAGTCCGCTGGACTATAGTGTTCCTAAAGAAGTACAACATCCGTAATAAGGCTGCTTTAGCTATGACCTCGACTCCAGATGATGCGAATACGGCGTTTGAAATATTTCCCTGGAATCCGCAACTTGAGACGGGTATTGCGATTATTGATGACCAGCATCGTAATCTGGTGGCCTTGCTGAATAAATTAGGTCAGCAGTATGTGCAGGGCGTTTCCAAACAGGCTATCGAACAGATTCTCAAAGAACTGTCCGACTATGCTGACTACCATTTCCGAACCGAAGAAATGATCTGGAAGTCCTCGTTAGACGGAGATGACTGGTTTTCGGGTCATGTTGTTAGTCATCAGCATTTTTTTGCAGAAATTCAGTTATTACGCACCAGTGACCTTCCATTTCATTTGTTGCTTGAAGAGCTGTTTTCGTTCCTAACACAATGGCTGGCTTATCACATTCTGGACAGTGACAAGCGTATGGCTAAAGCGGTTCATGCAATAGCTGATGGGTTAAGTGTAGTTGATGCACGCCAGCGCGCCGATGATGAGATGAGGGGTGCCACGGCGATACTGATCAAAACCGTGTTGTCTATGTATGAGAAGTTATCTTCCCAGGCGATGCAGTTAATGCAGGAAAAGCATGCCCGGCAGAAAGCGGAAGCAGCGTTAGATCTCAGTGAGCAACGATGGAAATTTCTGTTGCAAGGCTCCCATGAAGGTTTTTGGGAGTGGGCTGAACAGGATGCAAACGCCTTGTTGCCAGATCAGTTAACTCAATCGCTATTGCAGCAGGCAGAAGCTGAGCGAGGTGATATTCACGAGGAGGATCTGCTGCAACTACGCACGGCCCTGTCAGATTTATGGCAGCCCAACCATGATGAGGTAAAGGTTACCTACCGTATCGTGCTTCCCACTGGTGCGCTGCGTTGGATGGAGCTACGCGGTAAAGTCATTCAACGTGATAATGCCGCAAAACCTCAACGGCTCATTGGTACGCGGGAAGATATCACTGAACGTGAACTGATCAGCCAGATTATCAGGCTGGGACATGAGGCGCTATTCATAAGTGATGCAAGAAATCGTATTACTGCTGTTAATCATGCGTTTACTGAGCTTACCGGTTACACGGAAGACGCTGTGCTGGGGCAACCCCCTAGTATGCTTGCTTCAGGTCTACATACGCAGGAATTCTTTAGCCGGATGTGGCAGGTGTTACAGCGGAATGGCCTCTGGGAAGGCGATATCTGGAATCAGCGCCCCAATGGAGAGCGCTACGCCTTGCATCTGTTTATTCAACGTCACGATGGTGCGGATGGTTCACCCAGCCATTATGTAGCGACCGGGTATGATGTGACCGAACGCAAGCGCTATGAAATGGAATTGCAGGAACAGCGTAAGCGCCTGCAAACCGCACTGGAATCTGTTCGAGGGGGAACCTGGGAATGGGATCTTACAACAGATGTGTTTATTGGTGATGCACGCTGGAGAGAAATGCTGGGCTTAAGTTTGGACGATACGGGTTTGACCAGGATACAGTTCTGGCAAAATGCTGTGCATCCAGATGATGTTTCACGTGTATTGACGCTGATTGATGAGCATATTCGCAGCAGCGATGAGTTATGCGAAGTTGAATATCGCATGCAAACCCAGTCTGATGAATGGATATGGGTCCGATCTCTGGGACGCGTAATGCAGCGAGATGAGGCTGGCGTGGCAACGAAAGTTGTAGGGATTAACATCGATATTACCCAACAAAAAAATCATCAGCAAGAGCTCGAATATGTCGAGCTACACGATGTGCTTACTGGCTTGCCTAACCGCAACCTGTTTTTACAGCTGCTGAAAACCACCATGCTGACATCGGAAGATGATAGACGCCTGATGGCCGTAATTTACCTGGATATTGATAACTTTGCCGAAATCAATGATCAATATGGTGTTGAAACAGGCGATCGTCTGATTGTAGCGATCAGTCAACGTGTACGCGATTCGGTCAGAGAACATCAAAGTCTGGCGCGTATCGGTGGTGATGAGTTTGTGTTGATACTTACCGGTTTCAGTCAGGAGGGCGATATCGCGTCACCGGTAAAACGTTTGTTAATGCACCTCGCCGAACCCATGCTGATTAATGGTTATTCGCTGGAGTGTTCCGCCAGTATCGGTATCGCTTTTTACCCGCAGGCGCATAAAGTGGATGCCGATGGATTGATCCGTCAGGCTTCCCAGGCACTTTATCAGGCCAAACAAGCCGGTAAAAACCGCTATGCAGTGTTTGATCCGGATAATGATTCCATGACCCGCAGAAAACTGGAAAAGATTGAAGCTATCCGGCAGGGATTATTACAACAACAATTCGTGCTCTACTATCAACCCAAAGTGAATATGCACACCGGTCATGTCAGTGGAGCCGAAGCACTGATCCGTTGGCAACATCCACAAAAAGGCTTGTTGCTGCCGGGCTATTTTATCCCTGTTATTGAGCAGCATCACCTATCTGTGGCGATAGGCAACTGGGTACTGGAATCGGCATTTCGACAGCTGGATCAATGGATTGAAGTGGGATTGCCCAAAGATTTTGTTGTCAGTGTCAATATTGGGGTGGTGCAATTACATGATCCGTCATTCAAAGAGTATCTGGTTGAGTTGCTTAAGCGCTATCCCCGTGTCAGTGCGAACCAACTGGAACTGGAGATCCTTGAAACCGGTGCCATTGACGATATATCTTATGTCTCCGGTTTGATTTTAGAACTGCAAAGCTATGGGTTTACCTGCTCACTGGATGACTTTGGTACGGGTTATTCTTCACTGACTTTTCTGAAAAATATTCCGGCACGGACGATCAAAATAGATCAAAGCTTTATTCGCACCCTACCGCATGATCCCGAACACTTTATGATAATTAATAGCATTCTGGGGCTCGCCAAAAGCCTGAATCGACAGGTGATCGCTGAAGGGGTCGAAAATATTTTGCATGGTGAACTGCTGTTGGAGTTAGGGTTTACGGCGGCACAAGGCTACGCCATCGCTAAGCCCATGCCTGCCGAAGTGTTACCTGATTGGGTGGCTACATGGCAGCCCCCGCAGGCATGGAAAAGCTGCACTGCCTTGTCAGTAGACAGGATACCCTTGCTGTTGGCGGAAATTGAGCAACGTAGCTGGATGGTGGCACTGCAGCAGTATTTCGATGGCCAGATCGATTGTCCGCCATCACTGGATGGCTGCGAAGTGGTTGATGGCATAATACCGCAGATGTGCCTGCCTCAGGCTGGTGTTAGCGATACCCGTTGGCATGATGTCCAGAGCCGTTACCGGCAACTGCTCGACGAGGCACGCTCTCTGGTCTGGCTTTATCAGCAAGGGCAGATAGACCGCTTGCAGTTCCGTTTTACCGGATTCAAGACAGCCGATAAGCAATTTATTCAACAGTTGCGTTTGATCAGAAGGGAAGCTTAGTGTTTTCTGGCAGAACTGCTATATGTCTACATCATTATAGGTTCCTGGCTGAATTACCAGGATATTAGCGGGTAGGTAGTTATGCAGGCTTGCTGAGCCTGACTGACACTGGAAATTATAAATAGCTCCGTCATTAAGCTCAAAAAAATCTTTTTCAATTATATACAAGCCAAGTAATATGGGTGTGTTAAATAATCTTAACGGTTTCCGAAGTAGTAAGAGAAGCTAGCGTTTGAATATATCTTATCTGACAATGCCTGGGCGCATCATAAAGCATCGACGCTTGGCTCTATTGTTTCTAACCCTCTTGTGTGCGCTTTTTGCCGCTGTGTTCCTTAGTCTTTGGAGCAGCTTTAAACATTCAGTGGAGCAGACGCAGCAACGTATCATTTTCCAGAGTCAGTTATTGGAACGTAGCGTTACCCGGACACTGGACTCTGTCGAGTCTGCAATGATATCGCTGGATACGCTGTTTTCTCAACAGGCTGAGGGTGGCGTATCGGTTGCACCCATCGAAGGGCTGCGTCAGCGCGTTGATGAAATGATTCATTTTGCGCCACATATTCGTCAGATCATTATAACCCAAGGCACCGGGGTGCTCGTTGACAGTACCGGCAGAAGTGAAGGTCGAGAGATAGATTTGGGCCGTATCGGCTTGGACCCTAATACCGCAGACGGATCTCGAATTTCGAGACTCAGGATCATCAGCAGGGTTGATCAGCATTTTTTATCCTTGTTTGATCAGCAGGAAGCCATATCCCCCCACCCTGTTATGGTAACCGGACTTCGTTCAGGCTTTCAGTCCTTGACGGGTGAATCCTATTGGATTCTGGTTGCATTGAACCCTGAATATTTTACCGATTTCTTTCTGACAGAAGAGGTGGAAAATACCCTGCAGCAGGAAATCAGCTTACTCAGTTATGATGGCGAGCGGCTTGTTTCCATGCTGCCTAACGCAGCAGAGTTACCGCCGGTCGGCACTTTTCTGCAATCTGGACGGCATCAACAGCTGTATTTCACTCCGGATGCGCTGCATGCCTGGAGCCTTTCATCACGTTATCCTTTGATTATTTCTGTTACCCAGTCACAGCGCGATTTTGTCAGGAGCTGGTGGCAGAATAATCAGGCGATGCTCCTTGTACTCTGTGCTTTGGTGATGTTGATGCTGGTGAGCATGGCGGTATTGGTTCGCGAAGTGATGCATCGTGTATCCATTCAGCAACAAATGGCACTGCTATCCAAGGCCGTTGATCAGTCCAGTGCGGCGGTGATTTTGACTGATAACACCCAGCGGGTTGTGTATGCTAATCCTGCCGTTGAGCGGCTGTTCGGCTACTCGGCAAGTGACATGTTGGGGAAAAATCCACGCTTTCTGGGAAGCACTTGGACAGATCGGTCTACCATGGATAGTCTTCGCCAGGCGTTACAACAAGGTAGCGATTGGGAAGGTGAGTTGATTAACCGCACGGCAAAAGGCGAATTAATGCCGGTGGCGACCCGAATATCTGCCGTACTCGATGAAACCAATTCAGTCAGCCATTTTGTAGGCGTGTTGGAAAACATAACCGAGCGTAAACAGCATTTAGAACAATTGCATCAGCAAAATATCAAACTTAGTCAATTGGCAACAGTGTTTACCCATGCGCATGAAGGGATCATCATTTGCTGTCCGATGGGCGAGATTCTGGAAGTGAATGATGCATTTTGTGTGATCACTGGATATGACCGTGCAGATGTACTGGGTAAAAATCCCAGATTGTTACATTCAGGTCATCATGATGCCGAGTTTTATGAATCTATGTGGTGGTCTATCAATACCAATGGGCATTGGAGTGGTGAACTATGGAATCGGCGTAAAGATGGTGAAGTGTATGTCGAGCACATAACAATCACCGCGGTACAAGATGACTCTGGAGACGTGCTGCACTATGTTTCTTTGTTCAGTGATATCAGTCGGCAGAAACAGCAGGAGCTTCGGTTACAAAAGCTGGCGCACTTTGATCCGCTGACCGGCTTGCCAAACCGTTCATTGCTGCATGATCGCCTTCAGCAGGCCATGCATCTGACGCTGCGGCGCGAACGCTTGATTGCAGTGGTGTTTATCGACCTGGATGGTTTTAAGCGTATTAATGATGATTTTGGCCATGCGGCAGGAGACAGTTTGCTCTGCTTCCTGGCGGAGCAGATGAAGCAGACTTTACGAGAGGGCGATACCTTGGCGCGTATCGGTGGTGATGAGTTTGTCGCCGTATTGACCGATCTGGCCGATACCCAGGCCTGTGAAATTGCGCTCAGCCGCTTACTTAAGGCGGCTATGCTGGAGCATCAGTACAAAACTGAATATTTTCATGTCTCCGCCAGTATGGGAGCAACCTTATATCCTCAAGTGGAAACAGTTGCACCTGAGCAGTTATTGCATCAAGCCGATCAGATAATGTACGCGGCGAAAGAGTCAGGTAAGAATCAGTTTCAGATTTATGATTCTAACCAAAACACGGTTATACAAAAACAGCTTTGTCTTTCCTGAAGTTTGGGGCGGGTGGACAATTGACTCCAACCCGCACAAACCTGATAATCCAGCGTCTATTCCACAGGTTTTTTCCATGCCAAATCAAACCACATCACCTGTAGCTCCAGTGCTTCAACCCGGCGTGATCCGGATGTTGCTGTTGGTGCTGTTGTGGTTGATTTTCACCGCCTTGCCCACGCCCACTTTGGGTGATTCGAAAACCGGCTTTACCGCCGAGGCGCAGCCTTGGGCTGTGCTGCTGCAGTCACAACAATCTCGTAACTTTAGCGTTGAACCGTCGGATGAGGATCAGCAGCAGGTCTCAGCCGATCCTGGCCAGTTGTTTGCCCTTTTTGTTGGTCTGCTACTTTGGCTGTGTGGCCAGCGCACTGTTGAGTCCACGCGTGTTACCGCCGTTGGCGTGTCTGCGCGGCAGTTCTATCGACCCCTTCTGAGAGCCCCGCCACAACAATAAGCGCTGCATATGCACTGTCTGATTCAGGCAGTAACGCTTATTCTGTTTCTATTGGGGTAACCTATGAATAATTTTTACCGGCGAGCTGCACTCTGTGGCTTGCTGATCCTATGCATGCTGTTGAGTGCCATACCAAATCTATTACCTTCTACAGTGGCAAGTCACTTGCCAAGCTGGTACATCCATAGCACCCTGTCATTGGGCCTGGACCTGCAGGGAGGCTCGCACTTGCTGCTACAGGCCGATGGGCAGGCGATGCAACTGCAGGCACACCAGGGGCTGGCTGATGAAGTCGCTGATGTGCTGCAGCAGTCAGGAATTACCTTTCGCTGGGTTGGGGCACCGGAAGATCTGCGCTTGGTGTTTAATAAGGAAGCGCAGTTGCTGGAGGCTAAACAGCAATTGCAACCGCTGTTTAGAGATGCTGCAACCGGCATACGGCGGGTCGAACTGCTACAGGATGGCCACCAACTGAGTCTGCAAATCACCCAGGACTGGCAAAATCACCTGATGTCTGAGGCGATCGAGCGCAGTCTGGAAGTGGTGCGTCGGCGTCTGGATGAAACCGGGCTGGTTGAACCCAGTATCACTCGTCAGGGGCGCGAGAGTATTTTGGTGCAAATGCCGGGTGTAGCAGATCCTGCCGAGGTGCGCGCATTGCTCGGAACCACCGCAAAAATGACCTTTCATTGGTTGGCGGATGCGGCTGATGCTTCAGTCTTAACGGCGATCCACTGGGATGCCACCGGTGAACAACGCTATAGAATCGAGACAGCTGTGGCACTGGAAGGCCAGCATATCCGTGATGCACGCTTGGGCTTTGATCCTGAGACTGGGGCCGCCGTGGTGCATTTTACCCTGGATACTGAAGGGGCTCGGCTTTTTGCCGACATGACGCGGGCAAACATGGGTCGTGCCTTGGCGATTGTACTGGATGATACAGTGATCACCGCACCGGTTATTCAAGGCGTGATCAGTGGCGGTTCTGGTGAGATTAGCGGCTCTTTTACCCCACGTGAGGCGGGTGATTTGGCACTGTTATTGAGAGCGGGTGCTTTGCCTGTGCCTTTACAGGTCATTGAAGAACGCAGTGTGGGACCGGATCTGGGCAGCGATGCCATCTCGATGGGGGTTACAACTGGCATGATCGGTGCCGCCTTGGTGCTGGCTTTTATGCTGGCCGTCTATGGCAGTTGGGGCGCGATTGCTTGTGTCGCCTTGATAGTGAACCTGGGCCTGATACTCGGCGTGCTGAGTTTGTTGCGTGCAACACTGACCTTACCTGGTATTGCCGGGATTATTCTGACGCTGGGTATGGCGGTGGATGCCAATATCCTCATCAACGAGCGTATTCGAGAGGAGGCACGCAAGGGCTATTCGGCGGCCATGGCGTTGAAGGAAGGCTTCTCACGTGCCTGGAGTACCATTCTTGACTCCAATCTAACCACGTTGATTGCTATCAGTCTGCTGTTTTTCTTTGGTAGCGGGCCGGTGAAGGGGTTTGCCGTCACTATAGGTATAGGTCTGCTGACCTCGTTGTTTACCTCAATCACCCTGACTCGCTTACTGATGGAATGGCGCATTCGTGGCAAAGCACGTCAGCCGCTTAAAATAGCCGGTGTCCAGTGGCTGGATCGCCTGAGCCAAACGGTTCCCGATTTGATGCGCGCGCGTCGGCTTGGACTGGCCTTGTCTCTGGCGCTGTCCCTGGCATCGGTGGCACTGTTCGTTCAGCCTGGGATGCACTACGGCATCGACTTTACCGGAGGCACGCTGGTTGATGTACGTGCGGAAGGGATGAGCACTGAATCACTGCGCCATCAATTGGCTGAACAGGGGCTGGTGCAAGCCAGTATTCAGGAGTCCGGTGAAGCCGGGCAGTATCTGGTACGTTTACCCTTGGCAGAACAACAGCAAGCCGTCGCCACGGCCCAGGTAGAGCAACTCAAGCAGGCGGTGTTAGCCGCACAACCAGAGGCCGATTTTCCGCGCACCGAACTGGTGGGGCCAAGGGTCAGTGGTGATTTCAGTGATATGACGCTACTGGCAATTCTGATTGCAGGCGGGGGAATGCTGGGCTACCTCTGGTGGCGGTTTGAATCCCATTTTGCCTTGGCCGCTACGCTCACCATTGCCTTGGATCTGACCAAAACCATCGGTTTTTTTGTGCTGACCGGCGTTGAGTTCAATCTGACGGCGGTAGCGGCGTTACTGGCGCTTATTGGCTATTCCGTGAATGACAAGGTGGTGGTGTTTGATCGCATCCGTGAGAATCTGCGGCTCACACCGGACAAGCCGATGCTGCAATTGTTGAATGAAAGCATAGGTTCGACGCTGACACGGACTGTATTCACCTCGGTAACGACGCTGTTGGCATTGCTACCGATGGGGATTGCCGGTGGCAGTGCGGTGTCCAGCTTCGCTTTGCCGATGTTGTTTGGGGTGGTAGTGGGCACGGCTTCGTCGATTTTCATCGCCTCGCCCTTGCTTTATTTGCTGGCTCAGCGACGTATACGCCAGGGCCTGCCTCAGTTACGCCCGACGGCAGAGGCATTACGGTGTGAGTTGGAAGTAATGCCCTGAGAAGATCGGCAGGTATCAGTTGCTCATCTGCTGATATCTGCCATATTTCTGTCATAAATGTCGCGTACAAAGGGCTCTTTCATTCAAGAGACTTTGAGCATGCTGTCCAGACTCACGATTGCAAAAAAATTACTTCTTCTGGTGTTGGTGCCGCAGGCTGCATTGATTCTGGTCCTGCTCGCTAGCCATTTCAGCTCAGTCGAAAAAGACCGGTTATTTCTGACGCTGTATGATGAACATCTGGCGGTGCTCTCGGATGTATTACGTGTACAGCGCCTGGTACAGACTGAAGGGATGGCTCAGCTGTCACAATATCGAACTGGGTGGGACAGTATGGCCAACACTCAGACGGCTATTGATGAGTTACTTAAAACAGCAGAGCAGCATTGGTCTGTTTTTCAGCAATTGCGGCCTGAGCAATTGGATCAGGATGAAAATGAGATTCTGGATACGCTGGATGCCGGCTTTATAAAAGTGACTGCACAGTATCGTGCTTGGGTAGAGCCGGTTGGCAGTGATGCCCTGGCCATCCGCATTCTTAATGAGTCGACGATCAGCGCTGAGGTCTCTCAGACTATTGAGCCTTTCAGCCAGATGGTGGATCGGTTTGTCCAACAACAAATTGAGACAGCCGACAGTGTTCGTGTAACCGCACAACGGCTGACCGAGCAACTTGTTTGGACGTATCTGTTGGGTGGAGGGGTTATCTGTATTCTGCTGTTTGCACTCGGGCTGCAGGTTCAGCGCTCTATTTTAGGACCAGTGAGTCGCCTCAGGGATCTGTTAGTGGACATTGAATCTGATTCTGATTTATCACGGGTTGCAAACGAGCAGGGGAAAGATGAGGTGGCTGCCGCCGCTCGTGCCTTAAATAAAATGCTATTTCATTTCAAAGGACTGGTGCATGAGATCAGCGATAACACTGAACAGTTGCGTGTACAGGCTGATCGGACACTGGATATCAGTCAGCAGGTCACACAAGGCGTGGAAAGCCAGAGTCAGCAGGCTGTTTCGCTGGCTTCAGCGGTGGAGCAGATGTCAACAGCGATTGAACAGGTGAATCAGAATACCGTCAATGCGGTGACCTTGGCTGAGGCCGCCCAGAGGGTGACTGTTCAGGGGAGAGAAATATCCACCCAGAGTATGGCAACAGTTGAACATCTGGAGCAGCATTTGAGCCATACCCAGACGGTGATTCAGGAGTTGCATGATGGATCCAGAGAGATTGCCCAGGTACTGGCTGTGATCCGGGGTATTTCCGAGCAGACTAATCTGCTGGCACTGAATGCGGCGATTGAGGCAGCGCGTGCCGGCGAGGCGGGCCGCGGTTTCTCTGTTGTAGCCGATGAAGTGAGAACCTTGTCGTTCAATACCCAGCGGGCAACCGAATCGATTAATGGCATCATTGAAACACTTCAGCTGCGTGCAGAACAAGCTTCAGGGGTGATGAAAACAGCCTATAATCAGGCCAGTCATAGCGTAAATCAGGTGCGTGAAGCCGATCAGTTATTTGGTCAGATAAGCAATTCAGTCAGTGAAATTGTGACGTTGAACAACAGTATTGCGACTGCCAGTCAGGAGCAGATAAATGTCACACAACATCTATCCTCGGCCATGCAGCAACTGAATCAGGATATAGATGGCCTGAACCGAACGGCTGCTAATTCAGCAGATGCCAGCCAGGCGTTACACCTACTTGCAGGTGTGTTATCTGAGGGATGTCAGAAATTCAAGCATGCCTGATTTGATTTGCCGAGGGTTGCCAGATACTGACAGTCGCCTGTTTGATGCTATCATCGGTATTTTTCCGTCAGCATTTAGTACAGGCAGTTGTGGTATGAAGATACTTATCCTGGAAGACAATGCCATTTTGGCCCAGGGGCTTAGAAGCGTTATTGAAGAGGCTGGTTATTCCGTTGATCTGTTGATGGATGGTAGTCAGGCGATTGCATGGCTGAAAAGCGGTCAATATGACCTGTTAATGCTGGATTTGGGTTTGCCCGGCATGGATGGTATTGAAATCTTGCGTTATTTGCGTCGTCACAATAATCCGATACCGGTGATCATCATCACGGCTCGTGATCGGCTGGATCAACGTATTAGTGGTCTGGAAGAAGGCGCGGATGACTATCTGTGCAAGCCCTTCTCACTGGAAGAGGTGGTGGCGCGTGTACGGGCAGTAATCCGTCGTAGCCGTTCCTTTTCCGACAATCGTCTGAAAAATGGCGATCTGGAATTGTGCCTGGCGTCGCGTACCCTGACTCTGAAAGGAACTGAAGTTATATTGCATCGCCGCGAGCTGGCCGTGCTGGAGTATTTGCTCCTTAATCGCGGACGCTTGCTGAGTAAGGATCAGGTAGCTGACAGTATCGCCTCATTTGAACAGGATGTCAGTGCCAGTGCCATCGAAACTTATGTATCCCGTATCCGCAAGAAGCTCGGCGAAGCCGCAGCCATTCGCACTGTACGTGGTTTGGGGTACCTGATGGATAATCTGGATTGAGGCTATGATTCAGTCTGTTCGTGCCAATCTGATTCTGTGGTTTATCGTGCCGTTGATTCTAATGATTCCACTCTCACTGTATGTCAGTCAATATGTTCTGACGCAGCGGATTGATGACAGCTTTGATGCCATGCTGCACCTGGGTGCGGAACGTTTTGAGGAGCGTTTATTTTTTGCCGAGGGTGATGTGCGGATCAATATGCACTATTTTTCCGTAAACTCGTTGGGCACCGGGGGACAGGGTAAGTTATTTTACCGTGTAAAGGATGCTCAGGGACGTCTGTTAGCTGGGTTTAAAGGCTTGCAGGGGCCTGGTATCGCATTTCCGGGAGAGGGGTTTTATGACACTGTCTTTGCCGGCACTGAGTTGCGTGCGCTACGTTTATTCATCCCGGTTCGGGGCGCCTCAGCCGGGGAACTGGTCGAAGTGATTGTGGCTGAGTCGCGTGAAGGACGTGAAAATCTATTACAGGATTTCCTGTCAAATCTGTTGGTGATCAATGTGGCGTTGGGGCTCAGCGTGTTAGCCATTGCACTGTTTGCTATACATCAGGGTCTGACGCCACTGAAACGTATTGAGTCGGCGTTACGAAGTCGCTCCGCACACGACCTGTCTCCAGTGGATGAGCAGGTACCTGCTGAGGTGAGTATGTTGGTGGACAGCATCAATCACCTGATGGTCAAGATCAAACAGAACATGCAGCATATCCAGCAGTTCAATGCGGATGTCTCACACCAGTTGCGTACGCCGATATCTGAAATCAGGGTATTGGCAGAAATATCGGAAAAACAGTGTAATGATCCGCTATTGAAGCAGAATCTGCAGTCAATTCGAAAAACCACAGATTATGCGGCGCGTACTACGCAGCAATTGCTTAAATATGCCAAGACCAAAAGTGATCTGGTCGATCATGCCGCGCTAAGTGTTCAGGATCTGCAGCCGGTCTGTCATGAAGCCTGTGCGCGTCTGCTTAACCGTATTCTCAAACGTGGACAGGAACTGGAATTTATTGCCGATGAACGTGAATTTCCGGTGCGTTGCGATCCGATCATGGTGCAATGGCTGCTGACAAACCTGATTGATAATGCCAGTTTGCATGCCGGTGGTCCGGATGCAGGCTATCATGGAACTATCCGTGTGCGGCTCAATGAGGTAATGGGATCGGCCTGCCTGAGCGTAGAAGATGATGGAGTCGGGATTCCTGACGCCGCTATGCAGCATGTTACCGAGCGTTTTTACCGGGTAAACCGCGATGAAAAAGGCAGTGGATTGGGGCTGTCAATTGTCAGTCAAGTGGCGCAGACGCATGCTGCACAGTTGCAGCTGCGTCATTCTGAGCAGGGTGGATTGCTGGTATCAGTGCTGTTTCCGTTGGTAGAGGCGATGACGGAGCAATAGGCCTAACGGGTAATTAAGCAACCGGACGGTCAAGGTAATGTTCATATAAAGCAGCCAGTTCAGTTGTCACCGGCCTTGGGTCGCCACCGCCCGTCTCTTATCTCGGGAGTGGCGGCTGTTGGGCTTGGCATAGCCGCGGGTGACTCCGATCTTAATGATCACACGTTATCTCGCCAGAACATGGCACTGCAAACCTTAATTGCATGGCAATTATTGGCCTCTTGCCTGGGGCTAAGGCGGCAAATCACTGCCGAAGTTTACGCTGTTCCCTGACATACAGGTGTACTTCTGTGATCTGCATCGCTATTGATATAGGCGGAAAACGAACATACCAACCGGTTGCTCAGGCAGTACTGACTAAAAAGAACTGATTGATCAATATACTCACAAGGTGAGTGAGACGAATGGCGGGAAATTTGCATACTCTGGTGAGAACATACTTGGCTATGAAACTCGACAGATGGGTTTGATCACTATGATAGGTTGATTGGCTGAAATTACAGGCTGACAGTGCTTTTGTAGGTTTGCCTGGCTGTAATTTTTTAAATTTAAAGGAAGGAGTCTGTTATGTCTTCAATAAACGATATAGTTAATAGTTTTAATACAGGCTTTTTTAGTACTGCCATAAAGAGCCGCGAACCTATAAATCTTGAAGTCAATAAACCAGAAGAGCTCGCAGACTTTAAAGAAGTAATGAGAGTCGTAAGTACTAAATCTTCTACGCCTCCTCCTCCTTCTAAATACGTCCAACTTGATGGATTCACCACGGGGGCAAATGGCAGTTTAGTACCAACCAAAATTACTCTGGAAGGTGTTTATGCTCACGATTCATTTTACGATGAAAATGGCAAGTGGGACGTAGAAGCAGAAGCTTATAGAGAAAGAGAGCTTGTATATAAAAAGGAATTTATTAATAACTGGATAAAAGATAATGGTTATGATGAGTTTCACGATACAGATATTTTAATGAAAGTACTGTTAGCTAAAACTGAACTTTAATCACACTTTACCACTCCCGGCCTTGCTGAGACTCTAGTATGGCTGCATACAATGGATACGCCGCCTGCTTTCAGTGGATAAGTATGAGGTCTATTGCCCGCTCTGGAATAGCAGGGTCGGCTCGATGCCACCTAACAGTTGTGGCCAAGGCAATAAAGCATCTATCCGAGACAGAAAATCTATGTCAGTTTTTTCGGGCATTATGCATGTGTGTCAATTTCGGGAGAATTACCCATAATCTCGAATCTTTCTAAAAATGAGAGTGCAGATAGATTATTTTCATTTGAAAATCCTTTGGATTTGTTAAACTCGATATTACTGCGTATCGCATCAAACATATTAAATTTCTCGTTCATAATAGGGTCTGACTCGGTGGGGTTCCGAAACGTACCGTTTCCAGTCGGAATTAACACCACGCTATGTGAAAAGAATACGGAGGAGAGGTCCGCGTCCCCCGATTTCATGAGTGCATTCGCCATTGCACGCGCTTCGTTCCGAGACATGCTGCTTGGATCTATAGTTTGAGCTAAATCTCTTAATGAGGTTGTTTTTTGCGGCTCCGTAACGTTATTTGTCATGCCAGGAGGAAAGTTATTGCCGCCTTTATTGATATTTGTTGACGTTGTTGCCTGAAAGCCACGAATAATCGACATGTTTATCTCCTACTGAATAGAAGTCTGATGGAAAGCAAAATCTAAGCCATGTCGCCGTTGTATCGGGTGTAGCATAGCAAATGGCACCACAGGTTGACCGTCTTTGCTTTTATCTGATTCGCTATGACGCCGGTTAGCTCAATGGTCCTTATTACTTGAAGGCAGAGATTTGGCGACTTTACCAATGCTTAATCCTTGAATTAGAATTGAGAACACCACAACAGTATAAGTAAGTGCAAGTAAGATATCGCGTTCAGCCCCCGCAGGAAGCTGAAGTACCAATGCCACAGAAATTCCTCCACGTAAGCCTCCCCACGTCAGTACTTTCCATGCGCCGGCGGGAAGTTTGAGTTGTTGACCCTGAATTCAACTCCGAAGTGCGACACCCGCATTATGCCGCCTGAATTGATTCTTGGAACACCATCTCAGGCTGCCTGAACCCAAGGAACTTTCGCGGCTTTAGATTTAAGCTTTTTTCTGCTCGTCGTACATCCTCATCTGTAATCAATCTCAGATCAGAACCTTTGGGTATGAATTGCCTCAGCAGACCGTTAAAGTTTTCATTTAATCCCCGTTCCCATGACGAGCAAGGATGCGCAAAATATACATCTGCATTGAGTGCTTCGGCTACTGCTTTGTGTTCAACGAACTCACTATCGTTATCAGCTGTAATCGTATGGACATGGGCCACATATGGCATGAGCATATCGATAATTGCATCCCGTACATCTACCGCTCGTTTGGCATCGACCCTGCGTACCAGATACATGCGCGTTTTGCGTTCAGCCAATGTGACTAAGGCTCCGGTTCCATGCTTTCCCATCACAGTATCCACTCCCCAGTCTCCAAAGCGTTCCCGTGTTTCAACGATCGCTGGCCGGTCATCAATCAAGCGTGGATCCGGTATTACCGAGCGCTTGCTATTGCTACCTTTACGGTAACGTTTATGCCCTTGACACAGAAACCTGTAGAGCTTACCACCCAAGACCTTATCTGTGGCGACATGACGGTAAATCCACTCGTGACTTACTGGCAAACCAATGGGCTTGCTGACGCATAACTTCCTTGGGCAAAAAGGGCCGATATCTGGTATCGTTTACCTTCGGTCAACTGCTGATAACTCATGGTGATACTTACTTCTGCTTTGGCGAGTTGAAGCGTACCACTTTCAGCAGTTGGCTACCTCTCTCCGTTCAACCATGAGTGTCGCACTTATTATATGAATCCCCGGCTTGCTTGAAACGTGTGGTTACTTCGCTGTTGATCTTGGTTCACTCGACACGGGTGGCAGATTAATGGAATTGCCGTTTGGTGCACTGGCGACACACAATCTGATCAAAATTTGATCCAAAGCACCGCCGCTATTATCCATGCCGGTTACAGTCGTGGTGCAACAAATTTTCACTGGTATCAGTCTTGTTTCCGTTGGTGGCGCAGCAAGAGTTGGCTGAGTAGCGGTGTTGACAGGATGAGTAAAAACATCCGGATCAGGTGGATATACACCACATAGATGGGATCGATACCTGCCGCAGTAGCAATCAGTGCCATTTCACCTACACCGCCAGGTACCAGCGCCAGAAACGCATGAGACAGCGGAATACCTGTCAGCTTCCAGGTCAAGAGTCCAAACAGCGCAGCGATCAGCATGCCCAGCGTAGTGGCCAGCACAGCATAGCCACTGACCTTGAGCAGGGCACGCAGACAGGTGCCAAAGAATCGACTGCCAATCGATGATCCCAGTACCACAAAGGTAATGATCATGACCCAGCCAGGCAACTCGATATGGATGACGGTAAGAGACAGCAGCGCACTGGTCAGTAAAGGGCCCAGAAACTCAGCCATCGGCAGACGCAATTGTTTTGCACCCCACCAGCCAACAGGTACCAGACCAATCCACAACAGATCCAGCCAGTTGCTGGCCTCCACGGTCGGACTGGCCAGTGTCTGTCCGGGCATGAAGTAGAAAATCATGGAGGTGCTGATAACCACCAGTGTGATACGTAGTGTTTGCGCAATAGCGATCCAGCGTGCATCCCCACCCAGAAGATCGCCTTGAATCACCACAGCGTTCATCGTGCCTGGCAATGACGAAAACAGCGAGGTTACGGTATCGAGTCCGGCCAGACGCTTGAACATCCAGGTGTTCAGTAGCAGCGTAAAGCTCACTGACATTAGCATCAACAGGACGCTGGGGTACCAGGTGATCAGTTCTTTCAGTAACCCGGATTCAAATCGGGTTCCCAACCAAAAGCCAAGCACGCCCAGAAAAAATCGGTTGGCCTGGCGATTTACTTGCACTTTCACCCCTTTAAGTGCCAGTAGTGAGACCAGCATTAAGGGGCCCAGCATCCAGGGCAAGGGCAGCCCGAGCCACCAGGCGGCCCAGCCGCCCAGTGCACCTAATAGCAGGGTGTAAAGTGTTTTCAAACCGCCTCACTCATTCAGTTACGCTTTTTACCGGTCGGCGGATGATCAATGCCAGCAAGTGACGCCCAAACAAGGACAGTAGTAACAGTCCGATGATGGCCAGCGTTACCGGGCGTTCCAGCACATAGCTGATATCACCGCCACTAATCTGATAGCTGTGCAGCAGGGCTTTTTCAGCCATAGCACCCAGCAGTATGCCAATCACAGCCGCCGGGACTGAGTAGCCGTAACGACGCATCAACCAACCAATGATAGCAAATGCCAGTACGGTAAAGGGTCCAACAAAATTTCCCGTCAGACCAAATGACCCCATGACAGCCAAAACTAATACCGTTGGGATCAGGTAGCGCATTGGTACTTTGATGATATTGGCCAATAGCGGAATAAACAACAGACCCAGTATCATCAGGAAAAACACCTGGGCAAAGTTGGCAAAGATGATGGCATAAACAATATCGGTCTGCTCACGAATAAACTGTGGGCCGCCGGTAATGTTGTGCATGGCGAAGGCGGCAAGCATCACCGCTGTGGCTCCACCACCGGGAATGCCCAGTGCCAGCAGAGTCGCCATGGAGCCTGCTTCGGAAGTACTGTTGGCCGATTCAGACGCCACAATGCCTTTTGGATTACCCTTGCCGAATGAATCTGGATCAGCGTCACGGCGTTTAGTTTCTACATAAGACAGCAGGTTGGAAACCGAGGAGCCAACGCCTGGAACAGCACCGACGAACACGCCAATCAAACAACCGCGCAACATCACCAGTGGGGATTGGAAAGCCATTTTGAATCCGGAAATGATCTTGCGCAGATCCACCTTGCGTGATGCTTTATTGTCGACGATATATTGTTTATTGGCTAGGCGAAAGAGTTCTGAAGCGGCAAACATCCCCATCATGGCGGGAATGACCGGGATACCATCAAACAGATAGAAACTGCCCAGGGTACCACGCGCCATGCCAATTTCATTAAAACCTATGGTACCGATCAGCAGGCCAACAAATCCTGAAATCAGACCCTTGAGCATATGTTCACCACGCAGGCTGGCGATCAGTGTCATGCCCCATAGAATGACCATGAACATCTCGGATGGCCCGAGTTTCAAGACCATCAGGCTGATTGGCTGAATCATCACAAACAGGATTAGATAACCGACCAGTACCCCGAAGACAGATGATGCCAGAGCGATGCCTAGGGCCTGGTTATGCTTGCCTTGTTTGGCCATCGGATAGCCATCAAATGCTGTGGCAATGGCCGACGAAGTGCCGGGAATATTCATCAGAATAGCGGGAATACCACTACCAAAAGAGCCCCCGGTAAAAATAGCAGTCAGAAACAGCATCGCCTGTAAAAAATCCATATACAGGGTCATTGGCAGAAAGATAGCCATCGCCATAGAGATCTGCAATCCGGGTGTAGCACCGAAAATCAGGCCAATGATAATACCGGGAACGACGATCATCCAGGGTGTGAAACTGCTGAGTAGCATGGACAGTGCCGCAGCACTGGCAGCGAAATCGATCATGAGAACTTCACCTTGTACAGATTATCAGTCGATGGGTAGGAAGGTCATCGGCATGGGGTAGGGCAGCATCAGCGCAAAGAACAACGCGATTGCCAGACCGAAGCTGATGCTGTATCCCAGCACCCAAAACCAATTACGCTCGTTTTTCATGCGCAAGAAAATCGCCACGAACAAAATACTGCCCAGATCGAATCCCAGCCAAGGCAGGGTCAACACATACACCGCAAAGAGCACAATGATTGGCAGAATTTCTTTGATCGGGTCGTCATCAACCGGTTCAAACAAGTCGCCACGCCAGAGACTGATGACCAGTTCAGCGACACACAGGATCAGTACCGCCACAGCAACCGGCAGAATTAAC
Source organism: Nitrincola iocasae (assembly GCF_008727795.1). Classification (NCBI taxonomy): domain Bacteria; kingdom Pseudomonadati; phylum Pseudomonadota; class Gammaproteobacteria; order Oceanospirillales; family Oceanospirillaceae; genus Nitrincola; species Nitrincola iocasae. Next base: position 2,840,535 of record NZ_CP044222.1, on the reverse strand, counting down.
AGCAGATTGGGGGTGGTAAAGGAAACACGGATGGCATCACTCAGATACCAGAGGGTAAAGCCAGCCAGTCCAAGCAGCATGCACAGTTGGCCAACATCTTTTTGAGTCTTGTTCATGAGTCACATCCTGCTGCCCGATGACCGGGCAGCGTTGGTGGATAGGGCCGATTAATTCAGGATATGTGCGTAACTACGGAAGGTTTCAAAGTTGTCCCGCATTAGCTGGTTGGACTTTTCCGGGCCAATCCAGACGCCACCAATTTCCTGGCTACGCAGCTCATCTTGTAACTCTTTTTTGGCCAGTACATTCTGCATCGCTTGGGTAAGCTTACTGAAGCGCTCAGGGTGACGGCGTTCGAATTCAGCACTGACAGCAAAGCCGCGCATTGATCCTTGCAATACCGGCACTTCAATATTCAAAGGCTGTAATGCTTCATTGACTGTCGGTACATCCCACTGTTCCACCCGATCTTCACTGACAATTGCCAGAGGGATCAGGAACTCACGGATACTCTCACTGCCTTGAGCGCTGATCAAAACCAGGTCAACCTGCCCACCGGCAACAGCAGTGCGAGCTTCACCACCACTGTTATAAGTCACCAGATTCAGGCTGTCCTGGGGGATATCGTAAGCTTCCAGGAGGATGCGTGCCATCAGGTGGCCAGCCGAACCCTGCACCACTGAGGCGCGTACTGTACCTGGCTCATTTTTAATGGCGTCGAGCACTTCGGGCAGACTGGTGTAGCCACTGTCTTTGTTGACGGCAATCAGATCCTGATCAAACCACTGAAAATTAATGTAAGAAAAATCTTCCACGCTGTAAGTCGCGTTACCTGACAGAATGGTATTGTTCAGGTAGGGCGCAAAGGTGGAAGAAAACAGATGGTAACCCTCGTCTGGTGCATTGAGAATGTAGTTGGCGGCAATCTGGGTACCGGCACCGGGACGGTTGGTCACGCGAACAGGAACACCCAGCTCTTCTGCAAGGTAGTTACTCATAATGCGAGTCATACGATCAGCACTTCCACCAGTACCGAAGCCGACAACCGCTTCGATAGGGCGGTCAGGATAACCGCTGGCGGTCGCCGAAGTGGCGGTAACCAACAGGGGGATAGTCAGGGCGCAGGCGGCCAGTTTCAGGGTTTTGCTAAAGGATATTGCCATGGTAAAACACCTTCTAGTTATTGTTTAGATATGTGCCGTCCAAGTCAGAGGGATTGCGTTGGCACTTTGGCACTATAGGGAGCAAAGCTGTCATAAAGCTGGCAAGTGAGAGATAAATTCAATTCTTTAGACCAAAGTATAGGTGTTGCGGCACCTAAACTGGTGTGTGGATCTCAATATTTTGTCATAATTGAGTCTATACACTTCAGTTATTTGTTAAAGGTTTTAAACTGCCCTACTTCTTTGGTTTACTCATCAATATGTCTTTCTGATGCGCTTTCTTAAAAATTGGATGCGCACTGGTCGATTGTTTTTTCTTGTCAGTGGCTTGCTGGCTCTTTTGTTTATTGGTCTGGATTTCGGCATTGAGCAGCGCAGCCAGCAGCAACTGTTGACACAGTTGGAGCTTGAGGCGCAGGGGTTCCGTAATGGCTTTGAAATGTCGCACCGGGATCTGCAACTGCAGATGCTGACGCTAGCCTCTTTACTGGCTGAAAATAACCGAGTTCAAACACTTTTTCACCAGGGTGCTCGTGTTCTTGATAGTGAAGGCGGTGGCGCGGGGCAAGCAGAAGCCGCGTTCTGGCGATCAGCGTTATTCAACTATCTTGGTTCTCGTTGGCAACTGATGCAGGATCAATATGGATTGCGGCAATTGCAATTTCATGTTGGCCCCGGTGTGACTTCGTTCCTGAGAGTACACAATCCAGGTATGTTTGGGGATCAAATGTCTGGTATCCGCCCTGTTATAGAAGATGTGTTACAGGATCAGCAGCCGAGAAGTGGTTTTGAAACGGGTCGAATCTATTCGGGTATTCGAGGAGTGGTACCTGTCTGGTTTAATCCACCTCGACAGCCCCGCCAGTTTGTCGGTGTGCTGGAAGCGGGTACTTCCTTTGATACACAATTACAGCGTTTAGATCAGCAGTACAGTGCTGGCTTCGCGGTGTTACTTAAACGTGACTATGTTGAGCAGCAGGTGTGGGAAAGCTATAGAGACGATAATAGTTTCCACCTTCCTGAGGCGTGTAACTGTTACATAGAAGCCAGTTCGCGTGATGAAATACAGGATTGGTTGCAGCAAGATCTGTTTTCGCCTCTGGTTGATGATGCTACTCAATCAGTTTTATTAAAACTCCCTGGTAAGCATGTGCACTTTACCCGTTTTGTTCTAGCCGATTATAACAGCCAGAAATATAACGCAGTGCCTGTTGGATCTGTGTGGGTTTGGCAGGATAAATCAGCGTTGATATTGGCTATTCACCAAGAGCGCTTGAAAATGCGCGTGGCATTGGTGCTGGTGTATATGGTCGCCTTAGGGCTGTTGATCTGGCTGTTGCGGTTAACCCAGCGTCGCTTACAGTGGCGTGTAGATGTGGCGGTTCAACAACAATTGAATACCGCCAGAGCGCTAGAAGTCAGTGAACAGCGCTATCAGAATGCACTAGGTGCTGTAAATGATGGCTTGTGGGAAGCTGATTTTGTAACGGGTGAGTTACATTGGGATTCACGCTGTTTTGAGATGCTTGGCTATGCTGAACCGCGTGATCTGGTTATCGATGATTGGTATACATTTATTCATCCAGAGGACTTGCCAAGTATACAAAATACCATTGAGGAGCATCTGGCAAACCAGCAGTCTTATAGCATTGAGTATCGTGCATGCTGTGCCGATGGTTCCTGGCTATGGGTTGAAGGACGTGGAAAAGTTATCCAGTGGCAAGGGGATAGCCCGCATATCATGACGGGTACTGTGACGGATATTTCAGCGCGTAAGCATGTAGAGAGTGAGCTGAGACGACTTTCTGTGACAGACAGCTTAACGGGGCTGAGTAACCGTCGTTATTTTTTCAAACGCCTGTCTGCTTTGCTGGCGGCATGCCAGCGTAAGTCCAGACCCATGGCCGTGCTGATGTTGGACATCGATCACTTTAAAGCTGTAAATGACCAGCATGGGCATGCGGCAGGTGATGCCATACTTATGGAGTTTTCAAACGCTGTCAGTCAATTGCTGCGCCAGTCAGATCTGCTGGCCAGACTCGGGGGGGAGGAGTTTGCTATTCTGCTTCCTGAGACTGATGCGCAGGGTGCATGGGAGCTTGCTGAGCGTATCCGTCAGGTTGTTGCGGCTGCCCGTGTTGAAATAGCCAATACCCAAGTGTCGGTAACCGTCAGTATTGGTATCAGTCAACGACTTGACTCAGATATCAGCGAGGATGAGGTGATAGTCAGGGCCGATAATGCTTTGTACCGGGCTAAATCGCGCGGACGTAATCGTGTTGAAAGTGATGCCGCCTAATTGCTGTATCCGTGAAATCATCTATAATGAAAAAAATAGAAAACTCAGAAAAAATAAAAAGCGAGGAAGGTGAATGTTTAAATATAAACTGCTGCAAGGGATTGCCTTGCTTGTCCTGATGAGTTGTGGTGTCCATAGTGCGCTGGCTCAGACCCTCGAAGGACCGGTTGTTTTAACGCTGAGTGGTAAAATTACTCATACCAATTCAGATCAAACCATGCAGTTTGATCGTGCCATGCTTGAGGCGCTGCCACAGGTCAAAGTAGTAACACAAACACCGTGGTTTGATGATGTGAGTGAATTTGAGGGGCCTTTGGCGTCCGCCGTTCTGGAAGCAGCAGGCGCTGATTTCAGCGCTAATATGCGTGTGACGGCACTGAATGATTACAGTGCGGTAATTCCGGCGTCGGACTTTAAAGATCTCGGTGTGATCTTGGCAATGAAACGTAATGGCAACGTGTTGCGTGTCCGTGATAAAGGACCGTTATTCATTATCTATCCATTTGCTGAGAATCCTGACCTTAACTCAGAGGTATACTACAATCGATCTGTATGGCAAATTAAGTCCATAGAGCTATATTAAAGCGGATTGATTCAGGGGTAGCAGGGTTTGGCGTTAGAAAAACAGGTTTATTTTCGTCGTACTTTCTGGCTGCTGTTGCTGTCTACTTTGGTTTTTCTGGTAGCCGCTTTTTTTATTCTTAATGCCATGCATGACCGTTCACGGCAATTGCTGGAAGCCGCGCGGGAGGACGCGCTTTGGGCCAGCTATCAGTTGGATCGCGAAAATCTTAAGTTGTCCCCGTTACTTAGCCACTTTGCTGTTTCGCCCGATACTTCAAACTGGCTGGCGCTTGAACTGCGTTTTGAAATTCTATATAGCCGAATACAGTTGCTCCAACGCGGCGAAATGAGTCAATTATTTGGTGATGAAACGGGTGATTTGTCACCTTTTTCACGTGAAGCGGTCGACATTATTCTGGAAATGGACGGTTTTTTTGCACAAGGACCTGATGTTGTCAAAGAGCATATCCAGTCACTTATCTCCCTTTCTGAACGCTTATCGCAGGTCACTGAGCGTATTGTTGTCGATATGAAAGGGCTGGCTGCTTTACGTATCAATGAAGAGCGAGCCGAACAACGAAAAATGTATCGGTATGTGACGCTGTTGATCGTTCTGATTACTATCAGTATGAGTGTTTTGATTCTGCTGTTATTGCGGCACATGTCGTTTGCTGCCAAAGCGCGGGCCAAGGCTGAAGCATTGGCAGAAGAGCTGCGGGTTGCCGTTAATCAGGCTCAACAGGCCAGTCAGGCTAAATCTGATTTCCTGGCTATGATGAGTCATGAGATCAGAACACCGATGAATGGTGTTCTGGGCATGTCGCGCTTACTGATGGAATCTGATCTGGATACTGAACAAAAACATCTGGTCAGAACCCAGTACTCCAGTGCAAGCGCTTTGCTGTCCATCCTCAATGATATTCTGGACTTTTCCAAACTGGAAGCCGGTCGTATGGAACTCGACACCGTGCCATTTGTGCTACAGGATCTGGCGCAGGAAGTGGTGGCTTTGTTTCAGGCGACGGCGCAAAGCAAAGGAGTGCAGTTGCAATTGCATTTTTCAGAGCAAATCTGTTGCGGATACGAGTCAGATCCCGGACGTTTGCGTCAGGTGCTGCTGAATCTTGTGGGCAATGCGATAAAATTTACTGAGAAAGGACAGGTGGATGTGTACTTTTCTCATCCTGAAGCGAATAAGCTGAGTTGTCGTATCGTTGATACCGGCATCGGTATGTCTGCTGATGCAGTTAGTAAGCTGTTTACGCCTTTTACACAGGCAGAGTATTCAACTTCACGGCGTTACGGTGGGACCGGCCTGGGGTTGGCTATCTGCAAGCGCATCATTGAACAGTTGGGGGGCAATATCAGTGTTCATAGTGAACTTGGGAAGGGGAGCTGTTTTGCTTTTGTCGTACCGATCAAATCTGTAGATGTACCAGAACGGTCGGTTGTATCGATCAAAAGCTGTGCGGCTGAATCTAAACTTGATTTTTCTTCATCTGAGCAATTATCTGGTCATGACGAGACGGTAAAAAAGGCATCTAATACGCACAGGATACTGTTGGTTGAAGATAATAAAGTTAATCAGATGGTGGCTACTGGTTTACTTAAAAAGTTGGGCTATCAGTGTGTTGTTGCCAATAATGGCAAAGAGGCTATCGAGCAGGTAATCGCTCAGAGTTTCGATCTGGTATTGATGGATATGCAAATGCCGGTCATGGATGGCATCACGGCGACTCGAAAAATTCGAGCGTTGGATCACCCGGCAGCCTCCGTCGCAATTGTGGCAATTACTGCCAATGCCATGCTTGAAGATCGGGAAGCCTGTTTCAGTGCCGGTATGAACGACTTCCTCAGCAAGCCTTTCAATAAAGAAGATCTTGCTGAAAAAGTGGCGCATTGGTTAGGCATTGCCTCAAGCGGCTGAGTACCTGGTTTGATTATACTCTTAGGGTTTTTCAAAAAACTGGCTCGGGTCTGATGCCCAACTAATACGATTTTTCCCGGCGGCTTTGGCCGCATACATTGCCTGATCGCCTGCGGCCATGAGTTGATCAAGTGTCAGTCCATTAATGGGGAAACAGGCAATACCGATACTGATACCCAGGCCGAATTCCGAAGACTCAAATTGTATGGGTTGGGCAACGCACTGCAGTATTTTGTCTGTCACAGTCAATACAGCATCAATACTGTCAACATTTTCCAGTAATACAATAAACTCGTCACCGCCGATACGGATGACACTATCGGTACCTCTGATAATACTCCGGAAGCGGTTTGCCAGTTCAATGAGGGTTGAGTCTCCCGCTTGATGCCCATGCAGGTCATTGATCTCTTTGAATCCATCCAGGTCCATATAGAGCAGTGCCAGAGTATCCTGATTGCGTTCGGCTCGAGCAACGGCCTGATTAAAACGATCATATAACACGACCCGATTGGGTAACCCGGTCAGACTGTCATGTTGAGCAAGCATTCGATACTGAGCTTGTGATGCTCGCAAACGCTCAGTCATACGCATCAATTGCCAGACCATAAACGCTGTCAATATACCAAATGTGGCCCCAATTGAGCGTGCTGTCCAGATAAGTTTATTGGCTGGGTCTGCTTGTGATTGATCCGAGATAGCGACCATTTCCCAGGTACCATTGAGTACACTGATAGAAGAGTGTATTGCATCCCTGTGTTTAAAGAGAGCTTCATCGCCATAAAAAACCACACCATCGGCACCCGTACCTTCCAGGCTACGCAGAGCAATGTTGAGACCGAGTGAAGGATTGAGTATGCCGGAGGCTTCAAGCAGTGCTGAAAAATTAATAGGTGTACTCATCAGCCCCCAGTAATGTTTTTTGCCCTCAGAGGCGCGTAGATAGATAGGCACACGATGAATGATGGCAGAGTCACCCTGTGCTAATTCATAAGGGCCGGCCAGAACCGGCTCAGCCGTTTCCATCATTATCCGTGTGGCCAACCCTTGTTCCGGGTGATTGATCAAGTCGAGCCCTAGTGCAGCTTCATTGCCCTCTAATGGATAGATATAGCTAATGATATTGTCTGGTGCCAAGGTGATGTGTCTAATCAAACTATTCTGCTCAAGCAACTGTTCACTTAGTTGAGTAAAAAACTCATCACTGATTTCACCGTTGCTACTGACGAAGGCAATCAGACCAGCAGTAAGGTTTGTCGCACCATTAAATGCACCTTCAATATTGGCCCTGACTTCGGCAAGACGTTCAACATTGAGGGCTTTCTGCTGTTGCTGCAATGTGCTCTGATACAGGCCGCTCATGGTGAAAAACACCAGCGTCACCAGTAGGCCCAATATAGGCGCCAGAATAATGCGAAGCGTGCGCGGTGGTAGCGTATTGCTCATGCTTTTTTTCTCTGACTGGGTTTTGTGCACATAGTTATACCACTTAATAGGAGCTGTTTTTTAGTATAACTTTTTGCAGCGCAGCAGAATAGTTGGTTGTTCTTTAAGCAATAAAAAACCCTCTAAAGAGGGTTTTTTGAAGGTGTTGCCAATTATGTAATCAGCCTGGACGTTGGACCCAGGATTGACACCAGCCTGTGGGTTCAACAGAGAAGCCCTGGAACAGGGTGCAGCCTTGAGTATCAGGTTGCCAGAACATGCAGTTCTCACAAACTGAATCAGGCTTATGCGCTGGATGATCAGCAGCGTCAGCCGAATTTTTTACATAATTGAGTGCTTTAGCGTTGGGCGCATCTTCACTCAGCGGTGGCAGAGTGGCAGCGAATGACTGCGAAGTCAGAACACCCATGCCCAGTGGCAAAGCAGCCAAACCGAACATGCCTTTTTTCAGAAAACCACGACGACTCGTGTTAGCCATAATATTGACCCTTTTCATTGACGGTTGAACCCGCGCCCATTCTTTTGATCGGCTGCGGATTGGAAGTTGATAAGTATATTAGAACTCGCTTGGATTGCCAGTGCAATGATACAAATCAAGATTCTCAAGTGTGACACAGGTTTTTTACCTGGGTTCACATGTATTTGTAAAGGCAGCGCCCTTATAGGTCTTTGCTTTATAAGATCATACGGCACATAGGATGAATGCGATCTGAATAGATGGGTTGGGTTGGGGTATATTTTTATGTCAAATATGTCTCTTGTGGTGTTTTTTGACATGTAAAAAATGACAGTTTATGACTTCTGTTCAACCAAATTAAGGCTGTTATATGTACAAGTAATTGAGTAAGTCCTTTTTATTATAAAGCTTATTATCAGAAGAGGCTTGCCGTTTTTAATATGGCACTTATTTTGCTATATACCTGACATTTGTGCGTTTTGTGCAGAAGCTCATGAATATGTAGGGCAGTATATGAATAAAAAAATAAAATGGCTCCGATACGGACTATCGGCACTGTTGCTTGTGCCTGTCACATTGGCTGTTGCCAGTTCAACCGCTGACCACAGCCAATTCGAAGCGCTTCAAGGGCCTTTCAGTACAGGTCAGGAAGTTACGGCTGCCTGTCTGAGCTGTCATACCGAGGCCGCCAGTCAGATTATGAAAACTCGTCACTGGACCTGGGAATATCCCGATCCTCTGACCGGTGAAATGTTAGGTAAAAAAACCATGATCAATGGGTTTTGCATCGGTGATCGCTCTAATGAAGCCTTCTGCCAGAGCTGTCATATCGGTTATGGCTGGGAAGATGATACCTTTGATTTTAATGAACCCACTCAGGTTGATTGCCTGGCTTGTCATAATACCGGTGAGTATAAAAAGATCGCCGGTATGGCAGGGCATCCAGCCTATGAAAACCAGGAGTGGCCCGAGGGTTCAGGTAAGTTTCTGGAAGCTGTTGATCTGGTAAGTGTGGCTCAGGAGGTTGGACCTACGTCCAGAGAAACCTGTGGTAGTTGTCACTTTTATGGTGGCGGTGGTGATGGCGTTAAGCACGGTGATCTGGATTCATCTTTGGTGCATGCCAGTCATGAGCTGGATGTCCATATGGCTGAGGATGGTTTGAACTTCAGTTGCAGTGATTGCCATCAGACAGATGAACACCAGGTGCCGGGGAGTCGCACCAGTATGACGGCGGCTGATACTGGTCCGGCGATGATGCGTGGACACCCGCAAGGTGATAGAAACCCTGCCAGTTGCCAATCCTGCCATGGTAGTGAACCCCATGAATCCAGTTTTGCACATGCGTCGCGTCTGAACCAGCACGCGGAAACGATGGCGTGCCAGACCTGCCATATACCGGCTTTTGCACGCGGTGGTGTGCCGACAAAAATGGGCTGGGATTGGTCAGAAGCAGGGCGGCTTACAGAGGATGGCAAGCCCTTCGTAACTCGTGATGAAACAGGACATGCTATTTATGACAGCCGCAAAGGCAGTTTTGTGCTGGGTGAAAATGTGCAGCCGGTGTATCAATGGTTTGATGGACGTGTTGACTATATGCAGCCGGATACCGTCATAGATCCGAGCAGTCGAGTGCCGATCAACCAGTTCCTTGGGGAGCCGGGGGCGGCGAATGCACGGATCTGGCCGGTAAAACTCTTCCATGGTAAACAACCCTACGATACTGAACTGAAAACCTTGTTGGTTCCCGAGGTGGCTATCCCGAATGATACGGCCTTCTGGTACAACTTTGATTGGGATAAAGCCTTAAAAGAGGGGGCTGAAGCCAGTGGAAGACCATTTAGTGGCCAGTATGACTTTGTCGAAACCTCCATGGTTTGGCCGATTACCCACATGGTTGCACCCAAAGAGCAGGCGCTGGACTGCGCTTCTTGTCATGCCGATGCCAGTCGTCTTGAAGGCGTAGCGGGTATTTGGATGCCTGGGCATCACCGCTATCGCTTACTCGACTGGTTAGGTTTCAGCCTGGCTGGATTAATTATATTGGGGTCGGCAGTTCACGGAAGCCTGCGCGTACTCACCCGCAATAAAGGCCGAGGACACTAAGATGCAAACTCCCATTTATCTGTATACCCGCTTCGAGCGCTTCTGGCACTGGAGTCAGGCTGGCTTGATTATTGTTCTGTTATTTACCGGCTTTGCCATTCATGGCAGCCATCAACTGATTGCGTTCAAAACCGCTGTGGAAGTGCATGAGGTGGCTGCTTGGTTACTGATTACCCTATGGGTGTTTGCGATCTTCTGGCACTTCACTACAGGGCAATGGAAACATTATATCCCTACGCATAAAAACCTGGTGGCGATGGCGCGCTACTACGCTTATGGTATGTTTGTGAAGCAGCCACACCCGTATCATAAAACCCCGGAACGCAAGCATAATCCATTACAGCGAATCGCCTACCTGCTGGTAAAGCTGGTTATTAATCCACTGATCTGGCTTTCAGGCCTGGTGTATTTGTTTTGGGGGAGTGCCAGTGAATGGCTACCACTGACGCTGGATGAGGTGGCATTTTTACACAGCCTGGGTGCTTTTATGATGCTGTGTTTTCTGTTTTTGCATATGTATTTGGCAACCGTTGGGCATACGCCCTTGGCGCATATTAAAACCATGATTACCGGATGGGAGGCACCACACACCGATGAGGCGCCGGGTGTGGAGCCCGAGGATGATGCATCCCCGGTTCCAGAAAAGTTATAATCTACTTGAATTGCAGCGGTTACTTGCCAGGTGCCTGATTGAGTAATTGCTGTAATGACCCTACGGCGCCCAATACGCTGGATGATTCAAATGGCAAGAACACCCGATCACCGTTTTTGGCGATATTCGGTAACGTATTGAGGTATTCAAGTCCCAACAGATAACCTATGACCAACTGGTGATCTATCTGTCCATCACCGGCTGCAACGATCTGGTTGATGGCTTCGCGCTCACCTTCAGCCCGCAGGATGGACGCTGTTTTGTCACCTTCGGCTACCAGAACTGCTGACTCTTTTTCGCCCTGTGCACGCGCTATAGCGGCTTCACGCTCACCGCTGGCCTGCAGAACCAGGGCGCGACGTTCGCGCTCTGCTGTCATCTGTTTGCGCATGGCATCTTCAACGTCACGGGGAATGTCGATATCCTGAATTTCGACGCGGGTCACTTTAACGCCCCATTTGTTTCCGGCTTCATCCATGACGATCTGCAATCGGTCGTTGATCTCCTGACGAGATTCAAACAATTTATCCAACTCCATTCTACCAACTTCGGAACGTAGTGAGGTTTTTGCCAGAATTTCGATCGCCTGAACCAGGTTTTCAGCCTGATAAACTGCTCGCTCAGGATCAATCACCTGAAAATAGAGTGCGCCGTTAATCGTGACGCTGACATTGTCACCGGTGATCACTGACTGGCTGGGAAAATCCAGTACGGTTTCACGTCGATCAATACGGGTTTCTTCTACAATGGCAGCTACTTGCTGATTATTAATCAACTGGTAGCGACGCATTTTGATGGACCGGGGCAGGTCAACAAAGGGGATGATCCAGTTAATCCCGGGTGACAGAGTTTTGTGATAGGAACCCAAGCGCTCAATAACCACCGCTTCGGATTGCTGCACAATTTTCAGTCCCTTGATGATTAGCAGGACCGCCATCACCGCAATAACAAGTGAAATCAGTAAAATAGCATCCATAACATATTCCTTTTAAGAGTTTAATTTCAGTCAACCAGGGCAGTAATGCCATCGAAGCCCGTCACTGTGACAGGTGTACCAGGAGGGAGTTCACGGCCACTGACAGATCGCACAAAGTAGGTATCACCTTCGACTTTAACTTTCAGTTGCCCGTTATTGTCGAGCAGGATGATGCCGCCTAGTGGTTTGCTCTCGCCAGCCAGTGCGCTGTGCCGCCGCGAAGGTGCCCAGTGGCGCATTATTTTGCGCAGTAATGGAGCCAAAGCTGCCGCACTGATGGCAAAGGCTATCCATTGCAGGGGGGCTGGTGCATTCAAAAGGGCTGCTAACATGCCGATCAGTGCTGCAAGGCCCAGAGCGAAGGCGAAAAAACCTGTTCCGAGAAGCTCCAGTATCATCAGAGAAAGTGAGGCAAGCAGCCAGAAGTGCCAGGGTTCCATTTACGTTCCTTATAGTTCAGATCAATGACGCACTAAGCTTAGCACTTTAGCTCAGTCTGCAGGAGTTGATAGGGGCTTTCTATGCAAGATAATTCGCAGAAGAATCCCTGTGAATACTGATAGTGTCATGATAGCCACCATCGGCATAGGCGTACCATCACCCAGCAAACCAAGCAGTGCGCCGGACAATCCGCCCAGCGCAAAACCACTCGCGCCGACCAGGGCCGTTGCGGTTGCCGCACTTTGTGGAAAAAACTCCATAGTACTGGCCATGCCGTTAGAAATAACAAAGCCCTGCAGGCCGATAAACAGCATCATTGCGGGCACTAACTGCCAAAGTTGAAGCTCGATGAGTCCAATCATTGCCAGCAGTGTGCAACCTATAATCCACTGTGTCCATTGTGCTATTGCCATCATGCGCTGCGGTGTATAGCGATGTACGATGCGGATATTGACCTGATTGCAAATCAGCAGTATCACGACATTGGCACCAAACAGCAGCGGAAAAATGGATGCGCTGGCATCAAAATGTTCCATATAGACACCGGCCGCACCGGTGATAAAAGCAAACATGGCGGCATAGCTGAAGGCAACAGATGCTAGAAATCCGAGTGCCCGACGATGGCGGATAATTTGCAGATAGCGCCGCAGGGGTGAAATTGCCGGAAAATCCTGTTGCTGTCGGGTTTCCGGCAATTTGAGTCGTAACGTCAACAGCAGGGTGATGGAGTAAACCAGCAGCACCAGGAAAATACCCCGCCAGTTGCTGATATGCAGTAGCAGGCTACCAAGTACCGGCGCCAGCATAGGAGCTACCATCATGATCGCTGCAATCTTCGACATAGCCCGGGCACTGTCGGCCCCGCGGAAAAGATCACGGACAATCGCAGCGGAATTGACGACACTGATGCCGCCACCAAAAGCCTGAATAAACCGGGCGATCCAGACAGTCTCGATTTGTGGGCTGATCAGAATGCCGAGCGTACCCAGAATAAACAAAACCAATCCGGTAGAGATAGCTGTACGACGACCATAGTGGTCTGAAAACGGACCTCCGCTCAGTTGACCAAAGGCAAATCCAGCCAGAAACAGGCTAACCGTTAGTTCGATATGTTGTACCGATACTTCCAGGTCAGCCGCCATATTAGGGAAGGCCGGCAGGTAAGCATCTATCGCCAGAGGAGCTAAAGCTGTAAGCCCGGCAAGCATCCATAGAAGGCCGGGAATTGAGCGTGGTAGTGATGTCATGTTCAGAGATCTTTATGCGTCGTGTGAAGCCGTCACAATCTATATAAGACTGATCGGTTTAAAAGTATCTGCCTACTGTAACGCATTCTGCGCATTAAGGGCAGAAAAAAATCCAGGCTGTGGTAATCTTCACGGCAGATATATTCATTAATACTGAGACTCTATGCGGATTTTACATACGTCAGACTGGCACCTTGGGCAACATTTCTTCGGAAAATCCCGTCTTGCGGAACACCAGGCCTTTATTGACTGGCTGGTACAAACGGTTGAGCAGCAACAGATAGATGTGGTGCTGGTGGCGGGTGATATTTTTGATACAGGCACACCGCCCAGTTATGCCCGTGAACTTTATAATCAATGTATTGTTAAGCTTCAAGTGCTGCAGGTGCAGTTAGTGGTGTTGGGTGGAAATCATGATTCCGTGGCGATGCTTCAGGAGTCCCGCGAGTTGTTGGCATGTCTGAATGTACAGGTGATTCCGGGTTACATGGCCGATCCCGAAGACCATTTGATAGCCCTCTATGAGCGCAACGGTACTCAACAGGCCTGGCTCTGTGCATTGCCCTATCTACGCCCGCGGGACCTGCTGCAAAGTCAGTCCGGAGAGACACAACAACAAAAGCAACAGCAGCTGCAGCAGGCTATTCAGCAGCAGTATCAGCGTATCTGGGAATTAGCCGCTATACAAACCACACGCTTGCCAGTAGTAGGCAGCGGCCATTTAACTACAGTCGGTGCCAGCCTGAGTGAGTCAGTACGAGAGCTGTATATCGGTATGCTGGATGCCTTTCCGGCTGATGCCTTTCCGCCGTTTGATTATCTGGCGCTGGGGCATATTCACCGGTCGCAACGGATCGCTGGAACAGAGCATATCCGTTACAGCGGATCACCCATTGCGTTGAGTTTTGATGAAGCCAGACAGCAAAAGCAGGTATTGATAGTTGAACTGTCGAATAAAGGCTTGCAGCAGGTAGTAGAGCTACCCGTGCCAGCGTTTAGACAGTTGATCTCCTTGCGCAGTGAATTGGACGCTCTGCCGAATCAGTTTGCTGAGCTGGCAGGTGACGCGAGTGATGACTGGCCGGTCTGGGTGGAAGTTGTGGTACAAGCTGATGCCTACCTGGCTGATCTGCAGGCGAGGATTGAAGCCTTGACCGATGAACTGCCGATAGAGGTTCTGCGCGTGCGCCGGGAACGCTTACAACCCGCACAAGGGTTTGCTCGCCAGGCGAAAGAAACCCTCAGTGAGTTATCAGCCGATGAGGTGTTTGAGCGACGCCTGGCCCTGGAAGAGCTGTCTGAGTCTGATGTACAAGCCTTGACGCTGCTACACCGGCAATTACTCAGTGAGCTGGAGACCGGGGAGCTGCCGATATGAGAATCCTCAGTTTACGCTTAAAAAATTTAAACTCGCTTAAAGGTGAGTTTTTGATCGATTTTCGCCAACCCCCGTTTACCGAGACCAGCCTGTTTGCGATCACCGGTGCAACCGGTGCTGGCAAAACCACGCTGCTCGATGCGCTGTGTCTGGCGCTCTATCACCAGACCCCGCGGATGAAAGTCATTTCAGCCGCCTCTAATGAGCTGATGACCCGACATACCGCCGAAGCGCTGGCTGAAGTGGAATTTGAAGTCAAAGGTGTAGGCTATCGGGCGTTTTGGAGCCAGCGCCGCGCCAGAGAACAGGCCGATGGTAAGCTCCAGGCTCCCAAAGTCGAGTTGGCTGAACTGCACAGCGGTAAGCTGTTGTCGACCCGGATACAGGAAAAACTGCAACTGACGGAAACCCTGACCGGGTTGGATTTCGAGCGCTTTACCCGCTCCATGCTGCTGGCGCAGGGGGGATTTGCAGCTTTTCTCAATGCCGGAGCCAATGAGCGAGCCGAACTGCTGGAAGAACTTACCGGTACCGAAATTTACGGGCGCTTGTCAGCCGCCGTGTTTGAGCATACCCGCATTGAAAAGCAGCAACTGGATTTACTGCAAAGCCAGGCAAGTGGGGTGATGTTACTGTCCGATGAGCAATTGGAAGCCCTGCAGGCCTCCCGTTTGCAACTGCAGCAGCAGGAGCAGACGCTAATTCCTCGGCAGCGTCAGTTACAGACTGCGCTGCAGTTGATGCGTCAGGTGCATGACACGCAGCAGCGACTTGCGCAGCTTGATCAGACGCGTACCACCCTGCAGCAGGGCTGGCAGCAGCAGGTGCATCAAGGGACCCTGCAGCTATTGCTGGCTCAGCGAGTGCTGGAGCAAGAGACGCTATGGCATCAGCAACAACATGAGGCTCTGGAAAAAGCACAGACAGACTTGCAGCGGGAGCAGCAACAGTGCCAAACCGACATCCGTGAGCTATTGGCTGAGCAGACAGAAGCACAGCTGCAACAACAGCAGAACGACCTGACCAAGCGTCAGGGGCACCTGGATGCCTTGCTCGACCTTGAAAAAGTCAGTCAGCGGCAAGCGGTGCAAATGACACAGCTGGTTGAGTTATCAGAGGCCAAGACTACCGGGCTGACCGAGTTGACCCAGCAACGCCAACCACTGAGAGACACCTACACACATATACGTGATCAAGTTAAAGACAAGGAAGTTCTGCTGCGTCAGGAAGAGCGCATTAAGCAACTGGAAGCCCATCGGCAGGCCTTGCAAGCGAATGAGCCTTGTCCCCTCTGTGGCTCCCGGGAACACCCGGCCATTGAAGCCTATCAAGCGCTGGATGTGTCAGCCACTGAAGCGGCGTTGCAGTCACTGCGTGATCAACTAGAGCTGGTCAGAGAACAGGGCAGCCAGCTCACCGCCGAGATAGCCAAAGTCCAGGCTGAAGCCGACGGTTTGACCCGGCAGATCGAGGCACTGAAAACTGAGCAGGGTAATACCGCATCACGCTTGCAGCACTTTTATCAAATACTGGTATTAGAACCTCAGCAAGAGGCCACCAAAACCCTGTCGACGCAGTTGATGTCTGAACAGCAAAGCCTGCAGCAACGTCTGGATAGCCTGAACAAGCTTAAACAGCAACAGCACGCCATTGAGCAGCAGCTTACCAGGCAACAGCAGCAACAGCAGGCACAGTATCAGGCGGATGAAACCCGCCGACAACAGGCGCAGCAATTGCAGGATCTGCAACAGCGTTTTGAGGCTTTGGCAGGGGCTGATAACCCTGCTGTCAGTGACCCTGAGGTCAGGGCTGATCAGTCGCTGACGCAGTGCCTGGCCGCTATCCGCAGCCGCCTGTCGCAACTGGAGCAACAGCGCAGTGACCTGCACCAGTTAGAAGGGCAGTCTCTGTCGCTGCAGGAATCTCTGAAAACAGCATTGGCCCAGCAGTCGGAAACCCAGCCTGAGGCTGTGTTACAGACTGAGGCTGATCAACTGGCCGATACCCTGCGACAGACTTCCATGCAGTTGGGGCAGTTGCAGCAGCAGTTAAAGCAGGATCATCAGCTCAGGGAAACGCTTGGCGCGTTGCAGCTGAAAATAGACCAGCAGCAACAGCAGTGTGATCGCTGGCAACAGCTTAACCATCTTATTGGCGCTAAAGATGGCGCTAAATACCGTCGCTTTGCCCAGGGACTGACGCTGGATCATCTGATCAGCTTGGCCAATACGCAGTTGGAGCGTCTGCATAACCGTTTTCAACTGGCTCGCCGGGAAGCAGCTGAGCTGGAAATTGAAGTGATCGATACCTGGCAGGCCGATGCCCGCCGGGATACGCGAACCCTGTCCGGTGGCGAGAGTTTTCTGGTCAGTTTAGCGCTGGCGCTGGGACTGTCTGATCTGGTTAGTCATAAAACCAGTATCGATTCGCTGTTTCTGGATGAAGGTTTTGGCACCCTGGATGCAGAAACCCTGGAAGTAGCACTGGATGCGCTGGATAACCTCAATGCCAGTGGCAAGACCATTGGTATCATCAGCCATGTCGAGGCTTTAAAGGAGCGTATACCGGTGCAGATCCGTGTAAGCAAACAGCAGGGGCTGGGCAATAGCCGTCTACAAGTGACGGGGTGAAACCGGCTACGAAGCGTAAGGGCGCGCTATAAATTATTAATTGCACAAGCTCGGTTTTTAGCTCGCATAGTTACAGGGATAATTTACATTATGCTGCTCTGTGCTCGTGTGCCACGCAGGTACCGCTTCAGTCCAGATTTCCAACCCTAACTCCGGCAGGCGGTTGATCACCATACTGCGTGGGTCGGCGCCAGCAAGCGCCGTTAGCGTGAGACTTATACTCAGAAGAAAAGTTGTGATTGCTGTCAGGTAGCGCCGTGCCCTGTTCATTTTGCTCTCCACGATTTAAAAAGGCTGATCATCGGTAAAGGTCTTCACCTTCAGCCCAGCCTGTTCCAGCGCTGCAACAAGCGTATCGGCGTCTTTTATTTTGACCGCCAGTGCATAGTAGGCGTCCTCGCCGGTGAGCGGAGCGATCAGGCGGTATCCGTGCGGCGCCAGCCACTGATGGAAGGTATAGAGTACCTCCCAGACTCGCTCGGGGCGGTTCAGCGTAACCGGGTCTGGTGAAAAGGCATCATCAATGCCGAGGGTGCGCGCGATCGCCTCACAAAAGCTCAGAGCGCTCTCGTCATCCTTCCAGTCCACGTGCAGCAGGGCCAGGCGGCGGTAGGTGGTCAGCAGTTCCATCTCCCACTGCGCAGCGGAGAAGGCGCAGAGAAAGCCGCCGGCCTCAAGGGTTTCCTCTTTCCGCTCTTCATTCAGCCACTCGACCAGAGCATTCCACAGACTGGCCTGCAGGCTTTTGGGCAAAGAAGCTGCCATCCGCTCAAACAGCGGCTGCCAGGGGGCAAGCAGCTCGGGCGCGGGCTTGCGCTTGGGTGAACGCTTGGGCGGCTCCGGCAAGGCGGGCTCTTTCAGTGGCGGCAAAATGATAGGCTCCCCCCGGTATTGGGCGCAGGCCTTCATCAGATCGGTCGGGTAAAACTCATGATCGATAAAGCTGCTGTCATCGATATTCAGCGCAGCAACCACGGCGGCGGCTGGGTAACACCAGAAGCCTGCCCATTCTTCCAGTAGATGATCTGGTTGCGGGTAATGAAGGCCCGGTATCTTGTTTTTGAGCAGTAGCTTTTCCCATTCGTCCAGGTAGCGGGCAATCATTTCTGGACGTTTTTCCGCAGGGGCATCAAATACCGCGTAGAGCTTTTTATAGACGGATTTGTTGGCAATCTCGTCGGCCAAGGGGCGCTTGGGGTCATACACACTGAGTAATCGGTCGACGAATAGATCACAACCAGAGGAAATCGCACGGGTGTTACGACCGATTAACTGAGGCTTTTCGCCCAGGGCGTGGGCGAGAGCGAGGAGCATACTTATCTGTAGAGGGTGCGCTAAGTCTATTTTCGGATGTTCTAAACCGCAGGCTTGTATGCTGTCTTCCAGCATACTTAAGCGCTCACGGGTTTCCAAATAAGCCTGGCGTAGCGATTCAATGCTATCGCCACGTGCGTAGAGGGATCGTAAAAGCCCTAAGGACCGATAGCAGGATGCTTCATAGCTTTTTACACGCAGGTCAGTACGGCCATTAGAGCGATTAATTCGTCCCGCAATATAGTCTTCACTGCAATACTTCTGTGCAGCTTTTAATGCGTAGTCGATACTGCTGGAGAGATCGATGTCAGAGTAAAATCGGTTTTGTCTCATCGGCTAACCCTTATTGGTAGAACTCGTATTCGTCACCTGCACGATCCACGGTGACCTTAGATGTGGATCCGGGCCTATCGTGGATTTCATAAAACTTTGTCTGCCCGCTAGCGCTAGTTCCTGCATATAGGCGAACGACAGAGCCATCGTTCTCATCTAAGCCTTTAAGCACTTGATCGAGCGTTGCATCGACTGTAAGAGCTAAGGGGGTCGCAGCTCTTGCCATAAACTGCGTGAATTTTTTCAGCCGCTGGGCTTGGAACATGTCAGCAATATAAATTCGTGCGTCAGGCTTAAGGCGGCCACGGCCACGGCCACGGCCACGGCCACGGCTGCGTAGGGCGAGGGTGATGCCACGGTTTGCATTACTGAGAGCATTGCCCCGGTTTCGAGTACGCATGATCACAGGCGAGAGTTGGTTTATTGCGATTCTATGTTCGCTGATCAATGCATCGTAGGCCTGGATGGCATCGCGGCGAGCGACAGCTTTCCTTTGGTGTCTAGGGCCAGCACCTGGCATATTGGCTGCGACGGGCTTTTGAATGGCAATGAGTGCGTTTTCGTAGCGCACTAAGGCTTTATGAAAATTCGAAAGGTTTTGGTATTGCGCATTAGAGACAAGATTAGAAGCACCTACCAAGCTTAATACGCCAGATAGTGCTTCTTCAGACAGGTATTTTTCCCAGAACTCTGCTTCTCTGTGTAATTCTTCGTCTTCGGAAGCTGCCGCTTCCATCACCCAACCACGTTCATGAATCGATTGCTGGTTAATAATAGTGATGATAGATGGGGCAGAGGGTTCAGATAAATCTAAGGTGAAGGCATGGCCTTGATAAACACGGCCACTAGGGCCTATTCCATTAACGCGAGAAAACTCACTAGTGAGTTCGTCATTAGCATCAATCAGATCAGAAATATGGCAGGCTTGAGAGTTAAAATAAACTGTGGGCATGGCAATGTCCTTATTGTGAGTCGATCATCCTTGCGGGTTTTTATCATGCCCTTATATCAAATAAAGGCTACTGCGTTTATCTATTAGCGTCAATACATGCTGTTTGGAGTTCAATTTCATCAAAATCCATCCTGCATGTGTGGCTGACATAAAGGTTGCAATCCAGTGGCAAAATGACTTTTTTGGGGTGTTAAATGAATGTCGAAACTAGGATTAATAGCCGGTCATTTCCAGATAGCCGACGCCGCTATGGCTGCCACTGATGTGTATCGGCCCTTCCCAATAAGGGATGCCGGTATCCATCCAGGCATTCGGGTTAATGGCCTGGGCTTCAAGCTCAATGCCTAGGTGCGGTATTTCTAGTTGCCACTTAATAGGTAAATGACGTCCGGCCACCGCGTGTGATTTTCCAGGAGTCATCCGGATCTGATCCGGCTTGAGAGGTTGTGTTGCTCCGGTAGCACTGATCCAGGTGCCGGAATAGTAATGCGCGCCATCGGCATGGCGTAAACGAAATAACATTAATTTATCGCCACTATCCAGGTGCATGGAAAACCAGTCCCAGCCCTGCTGGTCCGCGGCCAGCGGTTGACTGCTCCACTCCCGATCCATCCAGGCCTGGCCGGTAACGGCGTAAGTCTGGTTATCGATCAGCACCTGGCCCTCGGCTTGATAGAAGGGCTGGCTGAAATAGTGCGAGGCTTGCCCTGCCTCGGATTTGAGGCTGAAACCCTCGTCACCCTGCAATACCGGGTCGGCCTCTGTGCTGAGCGCTAGTGTGTAACTGAAATTATCACCCTTGGCAGACAGGGTGAATTGGCTGAGGTCGCCTGTTGTGCTGAGCAGTTGCCAGTTATCAATCCAGGCTTTTAGTTCTGAGGTATCTACCCCGGCCTGGCCAATGCCGCCGCGAGCATAGGTTTCTGCTGAATAGTGCTGGTGTTGTCGGGTGAGGCCAGCATGTCCCAGCCAGAGGTGTTGGTTGGTCCAGCCACTGCGCTCTGGACCGGGAGCCATGGTCTGGCGAAACAGCGTCCATTGCAAACCGAGTACCTCGCCCTCTGAGTCGGTCAGATTGGCGGTGATATACCACCACTCAATGCGGTAGTCCGGGTGCTGGCCAAAATCCTGTGGGAGTTCCAATCGCGTATCCGCACGCACCTGGGAAAAGCCCTCTACCTGGCTACCGAGTCCGGCAAAGCCTTGTGCAGGTTCCTCTTGACTGCATCCACTCAGGAGTAAACCGCCCAACAGCAGCCAACCCGGGTGTTTAGTTATCATGGCTGAAGCTCCTGAGCAGGTCTGACGGTGAGCTGAAATGCAGGCGTAGCAGTGGTACCAGTGCCGCCAGGAAAGCGGCGATTAGCGTAACCCCAATCAGCCACAGCCATTGAGCTGGAAACAGATGCCAGGGCAGTTTCCAGCCAAAGGCGCGTACGTTGATCACTTTGACCAGACAGAGGTTCAGTAGCAATCCGAGCGGGATCGCCAGTAATGCGGTAAGCATCGCCAGGCTTAACAGTTTGATCAACTCATAGAGCATCAAGTGGCGCCGGCTAATACCACAGGCCCAAACGGGAGCAAGTTGGCTCAGGCGCATTGATGATAGCGTCAGCAAGCTACTGAACAGTGCGATTGCAGCGACACCCAGAATAAACAGGTTCAGCGCCTGAGTGGCGGCAAAGGTCCGTTCAAACAGTTGGGTTGAGAAGCCTTTTACTGCCTGCTGATCGAACAAGTTGCTGGCATCCAGGTTGAACTGCTCTGTGAGCGCTTGCATTAGGACCTCTACATTTTGGGGATGGGCTCGCAAGGCATAACTGCCAGCCACTGCATCCGGCCAGTGTTGCAGCATTCGCTCGATCGACAGCATCAACTGTCCCTTGGGGTTACCATAGTCGCTGTAGATGGCGGCGATGATAAAGATCTGATCGCCTTCAGTGGCGGGTAGCTGTATCGAATCACCGGGGGATAAATTCAGATTCCGTGCCAGTTGTTCGTTGATCAGCACTGCCGGTTGTGTGGCGACCTGTTGCCAGGGGGAGGGCAGGCTACTCAGCAGTGGCCAGTGATCAGCATAGGTAGCGTGGGGTTTGAACCCCCGGAGCTCGACAGGCCAGCCCTGCAGGCTAATCTCCGTGCGGCGTGAAGGCAGCAGGGCCTCAACATCGTCGCGCTCGCTTAACCAGCCTTCCATAGCCTGAGCCTGTTGTGGATTGTCAGCGCG
The DNA here is from genome assembly GCF_008727795.1 of Nitrincola iocasae. NCBI lineage: Bacteria > Pseudomonadati > Pseudomonadota > Gammaproteobacteria > Oceanospirillales > Oceanospirillaceae > Nitrincola > Nitrincola iocasae. The sequence goes on along the minus strand of NZ_CP044222.1, from coordinate 2,818,426 downwards.
GAGATAAATTTCCGCCGCCAGCCGTTGATCCAGCCAGCCGCTGAAGGTTTTACGAAACCCTTCCACCATCCCGCCGACCCCAATGCTGGTTGATAGTGCCAATAGCAGCGCCATGAGTGCCAGTGACAGCCCAGGTAGTTGTAGCCGTGCATCGGCCCATAGCCATTGCGAGACCGGTCCCTGACTCCTGGATTCGGCCAGAGTCAACAGCCGCTTCAGGCAGGCGGGCATTAACAGCGCTGATCCAAACAACAGACACGTCAGTAGCATAAAGCCACTCATCAGACTCTCCCCCCAGAGCATCAACAGCAGCGCGATAAGCCACAGCAGGGCACCTGTTAGGCTCAGCCAGGAGCATATGTAAGGAAAGTACTTCACCTTATCTTGTGCCTGAGTTGCGGAGGGTTTAATCAGTCTTATAAGAGGCAAAATGGCAGCCAGCAAAACCCCACCCACGGTCATTGCCAGACCGCTCCACCACCAGACGGGTTCCAAGGTGAGGCTGTCAGTGACCTGAGCGCCATAAAGCCCACGTAAACTGGCCGCCAGGTCGGGTAGTAACAGGCTGGCAATCAGATAGCCACTGATTAAACCTGGAAGCGCCGCCAGTAAGCCCAGTAGCAGCAGTTCGGCCAGTAGCCAACCGAGAAGCTGGCGTTGACTGACACCACAGCTGTGCAGAATCTGTCGCAAGGGGCGGCGTTGTGCAAACGCCAGATTGATGCTTGAGTAGACAATTAACAAGCCCACCACAAACGCCAGCAGACTCAGTGCGGTCAGGTTAAGGTGAAAGCTGTCTGTCAGCCGGGCCAGATCGGCTTCATCTTTCGCTGTTATTAGCTTTAGGTGGGGTGCAAGGGTATCGGGCAGTGGGCCAGGGGGATTGGCTGTCAGTAACAGTCGGGAGACCTTCCCGGGCAGCGCCAGTAGCTGCTGTGCCAGATGAATATCGGCGATCAGTTCCTTGTCGTTGAGTGCGCTAGTGACGTGTAGATGGGGTAATTCAGATGACTCAGCCGATTTGAATAACTCAGCAATGTCAGGGTTTTGCCACAGCTGTTTCAACTGGTCGGCGGTTGCCTGGGACACTAAAAGTTGTCCCGGCGGTGTTAAAAAACGCTTTAGATCAAAATTGCCGGGTAAGCCACGCGGCGATTGAGTGGTGGTGAATGTCAGTGTCAAGGGTTCTAATCCGATGATGCGCAGGGCTGGGCCATCGGGAAGTTGAAGTGAGCCTTCCAGCAGTGGAGTCACTTTCCAGCCAGCGCGGCGCAGGCTGATGTAATAGGCTTCGGAAAAATCGGTGGCGTCACGGCTAATCAGTTGCGTCTGCGACAGACTGTTAAAACGACCGGCTGCCTGGTCATAACTACTGCGTGCTTGCGCGTTTAGTGCCTGTACTCCACTCCACAGAGCCGTGGCGGCAATCAGCCCGCAAGCCAGCATTAATAGCTGCAAAGGATGTCGGCGCCAATGACTGAGCAGCGCGTGAAGCACCCAGACGTTTGTGAAGCGTGAAGTCGTCATTGCAGTTGACCGTTATGCAGGGTCAGGCGTCGATCAAGGAGGCCTGCCAGTCGATTGCTGTGGGTCACCATCAATAGACTGGCGCCGCTATCTCTGACCAGTTCCAGAAAGAGCGTCATCACCACATCACCAGTGCGCTCATCCAGACTGCCGGTGGGCTCATCGGCCAGAATAACGGCAGGCTTCACCGCCAGTGCACGACCAATAGCCACACGTTGCTGCTGTCCGCCGGAAAGCTGATGAGGGTAGCGGTCTGTCAGCCTGCCGAGTTCCAGACGCTGAATCAGTGTCTGTTGCCAGGTCAGGTCATGGTTTCCAGCGATACGCGCCTGAAAAGCCAGGTTATCCTTTACGTTAAGACTGGGTATCAGGTTGAGTTGTTGAAACACTATGCCCAGATGCTGGCGCCGGAACAGCGCTCTTTGGTGGTCGTTCAGCTGCAGCAACTGCTGCCCGGCAAGCTGTATGCTCCCGGCATCAGCCTGCTCCAGCCCAGCCAGTAATTGCAGTAGGGTAGACTTGCCACAGCCGGATTCTCCCATTAGTGCTAAACTTTCACCCTGAAGCAAGGTCAGATTCAGGTTAGAAAACACCTGCAGGGGTCCCTGGGGAGTGTTATAGGTTTTACATAATCCGGTAGCTGTCAGCATAGCGTCGTCCGCTTAATTATTTCCCGATGCTACGGGGTTTTGATTGGGAAAGCTGTGGTAAAAGTATACAATTCTTTCTTTTACGTAGAACAAGTGCAAGAGGAGCTTTATGGCGGATAATCATGGATTGAAATGGCTGTTGGGGTTGGCAGGTGTTGTGGTGATACTTGCCGGACTTAAAACTGCCGAGGCTATCGTCATTCCGATTATGCTGGCACTCTTCATTGCTATTATCAGTACGCCCTTTCTGCGCGGTTTAACGCGCCGTGGCGTGCCTTCGTATATGGCGGTGCTAATTGTTCTATTTGTATTGATCATTTTTGGTGGTGCTCTGGGGATGATTGTCAGTCAATCGATTGACTCGTTTCTTATGCGCATGCCGCAATATCAGGAACGCTTACAAACCCTCACAGTCGACTGGTTGCCGTACCTCGAACGCTGGGATATCCCGGTTAACCGGGATATGGTGATGAATCACTTTAATCCATCTCAAGTGATGGGGCTGGTAGGTACGACACTGTCTGGAATAGGATCTTTGTTGACCAATCTGTTTTTGGTGATCTTTATCGTCATTTTTATTCTGCTGGAGGAGGCGGGTTTTTCCGACAAAGTGAAGGCGGCGCTGCCTAACGCAGAAAAGTCTCTGCGTGACGCTCAGGGTTTTATGAAACAGGTTAACCAGTATCTGATGATTAAAACCACTATCAGTTTTCTTACCGGTGTGCTGGTGACTTTGTGGCTCTGGTGGCTGGATGTCGATTTCCCGGTTTTGTGGGGATTGATTGCCATGCTAATGAACTACATACCCAATGTGGGTTCATTGATCGCTGCCGTACCGGCTGTGTTGCTTGCCTTGGTACAGTTAGGTGTGACTGACGCCATGTTTGTTATTGCGGGCTATGTAACAGTAAACATGGTGATGGGTAATCTGGTTGAACCTCGCTTTATGGGGCGTGGATTAGGTCTGTCACCCCTGGTTGTTTTTCTCTCTTTGATTCTTTGGGGGTGGCTGTTTGGGCCGGTGGGTATGTTCTTGTCCATTCCCCTGACGATGATTGTCAAAATTGCACTTGAACAGAATGAAGGGACCCGTTGGGTTGCTATTCTGTTGGGTAATGAAGTTCCGAATACCTCCGAATAACCGCGTTTTTCAAGATACTGATCAATTATGCTTACCACTGCTCGTACCCTGTTATCGCTTTATGCCAGCTATGGTTTGTTGGTTCTGGCAAATGCACTCTTCACTACACTGACCAGCTTACGGGCCGATCTTGAAGGTTTCACCGTGCAAACGGTGGGTCTGATCATGGCCGGTTACTTTCTGGGGATGTTTCTGGGAGCGCGTTACACTTCCAAAGTGATCCAGCGTGGGGGACATATTCGGGCGTTTGCTGCGTTTGCCTCATTTATGTCTTTGTCTCCGCTGATGCATGTGCTGTTTATTGATCCCTGGGTCTGGTGGGTGTTGCGTCTGATTGATGGCTTTTGCCTGGCAGGTCTGTTTATCATCACCGAAAGCTGGCTGAATGCGCGTTCGGATAATAAGACACGTGGCAGCATAATGGCGATCTATATGGTGGTTAACTACCTGGCGTCAGGGCTGGGGCAGTTGTTTCTGCTATTTGCATCGCCGGATTCCTTTGAGGCCTTTGCTGTGGCTTCAACCTGTTTTTCTCTATCACTGTTGCCCCTGATGATGACCCGTACAGAGGCACCTATCCCACATCCGGTAACCGGTTTTACCGTTAAGCCTCTACTCAAAGTGGCGCCTGCCGGTTTTTTTGGTGCCGTCTGTGCTGGTTCTGTTAATGCTGCTTTCTTTGCCATGGCACCGATTTATGTGCAAACACTCAATTATAGCGTACAGGAAATCTCACTGTTTATGATGGCTGGGGTCTTTTCTGGTCTGGTGCTTCAGGTGCCACTGGGTAAGCTGTCAGACCGAATTGAGCGACGCAAGGTACTGGCGGGCGTGTGTTTTGGTGCTCTGGTGTTTAGCCTGCTGATGGTGATGCAAAGCTTTTTTCAATTGCCGTTTTATTGGCTGTTGATCAATGTATTCTGCTATGGCTCACTGGTGTTCGTGATTTATCCTCTGTCGGCCGCGCACGTGAATGACTGGAGTGAACCGGACCAACTGATGCAGACCTCATCAGGTCTGATGATAGGTTATGGTAGCGGGGCGATTTTCGGTCCCTTGCTGAGTTCTTCACTGATGTCCTGGATAGGGCCAGCTGCTTTGTTTGCTTATATTGCACTTAATTTGCTGGTGATGATGTTCTACGCTATATACCAGTCCAAAGTGGCCGGTCTGCAGCGCGAGAAAATGGAGTTTGTACTCCAGCCTTCGATACAGTTCCCGACCGACGAGCTTTATACCGCAGCACAGGATGATCTGACGCCGGTGCCTGAGGAGTTGTATCAGACTGAGGACTCACTAGAGGATGATTCTGTCACTGGAGTGGCAACTGCAGATGAAGCGTCTGACAGTGAAACGGGCGAGGATAATTTTGAGGATGAGGCAATTGCAGAAGGGTCGGTTGCACAGGTCTTGGCTGCTGACGAGGTGGATGCCATTACCGATGACGCAGATGTGTCTGAAACGCAAGATGCTGATGAGCCGATCAGTACAGAATCACTGATTGAAGCCTGGGAGCAGGAACAGCTCAGTGAAGCTGGCGCGGTTCCTGAAGCTGATGAGCAGATGCTGGTTCAGGAATCCAAACCAGCACCCACAAAGGATTAGCGGTAATCCTCAACCGGTATGCAGGCGCAGAACAGGTTGCGGTCACCGTAAACGTTATCGATACGGTTGACGCTCGGCCAGACTTTAGCCTCTTTTAGCCACTCGGCGGGGAAGGCACCCTGCTCACGGCTGTAGGCACGTTCCCAGTTTGGGTCCATCAGATCGGCCTGCGTATGCGGTGCATGGCGCAGCGGGCTTTGTTCCGCGGTGAGTTCACCGGCTTCAACGGCCGCTATTTCCTGACGTATCTGAATCATGGCATCGATAAACCTGTCCAGCTCAGCTTTGGGCTCAGATTCTGTTGGCTCGATCATCAGCGTGCCAGGTACCGGGAAGGACATGGTGGGCGCATGGAAGCCAAAGTCCATCAATCGCTTGGCAACGTCTTCTTCGGTGATACCGGTGCGCTCTTTCAGGGGGCGCAGATCGATGATGCACTCATGTGCCACGCGACCATTGCGACCGGTATAGAGTACCGGGAAGTGTTCGTTAAGGCGCTGGGCAATATAGTTGGCGCTCAAAATGGCCACTTCAGTAGCCTGGCGCAGACCGGTCCCTCCCATCAGACTGATATACACCCAACTGATGGATAAAATACTGGCACTACCCCAAGGCGCAGCTGATACCGCGGTATTGCTGCGGTCATTATTATTGACAGACACGACTGGGTGGTTGGCCAAATGGGGAACCAGATGGGCTTTAACCCCGATCGGTCCCATGCCTGGACCACCGCCGCCATGTGGAATGCAGAAGGTCTTGTGCAGGTTCATGTGGGAGACATCGGCACCTATCTCCGCCGGTTTGCTGATGCACACCTGAGCATTCAGGTTGGCACCGTCCATATATACTTGGCCGCCACAGTCATGCACGATGGCACAGATCTCTTTAATCTCTTCTTCAAATACGCCATGCGTAGAGGGGTAGGTGATCATTAGAGCAGCGAGGTCGTTTTTGTGCTCCAGCGCTTTGCTGCGAAGATCTTCTACATCCACGTTGCCCTGCGCATCACAATCCACCAGTACCACTTTCATATCGACCATCGCCGCTGAGGCTGGATTGGTGCCGTGGGCCGAAGTTGGAATCAGACAGACGTTACGGTGCCCTTCTCCCTTGGCGCGAAGATAGTTTCGTATTGCCATCAGACCGGCATATTCACCCTGTGCACCGGAGTTGGGCTGCATGCAGATGGCATCAAAGCCGGTAATTGCGCGCAGCATTAAATCCAGTTCATTGATCATCTGTTGATAGCCTAGTGCCTGTTCGCGGGGTGCGAACGGATGCATATTGGCCAGTTCAGGCCAGGTTACCGGCAACATCTCGGCGGTGGCATTGAGTTTCATGGTACAGGAGCCCAATGCAATCATGCTGTGGACCAAAGATATATCTTTGTTTTCCAGTTTTTTCAGATACCGCAGCATTTCGGTTTCACTGTGGTGGGTGTTGAAGACTGGATGGGTCAGAATTTCATTATCCCGTAGCAGTGAGGCTGGCAGTGACGCTGAACCCTTCTGCACCAGTTCAAGATCTATGGCTTCGATATCCAGTTGATGCGTTTCGCCCAGAAGCGCTTTCCACAGGGTCAACACTTCTTCACGAGTCGTGCGTTCATCACAGGTAATGCCTAGCTGGGTGTCGCCGATTTTGCGCAGATTAATGCCGAGCTCAGAGGCGCGTTCATAGGCGCTATCGCGTGAAAAGCCCAGATCCAGAGTCAAGGTATCAAACCAATGGTTGTTAAGCAGGGTAACACCTTTGGAGGTAAGACCTGCTGCCAGAATATTTGTCAGGCGGTGAATACGTGAGGCGATGATTCTTAGCCCTTCAGGACCATGGTAAACAGCGTAGAAGGCGGCCATATTGGCCAGCAATGCCTGAGCGGTACAGATGTTGGACATGGCTTTTTCACGGCGAATATGCTGCTCACGCGTTTGCATTGCCATACGCAGTGCCGGTTTGCCACGACTATCGACTGATACACCGATGATACGACCCGGTACTGAACGCTTGAAGGCATCGCGGGTGGCAAAATAGGCCGCCGATGGGCCACCGTAACCCATGGGTACACCAAAACGCTGCGATGAACCGAATACCACGTCGGCACCTAGATCACCCGGTGATTTCAACAGCACCAGCGCCATAATGTCTGCGGCGGCGCAGAAAAGCGCTTTTTGTTCGTGAGCTTTGGCAATTAATGCCTGATAGTCTTTGAGGTTGCCCAATGTATCGGGATACTGCACCACAACACCAAAGTAGTCATGCAACTCCATCAGGCTGGCCACATCACCGACGACAACATCAATACCCAGCGGCTCTGCGCGAGTCAGAATAACGCTGATGTTCTGTGGATGCAGATGTTCATCAACGATAAAGACATTGGCTTTTTTCGCCTTGGACATGCGTTTACATAGCGTCATGGCTTCGGCAGCTGCTGTAGCTTCATCCAATAGAGACGCATTGGCCAGTTCAAGCCCGGTCAGGTCCATAATCATCTGTTGGAAAGTCAACAGACCTTCCAGGCGTCCCTGAGAAATTTCCGGCTGATAAGGGGTATAGGCAGTATACCAGCCTGGATTTTCCAGCACGTTGCGGAGAATTACATTGGGGGTGATGGCATCGGTAAAGCCCATACCGATCATGGAACGCTGAACAATATTCTGGCTCATAATCACTTTCAGCCGTTCCAGAGTTTCGGCTTCGGTACGCGGGCTGTCCAGTTGCGCCGGAATATCACAGCGAATAGAGGCAGGTACTGTGCGCTGAACCATATCTTCCAGGGTCTGAAACCCGGTAGTTGTGAGCATAGCCTGCTGTTCTTCAATAGAGGGGCCGATATGACGTTCAATGAAAGCATCATGATGTTCAAGGGTGTGTAGCGAAAGTGACTGTGGGCACATTACTAAGAAGTCCTGAATGAGTTCTGGCCTGCTCGCGCACTTGAGTGCGAAAGGCCTGCTCAGGGGTAAATTCCCTGAAACTGAAAATTTTAGCCGCTAATACTAACCGTTTTTGCGCTAAAAGTGGGCAAAAAAATGGTCGTAGACTTGGGCTGATAGGCTCGGATCTGGCTGACACGCCGTGAACCCATCCATGGGGCTCCAGTGCGCCGTCCTGGCGCGCAGGGTCAGCCAAATCCGATCCCATCAGCCCCCACTACCCCAGCGTAGCACCACGAAAAAGGGTACTGATCCGAATGCCATTTAATGCAATGCAGATTTCATGTTGGTGAAAATAATAGCTTCTGTAAGATAGGCCGTGTTGAGTTGAAGGAGCTGAGCCTTAATGCTGGGCGTGGTTACAACCTTTGGACGCAATTTGTGCTGTAACATGCGTTCAACCATTTCGTCCAATGCAAAAATCGCGGTTAAATCCATAAAATCGACTTTGCGGCAGTCAATGATGATGTCCTGTGTATCAATGACCTTATCGACAGTTTCGATCCGGTCAAGCATATGACTGGCAGATCCGAAGAATAACGGGCCTTTGACTTGTACTACACGAACACCCGGACCTACTTTTTCCACATGATGGGAATGATGGCCGTTGCGATCATCGAAGCTGATATCAGATTCTCTGGCTACCCGCTGTGTTAGCATGCCCATTGCCAGAACCACGCCCACCCCAACTGCCATCACCAGATCCACGAGTACTGTCAGTGCAAAGACCGTCGCCATAATCAGTGTTTCTGGTCGAGGGGCTGTCTTCAGTCGTTTCAGCATGCGATAGTCAAGAATATCGAAGCCGACTTTGATCAATATACCAGCTAAAACGGCTAGTGGAATTTGTGATGCCAGGGGCGCAGCCCCCATCAATAGAGTCAGCAGAAACAAGGCATGAATAACACCGCTGAGCCGGGTGGTGCCGCCTGAGTTTACGTTAACCACCGTTCGCATGGTTGCGCCAGCACCAGGCAGTCCACCAATCAGAGAGCAGAGCATATTGCCGAGACCCTGGCCGATGAGTTCACGGTTGGGTTGATGATGGGTCTGGGTAATGGAGTCTGCCACCAGTGATGTCAGCAGGCTATCAATACTCCCCAGTAATGCCAGAGTAACCCCCAGTGTAACTATTACACTCCAGTCCTGTAGGGTGAAATTGGGCAGTTGCAGGTCAGGTAATCCAGTGGGGATATGGCCGATTTCAGCCACATTGAAACCGGCAAAATAACTCAGTAGCGTACAAACAATCAGTGCAATCAGTGGTGAAGGCACGAAGCGACTAATCTTTAATGGGGTTAGAAAAACGATCCCGAGTGTTAATAAACCCAGACCCAAAGCTTCAGGATTGATGTTGTGAAATGTGTCCCCTAGTCGACTGAGGGCAATCAGTGGCGACGCTGATGCCGGTGCCCCCAGAAGCGGGGCAAGCTGCAATATAATGATGATTACGCCGATGCCACTCATGAAACCCGAAATTACTGGGTAAGGAATAAAGTGAATCAGCGCGCCAGTGCGTAGCAGTCCCAGAACAATTTGTAGCAGACCGCCGATCAGCACAACCGCTAGTGCCATCTCGAAACTGCCGCCAAACGTGGTGATTGCTGAAGCAAAAACCACCGTCATTGGGCCGGTGGGACCGGAAATTTGTACCTGTGTTCCCCCGAATAATGCCGCTATCAGCCCCAGGGCTATCGCACCATAGAGGCCAGCGGCAGCCCCTGCCCCAGATGCAACACCAAATGCCAGCGCCAGAGGAAGGGCAACAACACCAGCAGTGATGCCGCCAAAAACATCACCTTTTAGAGAAGGGGAGAGCAAGCGATACATACAGCCTAATCCAAATTCATTTTTATAGTGTAACTTTGCACCGCCTATCGTTGCTTTGCAATCCACACATATAACCTGGCCCCAATGGCACTTTTTAAGTGCGACATTATGTCTCAAGCCAGACTAATGGATTTCCACTACAATCCATCTCGTTTCAAACTTTCGCCCTTTCGCAGCACCTCCTCATCGGCCTTTTTCCCCTTCAGGTCGACAGAGGTCAAAGGTGTAGATACAGATCAGGGAACATGCAGGAGCTAAGATGAATCGAACACCCCAATATTCGCTGTTTCAGTTGAGGCAATTAGCCGTTGCAGTTGCTTTTGCCTCGATTACCCAACTAGTCAACGCTGAGCAGTTCCAGATGGCTACTGTGTTGGTAGTGGAGAAGCCGGCACCAGCCGTACTGGACAATTCCGTGCAGCAACCTCCATCCGTCATTGAGATGCTTCGTGCCGCTACTAATGACAGTGCCAGCTTGTTACGTGACATCCCTGGCGTCAGTCTTTACGGTGCGGGTGGCGTGTCCAGCCTGCCAGCAATTCATGGTCTGGCTGATGACCGTCTGCGTATTAAGGTCGATGGTATGGACCTGATTGCCGCATGCCCAAACCACATGAACCCCCCTTTGTCCTATGTTGAGCCAAGCAATATCGGACTGCTCAAGGTTTATGCTGGTATCACTCCGGTCAGTGTGGGAGGGGATAGCATTGGCGGTACTATTATTGCGGAAAGTCCCGCACCTGAGTTCGCCCTCTCTGGTGAAGGTTATATCACCAAGGGTGAAGTTGGTACTTTCTATCGCAGCAATAATGCGGCTTTCGGAGGTAACCTTAGTGCCATTTATGCCACGGAAGATCTGAATATCAACTATAGCGGCTCATGGAGTCAGGCAGACAACTATACAGCGGGTGACAATTTCAAGAATTTTGTCGAAACAGGACGCCCTGGCCATACACTGGATCTGGATGAAGTGGGATCTACTGCATACGAAACCCAGAATCACGCGCTGAGCATCGCCTTCAGGACTGGTGATAATCTGTTTGAAACTCGATTCAGCTATCAGGACATGCCGGAACAACTTTATCCCAATCAGCGTATGGACCTGTTGGAAAACACCCAGAAACTAGCCAATTTCGCCTGGACTCGCGAATTTGATTGGGGGGTGATGAAAGCGCGTGCCTACCATGAAACCGTCGATCACTTTATGGACTTTGGCGATGACAAGCGTTTCTGGTATGGCGCGCTGTCCAACCCGGATGGACAGGCCTGCAGTCCGATCGGCTTTATGGTCGATGGTACTGCGACTACCTGTGCCGCTGGTATGCCCATGTACTCCGAGAGCGAGAATAGTGGCCTGAGTCTGAAAGCCGATATCAATCTGAACCCCGATCAACTCTTGCGCGTCGGTGCCGACCTGCAGCGTTACCGTCTTGACGATTACTGGACTGCGTCTGGCGGTGGTATGGGACCGGATATTTTCCAGAATATCAATAATGGCCAGCGAGACCGCTCGGCGCTGTTTGCTGAAGTGGAATCCAGCCATAACGAACGCTGGACTACCCTGTTGGGCGCACGTTATGAGCGTGTAAACATGGATGCCGACGAAGTACATGGTTACAGCATGATGGCAAATCAGGGAGTTGAATCGGCAGCGTTTAACACCCAAAGTCGTGACCAGACTGATGATAATTTGGATCTGACTGCACTGGCACGCTACCTGTACAGTGATACTCTGGATATTGAGATGGGGTTGGCTCGCAAGGTCCGTTCCCCCAGTTTGTACGAACGTTACACCTGGTCCAGTTGGGCCATGGCGGCGACCATGAACAACTTTGTTGGTGATGGTAACGGCTATGTGGGTGACGTTAACTTGAAGCCGGAAACTGCCTATACCGCTTCGGCGACATTCGACTGGCATGCCAGTGACCGCCGTTGGAGCATCGCAGCCACTCCGTTCTTTACTCACGTGGATGATTATATCGACGCAGTTGCTTTGCCTGCTTGGGGTGATGATCAGTTCAACGTGCTGCAGTATGCCAATCAGTCTGCTCGCCTGTACGGAATCGACTTGTCCATGCAGATGCCTCTGGCGTCGAATGACTGGGGAGCCTGGGGACTTAACGGTGTGATCAACTACACCCAGGGGGAGAACCGTGATACTGGTGACGAGCTGTACAACATTATGCCGCTGAACGGACGCTTCACACTGAGCCATCAGAAGGGTGGTTGGGACAATGCTATCGAATGGGTGGTTGTGGATGATAAAAGTGATGGTGCTGATGTGCGCAACGAAATCACTACCTCTGGCTATAGTCTGATCAATTTGCGTTCCAGCCATAGCTGGAATCAGGTACGCCTGGATTTCGGCGTGGAAAACCTGTTTGATCGCTACTATACCTTGCCAACTGGCGGTGCATACACCGGACAGGGCCGAACCATGTCCATGAACGGCGTACCCTGGGGTATCGCTGTACCGGGCATGGGCCGCTCCGCTTATGTCGGTGTGAAAGTGACCTTCTGATCAGCGCTGCTGATAGTGGGTATTGGTGATCAGGCTGGATGAACGACTCCATGTTCTGGTCTGATCACTAAAATTAAAGGTGATGGGCAGAACTCCCCCTGCGGGATTCATAAGGCATACTCTGTAAGCAGTCCATTCACCGCTGTTATCCAGCATGAAGGTTTCAGGTCCTTGAAGTACCAGGCCTTCCTGCCCGCTGACACTGACATACATCTGCGTTAAAGCAGGAGCGAAACTCTCTGCTTTGATCTGATAGAAGTTGCACAGTGATCCATCGGAAAACTCCCGGTACAGACTGTCGCGATCGCGACGAATTTCAACCACCAGATCTTTCTTGTTCACTAGCGCGTATCCAGTAGAACTGAAGGCAATCAATGTAACTGCAAAGTAACCTAGCAGACGTGGACGCCAAAAACGCTGAGGTTGTTGCTGTTCTTGGGCGGCTGCGAAACCGATCAGTCCGGTCGGACGTTGGGTTTTTAGCATCACCTGATCGCAGGCATCGATACAGGCACCACAATCGATACAGGCGGCCTGTAATCCATCGCGGATATCTATGCCAGTGGGGCACACCTGTACACAAATATTACAGTCTACACAATCTCCCACTGACCCTTTGGCTTGTTGTATGGCACTGCTGAGTTTTATTGATCCTCTGGGCTCACCGCGTTCAGCGTTATAGCTGACCTTAAGTGATCGATCATCCATCATCACGGCCTGAAAACGTGAATAGGGGCAGGCATGTAAGCAAATTTTTTCCCGTACTAACCCGGCGTTGATATACGTTAGCAGTGTCATGCAGACTAACCAGCCAACCAGAGTGGTGGATGCCTCTGCACCGGCCAGTTGAGCGACCAGGTCTCGGATAGGCATAAAATAACCGGTGAAGGTGATCGCGGTGAGTAGCGCAACAGTCATCCACAGGGTGTGTTTTACGATGCGTCGGGCGAGTCTGGCTCCACGGAGTGGCATATTTTCCTGACGCTGGCGCAAAGACGCACGCCCTTCAGTCCAGCGCTCAATGCGAATAAATATCCAGGTCCAGATAGTTTGTGGGCACGCAAAGCCGCACCAGACACGGCCCCAGATCATGGACACAAAAAACAGCAGACTGGCCGCGGTAATCATCATCCCTGTCAGTATATGCAGGTCGTACCAGGAAAAATGTGTGCCGAATAGCAGAATGCGTCGCTCAGGGAAGTCGAACATCAACCAGGGCGTACCCTTGGACTGTACCCAAACCAGACCGAAAAACAGCGCCAGTAATGGCCAGCTGATCAGGCGTCTGAGGTTCTGAAAGCGTCCTTCGGTGAGGCGTACATGAATTTTTCGTCCTTCAAGTCCGTAGGAGTCGTTAATTGGACGAAGTGGTATTTGAGCTGATGGTGACTGATGCATGATTCATGGTCCTCTTAATTTACTGCAGGCAGTGTAAGTAGCCTGTATAAATAAGGACAGGGACAAAAAAATAATAAATAATAGGTACAGATGTGAATGCTTATTGAGGTGATTATGAAGCAGGATTATGCCTACCTTGAACTCGAAGCCTGGCTCTATTCCCGGATGCAAGCGGGTCGTTGGCAAGTAGGAGAGCGGTTGCCCTCTGTACGTCACTTATGCCGGGAAAAGCAATTATCTAAAGCGACAGTGCTGCACGCTTATCAGCGCCTCGAAGCTCAAGGGCGCATAGAGGCACGACCGCGCTCAGGCTACTTTGTCTGTGAGTTGCCGGGTTCGGCGTTGGATCAGTCTGTAGTGGCGTCGACGGCTATTCCCGGGCCTGTACCGGTTAACAGCAGTGAGTTGCTGACTGATATTATGCTGCAGGGGGCTGCGTTTGATCTGTTGCCTGGTGGTCAAGCAGAGCACATTTCAGCCGGTTTGATGCTGCTGAATCGATCGATTGGGCGTGCTCTGCGCCAATCGAGAGGGAAAGCACATCAGCGCTATGAGGAACCGGCAGGGTACCTGCCGTTGCGTCAGACGCTGGCGCAACGTTATCAGCGAGATGCCTGTCAGGTCAGTGCCGAAGAGTTTTGTATTACTAGCGGTTGTCAGAATGCGCTGTTTTTGTCCTTAAAAGCCTGTTGCCGACCCGGTGACTTGGTGGCCGTAGAAGATCCCGGTTTTTATGGTGTGATTCAACTGCTGGAGCAACTGCAACTCAAGGCTGTACAAATACCCGTCCATCCGCAGACTGGAGTGGATCTGAATGCATTGGAGCGGGCACTGCAGCATTGGCCCATTCGGGCCTGTGTCGTAACACCCTGCTTTGCTACACCGGGGGGATCATTAATGCCAGAAGCCCATCAGCGGCGCTTGCTTGCCTTAGCCAATAAGCATGAGATAACCCTGATTGAAGATGATATCTATCGTGAACTGAGTTTCACCGGGCGTTTGTCACCGCTGAAAGCGCTGGACGAGCAGGATCGGGTGATTTTATGTGGTTCCTATTCAAAAGCACTGTCTCGTGATCTGCGTTTGGGATGGGTGCTAAGCAAGCGCTGGCATAAACGCATTGTTTACTTGCAATTGATAACGCAACTGGCGAACAGTCATTTCGTCCAGCAAGGCCTGAATGATTACTTGATATCGGGTGATTATGACCGTTACTTGCGACAGTATATCAGTGAGCTCTATCGTCAGTCACAAGAGTGGATGCAGGCACTGCAAAGCCGCTGGCCGGAGCGCATCCGCGTTGATGTCCCTCAAGGTGGGTTATGCCTTTGGGTAGAGTGGCAGCAGCCAATTGATACGCTGGCACTTTACCCCCTGGCTCTAAGGCAGGGGATAGCGATTACCCCCGGCCCGTTGTTTTCCGTCAGCGGTGACTTTCGCCAGGCGTTGCGTCTGAGTTTTGCACAAGCCTGTAGCCCTAAACACCAGTCCGCGCTGGAGAGTTTACAGACGATGATGGACCAACAGTCAGCTCAAAGAGACTGACTCAGGCAGTCTCGGGCCGCGGCTTCCCAACTATCAGGAACAATAAACAATCGACGTGTTTCCTGTTTAGTCTGAGGATCGATAACCGCGACTTGCAGAGGATGTGTCAGATGGGTGGACAGGTGGATAACGAGCTGATTATAGTCATAGTTGTCATGGTTAGCAGGCTGCTCGGCAAACCATTGTCGGCGCTCCAGACAGCGGAAGTGTGCGGCGCTCTTAAGTTGGTGGAGTTGAGCCTGTGCCAGCCAGGCGGGTTGACCCGTTGTCGCGAGTGCCATGGGCTGAAACAGTCGTCCGCGACATACTGCTTGAGCCTGGTCTACCTTGATGCCTCTTGCTGCAAGCTGTGCTTGTGCTGCATCGCTGCCGGATAGTGGCAGTTGATGATTGCAGGTATGCTGATATTTATCTATCAGTCGGTCTTTCAAGCCGGGACCGATATAACATGCCAGATTGATGTCTGATGGCCGTTGCGCAACGGCAAGGTAAAACTTAACCGTCAGTTCAAGGTGATGCACTTCATGGCTGTGCCGATTACGGATCAGCAGATCCAGTTCGCCTAGTGTGTGATTATCCGGAGCTTTTATCTGTAGATTATGCACCAACAACTGATAGTCAGGGTGATGATTAAAGTAGAAGTGCCATAACTGTTCAAAATACTGACCCAGCCTGGGTTGATACGGATGGTGTACCTGTTGCTGCAGGTGGCGTAGCAGTGGAGCTGGTTGCTGGTCAAGTTGCTGAAGCAAGTGCGTAAACCAGCGACTGGAGTCCTGCCAGTTTTTAAGGCAGGGAGCTTCCAGTAATGTTGGACTGTTGATTGCCCAATACAAATCTCTGACAACCGGATGGTGCAGGGATAAGTGCATGCTGGATGTTGACGCTGCCTGTCAACTGAACAAGCCGCGGGGGCGTTTTTTCAGTTGCAGCACGACCAACATCAGCAGGAAACCAAACAGTAGTGCTGATTGCATTGGAATGGTCAGCCCCATAAATGTCCAGGATATCTCGGCACAGTCACCAGAGCCTTCAAATACAGTCCGTAGTGCAGAAAATACCGGTTGTGTTTGCAACAGAAACTCCAGACCCGGACCACAGGCCGGTACCTGATCAGATGGTAGGTTCTGTAGCCAGACATGGCGTAGTTGTACACCGAAACCCACGAGCGCAGTCAATAAGTTCAGGCTGCCATAAACACGCTGGCCTGCCTGTTTGGGGTTGTGAACCAGGCCAAGGAAAAAAATAATAGCCATGGTAATGACAATAATTCGTGTGATGACACAGAGCGGACAGGGCTCCAGTTCCAGGTGGTTTTGCAAAAATCCGACGGCAAACAGCATGGCTGCTACGCAGGTGACTAATCCTAGCAGATTGATTTGACGATAACTCAGCAACTCGGACTCCTTATCAGGACATTATTTGCGGCGCCACTGCCCGTTTTGATCCTGAAGGTATTCTCCTGTTTTTGCACGTCCCTGTAAACGCTGACCTGCACGAATTTCAAATACTTCCAGTGTAACTGAGGCTTCTTGTGCCGACTGCTGGTAAAGTGCCCGGCGCTGTTGATTGATATCGGTTACCAGTGAGTGAAGCTCAGTCGATGGGCTAGCTGTGACAATGCCTACGTAGCCGTTGAGTTGCTCGCCTATCAGACCCTGGGTTTTGGCTTGCTCGAGAGATAGAGCCCAAGCTGGCAGTGATGCCAGTAAAAGTACCATGATCCAGATAACGCGTTTGTATGCGTGTAACATGACTATCTCCTAGAAAAGATCGCTGTTTTCTTCCAGCAGGTTATCAATTTCCCTGTCGACCTTGACCAGTATTTCATGCTGAATTTTAACATTCAGATTGATGGTGATCGGATCTTTGGGTGCAGCAAGTTGTACGGTTGGTGTACACGCAGCAGTTGCCAATATTAGCAGTAACATTACTGCAAACCGGGGAAAGACTGAAATCATAAGCGCCTCACGTTACCTGAATTTTGAATGTTTCAGGACTAGTGTAAACAATACAGGCTTAACCTATCCCTAACAAACCCTTGTGTATGCAAAAAAACTACCGTTGAAAATGATTGTCGACAGCATCACTGATGCGTCCCGTGATCTGTAATGCTTTCAGCAGTTCCGGAATATTATCTTCAATCGTCAGGGTCAGATCGATTGGACGTCCTTGTTGCCACTCGGGGTTATTGCCTTGTAATCGGGTACTCAACAGTAGGTCGCCATTAGGGTGGTAGTCAACCTGCATATCAAGCAGTTGGTAATGTAAATTACTCAGTGCATCAAGAGCCAAGCGTAAGCCTATATTAGAGGCCGCCATTGCATCCAGGTTTTCATCTGGCTGGTAGCGAATAAGGCCGGCTTGCACTGTGCCAACATTGCCACCCTGGATACGTATACCCTCTGAGGTGATCTGAACGGGTAGCTGTCCGTCAATCAATCCTTCACCATAGAGCCCCTTTTCCGCATAAAGTTCCAGTATTGAGCCCAGATTAAAGTCACGCAGACTGATCAGGAAAATCATATCGGGCTGGCCAGGATCAAAGCTCAGGGCAGGCAGGTAAATTTGCCCACCCAATAGTGATGCGGTGAACGGTGCGACTGATAGCTGTGTTTGTTTTACAGTTTTTACTAATTCATACTTTAAAGGGGACAGTTGTACCGGCAAGCCTATGTATATTTGCGCTGCGCTAATTTGCCCCGTGCTGTTTAGTTTGCCTTGGTGATTTAGCTGCAGATCAGACTGCCAATGCAGTTGTTCTATCTGGTTGTTGCCATACAGCAGGTCGGCAGATGTCAACTCCAAGGCTGCCCGCAATGTCCAATCGTTCTGAGTAAGATTCAGGCGGCCCGTAGCTTTGAATAGGCCTGCCTCCAGGCTGAGAGATGATGGGAAAGCTTCAACAAAAGGACGTAAGGCACTGACCAAAGCCGGTGCTGGTGTCTCTGTAAGTGTCCAATCCACCTCGCCTCTGAGGTTCGTATCCAGTTTGGCCTGGGTGTTGATTGAAACTGGCAGTTGTTCTGAGTCAAGTGATCCCGACAGAATGATCTGGCTGAAATCAGCGGGTACAGTAAACTGCCCCTGAAAACTTGCATAAGGCAGTACAACGTCAGTCGGTTGTATAGTGATTAGGGGGAGTGACAGACTGCCCTGCAGTGCCTGTCCAATTTTTCCACTCTGCAATTGCAGTTGCAGTGGCAAGAGGTTGAAGCGTTCCAGCACCTGGTGTTTTAGGCCTTCGCCATTTACCACCCAGTTCGCGGAGCTATACAGCCAGCTATCAGGTTGGCTAAGCTGTCCGCTCAGTGTTGTATTACCAACAGGTTGCAGTAGTATTCGGCTGGCGGAAATATCGCCTGTTGATAATTGATGCAGGGTGATGCGGCTGCCTTCAATTAGGGTCAGGTTGAAGGTATTTTGCTGCAAGGTTAATTGTGCATCAACATCCAGGCTAATCTGCGTAGCCAATGTCTGGTCAAAACTGGGGTGGAGTCGGGTGGTCAGAGACAGTTTGCCTTCCAGCACTTGCAGTAATCGGCTGGGTGATAGGGGGAGCAGGCGGGGCAGATATAAACTGGAGGAAAATGCCAAATAGTCATCTGCTGGTAGTTGCACTGCCAAAGGCAGCTTAACCTGATGCCGTGACAGCCAGTCCAGGAGTGCTCCAGCGTAAAGTTGATGTCCCAGGTTAAGGTGCCAGCGGTTGTCGACAAATTGAAAATCACCGCTTATTTCGTAGAGAGTTTGTTGCTCATTAACTTGTAAGTGTATGGACAAGTTACGGCCTAGCGTCGCTTGAATATTGCCCAGAACCTGTTGATCCCGCTGCAGAGAAAGGCGGGTATGCAGCTGTTGAGAATTTAATGTGAGTTCACCAACCCCTTCAAATACTGGGCCTTCATCGGTTTGATAGCTCAATACCAGTTCAGCGATTTGAGCTGTTTCTGCTGGGAGTAAGTCGAATAAGCCGTTTGCAAGTGCTGGGTCGAGATCAATCAGGCTGGCCTGAAGAGTCTCTAAGCGTTCTGGTAATGTGGTATCGATCAGAATCTCAGCAGACAGGTGTTGGATGTGAATAGATTTCAGAGATCCTTTTGTCAGTAGTGCTTTGAGACTGAAGTGGATCTGAATATCACTGGCATGTAAACGAATACGGCGTTGGCCGTCAGTGCGCGTCAGAGTAATCTGGTTAATATCAATACGACCTGCTTGCGGGTGCTGTAGGCTGACGTCTACCGATTCAAACCCCTGAGATGTAATCCAGTGTTCAAGTGCTGTCCTCGACAGCATTGGCGTGAGCAGGTAGGCGCTAATCAGTAGCGTGCTGAGTAAAATTAAGGGTAACAGCAGCAATAACAGCAGCTTTTTGCGCACTCCCGACTCCTTAGTTTACCGATTTAACCTCGTTTACGTACGACGTTCATTCCGTCCCTGATGGTTAGAAATACATTTTCAACGTCAGGATCTGTCGCTATACGGTGGTTGGTTTCCACCAGAATATCATCTAACTCAGATTCAGGTTGCAGTACTTTACCTGACCAGAGTACGTTATCGAGAATAATCAGCCCACCTGGACGAGTACGTTTTTTAACCTCTTCATAGTAATGCAAATAGCTGCGCTTGTCGGCATCAATGAAAGTGAAGTCCAATTCTATGTCGAGGGAATCCAGGGTGTCGGTAGCACGACCAAAAACAACCTCTATTTTGTGGCCATGTTCACTGCGTTGAAAGAAGTGTTTCGCCATGTCGATAGCACGAGGATTGGTTTCACAGCAAATAAGCTTTCCATCATCTGGCATGCCTTCGGCGATGGATAAGGCTGAATAGCCAGTAAACATACCTATCTCGAGTGCGTGTTTGGGCTGCACCAGGCTTGCCAACATTTTCAGGGTACGGCCAACCAGTCTCCCTGAAAGTTTTTGCGGCCAGCCCATATTTTCATTGGTGGCATCAATCAACTCCTGCAACAGAGCGGGTTCAGCTTGGGTGCTGACGTAAGCATAGTCCTCTACAGCTTCATCGATAAGAAATTCGGGCATTCGGGAAACCTGATACTGAGCAATATTCGATTGAAAATAGAGGTAATTGTATCATTATTTATGCGAAGCAGATGCTTTGCCGTACAATAGTGCGCTTCTACGCCTTATTGATACAGGAGCCCCCTGATGACTGATTCATTGTTGATATTTCTACTGACTGGTTTGGTGTCCATGTCGGCTGCTTTGAGTGCCGGTGCGCTTAATAAAATACCCGAGGACAGAAAGCCGAGTTTTTTAACTAACCGGAACGGTCTGGTGACGGTAATGGTGTTGGGTAATATTTCAGCACTGACCCTGATAGGGGCACTGGCCTATGGTTTTTCACGTCTGGAGTGGTGGGTTCCTTTGAGTTGTGTCTTTATTTCTTTTCCGGTAGTGCATTTTGTAGCGATTCAGCGTCTTCTGGGTGATCTGGTGAATGTGTTCGTTTCCGGAATTCTTGCAGTTATTTCTGCAGCGGTATTAGTGTATTTTTGGTAAATCAGGCTGAAATAGGGTTTTTAAAAATATTAAAAGCCTTCCAGGTTAAATTCAACATACCATCCTGATGATTGGTGAAAAATCAATATTTAATGTTGATATGATGGCGATATATCAAAATTAAGTTTTGAAATATCGCTTTTTATTCAAAACTTAATCTTGATTTAAATGAGAAAAGTGAAGATGAAAAATATGCTGCTGTTTATTTTTTGAGCGGCAATAGTATTCACCTTTGCGGTAATTATCTGTTTGAAATTGCATGGAAATGCTGTTTTAGGCGGCAATTCTTTGCCATCTCCATAAATAAAAAATTGTTGAAAGAATGATTAAAGCTCGGTGATAATAAGCCGATAAGATGTTTATTATCACTGGTGAGGAAGTTGGTCCGTTATTTGCAATTTTTTACAGATAACTTGTAATGCCAACTTTTCTGAGCTGACTATTGGGAACGCACAAACACTATGCTGACAGTGAACAATATGATCGTTGCCCTAGATATAGGTACATCCAAAGTGGTGTGTCTGGTGGGCGAACTTCGCACTGACGGCAGTATTGAGATAGTAGGAGTGGGTAATCACGCATCCGCCGGTATGAAGCGAGGCGTGGTGGTTAATATTGAGTCTACGGTCAGTGCTATACGCCGCGCTGTTGAAGAAGCGGAATTAATGGCTGGTTGCAAGGTTCACTCCGTTACCGTTGGTATGGCCGCTGGGCATATCAGTAGTCTTAACTCCAATGGCATTGTTGCTGTGCGGGATCGCGAAGTGACAGAGCAGGATCTGGAACGGGTAATCGAAGCCGCCAGAGCGGTAGCTGTACCGGCGGACCAGAAACTGCTGCATATCTTGCCACAGGAATACATGATTGATAATCAGGATGGCATTAAAGAGCCACTGGGTATGTCAGGTGTTCGTCTGGAAGCTAAGGTCCATCTTGTCACTGGAGCGATTAATGCCATTCATAACCTGGAAAAATGTATTCGCCGCTGTGATCTTGAAGTGGATGGCATCGTGCTGGAGCAGTTGGCCTCCGGCTATGCTGTATTGACTGAGGATGAAAAAGACCTGGGTGTCTGCCTGGTAGATATTGGTGCCGGTACGGCTGATATTGCCGTCTTCACTAAAGGTGCTATTCGTCACACGGCCGTGATTCCTATAGGTGGTGATCAGATTACCGGCGATATCGCTATGGCATTGCGCACCCCGACCCAGCATGCGGAACAGATCAAAATCAAATATGCCTGTGCTCTGTCGCAGCTTTCCCAGTCAGATGAAACTATCCGAGTACCCAGTGTGGGTGATCGTCCGGCTCGTAATCTATCACGCCAGGCGCTGGCTGAAGTTGTTGAGCCTCGCTATGAAGAGATGTTTGGCCTGATTCAGGATGAACTGCGTCGTTCCGGTTTTGAAGAGCTGGTGGCTGCAGGCCTGGTGTTGACCGGTGGTTCTGCACGTATGGAAGGTGCCGTTGAGCTGGCTGAAGAGATTTTCCACATGCCGGTCAGATTGGCGGTTCCGGATGGGGTGCGCGGTATGGAAACACTGCTGCACAACCCTATCTATGCGACCAGTATCGGTATGTTGCACTACGCGCGACAGGCGCAAAGCAATATGAATGAGTCTGGACTAACGGTTCCGGAAGCGGCTAGACACCCAAAGGCGTCTGTGCCGGTTGGTAATGTATTCGGACGCATGAAAACCTGGTTGCAGGGTAATTTCTGATATATGAGACCCGTCACAGAACGGGGATTTTCCTGGAGGGATGACTATGTTTGAACTGGTTGATAGCTTACCGCAAAGCGCGGTTATCAAGGTTATTGGTATTGGTGGTGGTGGCGGTAACGCTGTCGAGCACATGCTGACAACCGACGTTGAAGGCGTCGAGTTTATCTGTGCGAATACTGATGCTCAGGCATTGGCTAAATCGGCAACGCGTACAGCCCTGCATATTGGTAGTGGGTTGACGAAAGGCTTGGGTGCGGGTGCTAATCCGGAAGTCGGACGTCAGGCGGCTCAAGAAGATCGTGATCGCATTGCAGAAGCACTGGCGGGTGCTGATATGGTGTTTATTACCGCGGGTATGGGCGGTGGTACCGGCACAGGTGCGGCTCCGATTGTGGCTCAAGTGGCTAAAGAAATGGGAATTCTGACGGTGGCTGTCGTGACCAAGCCCTTCGCTTTTGAAGGACGAAAGCGTCAGCGTATCGCCGAAGAAGGCATTCGCGAGCTGCAGGAGCATGTGGACTCACTGATCATCATTCCGAACGAGAAGCTGCTGCCGGTACTGGGGCGTAACACCAGTTTGATTGAAGCTTTTAAAGCGGCCAATGATGTTTTGAAAGGTGCTGTACAGGGTATTGCCGATCTGATTATCCGTCCGGGTATGATCAACGTCGACTTTGCTGACGTGCGTACAGTGATGTCTGAAATGGGTATGGCAATGATGGGTACAGGTTATGGTCGTGGTGAGTCACGCGCGATCACCGCTACAGAAGCTGCTATCAATAGCCCATTGCTCGAAGATATCGACCTGAAAGGCGCCAGTGGCATATTGGTAAATATTACCGGTGGCTTGGATCTGAGCCTGGGCGAATTCTCCGAAGTAGGGGATATTGTTGAAGGCTATGCCTCAGATGGCGCAACCGTGGTCGTCGGTACGGTTATAGATCCGGAAATGAGTGATGAAATTAAAGTTACGGTCGTGGCAACTGGTCTGTGCAAAGCTCAGGAAGCGGCCAGGGTTTCTGGTAGTGACACCCGCTCTGGTGGGACGTCTTCAAGAAAGTCAGGTGACTACGGGCAGCTCGACCTGCCGAGTGTGGCGCGGACGCGTCGTGACGAAAAACCAGCTGCAGTAGCCAAGGCGGTTAAAAAGCCTGAAATGGCTGCGCCGCTACCCGAAGAGATGAAGAGAACCGGGACGGACGATATGGATTTTCTGGATATTCCGGCATTTTTGCGCCGTCAAGCTGACTAAGCGCTAGTTTTTTAACCATCCAGGTTGCCGCCTACCCGTTATCGGGAGGCGGTTTTTTTATGTTCAAGTTCAAGGGGTCAGGTCTCTTGAATATAAATGCCACGGGCGCAGGGGTGTGCAGCGGCGCATTAACAGCTATAGCTGACCTGTTGTTTACGCTCTGGGCATTCAAAGCTCAGTTGCACGGCTTTTAGTTGCAGCCCGGCTGTGTTCTTGTTGTTGTTTCCGTAGCGTGGATCCCCCATTACCGGATATCCGAGCTCGGCCAAGTGCCGGCGTATCTGATGGGTTCGGCCTGTGGCGATGGTGATTTCCAGCTGACTTTGATTCAGCTTTTCATCATAGGCCAGACGCCTGAAGCGGGTGCTGGCTGGTTTGCCATCCAAGGGGGTGACTATCTCGCCTTGTGGGGGTGTTTGGCCCGCTACCCAGGCCTGGTAGACCTTATTAATCTGCTGTTGCTGAAACAGATTGGACAGAGTGGCTGCAGCCGCTTTGGTATGGGCAATCAGCATCAGTCCCGCTGTTTCTCGATCCAGGCGGTGTACCAGAAATACCGGTTTATTCAGTTGCTGCTCGACCTGACGTAGCAGTGAAAGGTGGTCACCAAAGGCGGTGCCCTGAGACATCACCCCTGCAGGCTTGAACCAGATGCTGTAGGACTTTCGCTGTTCCAGGCAGAGAATGCCTTCCGGCAATGATCGCGAAAGAATATCCGCGTCATAGCTGAGCAGGAGCTGAT
The DNA here is from genome assembly GCF_008727795.1 of Nitrincola iocasae. NCBI lineage: Bacteria > Pseudomonadati > Pseudomonadota > Gammaproteobacteria > Oceanospirillales > Oceanospirillaceae > Nitrincola > Nitrincola iocasae. The sequence goes on along the minus strand of NZ_CP044222.1, from coordinate 2,794,033 downwards.
CACCGGCTTGCAGTTTCTCGCTGGCACGTCTCAGGCGCTTGCTGTGTTTGCGTTTGAGTACTACGGCACCTTTACTCATCGCATCTTTGATGCGCTGTTTAGGTAGCTCACTAAGACGGCTCAGCAGGCTGGCGGCATCGCAGCCTTGTTCTTCAGGCAAAACCTGGTGTCGGAGTTCTATTGCCATGTGTGCAATTCCCGGATCTCAGCGTTGCAGCAGTGGTGTATAGCCACTGGGCACACCCTTACTGACCACAGCCACGGCATCGTGATCATGCAGGCTTTCATGGTGTTCGACGCGAATCCAGAAATCCAGATAGGCTTCAGCCTGATTAAATGCAGTTTTCAGGCGCCTGGCTGCATCTTCACAGAACATCATATTGGCGCCATTCAATCGGGCAAACTCCTGTTCGTCTTCTCGTTTAACGGCGGTTTGCACTGGAGTTTGCAAGGCATGCTCTGTCCGGTCGATCAGATCAAGCAGTGGGAGAATGTCATGTGCCGTCGGGTCAATTTTAACTTTTAGCTTGGCATAGCTGCGCTGGCTATGGGGTGTGGCAACACTGCCGCGTTCAGAGCGTAACCAGTGTTCAATCTGTTCACGACTGACCAGTTCTTCATCAGCAAAGTCGTCACGAAACGCTTCCTGTAGTAACTGACGTGACAGGGCGGCTGAGCAGGGGCAGGTGGATGAGTAGGGTACTGATACCGAAAGTTCCAGCGAGAATGTATCGTTTTTCTGAATGGCTTCGATGCTGCTGGGATAAGGTTTCCAGCCGGTGTAATCACTTTTCAATGCGGGGCGCTGTAAAGGGTATTCAAATGACAGTTTGAGAATAGCCGCTTCGCTTATTCCGCGGTGACTATCGCAGACGCGTTGAAGTAGCTTCTGTATGGAAGCGGGTGTAAGTGCTTCCTGTGCCGCAAATTCATTCAGTAGTAAATACAGGCGCGACATGTGAATTCCTTTCACTTCCGGATTCACTATATCAACATGGATATCCAGATGAGCAATTACTGGCTGTAACTGGCCGCCTGGTTGGCAGACATTCAAAGGTAGAGTGATGCGGCTCATGCCGACCCAGTCCAGAGTTTCGCGGCTCACCGGTGCGGTGTGGGTGGCGACATCTGGCATCTCGATTCGGGCATTCATGGCGGGTCTCGTTGTAGATCTAGGTTTGAAGTTGGCTATTATCGCCGGATCGACCTGGATTGCAAAATGTAAACTGTAAGGTTATTGCAATCTGTTCATATTAGTTCAACACAGCACTTTCAAATTAGTTGCTGGGGGTGCTCAATCGGGAGGGTTAAACCCTCCTTGACGCTTTCCATAACGATGTAGCTCTTGGAATTTTTTACACCGGGTAGTTTCAGCAGCATGTCGCCCAGTAATGCCCGGTATTGGGTCATGTCCTGCAGGCGGGCTTTGAGCAGGTAGTCGGCATCACCGGAGACCAGATGGCATTCCAAAATATAGGGTAGATCGGAGATGGCTTTACTGAAACGCTCAAAAGCATCGGCGGATTGATAGGATAAAGATATTTCTACAAACACCAGCAAGTCATAACCCAGTAGCTCCGGATTGACCTGTGCATGGTAACCGGTTATCAGGCGGTCTCGTTCAAGGCGCTTAACCCTTTCCATGCAGGGGGTGGTAGACAGACCTACGCGATCAGCCAGATCGGTATAGGAGATTCTTCCTTCTTTTTGTAATACATTCAGTATGTTGCGATCTATGCGGTCAAGTTTTCGTTGACCTGGTTTGGGTGATTTTGACACAGAGGTTTTCCCTTTATATTTAAACTTTATAAGAAAATTATCTGATTAAATTGCAATAATAAATTATATATCTAATGAATTTGCATTAGTATATAGCATCTTTTAACTGATATCGTTTATGCGTCTGTTTTAGTGTGAACGCTTTGCTATGCTGTGGCGGTGCCCAGCTAACTATAAATCAATTGTTAACCTTTGGAGAGATGTGCATGACAACAAAAACCATTATTAGTACTGAACTGGCTCCTGCTGCGATAGGTCCATACTCTCAGGCAGTTAAGGCTGGTAATACTGTATACATGTCAGGTCAGATTCCGTTGAATCCTAACAGCATGGAAATGGTCACGGAGTCATTCGAAGCCCAGGCTGTGCAGGTATTTGAAAATCTGAAAGCTGTCGCTGAAGCGGCTGGTGGTTCACTGGCCGATTGTGTCAAGCTGACTATTTTGCTGAGCGATCTGGCCAACTTTGCTCAGGTTAATGAAATCATGCAGCGTTACTTCACTCAGCCTTATCCAGCACGTGCTGCTTATGCTGTTAAAGCCTTACCGAAGGATGCGGATATTGAAGTGGAAGCCGTAATGGTCTTAGCTGACTGATCTGTAACCTGCGTTAAGGCCTTACCAGGAGCAGTGCATGGCGCGTAATCTTATAGCTCAGGTGGATTTGTCTGCCATACGTCATAATTATCAACTGGCGCGTGCACAGGCTCCTCAAGCCCGTGCAGTTGCCATTATCAAAGCTGATGCCTATGGGCATGGTGCTATTCAGGTAGCCAGGTCGCTGGAGTCGGAGGCGGATGCCTTCGGAGTCGCTGCGATTGAAGAGGCGCTGGAGTTGCGTGATGCGGGTATTACCCGGCCAGTACTGTTGCTGGAGGGCTTTTTTGAAACTGAGGAATTGCCTTTAATACAGCAGCATAAACTCTGGACGGCACTCCATAGTATCGAACAACTTGAGAAGCTGGAAGCCTACCTGGAAAGACACCCTGATAGCCGGGGATTGCACGTGTGGCTGAAAATCGACTCAGGCATGCATCGCTTGGGTATCGAACCGGCGCTCGCCGCAGGAGCATTGCAGCGCTTGCAGGCGTTACCTGCAGTTGAAAAGCTAGTGGTCATGAGTCATTTTGCCTGTGCTGATGAACCTCAGCGGCCACATACTGAACGTCAGTTACAGCAGATCGATAAGGCTGTAGCCGGTCACTCAGTGGATTTGAGTTTGTGTAACTCGGCAGGGGTGATGCACTGGCCTCAGGCTCACCAGCAGTGGTTGCGTCCAGGTATTATGCTTTATGGTGCCAGTCCTTTTACTGAACCACAAACTGTGGCAAGCAGGCTGCGTCCTGGTATGACGTTGACCACGGAGATTATTGCTGTACGGGATGTGCAGGCAGGTGAGTCTGTGGGCTATGGTGCCAGTTGGGTAGCTGAAAAGCCGACTCGTATTGGCACGCTGGCCGTGGGCTATGCTGATGGCTATTCCCGGCATGCACCGAGTGGTACACCTGTGTGGCTAAATGGGCGGCGTACGGCGCTAGCCGGGCGAGTATCCATGGATATGTCGACTATTGACCTGTCGTTGCATCCAGAGGCCAAGCCTGGAGATCAAGTCGAGCTTTGGGGCGCCAATGTCACTGTCAACGAGGTGGCTGACTGGTGTGGCACCATACCTTATACGCTTTTGAGTGGCCTGACCCGGAGGGTTAAGCGACGCTATACGGATGATCAGCCATTCTGATACTGAGGGCTTGCTACTCGAGAATACGTTGTAGCAAGCGCTTTACCAACTGTGGTTCGAACGGCTTATCGACCATGGCATTAACGCCACTCTGAGCTACATTGCTAAGGTAGGCTTGATTGGATTCAGACGTCACCATTAACACGGGTAAATGAGACAGGGTTTCGTGACTGCGAATATATTCTGTCAGTTGCAGCCCGTTCACTTCTGGCATGTTGTAATCGGTCACCACCAGATCAAAAGGCTTTTCAGCCAGTATGTTTATGGCTTCTGAACCATCGGTCGCTTCTTCAAAATGCTGTATGCCCAGATTAGTCAGCACACGGCGGATCATTTTTCGGGCCATGCGGCTATCATCAACCACCAGTACGCGTAAACTATCGGGGTCATAACACTCCAGTGTCAATTCATCGGCAGAAAGCAGATCCAGGGTTGCGCTGATGGCCGATTTGAGGTTCGCGTTGGTAAAGGGTTTCGGCAATATGGCGATAACACCGGATTGACGAAAGCTTTCCAGTTGCTCTCGACGGGTTTCGCTGGATATCAACATAAAAGGCAGTTCGGTGTAACCGGGGGTGTTATGCATCCAGTCGAGCAGATCCTGAGCCGTGCCGTCGCTGAAATGCAGCGCGCTGACAATCAGATCAGGTTTTATCCGCTGTACGGAGGCTTTGGCTTCAGCGATTGAGTCTACACTGTCAATGGCCATTACACCGGCGGAATTGAGTTGCTGGGTAATTATTTTTCGCTGTAACTGCGACGGTTCAACCAAAAGCAGGTTGAGATGACTGGCAGAAAGTGACCGCATGCTGACCTCATGAATTCCGGACGTTTAAGTCAACAATAGCAGTATGGCTAATTTTTACCAGTCCAGATCGTCAGGTATTTGAAATTGTTCGTATTCGGCTTCTTCTGCCGCGATCTTGTCACGACGCTCGGTATCTTCTTTTATAACGGCGTTAGGGTCACGTTGAATGATGCGTTCTGCTATCTCATATGGCACCAGTTCAAAGCGATCATCGACACAGACTAGCGCTATACGTCGGCTGGCTAGCTGGCGTTGCAGGTCGGCATTAATCCAGAGTTGCTTGACCTTGTCCTGGCTGATGAAGTAGTAACGGATATCACCGTCTTTAGGCAGTCTGATACGGTGTTGATCAACCAGTTGGCGTATCTCAGCCTGGCCAGCACGTTGCACTTGAGCCTGCTTGCGCGCCTCATTGAGTGCGCGATCTTTCTGCAGTTTCTCTTGTCGTGCTGCTTCAACGCTGGCAGTGTGCTGGCCATTATCCGGCTTGCTGCCTTGTTTGGATTGCTTACGCTGTTCCAGCTCAACCTGCTTGATCTGTTTTTTGCTGGCTATGCCTGCTTTGAATAACTGATCTTTTAACGAACCTGCCATAACTCACAAACCCTGCAGCACAAAAAATAAAGATGGCTAAGTGTAACACGATGCAGGGTATCTGGAATCCTGTTGCCGAATTTGAAAAATAGTAACAACAGAATTTGCATTCCTGAGCTCGCCTGCTTATACTTCGCGCCGATTCTGTTAATTCAGATCACTGCGTTATGGTGGCTCTGCCGGTCCTCTCGCAACGATACACCGTGAACCTGGTCAGGCCTGGAAGGGAGCAGCCACAGCGGTCGACTCGTGTGCCGGGATGTGGCTGGTGGAGCCGCCTCCAATTCCTAATATCAACTTGATATTAAATGGCTTTTTAGTTGTTCTCTCATGCTTGCACTCAAGTGCGACACAAAGTGAGACACAATGGCCAAAGCAATCACCTACCTCGAACAGTCTCGTCATGCTGTTTATTACTTCCGCATTCGCGTGCCTAATTCTCTGAAAACAAGCTTTCCCTGTTCTGAAGTTCGCCGTTCCCTTGGCACCAAGTGTAGGCGTTTGGCTATCCTTCGTGGAGCCAAGCTACTGGAACAGGTGGAGGAGCTATTTAGCCAAGCTGGAAGAGGTGAGATCATAGACCTGAAGCGTTTGTCATGGTCTGAACCATTTGAATTTTCACGTCCTCCCGCTGTTGTTAATGCTTCGGTGCTCGAGCTCGAGCCCGAGCGTACTAGTCCTAAGATGTCTATTGCTTTTCAGCGATACCTTGAAACTCAGAAACTTGAAGGAGTGGGGGAGAAAACACTAGGAGACAAGCGTTCTATCTTTGAACTGTTAGTTCGTGTTGTGGGTGATATGCCAGTACATTGCTTCCAGCGCAAGCATGCCCAGAAGTTTAAAGAAATTGCCTTAAAGTTGCCGCCACGCTCTAATCGAAAATGCAATGTTACTTTGGAGCGTTTGATTACTGAAGCAGAGACTACTATCAGTACGACTACCTTTAACAACTATATGAAGTACTTATCAGCCTTTTTCACATGGCTGTTGCAGGAAGAGTATAGTGATAAAAACTACTTTGACGGACTTAGAGTCAAGCAAAGAACAAAAGCTAGTTTAGGCCGAAGCATATTCAGTGAAGAGGATTTGAGGCATCTTTTTTGTGGTGCTATTCCCCTGTGTGATCACCCCAGACCTTATCAACATTGGCTCCCGCTGCTGGCGCTCTATAGTGGTGCTCGAATGGGTGAGCTCTGCCAGCTTTATGTCGATGACATTATGGAGATCAATGGAATTCATTGTATCTATATCAGGGAGGGCAGGGCAGATCAGAAGTTGAAAACACCCTCTTCAGAACGAGTTATCCCGATTCACTCCAAGCTAAAAGATGCCGGATTCATGGGTTATGTGAAGCAGCGAAGACAGCAAGGGCCAGATACTCTCCTGTTCGACCTGGTTAAGCATAAGCGGCATGGGTACGCAGCCACTCCTTCAAAATGGTTTGGCCGTCTGAGGGAAAAGCTAGGCTTTAAAGATAACAGGATAAAAGAGCGAAAGGATTTTCATAGCTTCCGACATACAGTGGCTGATCACTTGAAGCAGCTTGGAGTTGCTGAGAGCTTGGTGGCTGGGTTGCTGGGGCATCAGACGGGAGGAATCACCTTTAGCCGGTATGGCAAGGACTTCAAGCCTGAGATGTTACAGCCGGTTGTGGAGCAGCTTGCCTTCAATATCGACCAGGATTGGTCCTGATTTGTCTCACACGTGATACTTCTGGTTAATAATTGATCAGTTTTTCTGGTATCTGTCTGCTGTAATCCGTTTTTAAAATAACTATTTTTTATAACCAGTAGGCTTAGATCGGCTTGTAAATGCACATGTACACCAGAAGCCATCCGCAGTCGTTCTAAGGGCCGTTCAAGGTTCATGGTTGTGTTTGTTTGATTGATTTTAATGCTGCCCTAGTGGCTGTTTTGGCATCTTCTGATGGCGCTGTGTAGTGGTGGTCGGTCTTCAGTTGGAAGATGCTGAGTGAAGTAGGGTTGGGGCAGTTTATTGTCGCTTTTAATTACGTGAAGGGAATTGGTTTTACTTGATCAAAAATGATTAGCCCATCATATAGAAGAACGAGAAAATAATAATCTGCCTTCAATGGTGTTACGTGTGTGTGGGGGGCATCCGGCTCGCTCTAGGGTGTTTAGCGCTACCGGTAGTGCGTTCACCGCTGGATATTGGCTGTTATTCCTGATGGGATTTTACGCCTTCCTGGGAGTGTTCAAGTGGTGTTCAATTATTAGCCTATAGATGCAAAATTAGGTAAAAATTGATGCTATATAAAAACATTAAAATCAATAACTTATAATTAACCCATCATATAGATAAGAGCGAGATAGAAATAACAAGAGAGAATAGTATGTAAGAGCATATAGAGCATATAGAGCATATAGAGCGCTCTAGAAAGTTTAGCATCTCTCCCCTCCTGATCTCCTGATCAGGGTAAACATTAGTAGTCCTTTCCATCTGAAGTAGTAGGCATTCAGCCTGATTGCCCTTCCGTCTTCTATCCACTCATCCCAGTGCATCTGCTCCATTTAATCAGCAACTCAAAAGGAGGTATCGATAATGACTAACGCTATAAGCAATAAGCACACTGAGAAACGTACTACAGAGAATGGCCTGAGCTTTGAAGAACTGCAAGAGGCCTTTGCCCTGTGTTTGAAGTCAGAGGCGCTGATCAGGTTAAAGGGCCGGTCCAATGAGGCAGGAAGCCAGATACCTTTTATGCATCTTGGAGCCGGTAACTACAAGCAGGTCAGTATCAATGGTAGGCGGCACAAGTTCCACCGAATAATATGGGCGCTTGCCAATGGTCGCTGGCCTGTTGGGATGGAAGTTGATCACATCAATCGGGATCCACGTAACAATCACCCGGACAATCTTAGGGAGGTTTCCTATTCTCAGAACCAACGCAATTGTAGTCCTAACCGGGATACTGGGTTTTATGGGGTTTATCGAACTCGTAGTGGGGGTTATCAGGCAGGCGTGAGTACAGATGGAAAACGTTTCATGTCAAAGACTATACCTGATAAAGAAGTGGCAGCCTTTGTAGCGGATGTGCTGACAGTCGTAGTATATGGTCCAGATCCAATTACTATTCAGCGACTGAACACAGATCGCTTTCCGCTATTCTTTGCAAGTGCTGTTAGTGCTAATGATCTGCACGGTGCAGTTGATGCAGCAATTAGTGCTTGTCAGTGTGAATAGCTGTGTTATGCAAGCCTACAAAGTATCAAAGTACTTTGTTTAGTGTGTGAGCTAATTCAAAAATAGACCCGCTATTATGCGCGCCCTTCTTCGTCCTTGCTTTCTGCTCATTTCCCCCACTGGGGCTTTCTCAGTGGTTCAAAAGTGCGCGTCAGCAGGTCCTGGGTAGTGGTCGAAGAGCTACAGCATGGGAGCTTGCTTATAGTTCAGCTGTCCTTGTAGTCGCTTAAGGGGTGTTTGGTGTATCATCCTGGCTCCTTGAGCCTGTCTAAGAAGCTCATCATGAAGCTAAAGGTTTGCTGGGTCACACATTTCAGCTATCTGAGCTTGTGTCGGCATCTCTTCTTGCTCCATTAGGTGCAGGACGGTGTACAGCGCAGAACAGCACTCGAATTACCGCTAAGCTATAATCTAGACGGTAATTAAAATTACCAGAAAGCAAAGTCATTATCTATTCGGACCGATACCTGTAAAGGACAGATTAAATTTTGAGCTGCACAGAGTTAAATTCTTCTCCCTCTTGAGCGGTGCGCCACAAGGTGCGCCACAATCGGCTTGCCAAAGAGTTTACTGTATGGTCAAATAATTGCTCAAATTAACAGTCGTGTTAGCTATCAGATAACACTGAAAAGCCTATAGCTGCTGGTCTTAGCAACGATACACCGTGAACCTGGTCAGGCCTGGAAGGGAGCAGCCACAGCGGTCGACTCGTGTGCCGGGATGTGGCTGGTGGAGCTGCCTCCATTACCCCTCGTTTTTATCGTTTAAATAATCGCCTTATATTTTTCTGAATTATCTTTTGTACTTCACTGAATCAGTGACTCAACGGTTTGATGGCAAAACCGATTCTTGCACTCACCGATGATCAATTGCAACAGCTTATCGACAAGGGGCAATTTGAGGAAGTTGTCAAAGATGCCTAAGAAATATCGCAGCGATGCATTGGCTGCCATCCATGAGACGATGGAGGCTATTACGTGATAACGCAGAATATATTGCGGTAACAGTTATCCGTAGTTTAGTTGCTCCGTTGATATTTATTTGCTGGCATACTGGTCGACACTGGCAGCTAGGTGATTCAATTCGTTTAGAGAGTCCTCAAAGACTTTATTTGAAGTGTTGTCGGATATAGCTAGTTTGCTCCATTTAAACGCAACCTCCTCTAGGGTGATGATCGCGGATTGATTTGCTTGTAGCAGTTGTTCAATGGAGTCGTTCTGTTCATTGTGAAGCTTAACTTGCTTGTCGGCCAGTTCGGTATTCGTTTCCCTAGGAGAGCCGCTCTTATGTATTAACACTAGGCTTCTAAGGTTATCAATGGCTCCCAGAAATACGTCTTCGGCTGCACTCGCGTAGCGTGTATAGGTCAGTTCGCTAGGGTTGAGTTTTTGGTTTAGAACCCATATCAGCTTGTAATACCTATCGATAATCTTTTCAAGTTGGTCTATGCCGAGTTGGTGCTTAATATCAACAAGATCCAGTTCCAGCTCACTCACAGTTTTGGATAGCTCAGGGTTAAGGGTTAGGAGCTTGGTCCAGTGTGATGATTGTTGATACAAAGAAGGAGCTCCTGTCGATTTTTGGCTTAGCGCCTTAAAGCAGTTCTTTATTTTGTTTAGAATAGCGTCCCGAGCAAAGCTCCAGCCTGTATAGCTTATTGGGAAGATAGGTAATCCGGCTCGCTCAAACATTTTGTAACGATCAAGGTGAAGTATATCTCTACGCTCCCCAGGAAAACCCACCAGATCGATAGCGATGGAGTCAGTGCCTAACATGGCTACTAAATCCATAGGGATCCCTGCGATAGGGTAGTTACGCGCGATGGTCATTCCCTGCGCCCGCAACTGATTCGTTAACTCTTCGATATTCTTGTCTCTAGCTAAGATGTCTGTTGCTGGAGGGGCAGTCGATCGGCTAATAGATTCTAAAAACAATCGTAATAGATTGTTTTTAGGAAGGTCTGCTATCTCTGCGGAAAAAAATACCAGTTGTAGGTGCCTAGCTCGAGTTACAGAAACGTTAAAGACATCCGGACGATTCAAATAAAGATAGGTTCCACCGGCTGAATTACGATCAACCGCACAGGATAGCAACATCATATCCCGCTCTTCTCCCTGGAATGAATAGGGTGTACCGGCACGCAGTTTATGCTGAGTGATAACGGCTAAGTCAAAGGTATCAAAAATAAGATCTTGCAGTTTCTCGGCTTGATCACGAAAAAAAGTTAGCACACCGATAGAAGATCTGTATTCTTCCGGTATGTTTTGTTGTTCCTTAACTAGGCATTTAAGTCTCTCGATAATGGCGAGAGCTTCCTCAATATTAATACCCTTGACACGCTTTGCGTTCGCAACGTTGATAACCTCGACAGGAGGATTTTTATTTAGAACCGGCTTTTCAGTCATGATGCGGAGATTGCCGTCGTAAAACATGCGATTGCTGAAATCAATTATCTCCGGAAGACTACGGTAGTGCTCGTCGAGCATGACTAGATCATGTTGAGACGAAATGGCTTCGTTAGCATAGTCGATCATGCTTTTATCGCGATAATTCAGGTCGATACTCTGAGTTGAACCGAGTCCCAGTTTTTGTTGGATAACATTTTGTTTGGTTGCTGAAAGAAATGAAATATGGCGAAGCTGTTTAGGGTCACCTACTACAACGGCCTTTTTTGCTCTGTACAGTGCAGGAATGCAGGAAGCAATATTACACTGAGTAGCCTCATCAATGATGACCAAATCAAAAAGCTCTTTCTTTAGCGGGAGGGCTTTATGCAGGGACGAAAAAGAACAAAGCCATACGGGTAACGCTTGGAGCAAAATAGAGTGGTTAATTGCGGAAAAAACAGCTTCTTGCCGCGATGAAGTTCTGGCGCGTAAGGCTCTGTTGAAACGGACTAATTCAGGTCGGTGATCGCGTAAAACCCTGTGTATAGATTCAAGATAGACATTATTGATATGCCTAGAGAGTGTCTCTTCGCGTTTTCTATGGTCTTGTTTTATTTTTTCAAGGCGGTCATACAGCAAACCATATTTGCCAAAGCGCGAACGTTGACGCCATACCCTAAAGCGACCTAGCAAACTAGCGGTCTTCCCTTGATGGATATATCTGTCAAGAATAATTCCATCAGACGCTGCGGATCGATATAGTGAATTAAAAAGCTTTTCATCTTTGTGAATCTCGCTTTTTATTTGCATAAGCTGTCTTAACAGGGAGTCACTGGGTTTTTCTAGGCCAATACCTTTAATCAAGTCTGTAATGGTTTGTTTTAGGTGCTTGAGGTAATCCCTAGAGCCTGCACGGATGATGGCATTAGAAGATAGCCCAAGACTTTCAACCAGTTTTTCTTGTACTACATCTACCGCAAATTCATTCTCGGAGACTACTAAAACCGACTCTCCTTGCATAAACCGCTCTAAAACAATGCAGGCAATGGTATAGCTTTTTCCTGTTCCCGGTGGGCCAATGATCAGGCTTAAGGTTTTTTCTGCTGCATTCTTTAGGGCTGCACTTTGCGCCGTACTTAATATACCTGGAACCTGATCAAGACAGCTAGGCTTGGATTGTGCGATGGTGTTTTGTTTGTTGAGCAGTAATTGCTCTAAAGGAGCCGAGATTGAAGTGTCCTGGGAAATGGTGACCAATTCATCAATCACTCCGCGTGATGACAGCGGGTTTTTTGAGAGCAACAGGGCGCCGCCGTCAACAAGCGTAAAGTTCGTTGTTGAGGCTTTGCGCTGAAGAGACTTAAGGCTGTCCGTATTGGCATCGTTTTGCTTGATCCGAGACACAGATACATCATTGCAATGTTCGTTTAGCCACTCTTCAAGCCAGTTTGTGGTGCTTATTTTTTCAATACTCAAGGCTACATCGAGACGATGTGTAGCATCCCTGTCCTCCACAAGACGGTAGAACAACGTGGTGTTCAGGCGTGCACTGGACAGGTCTAGACCAACAGTATAGTTGGATCCCGTTTTTGTGAGTGTTGCATCAAATAGAAGTAGAGGCGCGCAGATTCTTCTGGCTCTACCACCTAATCCTTGGGATAAAGACATTTTTCCTATGAGGAAGTGACAACCGTATAGAAAGGTTTTCTCGCGCCTATAGGTTTCTATAGATGCTGCTAGGTTAGTAGCATAGTGTGAGTCTAGAGTGATGGCGTTCCCTTCATATAACGCCGCTCGTTCAAGTGAATTACTTAATCTCAGAAATTCGAAATCTTTCGAGAAAATATCCCAAAAGCCTTGTTCGCGATTATCGGATTGATAGCATTCCTTGAAGTAGTCTACTAGTGTTGAGTGCATTGAGTTTGGCAATATCCTTTCTTTCTTAGCGCACAGTGTTGCTTGCCGTTCCTTTAGTGTGATTCGAGATGTATCTCATCCGAAACACTCTCACTGGCTTCTAGCTTTTGAATGCGTTGATCTAAGTCGGACGTTAATCGGTCCATTTCTTCGATTGACTGACCCATTTCCGGCAAGGCTTCTCGACGAAACCGGTTAATGTTGTCTAGTGCAGACTGGACGTCAGCAAACGCACTTTTTAATTTCTCGATATCAAGTTGGCTACTGGCCGCTTGTTTATGTATCTCAACACCTTGGTTTTTTAATTTACTTGCGGTTTGCGCAAGTAAGTTATCTGTTGTCTTGTTGACTGACTCTACTCCACAAAGTACATTTTTTTGAGCCTGTAGCGCCAAAGTTAGTGTCGCCGCAATATTCAGGGCTGTTACTGTGACGTTTAAAGAGCGGGAAACGCCGCGAATTAGTTCTCTGTTGTTACGGATGAGAATTTCGCTGGTTAAGAATCCCTGCTGGTTAACGGCGAGTTGTTGCTGCAGGTCCACGATGCGTTGGCGCAATGGGAAAAGAATGTCTTCCTCGATAAAATGGCGTTTCATCTCGTCTAGAGTGGTACCGGTTTCTAAACGGGCAGTTACTTTTTTATCAATCAGTATACCCAAGGCGATGTAATCTTGGAGCTTAAACGTGAGTTCCCGCATCGCAATTTGATCACCTTTGAGTGTGGTATTGTCACGTTCTAATTGGGCTTGTCCATTCTGCAAACTTTTTATGATGCTTTGAATAACAGCATCAACACTCTGATATCTTGCGAACCAACGTGAGATGGGTGTACCCACACCTGGAATTTTAGCAAGAAGGCGACGGATGGCATTTGGAGTAAAGTCAATGTTGTTTGGGTTGATTAGATTGGTTTGTTCCTGAAGAGCCAATAATGATTTTGCCACACCACCGCCATCCTCAGCATCATTAACTAATTGTGTCATAGGCTGTTTGAGTAAGGCGCTACGTCGAGTGAGCTCTCGCTGTATTTGTGCACCTAAGCCTTTTAACGCCAGCGCCTTTTGCTGTTGAGCGCGAAGGTCTTTAGGATCCATATTGAACAGGCTGTTGACTATGTCATCAGATTGTTTCTCTAAAGTAACGCTGGTATCGTTTTTTCTGATGGATTCATCATCCATATGAAGGGTGTTCTTTGTCTGGAGTGACAGTTCCTGAGTCATGGCAGCTCTCCCTAAAATAGTTTGGTTTTACTCAAAGACACCCCAATGAATCTATACTTTTAATGTGCTTCAATGAGGATTAATACCGCTTTCTCTAGCAATTGCTACAGACTGACTGTGGCTGAATCATTGCCCGGAAAGCATTATGCTGCAACTAGGTGGTAAATTGAACCTGAATGATAAACCACTTGATGATATAAGCTGTCTTTAAGTTGGTAAGGGCTGATGGGGGCACGATTTTTTAAAACCTGATCTATTCGCTACACTGAAGAGTACAAACTTGTGCTGCAGATTCCTCTGCAGTGTCCAGGCTGTTTATGGAACCTTCTGTGAGCCGTCTTCTGATTTTGAATAAAAGAGGTATGTAATGGGGTTGCTGGTAGACGGTGAATGGGTTGATCAATGGTATGACACGAAATCATCCGAAGGTCGGTTTGTGCGCAGTGAAGCACAGTTTCGCAACTGGATTACAGCTGATGGCAGTCCTGGGCCTACTGGAGAGGGGGGCTTTAAAGCCGAGCCGCAGCGCTATCATTTGTATGTATCACTGGCCTGTCCCTGGGCACATCGTACGTTGATATTTCGGGCGATTAAGGGGCTGGAGTCATTTATTTCAGTATCTGTAGTCAATCCGTTGATGCGCGAAGATGGTTGGACCTTTGCTGAAGGCGAGGGCGTTATCGCTGATCCGCTGCACCAGGCTGATTATTTACATCAGATCTATACCGCAGAAGATGCGGACTATACCGGGCGAGTCACTGTGCCGCTGCTCTGGGATAAGCAGCAACAGAGGATTGTCAGTAACGAGTCGGCTGACATCATCCGTATGCTGAATAGTGCCTTTGATAGTGTTGGAGCAATACCTGGCGATTACTACCCGCAAGCCTTACGTGAAGAAATCGATCAGATTAACGAGCGGGTATATGACAGCGTGAACAATGGCGTTTATAAAGCTGGGTTTGCGACCACGCAGTCAGCCTATGAAGAAGCGGTGCAACCATTATTTGATACTCTGGATTGGCTTGACGAACAATTATCAACACGTCGTTTTTTACTCGGCAACCAACTAACCGAGGCTGACTGGCGCTTATTCACTACGTTAATTCGCTTTGATGCGGTTTATCACGGGCACTTTAAGTGCAATCTGAGACGGGTTGATGACTACCCGCACCTGTGGGGCTATATTCGTGATTTGTATCAGCAGCCGGGTGTCGCGGAGACGGTCAATATGGCCCATATCAAGACTCATTATTACGCCAGTCACACCATGATCAATCCAACTGGCATTATTCCGTCAGGGCCTGTGCAGGACTTTGAGCAGCCACCTCAGCGTCAATATTACTAAAGTTTAATGTTGCGATGCGGTAAGTGTTTATATCTTATGCTTATATAGTCTAAAAGAACTAGAAAATTACCTCTTAAGAAGCATAGTAGGGGGGGGAGTCAAGGACTATACTGAGCAACCATCCTGACAGTGCGTTCGGCACTGTCAACTTAATGCTTCCAGAAGTGAAATATCATGACTGCCAGACGAATGATTATTGGAGTATCGGCTTTTCTGCTGGCTCTATTTAGTACCTCTACCTGGGCTGCCTCCGGTCCGCTTGATTTGACAGCCACTACAGCCGGTTATATTGCTTTGGTGGTGTTTGTGCTGGCGTATATGCTGGTGATGAGCGAAGAAAAACTACATTTACGTAAATCCAAGCCTGTGCTGGTCGCAGCAGGGGTGATCTGGGCGATTGCTGGATGGGTTTATGTTCAGGCAGATCTGGCGGGTGTGCCAGAAGAGGCCTTTAAAGAGACGTTGCTCGAATTTGCTGAGTTGATGCTATTTCTGCTGGTGGCGATGACCTATATCAATGCCCTGGAAGAGCGCCGCGTATTTGATGCACTACGATCGTGGATGGTGCGTAAGGGCTTCAGTTATCGAACGCTGTTCTGGATGACAGGATTGCTGGCCTTTTTTATCTCGCCGATTGCCGACAACCTGACCACGGCCTTATTGATGTGTGCGGTGGTGATGAAAGTGGGCGAGGGCGATAACCGCTTTATCAATCTCTGCTGTATCAACATAGTGATTGCCGCCAATGCGGGCGGTGCCTTCAGTCCCTTTGGCGATATCACCACCTTGATGGTCTGGCAGGCAGGACTGGTGCGTTTTGATGAGTTTATGGTGCTGTTTATACCTTCGATGGTTAATTTCCTGATTCCTGCCATCATTATGACCTTCTTCATTGGTAACCATAAGCCCAAGGTCCAGGATGAAGAAGTCGAGCTGAAACGGGGTGCTAGACGTATTCTGGTGCTGTTCTTGCTTACCATCGCTACGGCGGTTGCAGGTCATATACTGCTGCATTTGCCACCTGTTCTGGGCATGATGGCCGGTCTTGGCTATCTACAGTTCTTTGGCTATTTCCTGCGTATGACCTTGCCGGGTTCACTGGCGAAGAAGCGACTCCTGGCTGAGCATGCTGGAGACAAAAAACGTCTGGAGCGTTTGGGGAGTGTCGTACCGTTTGATGTGTTTAACCGCGTCGCCCGTGCTGAGTGGGATACCCTGTTGTTTTTCTACGGCGTCATTATGTGCGTCGGGGGTCTGGGCTTTATGGGCTATCTGGCGATGATGTCAGAAGTGCTCTATTCCCAGTGGGATGCCACCTCTGCCAATATTGCTCTTGGCTTTATTTCAGCAGTGATCGATAACATTCCAGTGATGTTCGCGGTGATTACCATGGAACCACATATGTCTCATGGACACTGGTTGTTGATTACTCTCACAGCGGGGGTGGGGGGTAGCCTGTTGTCGGTAGGTTCTGCAGCGGGTGTTGCCTTGATGGGGCAAGCGCGCGGAGTTTATACCTTCATGGGCCATCTGCGCTGGATGCCAGCGATACTGTTGGGTTATGTGGCTAGCGTGCTGGCACATCTGTGGTTAAATCAGGCCTTATTCAGCGTGTATTGATCGATGTTTTGCCTGGACTGAGGTAAGACTTAGAGCAGTAGTCATGGTAGGATAACGCCTTTATCAGGGTGACTTGAGAGAGAGCAAAACCCGACTATGAGCTATCAGGTACTCGCGCGAAAATGGCGACCGCGAAAATTCAGTGAAATGGCTGGGCAGGAGCATGTGTTACGTGCTCTGGTGAATGCACTAGATAATGATAGATTGCATCATGCCTATCTGTTTACCGGGACACGTGGGGTAGGTAAGACCTCCATTGCCCGCTTGTTTGCCAAGGCATTGAACTGTGAGGAAGGGGTTTCCTCTACACCCTGCGGTGTGTGTACGGCTTGTCGTGAGATTGCCGAAGGTCGGTTTGTCGACCTGATTGAGGTGGATGCGGCATCCCGTACCAAGGTAGAGGATACCCGAGAGTTGCTGGAAAATGTGCAATATGCACCCAGCCACGGGCGCTATAAAGTGTACCTGATCGATGAGGTACACATGCTCTCCAGCAGTTCATTCAATGCACTGTTGAAAACCCTCGAAGAACCGCCTCCGCATGTTAAATTTCTGTTAGCGACCACCGATCCGCAAAAATTGCCGGTAACGGTACTGTCTCGCTGCTTACAGTTTAATCTGAAGAATCTTAGTCCTCAGCGCATTGTTGAGCATCTGCACTATGTTCTCACTGAAGAGCAACTGAGTTTTGATGAGCCAGCGCTTTGGTTGCTGGCGCGCAGTGCCGATGGTTCCATGCGTGATGCCTTGAGCTTGACTGACCAGGCGATTGCCTTTGGTTCAGGTATGGTTTCTGAGGCTGATGTGCGCACCATGTTAGGTACCATAGACCAGCGGCTGGTGTATCAGATTATGATCGCGTTGGCGCAACATGATGCCCGTGGTGTTATGGATGCGGTACAAGCACTTTCCGAATTTAGCCCGGATTACAGCTCAGTTTTAGCGGACCTGGTCAGTCTGCTGCATCGTGTGGCCCTGGCTCAATTACTTCCCGATGCCATCGACAACAGCCTGGGAGATCAGCAGCAGGTTATGGAGCTCGCCGCGTTGCTGCGTGCGGAAGATATCCAGCTGTATTATCAGATTGCCCTGATGGGGCGCAAAGATCTGCCCTATGCGCCGGATCTGCGAGAAGGGCTGGAAATGGTGTTGTTGCGCATGCTGGCGTTTCGTCCGGCTTCTTTGCAGGTATCAACGCCTGCAGCTGAAAAACCCACAACAGTGACAGAGAGGCCTGCTGGTATTGATTCAACGAGCAATTCGCCCGTTGAGACGGCTGCAACTGTAACGGCCCGATCAAATCAGGCTGAAGTGGTACCCCCCTGGGATGAAGCACCTCCCTGGACGGATGATGAGGTTCCTTCCCCGGTAAAAAAGCCTGAGGCTGCTGAGACTCCGGCAGCCCAATACGCTGAGCCTGCCCCAGAAGCTGCAGAGCTGGTGCCGCCGGTTGTCACACCTTCATTATCCAGTAGGGAAATGTCTGCTGTATCACCTGAGGTTGTCGTTGACACGCCTTTGGTCGTGCCTTCGGCCGTTGTAGATGAGGCATCTGAAGCGGTTGTGCCAGTGAGCCTAACGGAGCTGACCTTGACAGATTGGGTCCGAGTTGCGCCACTTTTGGCGCTGACGGGTATGACTGCGAGTATATGCCGTAATTTGTCACTGGAAAGCGTTGATGCTGAGACATTAAGCTTTCATTATCCACCTGAGCAGGGCGCGTTGCTGAATAGCATCCAAAAAGAGCGTATTCAGGAAGCGTTACAGGTGTATTTTAACGCGTCGCTTGAAATACGCTTTGTTCAAGCGGAACAAACCCACGAAACACCAGCCCAATACAGTAATCGTAAAAAAGCGGAACGCCAGGCTGAAGCGGTGATTTCTATGCAGAAGGACCCGATGGTTCAGCGTATAATTGAACAGTTCTCTGCCGAGCTGGACACAGCTTCTGTCAGACCCATTGATTAGTTGAGGATAGTATTATGATGAAAGGTATGGGCGATATCATGAAACAAGCCCAAAAAATGCAGGAAGAGATGCAGCGTGCTCAACAGGAAATTGCCAGTGCCGAAGTGCAGGGTGAGTCTGGAGCTGGGCTAGTCAGTATTGTAATGAATGGCCGTCATGATGTGAAAAGCGTCAGCATCGATAGTAGTCTGATGGAAGAGGATAAAGAGATCCTTGAAGACCTGATCGCAGCCGCCGTAAATGATGCTGTTCGTAAAGTAGAGGCGGACTCGCAGCAACGTATGGCTCAGATCACCGGTGGCATGCAGATGCCACCAGGCTTTAAGATGCCCTTCTGATGTCATTCAGTCCATTGCTGCTGCAGTTGATCAATGCGCTACGCTGTTTGCCTGGAGTCGGCCCCAAGTCAGCGCAGCGTATGGCGTTACATCTGCTGGAACGTGATCGTGATAATGCCCGGCAGTTGGCTGAGTCCTTATTGCTAGCCGTTGAAAAAATCGGTGAATGTGAAAAATGCCGTACGCTATCTGAAACCCCCGTGTGTGAAATTTGCACCGATGTCAATCGTGATAACAGTGTGGTGTGTGTGTTGGAGTCACCTGTTGACCTGCTGGCTATCGAACAGAGCGGTGGCTTTGGGGGGGTGTATTTTGTGCTCAAAGGGCATCTGTCACCCATTGATGGTGTAGGGCCTGAAGACCTGGGCATTCCTCAGTTGCTTGAGCGTATTGATCAGGGGGAGGTAAAAGAGTTGATTCTGGCGACCAATCCGACAGTGGAGGGAGAGGCGACAGCCCACTATATCTCTGCACAGATTGAACGCGAGGATATCCGCATCACCCGTATTGCCCATGGCGTGCCGGTTGGTGGTGAACTTGAATTTGTAGATGGCGGTACACTCGCGCACGCCTTGGCGGGGCGGCGTGTAATTGTCCGGGATAAGGCATGACACAAATTACAGAGGCTTATAAGGCTGATCAACTGGTATTAAGTGCGCGTGAACCTGTGTGGATTCGCGATACCGAAACGCTGATTCACTACTGCAAGCAGTGGGCAGAATTACCCCTTATTGCGGTCGATACCGAGTTTATGCGGGTGGATACCTTTTATCCGATTCCTGCTTTGATCCAGGTGGCTGATGAATATCATTGCTACCTGATCGATCCCCTCAGTGTTGAGGATATGTCGGCATTTGCCGCCTTGTTAGCTGATGTGCGCGTGCTTAAGGTGCTGCATGCCGCCAGTGAAGACCTGGAGCTGTTTCGTCATCACTACGGTGTCATCCCCGAACCGCTTATGGATACCCAGGTAGCGGCAGCATTTGCAGGTTGGGGCTTCAGTATGGGGCTGCAGCGTATACTGCAGCATGCGCTGGATATTACCCTGGGAAAGGCGCATACCCGCTCCGACTGGCTGCAGCGTCCTTTGACTGATGAGCAGATATTGTATGCAGCGCTGGATGTTGCTTATTTGCCTACTATAGCGATGCAACTCAAAAGCGAACTTCAAACCAGTGGTCGCTACGAATGGATGCTGGATGAGTGTCGTATGCTGGGTCAGTCTTCTCGGGATAATGATCCAGGTGGGCTTGAGTACTATCGTCGTTTTACCCAGTTGAATATCAACTCGGAAGTGACTCTGGCGGGTTTGCGTGACTTGGCTGCATGGCGCGAAAGGGTGTGTCGTGAGCGTAATCTTTGTCGGCCTCATGTACTGAGAAATGAACACCTGATAAAAATTATAGAATGCTGGCCGCAAACCCTGGAACAACTGAATGCTCTGGGTTTGCTGCGCCGTCAGAATCTCAAAACAGATGGTGAGGCTATTTTAGCTGTGCTGTCACAGGCTGAAGCGTCTGCAAAACAAAACCCTCCAGAGCCGATCAATTTGCCACTGCATATCTACCACAGTGCGACGCTGAAACGCCTCAAAGTGATCGGACGAGAGGTGTCGAAGGCACAGCAAATCATGCCGGAATTGCTCGTACGTCGGCGTGATCTGGAAAAATTGATTAATTCAAAAGATGATCAGGGGCATTTTCATTTGCCGGAAACACTGAGTGGCTGGCGTAAGGCGCTGATCGGTGATCAGTTGCTAAAGGCTTTAGAAACGCAACAAGATACAAGAGTGAACGCATGTTAGTTTGTTCGATATACCGTAGTTCGCGCAAGGATGAAATGTACCTTTACGTCGATAAACGTGAAGGTTTGAAATCAGTGCCGGATGCCCTGAGCGAAATGTTTGGTAAAGCCCAGCATATTATGGACATGCCAATTATAAAGGGACGTAAGTTAGCGCGTGTTGATGTTGATAATGTGCTGGAGTCAATCCGTGACAAAGGTTATTTTCTGCAGATGCCGCCCCCGAAAGAGGATTATCTGTTGGATTTGTATCCCAATCGTCCTGAGACCGGAGTGCGCTGATTTTGGCTCAGGAGGTCTTTTGGCAGCGAAAAGCCCTGCATGAGATGACCCCGCAGGAGTGGGAGTCTTTATGCGATGGTTGTGCACTATGCTGTCTGCACAAAGTTGAAGATGAGGATACCGACGAAGTATTTTACACCACAGTAGTGTGCCATCTGCTGGATGATCAAACCTGCCAGTGTACCCGCTATAGCGAGCGTACGCGCCTGGTGCCCTCCTGCGTGCAATTGCGACCGGAAGATGTATCTGAGTTCCACTGGTTACCACCCACTTGTGCCTATCGTCTGGTGCATGAGCGCAAGCCCCTGCCTGAATGGCATCCACTGCTGAGTGGTGATTCCGCGTCGGTCATTAATGCAGGGGCGTCTGTTCTGAGTGTTTATGAGGTCAAGGATGATGAGATTGAAGAAGATGATTTAATTGATTATGTGGTCGAAGAGGCGGTATTTTTTCGTTCAAAAAGCTGAAATTTGAATTTGTACTGAACCTCATGCTGCCCCTGCACTGACGGCGATTCTCGGCAATACAGGGTTATATCTTATTGTCGCTCAACTGTGGCCATTTTAACTCCCGCGAAAATCAACAGGCCTCCGGCCGTGCGATTTATGCTCTTGATGATAAAAGGGGAAATAGCCACTTTATTAGATTTGTTTCCCAAATATGCATAAAGCGAGTAACAACATAAATCTATGATTAGGGTTATGAAACACAACATTGCAAATTGCGGCAGTACAGGGCGAGAGATGTCTATAAACTGCGGCAATATGGCTGAAAAATAGAGCAGCGCTTTAGGATTTGAGGCTTCCAGGATGAACCCTCTGATAAAGGTCTTGTGGTAGCTAGCAACTTCCCGCCTTGATGGAGAGATGGTGAGTGGTCCAGCGGAGCCCATAATTGCTCCAAAGCCAAGATAAAGAAGGTAGGCAACGCCAATCCACTTGATTGCTGTGAACAAAACGTTTGATGCAATGATAAGTGCAGCAATTCCTGTCGCTGATAGAGCAAAGAATACTACGTTAGCAATGGCAATTCCCAAGATGACAGAAAATGATTTTTTAAATCCATTGGATGCGGCTTCGCCAGTAACAACAATTGCAGCAGGGCCTGGAGAAATCACCACCACGATAGTGGTCGCAAGGAACAGCAAGAGTGTTTCTATCGGAATCATCATGGCTTCCTCGGTTGTTGAAAAATATAACAAGTGGTTATCATATCGTTATCTGGCTATTTAATTGATAGCCAGATTGATGAATTTTAATAAGGCCAGATAGGATGAGCAGCATCTCCTTTTCCAGTGTGACGATCAGCCTCAGTACTGATGATCAGCTTCCTCTATATCTGCAGATCGCCAGACAGATCAGACCGCTAATAGAGCAGGGGCGGCTTAGGCCCGGAGAGCGGCTACCTTCATCCAGACAACTGGCACAGGATTTGGGAGTTTCCCGTACTACCAGCAGCAACTGCTATGACCTGCTGATATCCGAAGGGTATCTGCTGGGAGTGCCAAAAAAAGGAGTATTTATTGCTCATCACTTACCTTCACTAATGCCTTCGCTAATGTCTGAGCCGCTAGTACCCGTTAACGCAGGGATTCATCCGGATATTTCAGATGATGGGTTACGCTTTGACTCAGGAGCCGATGTCAGTCTGTTTCCAAACCAGATCTGGAGACGCTGTTTGCAGCAGGGCTGGTGTGAGCCGCCACGGCAGCTGCTTGAGGGAACAATGCAGTCGGGTCTTCCGGCCTTGCGAGAGGCTGTGGTTGGTTACCTGCATGTGATGCGCGGACTCAGTGTGAAACCCAATCAGGTGATTATTACAGCAGGTAACCGCGATGCGATCAGCCTATTGCTGAGTGCACTAAAGCGTATCAGTGGATATTCATCGCCCTCCGTTTGGTTGGAAAACCCTTGTTATCCAGCACTGGCGGAGAGTGTTAGTAGTATGGGAGTTAAGCTGGATGCCCTGACTATTGATGCCGAAGGCGCTGTTTGCCCGCCGAAAATGTCTGGTCAACTAGCCGCTATTCTGACACCGTCACGACAATATCCACTGGGTGTAGTAATGAGTTCCCGTAGGCGTCAGGAATGGCTGGATCTTTGCAGTCAGCATAATCAATCCGGCCAGACCTTATGGTTGATTGAGGATGATTATGACAGTGAGTTTATCTATCAGGGGAGGGCGCAGGCACCCTTGATGAATGCTGATACTCAGCAACACACGCTGCTAGTGGGCAGTTTTTCCAAGATACTGTTTCGTTCGCTTCGCATTGGTTATATCGTCGCGCCGGATCAACTGGTTCCAGCATTGTTGAGCAGTCAGCAGGCGCTAGGCAGTATGGCATCGCTGCCATTGCAACCAGCGCTTGCAATATTTCTGACACAGGATTATTTTGCCACTCATCTGCGTAAGATGCGTCGTGTGTATCAGCAGCGCAGAGACCATCTGCTGCAGCTGCTGCACGCTAAGCTGCCGGATGAGTTTCAGATCACTTCGACATCTACAGGTATGCATTTGGTAGCACACCTAAATCCTGAATCAGATCTGACAGATGATCAATTAGCTTGGGTAGCATCGGATCTAGGGTTGACGTTGGAGCGCTTGTCCAACCACTACTTTACAGGTGAGCCACAGCAAGGCTTATTGCTTGGTTTCAGTGCGTTGTCTGAGCCTTATATGAATGAAGGCGTTGAACGCTTGCTACAGGCGATACAGATAATCAGAAAAAGCCGATCTACTCTACTCAAAGGTCGGATGAAATATTCGGACTAATCAAGAACGTACATCCGAGCATGCGCCGCTACTGCGCATCCCTGCGCTAACGGCTGTACATAAAAAAAGCATCCGAAGATGCTTTTTTTAGGTCAGTTCAGGCAGTTAATCAGTTGTTCTGATTATTAGCAGCCATCTGCTGTTTGATCAGATCACCGATGGTGGTCGGACCGGGTACATCAACTTCCTGGTTACGAACAGCGCTGATAGCGGCTTTTTCTTCCGCCTGGTCTTTCGCTTTGATCGACAGGCTGATGACGCGGTTGCGACGATCAACGTTGATGATCTTGGCTTCGACAGCGTCGCCTTCTTTCAGGATGCTGGTAGCGTCTTCGATGCGCTCGGCAGATAGTTCAGAAACTTTCAGCTGCGCTTCAACGCCTTCGGCCAGTTCTACAACCGCACCTTTAGCATCAACGCTCTTCACCGTGCCGTTAACGATAGTGCCTTTTTCATTTGCAGCAGCAAATTCAGCAAACGGATCGCTTTCCAGCTGTTTGATGCCCAGAGAGATGCGCTCTTTCTCTGCATCAATAGACAGGATAACCGCTTCAACTTCGTCGCCTTTCTTGAACTGGCGCAGTGCGGTTTCAGCATCGGCTTCCCAGGAGATATCAGACATGTGAACCAGACCGTCAAGATCGTTATCCAGACCGACAAAAATGCCGAAGTCAGTAATGGTCTTGATGGTGCCCTGGACTTTATCACCTGCAGCGAACTGCTCAGAGAAAGAGATCCATGGGTTGATGGTGCACTGTTTGATGCCCAGAGAAATACGACGACGCTCTTCATCAACGTCCAGAATCATCACTTCAACTTCATCACCGATCTGAACGATCTTGGATGGGTGGATGTTCTTGTTGGTCCAGGACATTTCTGAAACGTGAACCAGACCTTCAACACCGTCTTCGATAGACGCAAAGCAGCCGTAATCGGTCAGATTGGTTACGCGAGCAGCCGTTTTAGTGCCAGCTGGGTAACGGTTTTTGATCGCTTCCCATGGATCTTCAGACAGCTGTTTCAGACCTAGAGAGATACGACCGGATTCTTTATCAAACTTGATGATGCGAACAGAGATTTCATCACCTGGATTGAGCATTTCGCTTGGGTGAGAGATACGTTTCCAAGCCATGTCAGTGATGTGCAACAGACCATCTACACCACCCAGATCGATAAAGGCACCGTAGTTGGTCAGGTTCTTAACAAAACCTTTAACCACTTGACCTTCTTCTAGTGTTGCCAGCAGCTCATCGCGTTGAGCGCTGTTGGCTTCCTGCATAACGGCACGACGAGAAACGACGATGTTGTTACGCTTAGGATCCAGCTTGATCAGTTTGAATTCCAGTTCCTTGCCTTCAAGGTGGTCAACGTCGCGTACGGGACGAACATCTACCAGTGAACCAGGCAGGAAGCCCTGAATGTTGTTGACAGTGACAGTAAAGCCACCTTTGACTTTACCAGAGATGTAACCGGTAACGGTTTCTTCGGCGTCAAATTTGCTCTGAAGAACTTCCCATGCTTCTGAACGCTTGGCTTTCTCGCGTGACAGACGTGTTTCACCGAAGCCATCTTCAACGGCTTCCAGGGCTACTTTAACCGTATCACCAAGCTTGATTTCAAGTTCGTTGTTGTCGTTCAGAAACTGAGAGCGTGGGATGATCGCTTCAGATTTCAGGCCGGCATTGACGGTTACCCAGTCGCTGTCGATATCAACGACTTCGCCCGTAACCAGGGTGCCTGGAGTCATATCCAGAGATAGCAGGGATTCTTCAAAAAGATCAGCAAAGCTTTCGCTCATGAAATTGTCCTATAGTTCGCTGCAAGAGGTGCAGCTTCCAGCCTGTATCGCCAGTTATACAGGGTCGGTTATCAGTCATCGCTTTTCTGACACTAAACTGGCGAAGATGTCAGAACTACGAAAAAAGAGGTCAAATTATACAGAGGATTGAGCCTAGTGAACAGGGGGTGAGCAAAAAATGCGCAATCAGAGCAAATTTGCCATATTGGTATTTAACGCTTCGCGCAGCTCGCGCTGACAGGGTGGCAGAACTACATCCAGATCTTCCTGAACAATAGTCGGTAAACGGTGTTGTTCGGGATTGCCGAAGTAATCACGAATCTCCCGCTCTTCACTAAAGTCGTTCGCGGCTAATTGAACCGCATCTCCCACGCAAAACATAAAGGCTGGTAAGTAGTCTACTACGATTTCAGTACGTTGAACGGCATCCAGCATCAGTTGGTTAGCCTCAACAAAGCGTTGATATTCCATGCGACCAGCGGCAGCCATAATTTCCAGTCGAAAGTTGCTGAAGCGCTGGGCATCAGCTGATTGTCGAAGGTAGGTGTGCAGCATGCGCTCGACACGCTCCAGTTCTTGAGAAAAATTTTCCGGCATGAAGTATTCCGCCATGCGTCGGTCTTCTTCATAGGTCTCCAACTGGGCTTCCAATGCTTCAATCTGTTGGCGAAGCGTGCGGTTTTCAATGATCAGATTTTCTCTGTCTCTGACCAGACTGTGAACGATTCGCTCGCTGGGTGTCAGGTTTTCATCTGCAAAAGTTGAAGGTAGCTGAGCTTCGCCAAGTAGGCCTTCAGAGGTTTCATACTGCGAAGTACCGTGAAGGTCAAAACCAAATTTCTCCAGATCAACCTGTTTTTGTTTGAATTGTTCCGCGACAAACTGATAAACGAAAAAACCGACAACAGCCAGCAGCAACACCCCTAGGGGTGCTGCTGCAAACAAAAGTAATTTTTTTTTGTTCCGGGGCTTTTTCGGTTTACTTGGCTCCGGTGAGGGGGGGGTATCCTCAGTTGCCATTCACTATGCGACCCGTTGCTTGAGCGGTTTGAGATAAGTGTAGATCAATGAAATCCACCATGATTTCAGCAGTTTCCATCAGGATGGACTCAGCTTCCGGGTTAATTGTGCGGCCCTGGGCATCTGTAGGCAGCAACTCGTCCAGTTCACTTAACTCACGTATGGGCGGTTCATCTTTGGCCATACGACGTTGATTTTCAGTATCAATTTGCCATTGTTCCACTTCATCCCGCAGAGCGCGTACCTCATTGATATTCAGTGGTAGCTGCGTTTGCTCGCGCTGTTCACGACTGCGTTCCACCTGTTTATTCATAAAGGCAAAATCCGGGTCATGGGTGATGCGGGCTTGATGACGGCTGATCAGTTCATCTAAAAATGGAGATAGGCTTGGGAAACGTCCATGACGCACTGGGTTTACTGTGTCCCAGGGCAGGGCGCCTTCGAGAGCACTTTCACCGATTTCCTTTTCATCAAACAGTGTGGGGAAAAGAATATGGGGTTCTACACCTTCATTTTGAGTGCTTTCGCCGGAAATACGGTAAAATTTGGCGTGCGTCAGCTTCATCTGACCATGTTCTAGTGGCAGTAAAGTTTGTACTGTGCCTTTACCAAAGGTGCGACTGCCGACTACCAGGCCACGATTGTAGTCCTGAATGGCGCCAGCAAAAATCTCGGATGCAGAGGCGCTTAAACGATTAACAATCACCGCCATCGGGCCATCCCAGGCTACTTTGGGATCAAAGTCACCCAGAATATCCACACGGCCACTGGCATCGCGGATTTGTACTGTCGGCCCGCGGCTGATAAACAGGCCTGTCAGTTCATTAGCTTCACGTAGCGAGCCACCACCATTATTACGAAGATCCACGATCAATGAATCAATGTTTTCACTTTTCAGTTCTTCAAGTAGCTTTTCTACATCACGCGTAGTGCTTTTGTACTCTGGATCGCCAGCCTGCATTGCAGTGAAGTCAATATAAAAGGCAGGAATTTCAATAACGCCAACTCGATAGGGTTGGCCATTACGTTGTAATTCCAGAAGACGTTTTTGTGCTGCCTGCTCTTCCAGTCTGACTTTATCCCTGACAATGGTGATGGTGCGACGAGCATTCCGATCAATCGAATCGGCCGGTATAATCTGGAGTCTGACCGTACTTTCGCGCGGCCCCCTGATAAGATTGACGACTTCATCCAGGCGCCAGCCAACCACATCCTGTATCGGACCTTCGGCATCCTGACCTACACCGACTATGATGTCTGAAGGACTGAGTTGTCCTGCACGATCAGCCGGGCCACCGGGTACTAAGCGTACCACCTTGGTATGTTCATCTTCTCCCTGCAGTACGGCGCCGATACCTTCCAGCGACAGACTCATATTAATCTGAAAATTTTCCTGGTTGCGGGGTGACAGATACTGACTGTGAGGATCAAATTCATGTGCTATGGCGTTGGCATAGCGTTCAAAGACATCTTCATTATTGGTTTGTGCCTGACGATTTTGCTGATTTTCATAGCGTTGAATCAGCGTTTCACGTGCCTCGGCAACCGTCTGATCGGCCAGTTTCAGGCTGATCATCGCATTTATCAGACGTTTGTACCAAAGCTCATTCATCTCATCTGTTGTCTTTACCCAGTCGGCTTCAGTACGGTCTGTCTCTATGCTGTCATGGGTATTGAAGTCGAAACTATGCGATTCATCCTGTAAGACCTCAAGCATATATTCGAGACGTTCCATCTGGCGCTGATGAAAACGGTTATAGATGGCAAAACCTGTTTCGCTGTTGCCCGTCAGTATTTCAAGACCGATTTCTTTCCGGACAGGTTCAAACTCTTGAATATCTGACTGATAAAAATAAATCCGGGAAGGATCAAGATCGGTTAAGTAGCGCTCAAAAATATCTGAGGAGAGTTTCTCATCCAGTTTCTTGCCGCTGTAGTGATTCTGCTGCAGTGCTGAAATGACATCTAAAAGTGCTTCTTCATGCTCTGGTTCTGCCGCGTAGCGTGCTTGTACCGGGCCGACAACAAGCAACAACGCCAATACTAGGCCGGTCAACAGGGGTTTAATTGTAAATCTGGTCATTGTCTGAGTCATTCCTGATTAGTCCATCTGCGGATTAAGACAGCACTTTTGTTACGGAGTTTCCTTGTCTTTTGGTTCTATACTACCGGATGTGCCAGTGTAGTCATCGGCTGGACTAATGTAAAATTGAGTTAAATGTAGTTTTTAATGATGGAGAGGTCTGTGAGCAATAATTTTAACAAGGCAGTATTCAACCAGGCCCTGCTGGGATTTCTGGATGCGTCACCAACGCCTTTTCATGCCGTGCAACAAATGACAGACTTACTCGATCTATCGGGGTTTCAAGCCCTGGATGAAAGAACTGTCTGGCAATTAGCCCCCGGTGCTGGCTATTACACAGTACGTAACGGTTCATCAATTATTGCCTGGCGTCAACCGACAGACTATAAGGGTTTTTCGAAAGGGTTTCGGTTTACTGGCGCACATACCGATTCACCCTGTCTGAAGGTTAAACCCCAACCGGAAATGTTGCGTCAAGGTTATTTCCAGTTAGGTGTGGAAGTCTACGGCGGGGTGTTATTAAACCCCTGGTTTGATCGCGACCTGTCGTTAGCCGGAAGGGTGACTGTACGCGATACCCAAGGCCAACTCGTCAGTCATCTGATCAATTTCGATAAGCCAGTGGCGATTATTCCCAGCCTTGCTATCCATCTTGACCGGGAAGCCAATTCGGCACGTAGTATCAATGCGCAAACGTTTTTACCACCGATACTGGGGCAATTGACGAGCAAAGCAGATTTTCGTGCACTGTTAAAACAGCACCTGACGGATCAGGGCGTGGATAATCTGGATGCGGTGTTGGATTATGAACTGGCCTTTTATGATTGCAACAAAGCCGCCTTGGTAGGGTTAGATCAGGAATTCATCTGTTCGGCCCGATTGGATAATCTGTTGAGCTGTTTTATTGGTTTACAGGCCTTGCTGGCTTCAGCGGCGGGTCCTGGACAGGTATTGATCTGTAATGATCATGAAGAGGTAGGTAGTGCCAGTGCTTGTGGCGCGCAGGGACCGCTGCTGAGTCAGTGGCTGGAACGTGTTTTGCCCGCCGAGGTTAACCGTTATGAGGTGCTGGCTAATTCATTGTTTATTTCTGCGGATAACGCGCATGGTGTACACCCAAATTTTGCTGATCGTCATGATGATAATCATGGCCCTCAACTGAACAAGGGACCAGTGATCAAAATTAATGCTAACCAGCGTTATGCCAGTAACAGCGAAACCAGTGCGTTGTTCAGGCATCTCGCAGAACAGGTGGGTGTGCCGGTGCAGAGTTTTGTCGTGCGGAGTGATCAGGGCTGCGGCAGTACTATCGGACCCATTGTTGCCACTGAAACCGGTATTCCAACGGTGGATGTCGGCGTTCCTCAGTTTGCCATGCATTCCATCAGAGAGACCGCCGGTAGTGATGATGCCCGGAATCTGGCGCGGATACTGCAAGGGTTTTATCAAACCGAAACTCTATGAGTTCAGTCGTTGCGCTCCTGGCGGTTAACACGTATACGCGGTTTGAGGTCAAGGTTCTGGCGATAAATCTCCAGTTCCTCTTCTGTTTCCAGGCCACTCATCAGGCGATGGCTATCAGGATCATAACAGTTGATCAGTTCATCCTTGATGGTTTTTGACCAGACGGGAACACCTACAAAGTAGCCAGCCCGGCCAATGGCATGGGCGGCGACCGGGGCGGTGATTAAGATAAACATAATCACCGCCAGACTTTTGGCAAATACCACAGCATCAAAAAAATGAAAGCTGACGGCGATCATCATCAAGTTTATACCTAGTGCACCAGCTTTGGTGCTGGCATGCATGCGGGTGAGCAAGTCAGGCAGGCGTAGCACCCCAATAGCGGCCAGGAGAATAAACAGCGAGCTGGACAGCATCAGGATTTTTATAATCCACTCAATCATCTCGTGGGCCTCCTCGTTCCAGAAAACGCGCAAAACCTATCGCGGCAAGAAAAGCCGTCAGTGCCGCGACGATAGCAACATCAATAAAACTGGCGGTATCAGTGTAAATGGCATAGGCACCGATCATCGCGACAATGACAGAGGCGAACATCTCCAGTGCTACAATGCGGTCAGGCAGTGTCGGGCCTAGAGTCAGACGGATAAAAATCAGTATCATCGCCAAACTTAGAAAGGCAAAGGTCAGGTAAATGACTAGTTGCACGCGTCCTCCTATTAGTCTTGGTTAGCGCAGGATCTCAAGCACCCGACGTTCCATCTCTTTGAGGCCATCACGGACTGCCTGTTCATCGTCCAGAAACATGGCATGAATAAACAGTACGCGGCGATCATCTGATACATCAAGGCTGAGCGTACCCGGTGTCAGTGAAATCAGGTTAGCTACCATACTAATCTCCATTTCTGTATTGGCTTCCAGTGGCATGGCAATGACGCCTGGCTTCATGTACCAGATGGGAGTGATGATATCGAACGCCACTTTCAGATTGGCTATGAACAATTCTTTGAAAAAAAAGCACATAAAGCGGATCAATCGCGGCAAACGGCTAGTGTAGCCACGCAGTATTGGAACCTGGCGTTGCATCAAGCCAAGTACCAGATAGCCCACCACCAGACCGGCGAACAAATTGAAGCCACTCAGGTCCCCTGTCAGCACCACCCAAATCAATGCCAGAAGCAGGTTCCACATAAACGCCATCATGGTTTCACCCCCAATACTGCTTCAATATAACCGGCTGGATTCAGCAACTGCTGCGCTGAAAATTCAGCCATCAAATAGATGGGTTGGCCATTCAGGCCGATAAACAGAGTGCAGCTAGCCAGAAGAATGACAGGTAGATAAAGCGCAGCGAGTGAGGGCGTCATGACCTGATTCAGGCCACTGCCATCGGTTTCTTCCGGTAAGGTTTTCCAGAAAGCTTCTGCCCAGATTTTAATCATGGAATAGAGGGTCAGTAAGCCTACTAACAGTGCGATCCCGGTTACTACCCAGGCTTCAGCTTCAATGCCGGCACGTATGACAATGAATTTGGCAAAAAAGCCCGAAAGAGGCGGTAAACCTGCCAGAGAAAGAGCGGGTATCAGAAACAGGATGCTTAACACGGGGCGTGATTTATAAATGCCACCCAATTTGTTCAGGTCATAGGTGCCGAGTAAACGGTGTGCAATACCACTGATCAGGAACAGGTTAGTTTTTACAATGATATGGTGCGTGATATAAAACACCCCACCAATGATGGCCAGTGGGGTATAGAGCGCCAGCCCAAGAATCATATAGCCGATTTGGCTGACAATATGAAACGACAGTATGCGACGAAACTCAAATTGTGCCGCGGCGCCCA
The DNA here is from genome assembly GCF_008727795.1 of Nitrincola iocasae. Classification (NCBI taxonomy): domain Bacteria; kingdom Pseudomonadati; phylum Pseudomonadota; class Gammaproteobacteria; order Oceanospirillales; family Oceanospirillaceae; genus Nitrincola; species Nitrincola iocasae. The sequence continues at coordinate 2,762,054 of NZ_CP044222.1, read as the reverse complement.
ATACCCCAGTGAGCATGGTGAAGGCTGCTACCCAGAGTAAAATAGAGTGGGTAAACTCCGGGCTCTGATTAAAAATTAGCGTAAATACCCGGAAGAGCGCATAGACCCCCACTTTGGTTAACAGTCCGGCAAACAGTGCCGATACAGCTACCGGGCCGGTATGATACGACGCTGGAAGCCAGAAAAACAGCGGGAAAGCGGCGGCTTTAATGCCAAAGGCCAGCATAAACATCACCGCGATAACATCCACCATGCCAGTCTGTTCGGCTTGAGACAGTTTTACCGCAATATCCGCCATATTCAACGTACCGACCAGGCCGTAAAGCAAGCCTACGGCACTGAGGAAAATAGCTGAAGAAAGCAGGTTCAGGGTGACATACTTAACTGCACCTTCCATCTGGGCACGCTCACCACCGAGAATTAATAGTGCGAAAGAAGCGACCAGCATCACCTCAAACCAGACATACAGGTTGAAAATATCACCAGTGAGAAAGGAACCGGCCACACCGGCTAGTAGCAAATGCATCAGCGGGTAATAACCAAAGCGTTCGTGGCTTGCAGAGATTGAAGCTAAAGAGTAAATGGCAATAGCCACGGCCATCATTCCGGTCAAAATCACCATGATGGCACTGAGCATATCCGCTACCAATGTAATACCATAGGGAGCTAGCCAGCCACCCATATACATCACAACATGTCCCTGCTCCTGCACGCTGTTGAGTAGCCAGATGCTGGACGTCAGTAGCGCGATACTACCCACCACAGAGAGTGCTTTCTGAACACTATTCGAACGCCAGGCGAGCAGTGTCAGCGTGCCTGTCAGGAGTGGAATAATGATCGGCAGGGCAACTTCGGGGCTCACGTATCGGTATCCTTCATCTGATCAAGATTGTCTGTATGAATGATGTTATAAGCCCGGTGAATAAGAACTACGGAAAATGCCAGTACGCCAAAAGCTATAACGATGGCAGTCAGGATCAAGGCCTGCGGCAAGGGATCAGCAATAATGCCATCAGGTTGCATGGCGCCGACCGGAATCAAGGGTGGTGCACCTCGGGTCATGCCGGCTGAGGTGAAAATCAGCAGGTTGGCGGCATTGGACAGTAACATCAAGCCAATAACCAATTTGACGATACTGCGTCTGAGCATCATATAAATCGCGGCGGCATACAGGCAGCCGACAACGATGGCCATAACCGGTTCCATGTTATCTCCTGCGCATCAGCGCTCTTCGGTTTCAGTTAAGGCAATCAGCATCAGCATCACTGAGCCAAATACCGTAAAGTAAACGCCAATATCAAACATCAGCGGTGTAGATAATTTAATTTCGTTACCGCCAGGCAGAGTGACTGGCCACCACTGTGCTGTCAGAAAGGCCTGGCCCTGGAATCCAGCAGGGAAAATGGAAAACATCGCTAAAAACAGGCCAAATCCAATCAGATTGCGTGGATCTACCCGCATCAGATCACGCGTGGCGACAGCACCGAAGGTGAACAGGTAAAGTGCAAACGCGCCACAGGCAACCAGGCCTGCAATAAAGCCGCCGCCCGGTTCATTATGGCCACGCAGCAGCAGGAAAACTGAAAACAACAGTTGTAATGGCACCAGAAAACGTGCGGCGACATGCAATATCAGTGTGCCTGGCTTCATCATCTTAACGTTCCTCCTTCCTGGCACTGGCTGAAGGTGTTTCCTGCTGGGCTTTGAGTTCATCCAGGGAGTGCACAATATATTTTTCATGTAGCTGCTTGGGAGGCAGGATCAAGGTGCCAGCATAATGATTGCCACCGGGTTGGGTGTCCGGGCGGAACTTGATCATGGCATAAACACCCAGCGCGGCCAGTGCCAGGACAAACATCTCTCCCAGCGTATCCAGCGCTCGATAATCCACCAGAATGACATTGACGATATTGCGTCCATAAGCCAATGGCTGGCTGTTTTCGACCATGTAATCAGAAATAGCAGGGAACAGCTGTACATCGATGGTCATCATAATCAGCAGGGTGATCAGAACGCCTGTCAGTATGGCAACAAAGGCGTCTCGCCCTCGCTGGGCTGGTGTGGAAATGTTGGAAAAGCCTGGTAGACGAAACAGCACCAGTACCAGCAGTATGACGGTCAGGGTTTCTACCAGAATTTGTGTAATGCCCAGATCGGTTGCACTGAACAGAATAAAGATCAAGGCAACACAAAAGCCTACAGCGCCCATGGACGCGACAGCTCCGAGTCGGGAGTGGGTGATGGCGGCTGAAATGGCGGCTGAAATTAAGATCAGTACAATCACTGTTTCATGGAGATAAAGGCTTACGTCCCAGTTCCAGTGAAGCTCATGGCGCCACAATAGAGTATAACCGGTGATGCCGATAAAGCTCAGCAGAATGGTCCGCAGGTAGTTGCGTATTGAGCCGTTTTGCAGCAGCCGTGTTTGCCATTCAGCAACGACAACAATGCCCTGCATAAAGCGGAAATAGCCGGCTTCCGGTCCACGCCGAATAATCGGGTTGAGCACAGCCAGGGTATCGCGCAGTGTATTCCAATGATGATAGCAAAAGTAACCTGCAGCCAGGCTGAGCAGAGAGATTAGCAATGGCAGGTTGATGCCGTGCCAGAGCGACAGATAGCCCTCAATCGGTCGTCCTGCAACAGCAGTCGAAGCCGGTAGGGTCATGAAGTTGCCTACAATACCGGGCATGAGTCCGAATGCCAATGACAGCATGGTCAGCACCACTGGACCCGCCAGCATTAGTTTTGGCGCTTCATGTATGGTACGAGCCTGAGGAATAAAGCGTCCATAAAAGGGACGCAGGGCAATCACTGCCGCGACGGCAACCAACAGAATCGCGGACGTGATCACCATCAACAGGATGGCAATGCCCACCGGGCCGTCCAGTAGCGATTCAAGTAACAGCTCTTTGGCAACAAAACCAAACAATGGCGGCAGGCCCGCTAATGAAAGTGCTGCAACCAATGTGCAGAGGGCGGTGATCGGCATGCGTTTTCTCAGGCCACCCAATTGTGTGACATCACGGGTGCCGGTTTCATGGTCAATAATACCGGCGAGCATAAACAGCGCGCCTTTGTAGAGAGCGTGTGCTAACAAGTAGGCCGCAAATGCGACCATGGCTGTTTCAGTGCCCAATCCCAATAGAAATGTCAGCGTACCTAATGCCATCACGGTTGAATAAGCCAATAATTTTTTCAGGTCAGTACTGCGAATTGCCATAAAGGCGCCCGTCAGCATGGTCAATGCACCGAAGCTGGTTAGTATGGTGGTCCAGAGTTCGGTACCTCCCAACTCTGGTTGCAGCCGCGCCATCAGGTAGATGCCAGCCTTAACCATGGTGGCAGAGTGAAGGTAGGCACTGACGGGGGTTGGTGCCGCCATGGCATTGGGTAGCCAAAAGTGAAAAGGGAATTGTGCTGACTTGGTAAAAGCTCCCAGCAACAAACAGATCAGCATGCCGACATAAAGCGGATGCTCAGTAAGCACTTCAGACGTGTTGAGTATTTCCTGTAACGAGTAACTGCCGCCTGCACCCGCGAGCATGACAAGGCCTGCCAGCAGTGCCAGACCGCCAGCCACGGTGACAATTAAGCCCTGTAGAGCCGCCTTGCGAGCTTCGGCACTCTGGTGGTTAAAGCCAATCAGCAGATAAGAGGTCATACTGGTCAGCTCCCAGAAGACAAACAGGGTGATCAGGTTGTCAGCCAGTACCAGACCCAACATGGAGGCCATAAAGGCCAGCAATATCACCATAAAGCGGGCAAGTGATTCATGCCCTTTGAGATAGCTACCCGCGAAGAGGATGATAAAGGTGCCTATGCCACAGATCAGCAGGGCAAACAGCAGTGAGAGCCCGTCCAGGACCATCGTTAGCGATATATCCAGACCCGGAATCCAGGCGTATTCATGAACCAGTATTTCACCCCTTGCTATGAGCGGAATCTGGAAGGCGAACCACAGTGTTAACCCTGCTGGAATGAGTGCCAACAGGTAACTGCTACGAGCTGTGTATTTACTGTACAGCCAGGGTGTCAGCGCGGCCATAAGGTAAATAATCAATAGGCTTGCTTGCATGGATTACCCTGTTATGACTCTGGTCGTTCATACGTGCCCTGGTAATTAAACAGGTCACTTTTTTATTTTATTATAGTCAACATAGTACATAAGTAGAGGGGTTCGTAAATACTTAATCAGACTTTATACCATTTTATTTTAAAGGGATAAGTGTCGGTAATCGGCTGGTCTATGCCGTATGCTGCCTGGAAAATAAAGGGCGTAGCTGTTAGGGTAAAAGACTGCTTTAACCCGCCTTAAACCTAATGGAGCTTTGTCATCATGAGTGAGCATGATTCGAAAGACCCGATGATACCCGATGGTAAAGTCAACCCCATCGATACGGATTATCAGATCGGCCAAGATAATATCGAACTGAAAATTGGTCCGTTTGGTCTGGATATTCATAACCGCGTGTTTATGATTTCAGGGTTGACTGTCATCGCGTTCGTTATATTAACCTTGGTATTTCAGAGCCAGTTGGAACCGAGCTTTAATGGTTTGCGTAACTGGCTCACGTCTAATCTGGACTGGTTCTTCATCAGTGCGGGCAATATTTTTGTATTGGTCTGCCTGTTTCTGATTGTATCGCCTATGGGTAAGGTGCGCTTGGGCGGGACCGAAGCCAAACCTGATTTTAGCTATTTGGGCTGGTTCTCCATGCTGTTTGCAGCAGGTATGGGTATCGGGCTGATGTTTTTCGGTGTGTCCGAACCTCTGTCGCACTTTGCGTCCTCTATGGGCGGTACGGTGATGGAAAATGGGGTGCGTACAGACTGGGCTCCGCTAGGTGCCGCTGCGGGTGATGCTCTGGGAGCTGAGCGTCTGGCGATGGCCGCTACTATTTATCACTGGGGATTACACCCTTGGGCTATCTATGCCGTGATTGCCTTAGGTTTGGCACTGTTTTCATTCAATAAAGGGCTGCCTCTGACTATGCGTTCAGTGTTCTATCCTTTATTGGGTGAGCGTATATGGGGCTGGCCTGGACATATAATTGATATATTGGCTGTGTTTGCAACATTGTTTGGCCTGGCTACCTCTTTGGGTTTTGGTGCCTCTCAAGCGGCGGCAGGTCTGAATTATCTGTTTGATTTACCGCAAGGAACTACAACTCAGGTACTGCTGATTTTTGGTATCACTATGATTGCCATGCTGTCGGTGGTGGCGGGTCTGGAGGCCGGGGTTAAGCGTTTGTCAGAAATCAATATGACATTGGCTATATTGTTAATGTTGTTCGTTATTATAGTGGGGCCAACTCTGGCTATTCTGACTGGCTTTTTTGCCAATCTGGCGGCCTATTTCGAGCACTTACCGGCATTGTCAAACCCAATAGGGCGTGAGGATTCCAACTTTGCGTCTGGCTGGACGGCTTTCTATTGGGCCTGGTGGATATCCTGGTCACCTTTTGTCGGCATGTTTATCGCCCGTGTCTCTCGTGGACGTACCGTGCGTGAGTTTATGGTTTCGGTCTTGCTGATTCCGTCAGCAGCCTGTGTTCTTTGGATGACCGTATTCGGTGGTACCGCGATCAGCCAGTTTGTGGGTGGATATACAGATGCAGCTGATGCTGCATTACCCTTGCAGTTGTTCAGTATGCTGGATGTTCTGCCCCTGGCTCAGATCACCTCATTCATCGCCATTATTCTGGTGGTGGTGTTCTTCGTAACGTCGTCTGACTCGGGTTCTCTGGTTATAGATACCATTGCCGCTGGCGGCAAGGTGAATGCGCCGACACCTCAGCGGGTGTTCTGGTGCACTTTTGAGGGGTTAATTGCTGTAGCCTTACTGTTAGGCGGTGGTCTGGTGGCATTGCAAGCCATGGCAGTATCCACCGGTTTTCCTTTCACTATCGTGTTGCTGGTTGCTTGCGTAGCCACTTTGAAGGGCTTGGCAACTGAGCCGCGAGTTGGCTAGACCCACACGCTTGCCACAGGCGAACACTGGCAGATACGCTGAATCTGCCGCTGTTCGTCTCGTGGTGTAGTTTCATCGCGTCTGCACTAAACAAGAGGGCCAATCATGCAGGTTGAGCCGATCGAAGTACTGGATTTTATTAGACGATTTCCGCCTTTCGGCGAGTTGCCTGAAGAGACTCTCTCCTGGGTTGCCAGTCAGATTGAGGTTGGCTACTTCAAAGCCGGTACTCAAATCCTGGAATTTGGTCAGGAAGTGGATGCCCTGCACGTGATACGTTCCGGTGCAGTTGAAGTGTTTCGGCGTAATGGTGACCTCTACAACCGCTTATCCGAAGGCGGTTTTTTTGGTGAGTTCGGCTTGATGCGCAATAAACAGATCCGCTTTCCAGCCAAAGCACTGGAAGATACGCTGATCTATTTTGTGCCCGAACCCGTGTTTACCGAGCTATTTGAGCAATTTGAGCAATTTGCTGATGCTGTCGAGATAGAGGATCGCACCCGTCTGCGTCAGGCTGTGTCCCGGCGTGAAGATGCCAATGAGTTAATGACATCGCGGGTCTCGTCATTAATCAGTCGTGAGCCGGTGATGATGACCTCTGAGGTGACGGTACAGCAGGCGGCACAGAAAATGACGGAAGAATCGATTTCCTCCTTGCTGATCATGCATCCTGACAATCAGGCCGGTGAGTCGCCTATGGCTGGCATTATTACCGACCGGGACTTGCGCACCCGTGTGGTTGCCGCCGGTATAGGTTATGCGACTCCGGTAGCGGATATCATGACGGAAACATTGATCAGCATCGAAGCGAATCAGTATGTCTTTGAAGCCATGCTGACCATGCTGCGCTACAACTTGCATCATTTGCCAGTCATGCAGCGCAACAAGCCCATTGGTGTGATCGCAATTTCTGACATCATTCGTTATGAATCGCAGAACAGCTTGTTTGTTGTCAGCAGTATTTTCCGCCAGCAAACATTGGAAGAATTGAAAGCGCTGGTGCCGGATGTGCGCGCTTGCTTTGTGCGTATGGTCAACGAGGATGCTAATTCACATATGGTTGGCAGTGCCATGGCGGTGATCGGGCGCAGCTTCAAACAGCGTTTGCTGGAGTTGGGCGAAGAGAAATTCGGCCCACCACCAGTACCCTATTGTTTTTTGGCGCTCGGCTCCATGGCTCGGGATGAAATGCTGATTGTTACCGATCAGGATAACGCCATGATTCTGGATGATGCCTTTGATCCTCAGCAGCACGACAGCTACTTTAAATCCCTGGCTGAATTTGTCAGTGACGGTTTAGATGCCTGCGGTTATACCTATTGCACCGGCAATATTATGGCGACCAATACCCAGTGGCGGCAACCGCGGCAGGTATGGGCAGACTATTTCAATGACTGGATTGATAATCCCAGCGCTGAGGGATTGCTGCACAGTTCAATCTTCTTCGATCTGGATGGTGTCTGGGGTAAAACCACCTGGGCAGATCAACTGAATGACATGATTGTGCGTAAAGCGCAGCGCAGCCCTCGTTTTCTTGCCTGCATGGCACGCAATGCCTTGAATCGTACGCCACCACTTGGATTTTTCAAAGATTTTGTCATGGAAAAAGATGGTCGGCACAATAACACCATTAATATGAAACGACGTGGTACGGCTCCCTTGGCTGATTTGGTGCGTGTGCATGCCCTGGCAAGTGGATCCACAGCACGTAATTCGTTTGAACGCCTGGATGATATAATCAAGTCAGATACTTTGCCGCGTGGACGAGGGCAGGATCTGCGTGATGCACTGGAGTTTATTTCGATGGTGCGCATCCGTCATCAAGCCTTGTCATTACAAGGTAATGAGGAGCCGGACAATAATATTGCCCCTGAAGCCTTGTCTGATTTTGAACGAAAAAATCTGAAAGATGCTTTTCAGATACTCAGTAATGCGCAGAAATTCATGAAATTTCGCTATCAAGCAAGCCGCTGAGTTGAGGTGAACCTTGTTCTATCTTGGATCAACAGCCAAACGTGCTGACAGAGAGCAACCCCCGGACTGGTCGGCATATTATAGTCAACAGGCCAATAGGGTTCAGGACGAGCGCCTGAAAACCTTTTACTGTGCTGGTGTTGTTGACCCTACTACACCACTGAGTGAGGTGCCGTTTGTGGCAGTGGATTTCGAAACCACCGGTTTTGATCCGCAGCGTGATGGTATTGTCAGTATAGGATTAGTGCCTTTTGACCTGAAGCGTATCCATTGTGCCGGTGCCAAGCACTGGATTGTCCGGCCAAGAACGCCGTTGGATAAAGATTCGGTAGTGATACACGGTATTACCCATTCCGACATTCAGTCAGCACCCGATCTGATGCGGGTGCTGGAATACCTGCTGAAAGCCCTTGAGGGGCGTATCGTCGTCGTGCATCATCGTGGTATTGAACGACCTTTTCTGAATGCGGCGCTGGAGAAACGTCTGCGCGAGGGCATTATATTCCCGGTCGTTGATACCATGGAGCTTGAAGCCCGTGTTCATCGTGCCAAGCCCCTCAGCCTGTGGCAAAAACTCAGAGGTGTGGAGCCGGAGTCCATACGCCTGGTCGATAGCCGTAGTCGCTATAATTTACCCTATTACCATCAACACCATGCACTCACTGATGCCCTGGCAACGGCAGAACTACTGATGGCTCAGGTGGCTTATCGCTTCAGCCCACAAACGCCGATTAGTGAGCTTTGGAAATAAGCGTACTTCATCAATCAATTTTCAACGCTGTTTTCAACTGACGACGTTGTGATACCGCAATGCCCCCTAAAATCATCAGCAAGGCTAATAGGTGATTCCAGCGGGGGATTTCATCCATAAAACTGACACCCAGTAATACCGCCCAGACAGGAATCAGGTAGTTGATTAGTGAAACAAAACTGGGTCCGGCCAGTGTCACCAGTTTCAGGTAGATTACCGTGGCTATACCGGTACAGATAAAGCCCAGCAGGGTGATAGCCAGCAAGGTCTGTTGTGAAAAATCATCAATATTATTCAGCCCTGGCAGGCCCGTCAGATGGTCCAGGTTACTGAAACCCTGGGTGAAGGCTGCCAGTGGCCAGATCATGCAGGCGGCCATCAGCAGGACAGATGCGGAGGTGCTCCAGGGATCACTGGCGGGTTTGCGTCGGGCAATAATGGTGTTTAATCCATAGCAGACGGCGGCCAGAAGAACGGCTAATTGCGCCAACAGCGCTTCCCCGGTTAAGCTCACGGCGCTGATCGTGGAGGGTC